>JBBSEG010000032.1:0-51368 GCA_038239945.1 Burkholderiales bacterium
AGCCTCCCCGGCTGGTTGATGCAGGGATCGATCCGGGAAGACGACGTCACGTTCGACGCGCATGCTAGCGAAAACACCCCGCAGGACGATCCTGTTAAGGACTTCGACCGCGTCTTCAACCACTTCTACGACCCGGTTAAGGACGAGCCGCTCCTGATCCTGGGCATCGGCAAGAAGGCGCCCGATTGGGCCTTGGACGGCACCGGCGTGCTTTACGACAACCGGTTCAGTCTCCGGTACGCCAAAGAAGCGATGTGGCGGGCGATTACGCTGCGCAAGATCGACGCCGCCGGAAATCTCTGGCCGTTGGCGATACCCGCGGGCTTTGCGGCCTATTCCACGGCCGCCATGCAACAGGAAGCGCTTCGCAAGGCCTATTGGGCAACAACCTTTCGGTCGCTCGGCGACGTCGTTCATCTGCTCCAGGACATGGCACAACCCCAGCACACCCGCGCCGACCTGCACTCGGGAATGGGATGTCTGATGGGCCACTGCGACGGTGGCCATGCGTCGTATTTCGAGAACTACGTGGAAGCCCGCGCGGCGGGGCGGAATAAGTTCACGCTTCGCGAGCGCCTGTGGAGTGACGTCTTGTCCGCAGACAATTCGGAGAATGTCGCACCGATACCGCTCGACGTCGCTGGATACGCGCTTCCGCGTTTCTCGTCCTACCGGGATTACTTCAGCACGGCGTCGGGATTCCCGAGCGAATCGGGTAAAGGCCTGGCCAACTATTCCAATCAGGGATTCTATTCGGTCAACACCAACATCCATTCGAGCGCCGCATACCGCTCGCCACCTCAAATTGGAACGCACCCAAGTTTGCGGGAGGTAAAGCTCGGGACAGGACAGATCGAAAACGCGGCCGGAAAACCAATTACCGGCGGTGAACTGACCTTGATAATGGGTTCGGTGGCGGATTCTAACGATCCGTCTGCATCAGCTACCAACATCGCGTTGTCGACCTACAGCGTGTTCGACCAATTTCTCGCGCTAAAGGCGGTCATTCCCCGCTACACCCTCAACCACTACAACTACGCCGACCAGGCCCGCCTGCTGCTGCCGCGGGCCGTCGCCTACTCCGCCGGCCTGATCGACCGCTTCTTTCGCGCTTCGCTGGATATTGCGGCCCCCGATGACGGCGTGATCTCCATTGCGAACCAGACGGGTTGCTCACCGTGCTCGTTCAACCGCGTCAAGGTCAAGGTGGGCAACACATCGGCCGACGAGTCGCTATCCGGGGGTTTCTTCGTGGCCGTGGCGACTTTTCACGCCAACACGGCGTACAGGTCCGACCTGCGTGGGCAGCCGGGCGCGCCAGGGTTCCCCGGATTCCCCGCCCGCACGCCCGGCGAGGCGATCTCGGTGTCCTCGGCAGTCAACAGCGCGGCATTAGCCGGCGGAAAACTCGGACCCGGCGAACGCCAATTGCTGACGTTCGACTTTCCAAGCGGCATAGGCGTCGACGTGACGGACCTTTCGCTTCAGGTGGTGTACCGCGGGCAGCTCGGCACGGAAGCGGACGCGGTCGTGGCGGGCTCCCGGAACATCAGCGAGCCGTCCTTCATGGGATTCGCCAATATCAGCGACTATGTCTGGGACGATGTGGCCAAACGCTACAACCCGCTGCCGGTGGGCCGCTTCACCACCACGGACGACACGCTGAACATCAAGCTGCGCTTCGGTGCGCCCACAGCGCCAGCCTTGGCGTCGATTCCCAGGTTGAGTGCGGGTCAGCACGCTCAAGTTGCGGTGCTCGCCGACCGCGTCGCACAGACGATGTACGTCGAGTCGGCATCGCAGCATTGGCTGAACGCCTCGCCGATGCCGGTCGACTACACGCCCGCGGAATTCTTCACTCCGGTAAATTCGGCTCTCTACGACGCTTCGCAACCGGTCAGGCTGCGGCGGGGCGTGTATCGGCAGAACTACTTCTTCTGGGGCCTGCCGGCCGACAACACGATTTACTTCTGCGGAGTGAGCGACGAGCACTGTATTCAGGCGACGCTGCCTCCGCTATCGCCCGCGAATGTCGTGCCCTGGACCATCACGTTCTAGTCGAGGTTACGCCGGGGCGCCCACCACGGCGCCCCCGCCAGGTCACGTCAAACGCCGCACACCCGGTGGCGCCCATCGACCTTCTAGGACGTCCGCCTTCGGCCAGTACGCGCGTAGTACCAGGTTGAACCCGCCGGCTGGCGCCGGCAGCCAGTTCGCGTCGCCTCCCGGGTCGGCCTTCTGGATGACGAGGTCCATGGATCCGTCGGCGTTCGCCTTGAGCTTGTCGACGCTGCCCAGCGTGAACCGATGCGCCGGATTCGCCGCGAACTGCTGCTGGTCGTTATAGAGGCTGAGCGACCAAAAGCCCTCGACCGGCGGCAGCGCGCCCTTGTCGAAATGCAGGACGTAGCGATGGGCGCCGTCGAAGCGCTGGCCTCCGGCATCGAAGCGCGCCACCATGAAGATGGCGTCCTCCGGCGCGTTCACGCCGAGCCCGCGGCGCGCGGACACGGCGCGCTTCCCGTAGTCGGCGCCCCAGCGGCCGATGTCCCGGTCGATGGACCATCCGTTGCGCACGTCGGCGGTGCTGACGCGCTTGGCGGCGGCCTCGATCGCGTCGTGCGCCGCGCGCACGCCTTCCTGCACGCTGGTCGCGGCGAGGGGAGCGAGCTTGGCGGGATCGAATGGCTGGCCCGCAACGAGCCCGACGCGCCGGATCTTGTCGAGCATCGGCGCGTCATCCTTGGTCGGGGGATTGCCCGGGAGCAACATCGCGACGTGCGTGAGGAACGTCGACGCATCCATGGCCGCCACCTGCGCAGCGGGGTCGACGGACGCGCCCGGCGGCGCGGCAGTGGCGGCGGCGGCCGGCTTCCTGCCGCGCTTGCCATACTCCGACAGCGGCGTGAGCGTGACCTCGTCCTGCAGGCGCGTCGCGCTGGTCAGGTCGGACTTGTTCCCCGCTTCGATGCGCCCGAACAGCCACGCCATTTCCGTCGGCGACTTCACCTCTGTCACGAATTCCGGCAACGCCGCCTTCGAGCGCGGCCCGACGATCGCGAACTCGCGCTTCTCCGTGCCGATCGTGCGCTTGCCGAGCGACGCCGCGACGTTGCTCCATGCATCGAGCATCGCGATGAGGTAATACCGGCCCTTGGTGTCGGGCACCGACAGGATCACCGGCTCCTTCGAAAGATCGAGCCACGCCTGCGAATACAGGAAGTCGGCGTTGGGGTTGGGGGCGCCGGTGCTGGCCGCGTCCGGCAACCCCCGCCGGTGCTGAAACGCATTGAGCCCCCCGCGCGCGGTTTCCTGTAGGCGAGTCATCTCCGTGAGCACCATCGGATACGCGAACACGTAAACCTCGCCGGCCAGGCGCTTCATCTCCTCGTCGACCGCCGGCGCTGCGGCCGTCGCGGGGGATGCCGTGGGAGGCGGCGCGGCCGCGGGTGCGGAGGACTCGGCGGCCGGGGCCGGCGCTGCGGGCGCGACCGTCGGCGGCGCATCGGTCTTGCCGCAGGCGGCGAGCGTGGCCAGCGCGAACGAGAGGCTGCCGAGCCGGACGGCGACGGCGATGCGGCCCGGCAGGCTTGCGGGGGGATGCGGTGCGATCATTGCGATTCCTCGAGTCTCGGCCTGCCAGTATGACCAATTCCCGCAGCCCTCGCCACGCGTCGGATCGGCGCGCGACCCGGACGTGCGGACACCCTCGCGGCGCTACACTGGCGCGCATGGACGGGTGCGGAGCGCGTCGGCGCGTGCAAGGCTTCGGATTGATGAGCATCGTGGTGGCGCTTGCCATCGCGGGCATCCTGCTCACGCTCGCGATTCCGTCGCTGCTCGACCAGGTCGCGCGCGGCCAGATCAAGGCTGCGCTCCCGCTTGCCGACATCGCGCGCAAGCCGGTCGACATTGCGTGGGCATCCGGCTTCCCGCTGCCAGTCGACAACGCCGCCGCCGGCCTGCCGATGTCCGACAAGATCGTGTCGAACTACGTCAGCGCGCTCGCCGTGCAGGAAGGCGCCATTCACCTGACGCTGGGCAACAAGGTCAACGGTGCGCTCGCCGGGAAGGTGGTCACCCTGCGCCCGGCCGTCGTGGCCGACGCGCCGATCGTGCCGATCGCGTGGGTCTGCGGACACGCCGAAGCGCCCGCGAAGATGACGTTGCTCGGCGTGGACCGTACCGACGTCGATGTGCGCTTGCTGCCGTTCGAATGCAAGGCAGCCGGCATGTGAGGCAACGAACGAAGCCGGTTCGCCTCGACGAGCCGCTCGGGCATCTTGAGCTGGAACCTGCCGCCTAGCCCCCCTGCAGCGCCGCCCACACCCGCGCCGGCGACAACGGCATCTGCAGCGCCTGCGCCTGCGCCCCGTAACCGCCTCGCACCAAGGCATCGATCACCGCGTTCACCACGGCGGGCGTGGCGCCGATGGTGCCGAGCTCGCCCACGCCCTTCACACCCATCGGGTTGTTGAGGCACGGCGTGGCCTCGTCCATCGCCATGTCGAAATGGCGGAGCATCCGGGTGTGCGGGATCGCATAGTCCATGAAGCTCGCCGACAGCGCCTGGCCGGTGTCCGCGTCGTAGACGAAGCGCTCGCACAGCGCCTGTCCGATGCCTTGCGCCGCGCCACCCTCGAGCTGGCCGATGACGATCATCGGATTGATCACGCGCCCGACGTCGTTGACCGACGCGTAGCGCTCGATCGTGACGGCGCCGGTGTCGACGTCCACCTCCACCTCGCAGACGTGGCAGCCGTTCGGCCACGTCGCATCGGCCACCTTGCTGGTCGAGTCGAGCATGATGTGCCGCTCCGGCTGGCGCGCCGCGAGCTCGAACAACCCGATGTGACGGTCCGTGCCCGCGATGCCGAACACGCCGTCGCGATAATCGATGTCCCCGGGTGCCGCCTCGAGCGCGATCGCCGCCAGCCTGTGCGCGTGCTGCACGGTGCGCTCGGACGCGACGCGCACCGCCGACCCGCCGACGAACAGCGAGCGCGATCCGGCGCTGCCGAAGCCCGTACCGCGATCGGTGTCGCCGAAGCTCACGCGCACCGATTCCAGGGCCACGCCGAAGACGTCGACCGCGAGTTGCGCGAACGTGGTCGCGAGCCCCTGCCCCATCGGCTGAGTAGCCGAGAATATTTCGATGCCGCCGTCGCCCGCGACCGTCACGGTCACGCGCTCCTCGAACACGTCGGCGCCCGTCCATTCGAGGAAGGTCGCGAGGCCGCGGCCGCGCAGCTTGCCGCGCGCGGTCGAGCCGCGCGCACGTTCGTCGAAACCACGCCAGTCGGCATGCGCCAGGCCGCGATCGATGACGCGCTCGAACTGCCCGCTGTCGTAGGTCTTGCCCATCGCGTTGGTGTAGGGCATCTGCGCGGGCGCGATCAGGTTGCGGCGGCGCAGCTCGACCGGGTCGATGCCGGTGCGCCGGGCCACCTCGTCCATGAGCCGCTCGATGATGTAGATCGCCTCGGGACGGCCGGCGCCCCGGTATGCGCCCGTCGGCGCGGTGTGCGTCAGCACCGCCTTGATGTGGATGTCGATGGTGCGGATATCGTAGATGCTGGTCGACACCCAGGGCCCGATCAAAAGCTGGATGACGACGCCTCCGGGCTTCGCGTACGCCCCCACATTGGCGATCGAATCGACCCGCAGCGCCAGGATCCTGCCCTGCGCATCGAGCGCGAGCGACGCCGTGCTGGTCACGTCGCGGCCGTGGCTCGCGGCGAGGAACTCTTCCATCCGCTCGGCGGTGTACCGGACGGTGCGGCGGAGCGTTCGGGACGCGAAGGCCACCACCACGTCCTCGGCATAGAGATTGGTCTTCATGCCGAAGCCGCCGCCCACGTCGCCGACCACCACGCGCACGCGCTCCTTCGGGATGCCGAGCACCTCGTCGCACAGCTCGTCGCGCAGCCCGCTCGGCGTCTGGCAGCTCACGCGCAGCGTCAGGCGATCGGCGTCCGCGTCGTAGGTCGCGAGCGTGGCGCGGGGCTCGATCGGGCAGGCGATGCAGCGCTGGTTCACCAGTTGCAGCGTCACGACATGCGCAGCGCCATCGATCGCCGCCTGCGTGGCCGCCGCGTCCCCGTGGCGCTTCTCGCAGGCGATGTTGTCGGGCGCCGCGTCGACGACCACCGGCGCGCCCGGCGCAACCGCGGCCGTGCCGTCGACCACCGCGGGCAGCGGCGCATAGCTTACGTCGATCGCCTCGAGCGCATCGCGGGCCTGCGCGAGCGATTCAGCGACCACGGCCGCCACGGCTTCGCCGACGAACCGCACGCGGTCGACGGCGAGCGCATCCTGCGCAGGCGACGCGGTGGCGCCGCCATCGGCGCGTTTGAAATCGGTGGAGTTGGGCAGCGGCTTCACCCCCGCGTCGACCAGCGAGCGGCCCGTGTAGATCGCGACGATGCCCGGCAGCGCGGCGGCATGGCGCGTGTCGATCGACTCGATGCGCGCATGCGGGTGCGGCGAGCGCAGGAACAGCGTGTGGAGCGCGCCGTCGACGGCGACGTCGTCGGCGAAGACGCCGCGCCCCCGCAGCAGCGCGTCGTCCTCCACGCGCGGCACGGAGCGTCCGCTGCCGAAGCGGGTCTGCGGGGAAACGGATGACACGGTGAGCCTCCTCGGGCCGTCGGCGATCGCCGATTCTGCCACCATCGTCGGACGCGGCCGGCGTTGCCACGCACTACACTGGCGGCACGATGCGAATCTGGGTGGACGCCGATGCCTGTCCGGGAGCGGTCAAGGACATGCTGTACCGCGCGGCCGACCGGGTGCCGGTCGAGGTCGTGCTGGTCGCGAACCGCCCGTTGCGCACGCCGCCGTCACGCTACCTTCGCAGCGTGCAGGTGGGCGCGGGCTTCGACGTCGCCGACCGGCATATCGCGGAAGCGGTGGCGCCCGGCGATCTCGTGGTGACGGCCGACATTCCGCTGGCGGCGGCGGTGGTCGACCGCGGCGCATTCGCGCTCGATCCGCGGGGCGCGCTCTACAGCCGCGAGAACGTGCGCGAGCTGCTCGATCTGCGCAATTTCATGGACTCGCTGCGCGGCAGCGGCGTAGTAACGGGCGGACCGCCGGCGTACGGACATGCGGATCGCCAGGCGTTCGCCAACCGGCTGGACCGGTTCCTGCTGCAGCCGCGCCCCGCTCCGCCATGACGGCAGTCGACAGCGCGGCGGGTTGGCGGTAGCGTTCGCGCGCTACGCTCCTGGTTCAATGCCACCGAATGTCCTTCATGACGCACGACCTTCCCTTCCTTTCGCTGGACGAGCTCTCCGCGCGGTTTGCGTCGGGCGAGCTCACGTCGCACGCGATCGTCGCGGCGTGCTTGGCGCGCATCGATGCGCAGGACGCGAAGCTGCACGCCTTCATCGAGTTGTATCGCGACGATGCGCTGGCCGCAGCCGAGGCCGCCGACCTGGAGCGGGGCGCGGGGCTGGCGCGCGGCCCGCTGCACGGCCTGCCAATCGCGCTCAAGGACCTCATGCACTGGGAAGGGCGCCAGACCACGGCAGGCTCGAAGAGCTGGCGCGGGCGTATCTCGAAGGTCACCTCCACGGCGCTGGCGCGCCTCGTCGCCGCCGGCATGATCCCGCTCGGCAAGACCCACATGGTCGAGTTCGCCTTCGGCGGCTGGGGCCGCAACCAGCCGATGGGCGCTCCCTGGAATCCCTGGGATCCGGCCGTTCATCGCGTGGCCGGCGGCTCGTCGAGTGGGTCGGCGGTCGCGGTGGCGGCGGGAATGGCGCCCGCGGCGATCGGCTCCGATACCGGCGGATCGGTGCGCATCCCGGCGGCGCTGTGCGGGCTCACCGGCCTGAAGACCACCTACGGGCTCGTCAGCCTGCACGGCGTGGTGCCGCTTTCCACCACGCTCGATTCGCTCGGTCCGCTCGCGCGCACGGTCGAGGACGCCGCGCGCCTCACCGCCGCGATGGCCGGCCCCGATCCCCTCGACCCGGCGACCTGGCACCTGCCCACGTGGAGCGTCGAGCGCGCGCTCGCAGCACCTCCCGACGTGCGCGGGCTGCGGATCGCGGCGCAGGCAGAGGAGCAGTTTCCGGCGGGCACGCAGCCTGACGTGCTGCGTGCGCATGCGGCCGCGATAATTACCCTGCGCGAGCTCGGCGCCGTGGTGGAGGAAACCCGGGTGCCGCTTGATTTCGACGATGTGATGCTTCGCAACGGCCGGATCATCGCCGCCGAGGCGTACGCGCTGCATCGCGGGTACATCGAGGACACGGCGCTCGATATCGATCCATGGGTGCGGCGGCGGGTGCTCGCGGGCCGCGCCATCGGGGCCGCCGACTACATCGACGAGCTCGCGCAGCGGCGTGTCGCGGCCGCCCGCTTCGCCGAATGGATGCACGGACGCGCGGCGCTGCTCACGCCTACGTTGCCGATCGTGGCCGAGGCGCTCGACGAGGTCGACGAGGCGACCACGCCGCTCGCCGCGTTCACCCGGGCGGCGAACTACCTCGGCGCATGCGCGCTCACCCTGCCGGCCGGCGTGTCGACAGCAGGCCTGCCCATCGGCGTACAGCTCATCGGCGCGCCGTTCGACGAGGCCGCCCTGGTCGTTATCGGCCGCGCGTTCCAGCGCGCAACCGCGTGGCACCGGATGCGGCCCCCCGGGGCGTGAACGCTCAGTGGGAGTCGCGCGGCGGCGCCTGCCAGGCGAGCAGCGCGGGCCGCGAAACGCGCAGCATCCTGATCATCCGGATGGCCGTTTCCTTGCCGCGGTAGTAGCCGGGCACGCGCAGCGTTTCGTTGAACCCGAGCGCGCGATACAGCGCGAACGCGGGGACGTTGTCGGCGCGCAGCTCGACATGGACCGACGCCACTCCTGCGACCAGCGCGGACGACAGCAGCCACGCGATCATCTGCCGCGCCACTCCCATCCGCTGATGGCGCGGCAGCACGGCGAGCACGATCAGGTGGGCGCGCTCGTCGCCGAATTCCATGATGGCAAAGCCGACCAGCCGGTCGTTGAAACGCGCCACCAACGCGACGGCATCGTCGCTGGCGATCAGGCGCGCGAAGCGCTCGCTGCGATACACCCAGCCCAGCCCGGACTCGATCAGGTCGCGTGACATGACGGCGAGCGCCTCGGCGTCGGACGGGCGGGCGAAATCGAGCACGATGTTCCGGGCGGCCATCGGTGGATTGTGCCATCGGCGCGGCCGCCGGCGCCTACCGTGCGGCGCCTTCAGCCGGCGACCGGATCGGTAGCGCGCTCGAGCGCAGCCGGATGCCAGACGTCAGCGAGGATCGCCAGCAACGCGAGGAGCAGAGGATCGGACCGCCGGTCGGGATCGTGGACGAGCCAGAGCTCGGTCTGCATCGTGGCGCCCGGCCAGATCACGGTACGACCCGCACGTGCCGACGCCTGCGCGATCTCGTCGCGGATCAATCCCACGCCCACCCCCGCCTCGACCAGATTCGTGATCACCGACTCGTTGTCGGCCTCGACCGTGCGCGCGAGCTCGCCGCCCTGCTCGGCGAAAAGTTGCAGCACGAGCTGGCGATGGGAGCTCCGCTCGGGCGTGACGATCCACGGATGGGCGGCCAGGCGCGACCAGGCGGCCGTTGCGTCCCCGGACGACTGGCCGTCCTGCGGGTACGCGTCATCATGGTTTCCGAGCGCCGCGGGCACGAGCACCCGGTAGTGGATCGTGCGCAACGCGACGCCCACAAGATCGTGCGGCAACGCGCCGAAATAGAAGCTCGCGTCGAGCTCACCCGAGCGCACCTGCTCCAGGGCATCGTGCGAGACCACCTGGTGAAGGTCGAGCTCCACGGCGGGGTGCCGGTCGTACATCGCGGCGATCAGTTCGCCCACGTGCAGGAAGGCCGGATCGAGCACCGTGCCCAGGCGCAGTCGCCCGGTGATCTGCGCCGAGAGCTCCAGCGCCGCGTGCCGTAGCTGCCGCACGCCGCCGATCACCGCTTCCGCGTGCTGAAGCAAGCGCTTGCCGGCGGGCGTCAGGACCATGCCGGACGAGGTTCGATCGAAGAGCGTCAGGCCGAAGTCGCGTTCAAGCGCCTTGATCTGGCCCGAGATTGCCGGCTGGCTCAGGTGGACGGCCTCCGCAGCCCGCGTGAGGTGGCCGAGCTTGGCCACTGTCACGAAGGACTTGAGCTGGGTCAGGTCCACGAATCAGGGTCGGGTACGCGGCATGAGGAGGTCATATTGTTGCTATGCGTCAACGGGGTGCCGTCGTTCGCCGAGATCATGGTGGCGGCGCCTTGGGCGTACAGCATCCTCGCACCGGATATTGACCATGATAGGGCAAAATTGTTGCAATGCAACACGACATCGGACGAAGGGTACGAGCCAAAACAGGTACCCCGGCCTCAACCCGGTAGCAGATTTGCTACCCCCGCGCGGGCAATAGCCCGGGGCCTGTCGGACGCCGCCGCGGCACTGCGGTGTTGGGTGCGGTCGGACCGCAGGAATGCAGGTGCGAGGGCGGCGTAAACGCGAACCACGATGAGGCAAGATGCGACCTTAGGTGGCATCATTGCCTTTTTTGGCCGTGGTTGAGCGACGATAGGGTATGATCGTTGCGAATTGATGGCGACGCTGACCCCCGCAGGTTAAGGCGCGATGTCGCTCGCCGCGATACCGCCGTCGCAACATCGTGTCCATGGCCGACCACGCCCCTGAACCGCCAGGCACCCACTGCGACGAAGAGCTGGATCGCGTCGCCGCGCTCCGTCCAGCCCGGTCGTCCCCGTGGGAGGGCGTACGCAGCGACATCCTGCAGGGTATGTGCGCTGCGCTGGCGATGGGACCGGACGACGCGCCGGCCGAACGCTGGAAAACGGTCGCGACCGGTACCGCGGAAGCCGCGCTCCCGCCGGAAGTCGGCGCGTTGCTGGCCACCGCGCTGGCCCGGACCCGGGCGGACCTCGAGGCGGACACTTTCGTCCTGCGGCTGGCTCCCCTGCGCCGCGGGCGCCTTGACTACGCAGCCTGGTGCGGCGGGTTTCTCGACGGGGTCGAGCTCTCGGAGGCCGGGTGGCATGACAGCGCCGACCCCGAGGATGTGGAAGAGCTGCTGTTCCCGATCTATGCGCTCGCCGGAGAGTTGAGCGAAGCGGAGCGCGCGCGCTTTTCTGCCGCCGGCTGGCGCAAGCTCGTGCTCGATGCGGAGCGCGAATTGCCGCAGCTCCTGCGTCGGCTTCGCGACTACTGGGCGATCGTCAGGCAGCCACCGGCGACCGTTCGCCATGCCTCGCGCAAGCCGGGCCGCAACGAGCCGTGCACCTGCGGCAGCGGGCGTAAGTACAAGCACTGCTGCGGGGCCTGAGCGCCCGGCCGAAAGGAGCTGCACGGTATCGCGCGTGCGGTCGACGAGATCGGGCGCAGGCGCGGAAGGGAAAATCGCGCCCGGGCGCCGCAGGTTGAGCGGGTCCGGACATGCCTCAGGCAGCGGCGCGTCAGTCTAGCGTGCCCCCGCGTCGCGCTTCACCGGGCGGTGGCGGCGGCCGCTTCGCGGCGCCCGGCGCTGATTCCGCTGAGCCAGCCATCGAGTATCAGGTTGAATTCCTTCGGCCGGTCGAGCTGGAGCCAGTGACCGGTGTCGCCGATGCGCACGCTGCGCAGCTCCGGGCACAGGCGATGCAAGCTGAACGGCTGCTCGCCCAGATACGTGTCGACCGCAAGCGTGGTGCCCGGGTAGGCGGCGAGTGCTGCCAGCGGATCGAACACGAGCGACGCGCGCATCACACCGATCACGGTCGCGGGCGGTGTTGCGCGAAGCTCGTCGATCACCCGCGTGATGACCGGCGAACGCGATCCGACCAGCAGAGTGCGGTAGTAGGCTTCGATGGTGGCCGAATAGGCCGGTGACGCAAGGGACGCGAGCAGCGCATCGGCTTGCACGCGCGGCACCATGCGCGCGTCGCCCGCCGGATCGGCCAGTAACAGCGAGGCGACGCGCTCGGGCGCCGCCGCCGCGTACGCCAGCGCGACGTGCGCACCGGAACTGTGACCGACGAGCGCGAAGCGGGTCAGCGCGAGGCGGTCGACGGTGCGCGCGACGTCGGCGGCCATCGCCGGAATGTCGAAGCGCCCGTCGCCCGGCTGCGGTGCGCCGGCGTGGCCGCGCAGGGTGAGCGCGACGGCGCGCCGCGCGCCGCGCACGCTGTCGAGCTGCAGCGACCATTGGCCCGCCGTGCCGGCGAGCGCGTGCAGGAAGACAACCGGCAGCGCCGCCCCGTCGCCGCCGTCGTCGGCGGGAAGGTCGAGCGCGGCCTCGAGCGGCAATGGCACCCTGGCTCCCGAGGATTGTGAAGGTACGACCGTGGCCGGCCGGAATGGTGCCGCGCTTTCGCTGCTTCGGCTCAGCGATCGCGATCCGGGTCCCGCGCCGGCGCCGCATCGCCCGGTGGCGCGCGTGCATCCAGCTCGCCCCAGCGCGCGAACTTGACCCCGAGCAGTCGCTCGATCTCGCTCGCCCGCGCGCGGTCCGCCTTGAGAGACGCAATGTCCTGACGGTGATACTCGGGCGCGCACATCCGCTGTGTCAGCGCGTGTTGCTCCTGCTCGAGGGCTTCGAGCTCGACGGGCAGCGCCTCGAGCTCGCGCAGCTCGCGCCACGACAGCCTTCCACCAGCGGTCGCGGCCGGCGCGCTTGCGGACTTGCGCAACGACTCCGCCGGCGCACCAGCGCGGGCAACACGCACTTCGGCCGCGCCGGTCCGCGGTCGCTGCGCCACCCAGTCGGTATACCCGCCGACGTATTCGTGCCAATGGCCGTCGCCCTCGGCCGCGAGCGTTTGCGTGACGACGTTGTCGAGGAAGCGCCGGTCGTGGCTGACCAGCAGCAGCGTGCCGGGATAGCCTTGCAGCGTCTCCTCGAGCAGTTCGAGCGACTCGATGTCGAGGTCGTTGGTCGGCTCGTCCATCACCAGCAGATTGGCAGGCTGCGCGAACAGCCGCGCGAGCAGCAGGCGATTGCGCTCGCCGCCGGACAGCGTCGCGACCGGCGCCTGCGCGCGCTGCGGCGGAAACAGGAAGTCGCCCAAGTAGGTGAGCACATGCTTGCGCCCGGCACCCGTCTCCACCCAGTCGGAGCCGGGGCTGATCGTTTCCAGGAGCGTGCGCGCAGGATCGAGCGCCTCGCGCATCTGGTCGAAGTACGCGACCTCGAGGCGCGTGCCGCGGCGCGCGGTGCCCGCGTCGGGCTCGAGGGTGCCGAGGATCAGCTTCAGCAGCGTCGACTTGCCGGCGCCGTTGCGCCCGATCAGGCCGAGGCGATCGCCGCGCATGATGCGCAGCGACAGGTCGCGCACCAGGACCCGGTCCCCGTAAGCCTTGGCGACCCCCTCGAGCTCGGCCACGAGCCGCCCCGACCGCTCGCCGGCGTCGAGTCCAAGCCTGACCTGGCCCTGGCGCTCGCGGCGCGCCGCGCGCTCCCCGCGGAGCGACTCGAGGCGGCGCACGCGACCCTCGTTGCGCGTGCGGCGCGCCTCGACGCCCTTGCGGATCCACGCCTCCTCCTGCGCCCAGAAGCGGTCGAACTTGCGCCGCGCCACGTCCTCCGCCGCGAGTTCGTCGACCTTGCGCGCCTCGTAGGCCGCGAAGGTGCCCGGATAGGAGCGCAGCAGCCCGCGATCGAGCTCGACGATGCGCGTGGCGACCCGGTCGAGGAACGCGCGGTCGTGCGTGATGACGATTGCCGCGCCGGCGCGCCGGCGCACCTGCTCCTCGACGAGCGCGATGCCGTCGAGGTCGAGGTGGTTGGTTGGCTCGTCGAGCAGCAGCAGGTCGGGCTCCAGCGCGAAGGCGAGCGCGAGCGCCGCGCGCTTGCGCTCGCCGCCGGACGCCGACGCCGGCACCGCCGCCTCGTCGAGGCCGAAACGATGCAGGTATTCGACCAGGCGTGCCTCGGCGCGCCAGCGCTCGCGCTCGTCCTGCATCGCCTCGAGCGCGCCGCGTGCCGCGACGCTCTCGCGCAGCGTCGACGCAGGCGGGAGGACGGGCTCCTGCTCGACCAGCGCGATGCGCATGCCGTCGCGGCGCGCGATCGTTCCGCCGTCGAGATCGAGCAGGCCGGCCAGCGCCTGGAGAAGCGATGATTTCCCGGTGCCGTTGCGGCCGATGAGCCCGATGCGCTCGTCCTCCTGCACGACCAGCGATGCGCGGTCGAGCAGCGGATGCATGCCGAAGGCGAGCTCGGCGTACTGCACGGACAGCAGGGTCATCGCGCAAGGATAGCGCGGCGCGCGCTCCCGCCCTTTCGCGGCGCCCGCCCGCGGTCGCGGGGCGAGGCCTTCAGAACAGCGACGGTGGCGGCTCGGCGGCGCGCGGCGGCTCGACGCGCGTGAGAGCGTCTTCCGGCACGAGCCCGCCGGCGCGCACGCCCAGCAGCCGGATGCGCCGGCGCAGGTCGATGCGCCGCAGGCATTCGCCGGCCGTGCGCCGGATCACGCCTGCGTCCTGCGTCGGTCGCTCGATGGTGCAGTCGCGCGTCACCGTCTTGAAATTGTCGAAGCGCAACTTGAGACCGATAGTGCGACCCGCGTAGCCTTTGCGTCGCAAATCGGCGCCCACGCCTTCGCACAGCTCGGTGAACACCCGCGACAGCGCGTCGCGATCCTTCTGCGCATCCAGGTCGCGCTCGAACGTGGTCTCGCGACTGATCGACTTGGGCTCGCTGAACGTCACCACCGGACGCTCGTCGCGCCCATGCGCGGCCGCATGCAGCCAGGCACCGTAGTGAACGCCGAACTGCTCGACCAGCCGGGCCGGGTCGGCCGCGGCGAGCGCGCCGATCGTGCCGATGCCGAGCGCTTCGAGCCGCGCGCTCGACTTCGGGCCGATGCCGTTGATCCTGCGCGGCGCGAGCGGCCAGATCCGCGCCTCGACATCGGCACGCCGCAGGATGGTGAGGCCGTCGGGCTTGTCGAGCTCCGACGCGATCTTGGCGAGCAGCTTGTTGGGCGCCACCGCGATCGAGCAGGTCAATCCCGTAGCCGCGTGCACGGCGCGCTTGAGGCTCCTGGCGATGCGGCGCGCGTCGTCCCAGCGATCGCCCGCACCGGGCGCGCCGCCGGGCGGCGGCACGTCCGTGAGATCGAGGTAGATCTCGTCGATGCCGCTGTCCTCCACGACGGGCGCGACGGTCCGTACCGCCGCCTTGAACAGGCGCGAGTAGCGCCGGTACTGATCGAAGTCCACGGGCAGCAGTACGGTGTCCGGGGCGAGCACGGCGGCCTTAATGAGCGCCATCGCCGAGCGCAGCCCGAGCGCGCGCGCCGCGTAGTTCGCAGTGGTTGCCACGCCACGGCCAGCGTAGCCGCGCAGGGTCGCGTAGCGGCGCGTGGACTCCCCGGTGTCCGGGTCGACGACCGTTTCCGGCTGGTGGCGGCGGCCGCCGCCGATCACCACCGGCCGACCCCGCAGGTCGGGGTAGCGCAGGAGCTCGACCGACGCATAGAACGCATCCATGTCGAGGTGCGCGATCAGGCGGGGCGGCGCATCGGTCATGGTCCATCCGAGTGTAAGCGCTCGACCGCTCGTCGGGCGGCGCTGCGCCGCGCACGCCGGCGCGTCGATATGCCGACGAGGGCCCCGCAAGGAGGACGCTGTTCCGGTCCGGCGCACGCCGACCCTGATCCGGCGCGCGCAGCCCTGCGTAGCAAGGTAGTCGCAATACAGGAAGGTTGCGGCCGGTTACCCCCCCGTGCCGGCCGCAGCCGACCTGACCTGGCGCTCACCGGGTCCCGATCTCCTCGCTCACGGCGCGCCCGCTGGGCGAGCGCGGCGGCACCAACCGCCACGGATCGCGCAGCGCCGGAGGAAACGGCTTGGTGAGGAAGTGGTCCGGCGGCATCGACGTGGCGAGACCCAGCGCTTGCCAGGCGCGCTGCAGCTTGCGGATGCTTTCGATGTTGCGCTGCCGCTTGCCGGGATCGTTCTGGCGCTGTCCGGCGTGGACGCGAAAGCACGACAGGCTCTCGCGCAGGTAGACGGCGTCGCCCTTGAGCAGCAGCGACGCCCAGGTGATCATGTCAATGATGCCGTAGCCGTGGACGCCGTCGAAGGTGAAATAGTGGGGTGCGTGGTCGAGGAGATCGGCGCGGCGGAACATCACGGTGCTGGGCTCGCCCACGAAGTTGAGGCCTCGCGCGATCATGGCGTTGGCCAACGCATGGCCGGCCAGCATCGCGTCGCGCCGCACGGGCGCCACGGTCGCCGGCTGGTCGGGAAGCGTGCCGCCGCGCGCGTCGATGCGCCGCCGGTGCGACGTCACGAGCGTGATGTCCGGCGCGCGGCGGAACGCGGCAACGAGCGCGGCGACGCAGTGCGGCGCCAGCACGTCGTCGTCGCAGAGGAACTTGAGGAACTCGCCGCGCGACTCCTCGAGACAGCGGCGGTAGTTTGCCCGCACGCCCAGCCGGGACGCGTTGCGCAAGTAACGCACCGGCCGCCTGGCACCGGCGGCGCGCACGATGCGCTCGATCGCCTCGTCCGACGAGTCATCGCACACGACGATCTCGACGTCAGGATGGCTCTGCGCCACGGCACTGGCGAGCGCCGCCGCGAAAAAGCGCGGGTTGTAGGCGGGGATCGCGATGCTCACCGCCGGGACGTCGTCGATCTGCCGCCCGGGCTTCGTCCAACGGCGCAACGGCTCGCGGGCGTCGACGGCCCACCAGTGGGCGAGCGCGGCGTCGAGCCCGCTTGGGCCGGGTGCGGCCCGCGCAAGACCGACCAGCGAGGCCGCTCGATCCAGGTCGCCTCCCTCGCCGGCCGAAACATCGGCCTGTCGCGCCGCAATGCACAGCACGCCTGCCGGGCGCAGCACGCGCCGGCATTCGAGCAGCGTCCCCACCATGCGCGGACGCGACAGCGCAGGCAGGTCGACCGCGCAGGCGATGACGTCCGCCGACCGGTCGAGCAGCGCGAGCGGGCCGCCCGGCGTGAAGTTGACATCCATGCCGGGCCCGTCGCCGGCGCGGAGCCAACCGGGAAGGACCCCGCGCGACGCGCCGAGCGCTACACGCAGGCCAGCGCCGGGAAGGCCGATCGGATGCATCGGCGGCGCCTCAGCGCGTCCGTGTCCAGGTGCCGTCGCGCGCCAGCGCGGCCACCTGGGCGGGATCCGCTGCGCGCCCGACGAGTGATTCGAAGGCCTCGAGCGCCCCGAACACAAGACCGTCGCCCGGTGGACCGCCGCCGGTGAACTGCCGGACGGCCGCGCCAACCTCGTCGAAGCCGAGCAGCCAGCGGTCGACCGTCGCCCCGGTGAAGCGACCGTTGAACTCGTGGATCAGGAGCGTGCCGTCCGGCGCGCGCTGGCACTGGATGTTCAGCGGCCCGCGCCACCCGATGGTGGAGAACGCGTGAGCAGCGCGCGCGCCGATGTGCGGCGCTTCCTCGCTGTCGTCCGGCTCCACCCACTTCGAACGCCTGCGATTGAGGAGGTTGCGCGTGCAGATCACGTGGGCGATCGCGCCATCCGGTGCGACCAGTACCTGGATCGAGTGCTTGGGACCCTGGAAAGTATGGTGCAGGGGTATGCCGCGCCGCTCGTTGTCCGCCAGGAAGCGTTCGACGACGGTCGGATCCCCCAGGAACTGCTGGACGACGTTTCCGGCGTCGAGCGCCCGGTCCACCTGCGGCGTGTTCCACAACAGGTAAACGTCGAGCGACGCGTAGCCCTGGCGCGGCTTGGCGACCAGCGGCAGGCCATGCTGCTCGACGAAGCGGGCGCGCTCGTCCGCCGAGCCGCCGTGCAGGGTGCCGGCAAACGGCAGGTCGCGGCTGCGGCAGAACTGCGCCGACCGCCATTTGTCGCCAATCGTTGCGGCCGCGTCCGCCGAGCCGCACAGGAGCCGCGCCGCGAGGTCGGGGCGTCGCTCGCGCAGGGCCGCGAGCGCGGCGACGTCGTCGTCGCGGCACGGGATCACCAGGTCGATCGCTTCGCGCTCCATGATCGCGAGGATCCGGCGCTCCCATTCCTGCGGGTCTGCCGCGGTCTCGGGCACGAGATGGACGGCGTCGAACTCGAACAGCGCGGGCTCGTTGCTCACGCTCGACGCCGCGACCATGCGCAGAGCGCCGCGCCGCCCTGACAGGGTGGAGAGCACGTTCTGTCCGACCTGCGTTCCCGCCGACAGAACCAGAAGATGCGTCGCTTGGGCTGGGTGACTAGGGGACATTACGCACCACACGATCCACCACGCGCTTCCATCTCGGCACGTCGAGCTCCAGCGTGCGGCGGAAGTCCTCCGGCGCGCCGCCGGCAGGCTCGAAGCCATGCGCCGCCAGCCACGACGCGACGTCGGGCGACGCGAGAATCGCCGCGAGCGCCGCGTGGAGGCGCTCGATCACCGCGGGCGGCGTGCGCGCCGGCGCCATCACGCCCATCCACTTGCGCACGTCCGCCTCGGCGGCGCCTGCTTCCACCAGCGTGGGCACGTCGGGCAGCAGCGGCGAGCGCCGCTGCGCCATGACGGCGAGGGCGCGCAGGCGGCCCGACTCGAGATAAGGCAGAGCCGAGGTGACCGCGCCGATCGTGACCTGCACCTCACCGGCGAGCAGCGCCCGGTACCCGTCCGCGGTGCCGCGGTAAGGCACGTGGAGCAGCGTCATGCCCGTCAGGGCGGACAACACCTCCATGTCGAGATGATTCGCCGAACCGGCGCCGGACGACGCGTACGCCAGCGCCCCGGGATGGGCGTGTGCATGGCGCACGAGATCACCGAGTGTCGCGACCGGCATGCTGCGGTCGACAACGACCACCGAGGTGGCGAACACCAAATCGATCACGGGATCGAAGTCGGACACGGGATCGTAGCGCACGACTCCGGCCACGGCGCTCGCTATCGCGTGGGTCGCCGACGTGGCGAGGAGCAGCGTGTAGCCGTCAGGCACCGCATGCGCGACCGCTTCGGTGCCCACGATTCCCGAGGCACCGGCCCGATTTTCGACCACTACCGGCACGCCCAGCCGTTGCGACAGCCGCGTCGCGATCTCCCTTGCCAGTGCGTCGATCGCGCCCGCCGGCGCAGACGGCACGACGAGGTGAATGGGACGGCTCGGAAAGTCCGCGGCCGCCTCACCCGCCGCCGCGGTCTTTGCGAAGGGGGCGAGCGCGACGACCAGCACTGCAAGCGTGCGGACGACGATCGCCCGCATGGGCCTCACCAGCGCTGCACCGGGACGGTCGAGATCGCATTCATCGGCGAGCCCTCGATGACCCTCCGGCTGATCGCCACATAAACCAGCACCGTGCGCTTGGCGTCGTAGATCCGCACCACCTTGGTGTTCTTGAAGAAGATGGATGTGCTTTCGCTGAACACGTTCTCGTCGTGGGGAAGCTTGTCCGGCAGCGTGATCGGGCCGGTCTGCCGGCAGGCGATCGAAAATCGCGAGGGATCCTCGGCGAGTCCAAACGAGCCGGAGATGCCGCCGGTGCGCGCCTGGCTGATGTGGCACGTCACGCCCGACACGCGCGGGTCGTCGAAGGCGTACACGCAGATCCGGTCGTTGGCACCGAACACCCGGAACGTGGTGGACGTGCACCCCACCTCCTCGGCGCCGGCGCTTCCCGCCAGCAGAGCGCATCCGAGGAGCAGCAACCACTGGAACGAGCGAATCATCGAGGTCTCCTTCGGACACATCGGGGCGGGCCGGGATGGCTCGCACGGTGCCCTGCCACGGTACAATGCGCGCCGCCGCCGCGAACGACCCGGACGGCGGCATCATTTTGCCCGGTCCGTTCCTGCCGGCGCCCCGATCACTCGTGGACAACCGAACCTTCCCGCCCGAACTGGTCCGCGACGTCGCGAGCCGGCGCACCTTCGCCATCATCTCGCATCCGGACGCGGGCAAGACCACGCTGACCGAGAAGCTGCTGCTGTTCGGCGGAGCGATCCAGCTCGCGGGGACGGTCAAGTCGCGCAAGAGCGCGCGCCACGCCACGTCCGACTGGATGGAGGTCGAGAAGCAGCGCGGCATCTCGGTCACGAGCTCCGTCATGCAGTTCCCGTACGCGGGACATACGATCAACCTGCTCGACACGCCGGGCCACCAGGATTTCTCGGAGGACACCTATCGCGTGCTGACGGCCGTCGACGCGGCGGTGATGGTGATCGACGCGGCCAAGGGCGTCGAGGCGCAGACCATCAAGCTGCTCGAGGTGTGCCGACTGCGGTCCACGCCGATCATCACGTTCGTGAACAAGCTCGACCGCGAGGTGCGCGAGCCGCTCGCGCTGCTGGCGGAGATCGAATCCGTGCTGTCGATCGACTGCGCGCCCATCACCTGGCCGATCGGCATGGGCAAGGCGTTCCGCGGCGTCTACCACCTGCTCGACGACCGCCTGATGCGCTTCGCGCCCGGCGAGGAGCGGCGCAGCGACGACACGGAGCTGATCGCAGGGCTGGGCAATCCGCGCCTCGATGCACTCTTTCCCGACGAGATGCCGGCGCTGCGGCGCGATATCGAGCTGATCCGCGGCGCGGCCCCGCCATTCGACCTCGACGCCTTCCTCGCCGGCCGCCAGAGCCCGGTGTTCTTCGGTTCCGGGATCAACAATTTCGGCGTACAGGAGGTGCTGCAGGCGCTGGTCGACTGGGCACCGCCGCCGCAGCCGCGCGACGGCGGCGAGCGCATCGTGCGACCCGACGAGCCGCCGTTCTCCGGCTTCGTGTTCAAGATCCAGGCGAACATGGATCCGAAGCATCGCGACCGCATCGCGTTCCTGCGCGTGTGCTCCGGACGCTACACGCCTGGCATGAAGGTCGCGCACCTGCGCATCGGGCGGGAGATGAAGCTCGCGAACGCGCTCACCTTCATGGCCAACGAGCGCGTGAGCAGCGTCGAGGCCGTGGCCGGCGACATCATCGGCATCCACAATCACGGGCAATTGCAGATCGGCGACACGCTCACCGAAGGCGAGGCGCTGGCTTTCAAGGGCATTCCCTACTTCGCGCCGGAGCTCTTCAACGTGGCGCGGCCACGCGATCCGTTCCGCGCCAAGCAGCTGTCGAAGGGGCTGCAGGAGCTGGGCGAGGAAGGCGCGATCCAGGTGTTCGAGAAAGTCCACGACCACGCGCTGCTGCTCGGCGCGGTGGGCCAGCTCCAGTTCGAGGTGGTGGCCGACCGGCTGGCGCGCGAGTACAAGGTCGACGCGATCTACGAGCCCGCCGGAATCGCCACCGCCCGCTGGCTGACCTTTCCCGACGCAGCGGCGCGCAAGGACTTCGAGCGGATGCAGGGTGCCTCGATGGCCACCGACGTGGACGGCAACGCCGTCTTTCTCGCCCCCAACCGCTACAACCTGCAGGTCACTATGGAGCGCTGGCCGAAGATCGGCTTCCATGCCACCCGCGAGCACGGCGAGCGCCTGCAACCGTGACGGGGCGGATCGCGGCCGGCGGCGCACGTCGCGTGGCATGCGACCCAAGAAAAACGGCCGCCATTCGAGCGACCGTTTGCCAAGCATGGGGCCAGCGCCGTCTTTGGGTCGGCGCCGTGCCACGCGTCTTTCGACTAGCGTTGCTGCTTTTTCACGTCCTTCGCCGCATCGTCGCCGGCCTGCTGCGCATCGCCGACGCCCTTTTGCACGCTTCCCTCGACCTGCTTCGCAACGCCCTTGACCTGCTGGCCAGTGCTGCCCGTTACCTCGCCGAACTTCTCCTGCGCCTTGCCGGCGATATCCTTGGCCGTACCCTTGACTTGGTTGCTGTTCATCTGAAGCTCCGTTGTCGCGGGGTAATCCGCAGGACCAACTCTGGCTGAAGCCTGGCTTCATCGACACCCGAACCCGTCCTAATTCCGCGTAGGCCGATTCTGTCAGGCGAGCGTTGCCGCGAACGAGCGTGGCGCCCCGCGGTCGAATCAACCCCCCGAGCAGGAGATTGCACGATGGAGCACTCGGATCGACTCGAAACCGGAACGCTGGAGCGCCCGGTCGAACCCCGTCGGCACGCCGGCGCGGGGCCGCTGGCCGCGGGGCTGGGCATCGCCGTGGTCGTGCTCGCGGTCGCGGCCGGTCTCTATGCCTGGAGGCGGGGCTCCGTTCCGGATGCGCCGGCACCCCAGACGGCAGCGGCAGTCCAGGTCCCGGCGGTCGCGCCGCAGCCCAACCTCGCGCCGCCCGTGCGGCATCCGATCGAGGCCATATCTGCACCGTCCAATCCCTCTGCGGAGCTGCCGTCGCTGGCACAGAGCGACGCCACCATGCGCGAAGCCCTGGCCGGGTTGATCACCGCGAAGACGCTCGACCAGCTCGTGCAATCGGACCAGTTCGTCCGCCGCTTCGTCGCCACCGTCGACAACCTGCCGCGCTCCACGCTCTCCGCCGACATGCGCCCGCTCAAGCCGGCTCCGGGCGCTCTCGCGACGGTCGGGCCGGACGGGGCGCGCCAGGTCGGCCTCGACAACGCGCTGCGCTACGAGGGATACGTGAACGCGCTCGCGGCGCTCGACAGCCGCGCGGCGGTCGCCGTGTACGCGAGCCACTACCCGCTGTTCCAGGAAGCGTACCGCGAGCTCGGCTATCCGAACGGCTACTTCAACGATCGGCTGGTCGACGCCCTCGACAACCTGCTCGCGGCGCCCGTTCCCGCCGGACCGGTGGCGCTCACCCAGCCCAAAGTGCTCTACGAGTTCGCCGATCCGGCGCTCGAGTCGCTCTCCGCGGGGCAGAAGGCGCTGCTGCGCATGGGCCCCGCGAATGCGGCCCGGGTGAAGGACAAGCTGCGCGAGATCCGGCGCATCATTGCCGCGCAGCGCTCTTGAGGGCGGACAGCGACACTCGCTTGCGCGTGCCCGGCGGATGCCGCGCCGACCGCAATGTCCTGCTCCTGCACGCCATCCGGCACCCCGCCGAACCAGCGGGCGTCACCCGGCATAACCCGGAACGTCAGCTCGCGCTCCTTCTCGGCTAAGCCGGCGCAGCCGGCGGCGCCGAGCCGCAACAACGCCGAACAGCGCGGCCCGCCACAGCCAGCGCCGCCAGCGCCCTTGCGACCAGCTACGGCGGATCATTTGTCGGCGCGCGCCCCCGAGAGGCGCACCACGCGCTCCCACTTGACGATGTCGGCATCAAGGTAGCGGGTGAAGGCGTCGGGCGACAGCGTCATCGCGGTGGCGCCCTGGTGCTCCCAGTCGGCCTTCACGTCGGGCCGTCCGGCGATGCGGGTGACCTCCGCGTTGAGCCGCGCCACGATGGCCGGCGACGTGCCCTTTGGCGCCATCAGGCCCAGCCAGATCACGGCCTCGTAGCCGGGCAGGCCCGCCTCGGCGAGCGTCGGTATGCCCGGCATCACCGCCGAGCGGACGGCCCCGCTCGTCGCGATCGCCTTGACCCGCCCGGCCTTGACCTGCTCGCTCATCACCGTGACCGCGTCGAACATCATCTCCACCTGCCCGCCGAGCACTCCGGTGCGCGCCGCGGAGCTTTCCTTGTACGGGACATGCACGATGTCGACTCCCGCCATCGACTTGAACAGCTCGCCGGCCATGTGGTAGGGCGTGCCGGGACCGGAGGAGGCGTAATTCAGCCCGCCCGGTCGTGCTTTCGCCAGCGCGATGAGCTCGGGCAGCGTGCTCGCGGGGACCGCGGGATTCACCACGAGCACGAGATCGGCGTAGTTGATGGGCGCAACAGCGACGAAATCGCGCATGAGCGCGTACGGCTTGCCGGGCATGAGCGATTCGTTGACGGTCTGCGTGTTCGACATCAGGAGCAGCGTATAGCCGTCCGCGGCGCTCTTGGCGACCAGGTCGGTGCCGATCACGGAGCCGCCGCCGGGACGGTCCTCGACCACGAACGGCTGACCCAGCGCCTCCTGCAGTCGCTGCGCGAGAAAGCGAGCATAGACGTCAGCGGGGCCGCCTGCCGCAAACGGCACGACGATCCGCACCGGCCGGACGGGATAGTCCTGCGCGAACACGGCTGGCGCACCCACGCAGGCGAGCGCAAGGACGAGAGCGAGGCAGCGCGGCATGACTCCTCCGGGACGGCCGACGGCGGCCGCTTCAGCGGAATACTACCGTCTTGCTCCCGTTGAGGAAGATGCGCCGCTCCACGTGGTACTTCACCGCGCGGGCAAGCGCGATGCACTCGACGTCGCGACCGAGCGCGGCCATCGCGTCGGCGTCCATCATGTAGTCGACCCGCGCCACCTCCTGCTCGATGATGGGGCCTTCGTCGAGGTCGGGGGTGACGTAGTGGGCCGTCGCCCCGATCACCTTCACGCCGCGCGCGTAGGCCTGGTGATACGGCTTCGCACCCTTGAAGCTCGGCAGGAACGAGTGATGGATGTTGATGGCCCGTCCCGCGAGCCGGCTGCACAGCCCGTCGGACAGCACCTGCATGTAGCGCGCGAGCACGACCAGCTCCGCGCCCGTCTCCTCGATCAGGGACCACACCTTGGCCTCCTGCGCCGCCTTCGTCTCCGCGGTCACGGGAAGGTGGTGGAACGGCACGTCGTGCGCCACCGCGAGGCGGTAGGTGTCGCGGTGATTAGAGACGATCGCCACCGGGTCCATCGCCAGCGCGCCGATGCGACAGCGGTACAGGAGATCGTTGAGGCAATGGTCGAACTTCGACACCATGATGAGCACGCGCGTCCGCCTGGCCGCGTCGTGGATGGTCCAATGCATCGCGAAGTGGGCCGCGACGGGCGCGAACGCGGCGCGCAGCGCGTCGGCCTCGGCCGCGTCCGGCAACCGCTCGAACAGCACCCGCATCATGAATCGGCGCGACGGCGAGTCGCCGAACTGGGCGGATTCGAGGATGTTGCAGCGGTGCACCGCCAGCAGCGTGCCAACGGCGCCGACGATGCCCGGCTGGTCGGTGCAGGATAGGTTGAGGACATAGGTGGTGCCGGGGACGATGGCGCTCATGCGCGGATCGTACCGTCCCCGGCCCGCGGCTGACGGCGGCGCTGCAAACCGGCGGCCTGCCACGCCGAAGCGCCCCGCGCCAAAGGCGACGCGCTCCGCCATGCAGGCGACATGCGCGCCGCCGCACCGTGACACGACGGGCGGCGTCGTCAACAATGGCGCAACCCGTCACCCTTCCCCGGACCTTGAAGTACTCGATCTTCTCGCTGGCCCGCAACGCCGTCACGTTCCACGAGCATTGGCCGCTCGCGTGGCGCAGTCCGCCGCCGAAGCCGCGCTACGACGCGATCGTCATCGGGGGCGGCGGCCACGGCCTCGCCACGGCCTACTACCTCGCGAAGGAGCATGGCATCGCCAACGTCGCGGTGGTGGAGAAGGGCTGGCTCGGCGGCGGCAACACCGGCCGGAACACCACGATCGTGCGGTCCAACTATCACCTCGATCCGAACGCGCATTTCTACGAGTTGTCGATGAAGCTGTGGGAGACCCTGTCGCACGAGCTCAACTTCAACGTGATGTACAGCGCGCGCGGCGTCCTCAACCTGTTGCATGCGCCGGCCGAGGTGGACGCCGCGATGCGCCGCGGCAACGCGATGCGCCTCAACGGCATCGACGCAACCTACCTCACGCGCGAGCAGGTCGCCGCGCGCGTGCCGCGCCTCGACTGCTCGGCGCACGCGCGCTTCCCGATCCTGGGCGGGCTCCTGCAACCGCGCGGCGGCACGGTGCGCCACGATGCGGTCGCGTGGGGCTACGCGCGCGCCGCCGACGCGCTGGGCGTCGACATCCTGCAGCAATGCGAGGTCACCGCGATCCGCGTCGCGGACGGTGCGGTCACGGGCGTCGAGACCACCCGCGGCGCGATCGCCGCGCCGCGCGTCGGGCTTGCCGTAGCGGGGCACTCGAGCCAGGTCGCCGCGCTCGCGGGCCTGCGCCTGCCGATCGAATCGCACGTGCTGCAGGCGATGGTGTCGGAGCCGGTCAAGCCGGTGCTCGACACGGTGGTCACCTCCGGCGCGGTGCATTTCTACATCAGCCAGTCCGACAAGGGCGAGCTCGTGATGGGCGGCGACCTCGACTTCTACAACTCCTATGCGCAGCGCGGAAACCTTCCGATCGTCGAGCACGTCGTCGGCGCATGCCTCGCGCTGTTTCCGAGCTTCGGCCGGCTGAAGCTCCTGCGCACCTGGGGCGGCATCATGGACATGACGATGGACGGCAGCCCGATCATCGCCACGCTCCCGGTCAAGGGACTCACGATGACCGGCGGCTGGTGCTACGGCGGCTTCAAGGCGACGCCCGCGTCGGGCTTCCTGCATGCCTACACGATGGCGCGCGGCGAGCCGCACGCGCTCAACGCGGCCTTCACGCTCGAGCGCTTCGCGCAGGGGCGGGTGATCGACGAGAAGGGCGCCGGGCCGTACGCATGGTCGCACTGACGCACGCCTCTCTATGCTGCTGATTCCCTGTCCCTGGTGCGGTCCCCGCAACCAGATCGAGTTCAGCTACGGCGGCGACGCGACGGTGCGCCGTCCGCCGCTGGACGCGCCGATGGAGGCGTGGACCGACTACGTTTACCTGCGCGACAACCCGCGCGGTCCCCACGACGAGCTGTGGCTGCACGCCGCCGGATGCCGCCGCTGGGTGGTCGTGCGTCGCGATACGCGGACGCACGAGATCGCCGGCAGCGCGGCCGCGGGGCCGGGGCCCGCGGGCGCAGGACGGGTGATCGACGCATCCGGCGGACCGCCCGCGGAAGCGGCATGACTGTGCCGCGCAAGCCCGCTCCGGCTCAGCCGTTCCGATTGCCGCACGGCGGCGCGATCGATCGGTCGCAGCCGCTGCGCTTCCGCTTCGACGGATGCGACCATGACGGCTTTGCGGGCGACACGCTGGCCTCGGCGCTGCTCGCGAACGGCGTCCATCTGGTGGGCCGCAGCTTCAAGTATCACCGGCCGCGGGGAATCGTGGCAGCAGGCGCAGAGGAGCCGAATGCGCTGGTGCAGCTCGACACCGGTGCGCGCACGGAGCCGAACGTGCGCGCCACCACCATCGAGCTCTACGACGGGTTGGTCGCGGCGAGCCAGAACCGCTGGCCGTCCCTGCGGCTCGACGCCGGCGCGCTCGCCAGCGCGGTGTCGCGGCTCCTGCCGGCAGGCTTCTATTACAAGACGTTCATGTGGCCCGCCTCGCCCCGGGGCTGGCGGTTTTACGAGCACTGGATCCGCCGCGCCGCGGGACTGGGCGTAGGCGCGTCGGCATCCGACCCCGGCCGCTACGCGCACCGGCATGCGCACTGCGACGTGCTCGTCGTGGGGGCGGGACCCGCAGGCCTCGCAGCCGCGCGCGCCGCGGCCGCGTCCGGCGCGCGGGTCATCGTGTGCGACGAGGAACGCGAACCCGGCGGCCGCCTGCGCGGCGTCGCAGGGGCGAGCGTCGACGGCACGAGCGCGCCGGCGTGGCTCGCCGCCGTCGGGCGCGAGCTTGCCGCCCACCCGCAAGTCACGATGCTGGCGCGCACGACGGCCTTCGGTTACTACGATCACAACCTGGTCGGCTTGGTCGAGCGCTGCCCCGGCGCCGCGTCGGAGCATCTCCGCGAGCGCGTGTGGCACGTGCGGGCGCGGCGCGTGGTGCTGGCCACGGGGGCGCACGAGCGTCCGATCGCCTACGCCGGCAACGACCTGCCCGGCACGCTGCTCGCCGGAGCGGCGCGCGCCTACGTCGAGCGTTTCGCGGTCCGGCCCGGCCGCCGGGCCGTCGTGTTCACGAACAATGACACCGCTCATGCCGCGGCGCTCGTGCTGCATGCCGCCGGAGTCGAGATCGCGGCCATCGTCGACGTGCGCCCTGACACCGCGCTGGTCGGCCACTGGCCCGGGCAGGCCCGCGCCGCGCGCCTGCCGATCCTCGCCGGCAGCGTCGTCGAGCAGGCCCGCGGACGGCTGCACGTCCGCGGCGTCGACGTCGCGTCCCGGGATAGCGGAGCCCGGTGCGCCATCACATGCGATCTCGTCTGCGTGTCGGGCGGCTGGAACCCCGCCGTCCACCTGCACTCGCAAGCGCGCGGCACGCTACGCTACGACGACGCGCTGGCGACCTTTGTGCCCGCCGCGGCCGCGCAGGCCGTCGCTTCGGCCGGCGCCGCGAACGGTTGCGACGGGCTGGCGGCGGCATTGGCGGAGGGACACGCGGCGGGCCTGGCCGCGGCCGCCGCGCTCGACCTGGTTGCCGTCACGCCGCCGCCTGCGCCCGCGGCCACGGTGGCCACCACCGGTCCGCTCGAAGCCTGCTGGTCGATACCTGCGCGCAGTCGGGGCGCGCCATCGTTCGTCGACTGGCAGAACGACGTGACCACCGCCGACGTCGCGCTCGCGGTGCGCGAAGGCTATACGTCGGTCGAGCACCTCAAGCGCTACACCACGCTCGGCATGGGCACCGACCAGGGCAAGACGGCCAACGTGGTCGGACTCGCGCTGCTCGCGCAACTACTCAACCGGCCCGTCCAGTCGATCGGCACCACCACCTTCCGTCCGCCCTACACCCCGGTGACGCTCGGCGCCGTCGCCGGACACGAAGCGGGACCTTTCCTGGAGCCGACGCGTCGTTCCGCGCTGCACGACTGGCATGCCGCGCATGGCGCGCGGTTCGTCACCGCCGGCCTGTGGCTGCGGCCGCATTCTTATCCGCGCCCGGGCGAGACGCCGGACGACGCCGCCAATCGCGAGGCGCGCAACGTGCGCACGAACGCGGGAATCGTGGACGTGTCGACCCTGGGCAAGATCGAGCTGCAGGGACGCGACGTCGCAACGCTGCTCGATCGCGTCTACGTGAATCGTTTCGACAACCTTGCCGTCGGGCGCTGCCGCTACGGTTTGATGCTGCGCGACGACGGCATCGTGCAGGACGACGGTACGGTTTCCCGCATCGCCCCGACGCACTACCTGGTGACCACCACCACCGTGAACGCGGTGCGCGTGATGCAGCAGCTCGAGTACCTGATCCAGGTCGAATGGCCCGAGCTCGATGTGTACGCGACGTCCGTCACCGAGCAATGGTGCGCGGCCGCGCTGTCGGGACCGAAGTCGCGCGCGATCCTGGCGCGGATCGTGGATATCGACGTCGCCAGCGCCGCCGTCCCGTTTCTCGCCATCACGCGCTGCACGGTGAACACGCCGGCCGGAGCCGTTCCCGCGCGCCTGTTGCGCGTGAGCTATTCGGGCGAGCTCGCCTTCGAGCTGCACGTGCCGGCCGACCAGGGGCCGGCGATGTGGGAAGCCGTGCTCGCGGCGGGAGAGGATCTCGGCATCATGGCGTACGGCACCGAGGCGATGAGCACGCTGCGCATCGAGAAGGGCCACATCGTCGTCGGCGCCGAAGCGGATGGCCGCACCACGGCGGACGACCTCGGCATGGGGAAGCTCGTGAATGCGGGCAAGTGGTGCATCGGCAAGCCACTGCTGTCGCGTGAGGCGCTGGTCGCGCCGGATCGCTGGCAACTGGTGGGCCTGACCGCGGACGAGCCGGCCGTGCCCATCCCGCGCGGCGCGAAGCTCGTGGCCGACCCGGACCGCGCCGCCCCCAATCCGATGCTCGGGCACGTGACCTCCTGGTGCTGGAGCCCCAACCTCGACGCCTGGATCGCACTGGCGCTGCTCGACAATGGCCGCGCGCGGCACGGGACGACGCTGTGGGCGGTGTCGCCGCTGGCCGATGCGCGCGTGCGGGTGCGCGTGGGGCCGCCCGCGTTCGTCGACCCGGACGGGGAGCGCCTGCGTGGCTGATGCGACGAACCCGCGACCGGCGGGCGCGGTCGGCATCCCGGGGGCGCCCGGCGTCACGCTTGGTCCGGTCGGAATCGCGTCGGCGTGGAACGTGCAGGGCGCCGGCGCCGCCGCGCTCGCCCCCGCGCTGTTCGGCACGCGCCTGCCGACAGAAGCGAACACGCTGTCGTCCGGGCCGGTGACGGCGCTCTGGCTCGGTCCGGCATCGTGGCTACTGGTGACCGGCGCGGCGCCGCTGCATTCATTCGAGGCGCGGCGCGACACGCTCAACGACGCAGGTGGCGCGCTGTTCGACGTCTCGGCGAGCCGCGTCGCGTTCGTGCTGCATGGCCCGCGCGCGCAGGAGGTCCTCGCCGCGGGATGCCCGCTCGACTTCGATCCCCGCGTGTTCGGCCCGGGCTGCTGCGCGCAGAGCGTTTACGATCGCGTCAATGCCCTCTACGCGAACGTCGGCGGCGCCCCGGCCGCCATCGTCGTCATGGTGGCCCGCAGCTTCGGTCGCGACGTGTGGCATGGCCTGTGCACGGCGGCATCGGAATTCGGCTACGACGTGGGACCCGCGCGGCCATGGCCCGGCATGCTCGTCCGCTGACCGCGCGAGCCGGCCGGCGGATCAGCTCCAGGGGAACGGGCTGTTGCTGACCGGATGCAGGCGTCCCGCCGCGTAGCGCGAGAAGCGGAACGGCTCGAGCAGCGCGCTCTCCACACCGGTGAGCTCGCCAGCCACGAGCTGGCCCACGCCGAGCATCTTGTAGCCGTGGTTCGAGTCGGCGATCACGTACACGTTCTCGCGAAACCGGTCGAACACCGGAAAGCTGTCGGGCGTGAAGCAGCCGATGCCGCCGGAAGGCTCCTGGCGATAGAGGTCGTGCCGGCCGACGAAGCGCTTCTGGCAGAACGCGAGCGCGGACGTCCACATATCGGCGAAGTTGTCGGTGACCACGAACTCGGGCGACGCGGGGCCGTAGGGATCGACGCGCACGTCGTCGGGATCGGGCTTGACCACTGCCGGCATCGCGCCGCCCTGCACACCACCGAAGTGGAAGTCGGGCTTGTAGTAGATGCCCCACATCCGGTCGGTGATCAGCCGCGCGTCGCGGTCGGAATGGAGCGGCGCGTCGGTGTCGACGTGAATCACCGGCGGCATGGCGCCGGCGTTCGTCTTCTGGTAGTCGGGGTCCACACCCAGCGTGCCTTCCTGGAGCGCCATGTAGTGCCACATCCGCACGTTGTCGTGGACGATGCCGTCGCGGCCCCGCACGGAAATCGCGCGCGGCAGCTCGAGGAGATTCCACAGGCCGTTGACCCACGGGCCGACCGCGATGACCACGTCGTCGCAGAAGATCACTCCGGCCGAGGTCTCGACCGCCGTGACCGCCGCGCCGCGCGAGGCGGTGCGAAAGCCCAGCACCCGCACGTCGGTCACGATCTCGACACCCGCCGCGACGGCCTTGGCGGCGAGGCCCTGCAACGACGCCTGGTTGTTCGCGTAACCGCCGCGCTTCTCGTGCAGCACCGAGGTGATGCCGGCGGCCTGCCAGTCGTGCAGGATGGCCTTCATGTAGCGCATGGACTCGCCCGCGCCCTCGACGAACGTCGACGCGTAGCCGATCGCCTGCTGCTGCTCGTAGATCGTGCCGACCTGCGCCCGCATCGATTCGGGGCTGATCTGCATGTACCCGACCGGGTGGTAGCTGTATGCCGCAGGGTCGGATTCCCACACCGATACCGAATGCGCCATCAGCTCGCGCATCGCCGGCTGGTAATAGTTGTTCCGGATGACCCCGCACGCGATGCCGCTCGCGCCAGCGCCGATGGCCGTCTTGTCGAGCACGACGATGCGCGCGCCGCCCGGACCCACGGTCTCGCCGGCCGCAGCGAGGCGTGCGGCGAGATGAAAGGCCGTGGACAGGCCGTGAATGCCGGCGCCGACGATGACACAGCGGGCAGAAGCGGGCAGCACGGGCATCAATCCATCCTCGGCGGGTCGAATCCACGATCATGGTGACCGGCGCCGGCACCCGCCGCCCTGAAAGCGACGCCGCGTGGTGCGCAGGCGACCCCCGGGTCCGGGCCCGTCCCGCGCGCCGGATCAGGCCACGGACGAGAGCAGGTCGTCGAGCAGCGCGCGCGCGGGTCGGCCGGGGCCGAGCGCGTCGACCGCCGCACCAATGCGCAGCGTCCGCGCGCGGCCGAGCACCGGCTCGGCGTAGTCGAGATACTTCGCGGCCAGCGCGGAGTCGGACAGGGGATTTTCGGCGCTCCCGCGCGCCACCGCCTCGCCGGAAGCGAGCTCGCGACCGTCGCGCAGCGTAATGCGGACGCGCGCGCAGCGCTCCGCCGGGAAGCGCCTCGACAGCGCCGGATCGTCGACCAGCCGGACGAGGCCCTGCAGGCGCACGATGCGCTCGTCCTCCACGGCGGCCAGCGCGGCGGGTCCCACGTCGCCGAACACCAGCGCGGCCGCGACCGGCCAGGCGATGCTGTACTGCGCCTCGTCGCCGGTGGCGGGCCGCGGACACTGCGAGCCCAGCGCGACCGCTTCCGCGAAGCTGTCGATGGCGATGCCGGTGACGTCGGCCGCGGCGAACCGATGTGCGCGCAGAAGCCCGAGCGCCCCCTCGATGGCCGGCTGCGCCCAGCGGCACACCGGATAAGCCTTGAAGTATTGCTCGCGGATGCGCCAGCGCGTGCCCAGGTCCGACCAGAGCGCGACCGCGGTCCCCTGCTCGACGGTGAGCGCGGGCGCGCCGGTGAAGCCGTCCTGCGCGAGCAGTGCGGCCGTCACGCCCGCGTGAGCGCCCCAACCCGAGCCGTCCTTGACCATCGTCGGGTGGTTGCATACGCGCAGGATCTGCCCGCGCGGTCCGAAGTATTCGGCGATGCCGAGCGCATGGCGGGTGGCAGGGGCGTCGAGCGGCAGCAGCCGCGCGCCGAGCGCCGCGGCCGCCAGCGCGTTCCAGGCGCCGGAGCAGTGAAAGTCGGGCACCGACGCATGCAGCGCAATGCCGGCGCGCGTCGCGATCTCGTAGCCGAGCGCGACGCAGGCGAGAAGCTCCGCGCCGTCGATCGCGCGCTGCCGCACCGGGTCGCCGTCGACATACGCCAGCAGCGCCGGGAGCACCGCCGCGCCCGCATGGCCCTTGGTCAGCGGATGGCCGTCGTGCGCGTCGAACGCGTCGATCGTGGTGGCACCCGCCAGCGCGGCGCCCGCGAGCCCCGCCTTGCGTCCGTCGAAGAGCATGCGCGCCACGCGCCGGCCACCCGCCATCTGATCCGCGGCGTACCGGCGCATGATCGCGCTCGGCTGGGTGTGCAGGCCGGCCGCGGCCACGCCGATCAGGTCGAGCAAACAGCGGCGCGCCTGCGCGGCGACGTCAGCCGGAAGCGCATCGAAGGAACATTCGCGCACGAACGCCATCACGCTGGTGACGTCCTCGCGCGGCACCGTTCGCCGCATCGACGGGCCGCTCATCGCATCGCCTCGGACGCGTTGACGGGGGCGGCGGGTTCGCCCTCTGCGCCGGTGTCGCCTGCGCCCTTCGCCCCATCGACCGGCCCGTACCGGTCGAGCAGCTCCCGCTTCAGCACCTTCCCGCTGGGATTGGTCGGCAGCGCGTCGAGAAAGACCACGCGGCGCGGCCGCTTGTAGTTCGCAAGGTCGGGGCTCGCCTTGCAGAACGCGTCCACGTCGGCGGCGGTCAGCGCGGCCGTGCGCGGCACGACGAAGGCCGTCACGAGGCTGCCCCAACGCGCATCCCGCAGCCCCACCACGGCCGCCTCCTGAACGCCCGGACAGCGATACAGCACTTCCTCCACCTCGCGCGGATAGATGTTTTCGCCACCCGAGACGATCATGTCGTCGACGCGCCCGCGGAAATAGTAGAAGCCGTCGTCGTCCACGCTCACGAGGTCGCCGGTGTACAGCCATCCGCCGCGCAGCTTGCGCGCCGTCTCGTCGGGCTTGTTCCAGTAGCCCCACATTACCTGGGGGCCGCGCACGATGAGCTGGCCGACCTCGCCGCGCCCGACGAGCTCGTCGGGCGCGGCGTCGTCCGCGGGTCGATGGGCGATGGTCCGCGCCTGCGTGATGAGCGTGGGCTTGCCGCAGGAGCCGAGATGCGACAGCGCATGCTCCGGGTGCAGCAGGAGCGTGAGACTCGCTTCCGTCATGCCGTAGCCGTTGAAGATGTTGGGGCAGAAGGCGCCGATCACGCGCTCCATGGTGGCCGCGGCGATCGCCGCCCCCCCGGTGGTGATCATGCGCAGGCTGCCGACGTCGTGCGCCGCAAAGGACGGATACAGCAGCATCTCCTGGATCTGCGTGGGAACCGCGAAGAGCGTCGTCACGCGCTCGGCGCCGATCGCCTCGAGCGTCTTCACCGGGTCGTAGTAGCCGAGCACGACGTTGGTCCCGCCGACCATCATGTGGGGGATGAAGAACGCCTGCATCCCGCCGACGTGATACAGCGGCGCGATGTGCAGCGCGATGTCGGTATGCCGCAGCCCGTACTCCATCACGCAGTTCATGGCGATCGCCACGTCGTTGATATGGCTGTGCATCACACCCTTCGGCCGACCGGTGGTGCCCGACGTGTAGACCAGCGCCGACAGGTGGTCCGACGAAGGCACCGGGCGCCGTTCGCCGCTGTCCACCGTTTGCTCCGCGATGGTGTCGAAATGATGGTGGCCCGCGGGAACGTTGGCCGGGTCGTAGGCGCAGCAGATGTAGTCGTGGACGCTGCGCAGTCCGGCCTGGATCGCGAGGACATTGGCGGTCAGGTAGCGGCCGTACACCAGGATGCGCGCCCCCGAGTCGCGCAGCACGTACGCGGCCTCTCCGGACGCGAGCCTGAAGTTGAGCGGCACGGCGACCGCGCCCAGCATCTGGCAGGCGAAGTACGTCGTGACCGAGTTCTCGGACGTCGTGACGTAGAACGCGACCCGGTCGCTCGGCCGCACGCCGAGGTCGGCGAGGCCCTGGGCGAAGCGGCGCACCCGCGCGTACCACTCGCCGTACGTCCAGCGGCGGTCCTCGAAGATCAGCGCCGTGTGGTCCGGGTAGCGCTCGGCGGCCTGTACGAAGATGCTGGCGATGTCCATGATGGCGGCGAGACGCTTGTCAGAGATCCGGCTTGAGCGCCGGCAGGTCGGCGGCGGCGATCAGGTAGCGCGCCATCTCGGAGGTGCCGCCGACGATCGGCAGCGCGCGGGCGTCGCGGAAGATCTGCTCGGCCCGGCCGAACTCCCGCGTGAGGCCCTCTCCGCCGAGTATCTGCACGGTCCGGTCGGCGCAGAACGTCGCCGCCTCCGAGGACGCCAGCTTGGCCATTGCCGCGGCCTTCATCAGCGCCTTGGCCGGCGTGCCCGCATCGTAGAGCTTCGCGGCGCGGTAGGTGAGGAGCTCGGCTGCGTCGATGCGGGCGCTCATGTCCGCGATCTGGCTCCAGACGAGCTGCTTCGTGCCGAGCTTGGCCCCGAACGCCTCGCGCGATTGCGCGTGCGCGCAGGCGATGTCGAACGCGCTCCGCGCGACGCCGAGCGCAGAGCCCCCGAGGATGATGCGCTCGAAGTTGAACATGCCCACCATGATGCGCAGGCCTTCCCCGGGCGCGCCGAGCAGGTGGTCGGCGTCCACCCGGCAGCCGTCGAACGCGACTTCGCCGACCACGCAGCCGCGCCGGCCCATGAACGTATACCGCCGCGGAAACGAGAGCCCTGCCGTGCCCGCCGGAACGACGGCGGCCGCGAGCCTGCGGCCCGGCGCCGCGGCCGGATCGCTCACCCCGTACACGATATAGACGTCCGCCACCGCCGCGTTCGAGATGAAGCGCTTGGCGCCGGTGACGACGTACTCGTTGCGCGCAGCGTCGCAGTCGATGGTGGTCGCCATGCGCGCGGTGTCCGAGCCGGCGCCCGGCTCGGTGACGCAGATGCCGCCGACCATTCGTCCCTCGACGATGGGCGTCAGGTAGCGCTCGCGCACGGCCGGCGCGGCGTGTCGGTGCAGCGGGTACGCGCACGACAGCGCCGTCGCGATGGTGGTCTCGAAGGCGTAATTCAGATAGGCGGCTTCCTCGGAGAGGATCGTCGCGTGGGTGAGTCCGGGCGACGCGAGCGGGCCGGCGTAGAGATCGCGAAACATGAGCTTGAGGTAACCGGCCTCCCCGAGCGCGCGCACCACCGCCTGGATCGACGCCCAGTCGTCGCGCTCCTCGATCGCCTGCGTGCGCGGAGCAAGCTCCTGCGCCAGGAAGGCCCGCGCGCTCGCGCGAAACGCGCGGTCCTCGTCGTCGAGCAGGAAATCACGCATCGCCGCGCCGACCCGATTCATCCACGCGCTCGTCCTCTCGCTCCTCCTGACGCCACCCGGCGGCATCGTGCAGACGCACGAGCTCGCGCAGAACTAGCGGCAGGTTCGCGTCGCGCATCGTGGGCAAGCGGTAGCGCGCGCGCCGCACGTCGGCGAAGTCGATCCGGGCGAGCACGAGCGTCTCGCCGGCGTCCGCGGCAGCCGCGACGACCCGGCCGTGCGCGTCGAGCACGCACGAGCCGCCCCAGAACGTGAGGCCGCCCTCCCGGCCGACCCGATTGGCCATCACGATCGGCAGCCCGTAGGTGAGCGCGTGGAAGTTGAGGTTTAGCTCCCAGCCCGCGGGATTGTCGAAGCCGTCGCCGACCGCCTCCACTGCGGAGCTGACGGCGGCCAGGAGGAGCGTGCAGCCTTGTAGCGCGGCAATGTGCACGAGCGCCGGATTCCAGGTGTCGGCGCAGATGAGGACGCAGGCGCGCCAACGGGCATCCAGCGCGAACCCGGCGATGCGCGACCCGGCGCCGAAATGCCGGCCGTCGTCGAGCTTGCCGTAGGTGGCGAGATTGACCTTGCGGTGCACCTGCACCACCGCCCCGTCGCGGACGGTGACCGCGGCGTTGTAGAACTGCGCGCCGCGAGCCTCCTCGACGATGCCAAACGTAGTGCACATCGGGCCGGCGGCGCGCGCCACCGCGGCCACCCGCGGATCGTCCACGCGCATCGCAAGCCGCAGCGCGTCCGCGCCTCCGCCGTGGCCGGTCAGCGACAGCTCCGGAAAGAGGAGCACGTCGACCCCGGCCGCACGCGCGGCGAGCACGGCGTCGACATGCTTGCGCAGGTTCGCATCCACGTCGCCCGGCACCGACTCGACCTGCGCGGCGGCCACGCCGAGCGTGGCGCTCACGGACATCTAAACGGAGGGCGCTGCCGGGCTGGCGTGGAAGCGCGCGCGACCGCCGCCGGGCGACGCTGCCCGGTCACGCTAGACCAGCCCCTGCTGCTTCAGGAAGCCCTGCGCCACTTCCTCGACGGTCTTCTTGTCGACGTCCACGCTCGCGTTGAGCCTGGCCATCGTCGCATCGTCGAGCTTGGACGAGAGCGCGTTCAGGCTGTCCGCCAGCTTCGGGTTCGCGTCGAGGATGGCCTTGCGCACGACGGGCGTGAGCGCGTAGGCCGGGAAGTAGCCCTTGTCGTCGCGGAGCACGACGAAATTGAAGGCCGGCACGCGTCCGTCGGTGGCGAAGACGAGCCCCACGTCGACCTGGCGCTCCTTCAGGGCCTGGTACACCAGCCCCGTGTCCATGCGCTTGACGTTGTCGCGGCCGAACTCGAAGCCGTACATCTGCTCGAGCGGCTTCAACCCGTCGGGACGGGCATAGAACTCGGCGTTGCTCGCGAAGGTCAGCTTGGCGCCGTCCTTGATCTTTTTGGAAAGGTCGCTGATCGTCACGATGCCGAGCTTCTTCGCTTCGTCCTGGTTCATCGCGAGCGAGTAGGTGTTGTTGGCCTTCGACGGGTTGAGCCATACCAGACCCTTCGCGGCGTCGAGCTCCTTGACCTTCGCATACGTGTCGGTGGGCGACAGGCGGTCGCTGATCTTGTTGTACGTGATGAGCGAAGTGCCGGTGTATTCCCAGTACACGTCGATCTGGCCGCTCTCCTGCGCCTGCCGCAGCACGGCGCTGCCCATGCCGGCCTTGACGTCGACGGTGAAGCCCTTCGCCTTGAGGAGCTGGGACGTCATTGCCGCCATGATCTGCTGCTCGGTGAAGTTCTTGCCGCCGACCACGATGTTCTGCGCCATCGCGACGGTGGCGGAAACGCCGAGCAACAGCGCCGCGGTGATGATCGACCATGTCTTCGTCTTCTTCATGTGCTTCCTCCTTGATTGCGTTCGTCGCCGGCAACGTGCCGGCACATCATCGCAGCGGATTGACGCCGCGCGGCACCACCCAAAACGCGACGGCGCCGACCGCGAAGTCGACCAGCACGGCCAGCGCGGCAGTCGGGACCGCGCCGGCGAGCATCATGCCCGGCTCGTTGAGGTCGATGCCGGTGAAGATCAGCTCGCCGAGTCCGCCGCCGCCGATCAGGAATGCCAGGGGCGCCGTGCCGACGTTGATCGCGAGCGCCGTGCGGATCCCGGCGAACATCACGAACAGCGCGTTCGGCAGCTCGACGCGCGCGAGCACCTGCGCCGGGCGCATGCCCATCCCGTTGGCGGCCTCGACGAAGTAGGCGGGCACGCCGAGCATGCCCGCGTAGGTATTGCGCACGATCGGCAGCAGCGACGCCACCCACAGGCCGAAGATCGCCGGGACGACGCCGATGCCGAGGAGGCTCATGGCGAGCGCCAGCACGGCCAGCGTGGGGATCGTGCTGCCGAGGTTCAGGACCTGTATGAGACCCTCGGCGGAGCGCCGCATCGCTGGCCGGCTGAGCCACATGCCCAGCGGCACGCCCACCAGGATCGCGAGGCCGCCCGAGATCGCCACCAGCTGCAGGTGCTGCCGCGACAGGTACGCGATCTCGCCCCAGTAGCGCGCGACCTGCTCGAACAGCCCGCTGCCATGCGCGAGCACGCCCAGCGCGAAGGTCGCGACGAACGCGAGCACGAGCACCGTGCGGGCGAGCCAGGATCGCTGCATCGATCAGGGCACGCGCTCCGCGCCGGCCCGGTAGGTCTGGCGCAGCAGCCCCGTGATGCCGGGCTGCGTGATGTAGCCGGCGAAGCCGCCGTCCCGGTCGACGCACGCGAGCCAGCGCACGTCGTGCATGAACATGATCGACACGGCGGCGCGCAGGTCCTCCTCGAGCCCGATCGTCGCCGGCAGCGGCAGGCTGTTCTGCACCGCCGGGCCGGCCCGATCGCGGCACGCGTCGCGCGCCAGGTAAGCCTGTGGGCGGCCCTCGGGGTCGACCATCACGATGTACTTGTGATCGCGCTCGGCCATCAGCGCGATCGCGCGCGCCACGTCGTCCGCGGCGGTCACGGTGGGCGACCCGGCCTCCAGCGCCGCGCCCACCTTCACCAGCCGCAGGCGCTTCAGCGTCCGGTCCGCCCCCACGAAGTCCGCGATGAAGCGGTTCGCCGGATGCGCCAGCAGATGGTCGGGGCTGTCGAACTGCTCGAGCTTGCCGCCGCGGAAGATCGCCACCTTGTCGGCCATCTTGACCGCCTCGTCGATGTCGTGGCTCACGAACATGACGGTCTTGCGCAGGCGCCGGTGCATCTTCAGGAATTCGTCCTGGATCACCTCGCGGTTGATGGGGTCGATGGCGCCGAACGGCTCGTCCATCAGCAGCACCGGCGGATCGGCGGCGAGCGCGCGCGCCACGCCCACGCGCTGCTGCTGGCCGCCCGAAAGCTCCTTCGGATAGCGGTGCAGGAACAGGGCCGGCTCGAGGTTGATGGTAGCGAGGAGCTCGGCGGCGCGCTTGCGCGCCTTGCCCATCTCCCACCCGAGGAGCTTCGGGACGACGCAGATGTTCTCCTCGACCGTCATGTTGGGGAACAGGCCAATTTGCTGGATCACGTAGCCGATCGTGCGGCGCAGCTCGACCGGGTCGTAGGCGTCCGTGTCCTTCCCGTTGATGAAGATCTTGCCGGAAGTGGGCTCGATGAGCCGGTTCACCATCTTGAGGGTGGTGGTCTTGCCGCACCCCGAAGGCCCCAGCAGCACGCAGATCTCGCCATCGGGCACTTCCATGTTGATGCCCTGCGCCGCGATCACCCTCCCGGACGGCGTCTCGAACGCCTTGGTGACGTTCTCGAGCTTGATCACGTGGCGGCCTTGAGTGCGCCGGTGCCGGCCGCAACCGTTGCGCGGAGGCCGCGCGGCGTGAGGCGGCGCTGCAGCCACAGCAGCGCATAGTCGGCCGCGATCGCCAGCAGGCTGACCGCGAGCGCGCCGGTGATGAGCTGGCGCGAATCCGTCTGCGAGATGCCGCGGCTGATGAAGGCACCCAGGCCGCCCGCCCCGATATACGTGGCGATCGCGGTGATGCCGATGTTGATCACGACGGCGATCCGCACGCCGGCCATGATCACCGGCACCGCGATCGGCAGCTCCACCTGCGAGAGCCGCTGGAGAGGCGCCATTCCCATGCCGCGCGCCGCCTCGCGCAAGGCCGGGTCGACGTTGGTGATGGCCGTATAGGTGTTGCGGATGATCGGCAGCTGCGAGTAGAGCAGCACCGCGATCACGGCCGGCACGTAGCCGATGCCCTGCCCGATCTTCGACAGGATCGGGATCATGATGCCGAACAGCGCGATCGACGGGATGGTCATGATCATCGCGGCGACGTAGAGCACGGCGTCCGCGGCCCGCTGGTTCTGGGTGATCGCGATGCCGATCGGCACGCCCGTGACAACCGCGAGCCCGACGGCCAGCCCGACGATGGAAAGATGCTCGAGCGTGCGCTGGCCGATCGCGGGCAGGTTCGCGACGATGAACGCAAACGTCTCCATGGCCCTCCCGTTCGCCTCCGGCATGCCGTTCGCCCGCGCGTTACAGGATAGTCGGCCCCTCGCGGCGCGAATGTCACGAATGCGACGCCCGTTAACCTAACCCGGACGGTTTGGAAACCCGCCTTCCCACCCCAGCGCCCCGGCGGACGCTCCGGGCACGGCGTCGCATCAGCGACAGAACGGGTCGCTTGCCGGCGGGTCGCAAGCGGGACAGGGTGACATAGTCCTCCGCTCCCATTCGACGCCAAGGCCCCTCATGACCCCCGCGCAACCCACCTCCTTGTCGTTGATGGCGCGTCTTGACGCCGGCCCGGTGATCTGCGCGGAAGGCTACGTGTTCGAGCTGGAGCGGCGCGGCTACCTGCAAGCCGGCGCATTCGTGCCCGAGGTGGTGCTCGAGCACCCCGACAGCGTCGCCCAGCTCCACCGCGACTTCGTGCACGCCGGTTCCGACGTGGTGGAGGCGCTCACGTACTACGCCCACCGCGAGAAACTGCGCGTGATCGGGCGCGAGGGCGACCTCGAGCCGATCAACCGCAAGGCACTCGAGATCGCGCGCGGGGTGGCGCGGGAGTCGGGCGCCCTGTTCGCCGGCGACATTTGCAACACCAACGTGTACGACCCGGCCGACCCGGCGACGTATCGCGCGGTGCGCGGGATGTTCGAGGAGCAGGTGGCCTGGGCCGTGGATGCCGGCGTCGATTTCGTCATCGGCGAGACGTTCTCGTGGGGCGCCGAGGCGCTGATCGCGCTGGATGTCGTCAAGCGCGCCGGGCAGACCGCCGTGATCACCCTGGCGATGCACCAGGCGGACGTCACGCGCGAGGGGTGGAGCGTCGCCGACACGTGCCGCAAGCTCGCAGACGCCGGCGCCGACGTCGTGGGGCTCAACTGCATTCGCGGACCGGAGACGATGATGCCGCTCCTGCGCGAGATCCGGAAGAGCGTAAAGGTGCACGTGGCCGCGCTGCCCGTACCCTATCGCACCACGCCCGACCAGCCGTCTTTCCAGTCGCTGCGCGACGAGCACTTCCACCACGCGCACGGCAGCAAGCCGTTTCCGGTGGCGCTCGACCCGTTCACCTGCAACCGCTTCGAGATCGCACAGTTCGGCCGCGACGCGCTGGCGATGGACATCCGCTACCTGGGCGTGTGCTGCGGCGCCGGTCCGCATCACATCCGCGCGCTGGCCGAAGCCGTCGGCAAGCATCCGCCCGCGAGCCGCTACTCCCCCGACATGTCGAAGCACGCATTCCTGGGCTCGCACGAGCGCATCGCCAAGGTGCAGAAGGAATACGCGCCGAAGCTGTAGCCGCGCGTTGTCCGCGCCTACCCGACCCGCTGCGGAATGTCTTCTCGCACGGTGTAATAGTCGCCCGCTTCCTCGACGAAGGTCTGCACCGACGTGCGCAGCCCGGTCGGCGGGTCGAGCGCTCCGGCCGCGATCGAGACGAGCTCGCCGGCGAGCCGTTCCCAGAACAGGCTCGCCCCGCATTCGCCGCAGAACCCGCGCCGCGCGAACGCCGAGGATGCATACCACCGCAGGCCGCGCTCGTCGCTGAAGCGCAGCTCCGCCTTCCGCGCCGCGGTATACGCCGCTACGTGCCCGTGCGTCTTGCGGCACATCACGCAGTGGCATTCGACCACGTCGCGCAGCGCGCCGGCAACCGTGAAGCGAACGGCGCCGCACAAGCAACTTCCGGTCGTCACGGCAAGCCCTCGGCTGTTTGCATCGCTGGCAACTCCCGTTGGTGCGGCGAAAACGCGCCGGGCCGGTCGATCAGCGCCGGTCACCGGGCCGCCGTCCCGCGAGCGCGTTGGCGCTCCGCGGCAGCAGCCTCGGCGCGGCGAGGCGCGCCGCCCATTGCGGGAATCCGGGCGTAGCCCCGCGCCACTCCAGCTCGTCGACGCCGCGCAGCAGCTTCGCGTCGGTGCGAAGCGTCGCAAGGTCCTTGAACAGCAGCGCGCGAGCGCGGCGCTCGCCGAGCACTTCCGCGGGGAAATCCTCGAGGCGCCCGTACCGCCCGATCAGCCGCGCCGCGCCCACCGCGCCGATCCCCTCGATGCCCGGATAGCCGTCCGCGGCGTCGCCCACCAGCGCCAGGTAGTCCGGAATGTGCACCGGGTCGACGCCGAACTTCGCGCGCACGCCGGCAGCGTCGCGAATCTTCTTGCCGCGCCGGTCGACCTGCACCACCGAATCGCCCCGCACGCACTGCGCGAGGTCCTTGTCCGGCGTCCAGATGCAGACCTTGTCGACGCACGGATCATCCGCGGCGACGCGGGCAGCGGTGGCGAGCGCATCGTCGGCCTCGAGATCCACCATGGGCCAGACGACCACCCCCATCGCGGCCAGCGCCTCCTCCAGCGGATGGAATTGCGCCAGCAGGACAGGATCGATGCCGGCACCGGTCTTGTAGCCCTCCCAGAGCGCATTGCGGAACGATTCCACCACATGGTCGGTGGCGACGCCGACATGCGTGGCGCCCTGCTCGATCATCTCCAGCACGGTGCCGAGCACGCCGGCGACCGCCCCCAGCGGCTTGTCCTTGCCCTTGTTGAAGCTGCGCAGCCCGAAGAAATGGCGGAACAGCTCGTAGGTGCCGTCGATGAGATGGACGATCATGCGCTTGCCCGCGCGAGCAATGCCGACGCGCAGCATATCGCACGGCGTGGGCGTCCTTGGTTGCCAGGGGCGGCGCGGTGCTGCGCTGCATCGATGCGGTAAACTGGCCCGTCCGCCATCGGGGGCCGCCGTTGCAGCGCAAACTGACCGTCATCGTTTCGGCGGACGTCGTCGGATATAGCGCACTGATGGAGCGCGACGAAGCCGGCACGCTGGATCGCCTGATGGCGGGTCGCAAGGCCGTGTTCGACCCGCTGCTCGCCCGGCACGGCGGGCGCGTGGTCGAGCTGATGGGCGACGGCGCGCTGATCGAGTTCGCGAGCGTCGTATCGGCGGTCGAGTGCGCGCACGCGATCCAGCGCGCCATCGAAGCCGGCCACGGGTCCCTGGAGGCCGAGCGCATCCGCTACCGCATCGGCATCAACCTGGGCGAGGTAATCGTCGACGGCGACGACATCTACGGCGACGGCGTGAACGTCGCCGCGCGACTCCAGTCGCTGGCCGCGCCCGGCGGCATCGCGGTTTCGCGCACGGTCCGCGACCAGGCCGCCGGCAAGGTCGACGCCGAATTCATCGACCTGGGTGAGCATGCGATGAAGAACATCGCGCGCCCGATCCACGTGTTCGCGCTGCGCGCGGCGAACGCACGCGAGCCTGCCCGGACACCGCTCGCTCCGTCCGCCCACACGCCGCGACCGCGCGTCTCGATCTGCGTGCTGCCCTTCGCCAACATGAGCGGCGACCCCGAGCAGGAGTATTTCAGCGACGGCATCACCGAGGACATCATCACCGACTTGAGCAAGGTCTCGGCGCTCGCGGTGGTTTCGCGCAACACGGCGTTCACCTTCAAGGGCCGCCACAGCGCCATCGCGCACGTCGCGCGCCAGCTCGGAGTCACGCACGTGCTCGAGGGCAGCGTGCGCAAGTCGGGCAACCGGGTATGCATCACGGCCCAGCTCATCGAGGGCGCCACGGACAGCCATCTGTGGGCCGAGCGCTTCGACCGCGACCTCAACGACATCTTCGCGCTGCAGGACGAGATCTCCGAGGCGATCGTCAGAGCGTTGAAGGTGCGATTGCTGCCCGACGAGCGCAAGGCGATCGAGCAGCGGCCCACGTCGAACCCGGAGGCCTACAAGCAGTTCCTGATGGCGCGCCAGTACAACGCCCTCGGGCAACTCGCGCCACCGGGACATCACCGTGCGCCTCTGCCAACGCGCCGTCGAGATTGATCCCGGCCTTGGTCTCGACCCGGATGGGTACGAGGTGAACGCCGCCGCGGCGCGCTGCTATATCGCGATGCGCCGGTATGCGGAGGCCATCGGATGCCTCGAGAAGGCGGCCGCGGCGATCGAAACCGACTTCTGGGCGCTGGGAATGGTGCTGCAGTGCTACGAGGCGATCGGCGACGTCGACGGACTGCGGTCGGCGGCGCGCCGGGGGCTCGACCGAGTCGAGAATCCCGTTCGCGACGATCCGCGCTACCGGGCGCTGGTCGAGCGTGCGGAGCGGCGGCTGGCCGGCTAGCGTCGGGCGCCGGGCGCCGCCGCGTTTCCCAGGCGCTCGTCGCTGGGCCGCAGCCCATACACGCCGCGATAGCAGCGGCTGAAGTGGGAGGCCGACGCGAATCCGCAGGCCACCGCCACGTCGAGGATCGGGCGCGTGGTCTCCAGCAGCAGCGCGCGTGCGCGGGCGAGGCGCAGCTCCAGGTAGTACTTGCCGGGTGTCATGCGCAGGTATTTGGCGAACAGCCTCTCGAGCTGCCGCGGCGAGAGCCCTACCTCGGCGGCAATGCGCTGGACGGGCCGCGGGTCCTCGCTCAAGTCCTCCATCATCGCGACGGCGGCTATCAGCTTTTCGTTCGCCAGGCCCAAGCGGCTGCGGATATCCATGCGCTGCGGGTCACGCGTGCCGCGGATGCGCGAGTGGATGAACTGCTCCGACACGCCGTTGGCGAGCTCACGACCGTCCCGCTCCGCGATGACCTGCAGCATCATGTCGAGCGCCGAGGTGCCGCCCGCGCAGGTATAGCGGTTGCCGTCGATGACGAAGATATCGGTGGTCGGGCGGATGCGCGGGAACGCGTCGGCGAACGCGTCGAGGCTTTCCCAGTGCAAAGCGCAGCGGCGGCCGTCGAGCAAGCCGGCGTGCGCGAGCGCGTAGGCGCCCAGGCTCACCCCGCCGAGCGCCGTGCCGCGGCGCGCGAGGGCCCGCAGCCACCCCGCGGTCGCGTCGTCGCTCGCGCAGGCATCGCGCGTGCCGGCGCAGACGAGCAGGAGGTCGAGCGGACGCTCGTCGCCAGCCGCGCCGTGCGCCGCGATGTCGATGCCGTTGCTGGCCTGCACCGGGCCGCCATCCCGGGAAAACAGCTGCCACTCGAAGCGCCGCTCGCCGGTCAGGCGGTTGGCCGCGCGCAGCGGCTCGATCGCCGCCGCGAACGCCATCATCGGAAACTCGGGAACGAGCAAAAAGCCGATGCGATACGGCGCGCCCGCGGCCGACGTCGCCGCGCGCGGCCGCGAAGCGATCGCGCCGGCGGGCCGCCCGATGGCGGCCTGGGGGACGGGCGGGGCCGGCCGTTGCGAAGGCGAGGGCATCGACGCGATGTTACCGCGCCGCTGCGTGCCGCTGCGCCGGTCGCTCGGCACAAACGCACCGGGCTGCGCGCAACGCACGCATCGCCGCGCGCGGCTCACCCGCCGACGACGCCCACCTGCTGCAGCCACGCACGCCTCTCCCCCTCGGCCGCGCTACCATTGCGCGCCGGTGCCGGTGCAACCGCCTAGCGTTGCCGGATGCCGGCCTCCACGTCTCGAGCGCGAATCGCATGTCAGCTGCCGGTGGCAACGCTTACCCAGACGCCCGCGCCCGGGTCTTTTCACCGGATCGCGCACGCGCCGAAGCCGCCCGCTTCGACCTCGCGCGTCGCCCGGCGGACTTCGACGCCGACCCGTACCCGTACTACCGGGCGCTGCGCGAGCACGACCCGGTGCGGCAGATGCCCGACGGCGCGTGGTTCCTGACGCGCTACGACGACCTGCTGCCGGTGTATCGCGACTCCCGCACGTTCAGCTCGGACAAGAGGCAGGAGTTCGGTCCGAAGTACGGCGCCTCGCCGCGGCTCGAGCACCACACGACGAGCCTGGTCTTCAACGACCCGCCGCTCCACTCGCGCGTGCGCCGCGCGATCGTCGGTGCGCTCTCGCAGCGGCACATCGGGGCGATGGAGGTGGGGCTCGTGCGGCTCGTCGACCGTTTGCTCGACGGGCTTGCCAAGCAAGGTACCGCGGACCTGATCGCCTCGTTCGCCGGCGCGATCCCCGTGGAGATCGTCGGCAATCTGCTCGGCGTTCCCGCGGCCGGCCGCGGACCACTGCGCGAGTGGTCGCTTGCGATCCTCGGGGCGCTCGAGCCGGTGCTCACCGACGCCGGCGCGGCCGCCGGCAACCGCGCCGTCGTGGAGATGGCCGCGTACCTGCGCACGCTTGCGGCGGAACGGCGCCGCGCGCCGCGCGATCCGGACACGGACGTGCTGACCCGGCTGATCCAGGGCGAAACGGACGGCACGCCGCTCACCGAGACCGAGCTCGTCCACCAGTGCATCTTCCTGCTGAACGCCGGACACGAGACAACCACCAACCTGATCGGCAACGCGCTGCACGCGGTCGCGCTGTGGCCCGGCGAGCGTGCACGGCTCGCCGCCACACCCGCGCTCATCGACACGGCGATCGAGGAGTTCCTGCGATTCGAGAGCTCCAACCAGCTCGGCAACCGGATCACGACGGCGGCGGTGACGGTCGGCGGGGTGCGGCTTCCCCCGCATGCGCGCATCACGCTTTGCATCGGTGCGGCGAACCGCGACCCGGCGCAATTCGACGACCCGGACCGCCTCGATGTGGCGCGCGTCCCCAACCGGCATCTCGCGTTCGGCTCCGGCATTCACACGTGCGCCGGGCTCAACCTCGCCCGGCTGGAGGGCCGCGTCGCGATCGGGCGATTCCTCGCGCGCTTTCCCGGCTATGCGCTCGACGGGCAGCCGGTGCGCGGCGGACGCGCGCGGTTTCGCGGGTTCGCGCAGTTGCCGGTGCGGCTCGCGTAAGCAGCGTACGCACGCACGGACCGAGCAGCCACGCGCCGGCCCCGGGACCGAGCCCGCCGGCCGGGCTCCCTGCCACCTGCGCCGGAATTCCCGACGTGCCCTAGAATGTCCTTCGTGGCGCCATTCGCGCGCCGTCCCGCCACGTCTCGAAGGAGGAAGGCATGCAGCAGACTCTCGTACGCGCCGCGGTGCTCGCCGCGCTGGTCCTGCTGGCAGCCCCGGCCGCCGCGCAGGTGAAGATCGGCGTGACCGTCTCGGCAACGGGACCTGCCGCCTCGCTCGGCATCCCCGAGCGCAACACCATTCCGATGTGCCCGAAGACCGCGGGCGGCCGCACCATCGAGTACCTCGTCCTCGACGACGCCTCCGACACCACCACGGCAGTGCAGAACACGCGGAAGCTGATCGGCGAGAGCCACGTCGACGCCATCATCGGGTCGACGACCACGCCCAATTCCCTCGCGATGATCGACGTGTTCTCCGAAGGCGAGACGCCGGCGATCTCGCTGGCGTCGTCCGCGCGCATCATCGAGCCCGTCGACGCTAAAAAGGCATGGTCCTTCAAGACGCCGCAGACGGACGTGATGATGGCCGGCGCCATCCTCGAGCATGCGGCCAGCAACGGCGTGAAGAGCCTGGGCTACGTCGGCTTCGCCGATGCCCTCGGCGAGGCGTTCTTCGCCGAGGTCGAGAAAGCCGCCCGGACGCGCAACGTGCCGCTGCTGGCGAACGAGCGCTTCTCGCCCAAGGACACGAGCGTCGTCGGCCAGGCCCTCAAGCTCATGAGCGCGAAGCCCGACGCCATCGTGATCGGCGCATCGGGCACGCCCGCCGCGCTGCCCGCCACGACGCTGATCGAGCGCGGGTACAAGGGGCGGATCTATTTCAACCATGGCGTGGCGAACAACGACTTCCTGCGCGTCGGCGGCAAGGACCTCGAGGGCATGTTCGTGCCGGCGAGTCCCGTGATCGTGGCGAGCCAGCTCGCCGAAGGCCACCCGGCGAAGAAGCGCGCGATGGAATACACGGCGCTGTACGAGGCGGCGCAGGGCCCCGGGACCGTGTCGGCGTTCGGCTCCTACACCTGGGACGCATGCATCGAGCTCGCCAACGCAATTCCGGTCGCGCTGAAAGCCGGCGCGCCCGGCAGCGTGGAGTTTCGGCGCGGCATGCGCGACGCACTCGAGGCCATGCACAACTTCGACGTCAGCAACGGAGTGGTGAACATGTCGAAGACCGACCACCTCGGCCTCGACGCCCGGGCCCGCGTGATGGTGCGCATCGAGAACGGCAAATGGGTGCTGCAAAAGTGATGCGTGCCGCGTTGCTGGCTGGCGCGCTGTGCGCGGCGGGCGGCGCCGCGCATGCGCAGACGGTTGATTTCCGGCTGATCGGAGTGGTCGACAACCGGCAGGTCTACGTCGCACCGCAGTATTTCGAGCGCGACGACCGCATCGCGCGCGGGCTGTTCCTCGACAGCTTTCCCGACGGGCGCCGCATGCCGCGCAACGTGATGGTCGGCAGCGCCGTGCAGGTGATCGCCACCCGCTGCGGGGCAGGCGAAATCTGGACGGAAAGCAGCTTGCTGCGCACCGGTCCTGGCATGACCGGCGGCATGGTGGGTCTCACCACCACGCCGAGCCCCGTCGGCCGCGTCGTGCCGGGATCGGTCGCCTCGTTCCAGCAGGCCGTGCTGTGCGGCAACGAGGATGCCCTGCGCGCACAGCACGCGCGGGTGCGGGTCGACCACCCCGACGTCCCGGCCACCCTGACGGTCGCGCTCGAGGACATGCGCGGAGTGCGCTAGCGAAGCGCTGCGCTCCGCTCGGCGGGGCGATCAGCGCGTCGCGACGATGAACAGGCGCGGGAACGGCAGCAGCACCGTGCCGTCGGGCAACGCCGGATAGTCCTCGGCGATCGCCTCGGTGTAGCGCGCGAGATAGGCGCTCCGCTCCGCTTCGTCCAGCGGGTCGAGGAACGGCCGCAGCCCGCTGCCCTTGAACCACTCGACCACAGCGCTCGCGCCGCCACTCAGCACGTGATGGTAGGTGGAGGTCCAGACGTCGACCCGCCCCGCGTGGGGGACGAGCAGCTCGTAGTACCACCGCGCCGGCTGGCGGGCGACGCGCAGCTTCGCGACGCCCGCGAGCTTCTCCGACCATGGACCATCCGCCGCGATCGAACGCATCGACCGGTGCGCGGGCTCGTCCAGGTTGTCGGGCATCTGCACCGCGAGGGTCCCATCCGGGGCCACCTTGTCCATGAGCGCCGGGAACAGGCGCTCGTGGTCGGGCAGCCACTGCAACACCGCGTTGGCGAGGATCAGGTCGAACGGACCCGCGTCCTGCCACTGCGCGACGTCCGCGTTCTCGAACGCGACCCCGGGCAGCCGCTTGCGCGCGGCGTCGAGCATGTCGTTGGACGTGTCGAGTCCCCGGATCTGCGCGTCGGGGTGGCGCGCGGCCAGCGCCGCGGTGGAGTTGCCCGGCCCGCAGCCCAGATCGATGGCCGTGCGCACGTCGAGCGTAGGTACGGCCGACAACAGATCGCGCACCGCGCGCGTGCGCTCGATCTCGAAGGCGACGTATTGCTGGGCCGACCAGGTCACAGGCTCTCCTCCGCTTAACTGCATGCGCCCGGCCGCTGGCACACGCCGGGACACTCCATTTTGCCCCGGACGGCTTGACATCAATTAGATGTTTAGCTAATAATCATCCATGAGCTCGGTGTTCAAGGCACTGGCCGACCCGACGCGCCGCAAGGTCCTGCAGCTGTTGCGGCGGGGTCCCGCCGGGGCGGGCGAGCTGGCGGCCCACTTCGACGTGTCCAAGCCCACCATGTCGGCGCACTTCGCGGTGCTGGTCGCGGCGGACCTAATCGAAGCGGAAAAGCAGGGCCGGTCCATCACCTACCGCTTAAAGATGACGGTGCTCGAGGAAGCCCTGCTGGGGTTTGCCGGCACATTCGGCCTCGCGGTTACGCGCAAGGCGCAGGACAAACGGGCCGCGCGAGCGCCCGGGGAGAAGCCATGAACGCGACGACGTCCCGCGCGTGGGCGATCGGCCGCTCGGCGATCGTCGCGGTCCTGCTGATCGGCGCCTGGGCTGCGATGCCGCTGTTCTTTCCCGGGCACACCGCTCCGGAGCCAATGCTGCGTTTCCTGGGCATGCTCACCGGATTGGTGGTGGTCGTCCAAGCCAACGCGGTGCCGAAGGCGCTCGGTCCGCTGGCCGCGATGCGCTGCAACCCGACGACCGAACAGGCACTGCGGAGGTTCGCCGGGTGGGCGCTCCTGCTCGGCGGACTGGGCTACGCCGTCGCATGGCTGTTCGCGCCGCTCGCCTACGCGAACCTGCTCTCGGGCGCGCTGATGGGACTGGCCGTGCTGCTGGTGGTGGCTCGCTACGGCTATGCCATGGCCGGCCGTGCGCGGGCGGGAGCCACGCACCGTTTCGCTATCCCAGCCGTTCGTCCAGGTTCGCGTTGGCCGGCAGCATCCGCCACGGATGCGCCGCGACCACGGCCGGGTCCAGCTGCGCGCCCACGCCGACCCTGCCCGGCACCACGAACGCGCCTTCCTCCAGCAGCGGCGCAACGCCGCCGACCAGCTTGGTGTAGAGCGGGCTCTCCGCGAGCTGGTATTCGAGGCTGAGGCACGCGGCGGCGGCCGCGCAGGCGTGCAGGCTGCCCAGGTTGCAGATCGGCCCGGTGGGATTGTGCGGCGAGACTTCCACGCCGCGCCGCTGCGCTTCCCGCGCAATCTCCAGCATGCCGCGGTAGCCGCCGCAGTATTTCAGGTCGGGCATGATGACGTCGTAGCAGCCCCGCTCGAACAGCGGTGCGAGCATGTCGACGCCGGTCACCGCTTCCGCGCCGGCGAGGCGCATACCCCGGGCATGGGCGCGCCCGCGCAAACGCGCGATCGCGTCGAGCTGCGACGGGTGCTCCGACACCGGGCATTCCAGCCAGTACAGGCGCGCCGGGGCGAGCGCGGCAATCACCTCGGTCGCGCTCGCCTCGTCGAGACGCCAATGGCAGTCGACCATGAGCTCGACGCGCGGGCCGACCGCTTGGCGCATTGCCAGCAAGCGGTCGATGCCCATCGCCACGCGCTCGTCGAACGGCGTCGTCGCGCGATCTTCCGCGACCGCGCCGTCGAACGCGGCGATCTTCACTG
>JBBSEG010000033.1:0-48494 GCA_038239945.1 Burkholderiales bacterium
ACCCGGGCGGACGGCCCCTCGCGCAGCGCGCGGTGGACGCCGCGGGCGCCCGGGCGCGCGACGTTGGGCCCGTGGGCCGGGCTGGGGGCGGGCTTCGCGCGCCGCGCCGCCAGCGCCGCGATCTCCCCCTCCACGAGCTTGCGCGCGTTGAGCAGCTCGAACGGTCCGGGACCCGCGTCGACACCCGCCCGCGGCGCCGCATCGCGCGCCGCGAGGACGAAGATGCCGGTGCCGACGCGAACCTCGACGAGACCGCTCATCTCGAGCGAGATGATCGCCTCGCGCACCGAGGTGCGGGACACGCCCAGCGTGGTCGCGAGCTCGCGCTCGGCCGGCAGTCGGCTGCCCGGCTGGAATTCGCCGCTCGCGATCAGGTGCGCAAGCTGGTCGGCGATCTGCCGATACAGCCGCTTGGGCTCGACGGCCTGCAACGGCACTGGATGCTCCTCCGGGGGCCCGGCGTGGCGGGTATGGTCCGCTCGGTGGCAGACTCTCGACGCGGATGGTAGTCGCCGCCTATACTGTGGTCAAGTGGTCCGGCCACTGGACCGGTTTAATCCGTCGCATGCTTTGGCCCCACCAATGAAGATCACCGCCGGCAGGGTCATCGTCGCGTCGCCCGGACGCAATTTCGTCACGCTGAAGATCGAGACGAGCGAAGGGCTGCACGGCGTCGGCGATGCCACGCTCAACGGCCGCGAGCTGGCGGTCGCTGCCTATCTCGTCGAGCACGTCGTCCCCGCGCTCATCGGCCGCGACGCGCACCGCATCGAGGACATCTGGCAGTACCTCTACCGCGGCGCCTACTGGCGGCGTGGGCCGGTGACGATGACGGCCATCGCCGCGGTCGACACCGCGCTGTGGGATCTGAAGGGCAAGGCGGCCGGGCTGCCGCTGTACCAGCTGCTGGGCGGCGCGAGCCGGGACGGAGTGATGGTGTACGGCCACGCCAACGGCGGAGACATCGCCGAAACGCTCGACGAGGTTGCGCGCTACGTCGACCTCGGCTACAAGGCCATCCGCGCCCAATGCGGCATACCGGGCCTGCCGTCCACCTACGGAGTCGCAAAGGACAAACTCTTCTACGAGCCGGCCGACGCGGCGCTGCCGTCCGAGAACGTATGGTCCACTGCGCGCTATCTCGACCATGCGCCGAAGCTCTTCGACGCGCTTCGCGCCCGGTTCGGCTTCGAGCATCATCTCCTGCACGATGTGCATCACCGCCTCACACCCATCGAGGCCGCCCGGCTCGGCCGCTCGCTCGAGCCCTATCGGCTGTTCTGGATCGAGGATCCGACCCCCGCGGAGAACCAGGAGGCGTTCCGCCTGATCCGCCAGCACACCGTCACGCCGCTCGCCGTGGGCGAGGTGTTCAACACGATCTTCGACTGCCGCACGCTGATCGAGGAGCAGCTGATCGACTTCATCCGCGCGACCGTCGTGCACGCCGGCGGCATCTCGCACCTGCGGCGCATCGCCCACCTCGCGGAGCTCTACCAGGTGCGCACCGGCTCGCATGGCGCCACTGACCTGTCGCCGGTGTGCATGGGCGCGGCGCTGCATTTCGACCTGTGGGTGCCGAATTTCGGCGTGCAGGAATACATGCGGCATTCCGCCGAGACCGACGCCGTGTTCCCGCACGCCTACACCTTCGCCGACGGCTATCTCCACCCCGGGGATGCGCCGGGACACGGGGTCGACATCGACGAAGCGCTCGCGGCGCGCTATCCGTACAAGCCGAGCGCGCTGCCGGTCAACCGTCTGGAGGACGGCTCGATGTGGAACTGGTAGCGCGGGCGCCGGCGCAGCTCGCGCTCCGCCTACGCGCCTGCGACGTAGCGGCCGGATCGGCCGCCGGACTTCTCGAGCAGGCGCACGCCCTCGATGCGCATGGCGCGGTCGGCGCTCTTGCACATGTCGTAGACCGTCAGCAGTCCCGCCGCCACCGCGGTGAGCGCTTCCATCTCCACGCCGGTGCGCGCGACGGTCTCGGCCGTCACCTCGATCGCCACCGCGCACGCCGCGTCGTCGAACGAGAATTCGACGCCGACGCGTGTCAACGGCAGCGGATGGGCGAGCGGAATGAGGTCAGCGGTGCGCTTCGCGGCCTGGATCGCCGCGATGCGCGCGATCCCCAGCACGTCGCCCTTGCGCGCCGATCCGGCGCGAATGCCGGCGAGGGTCTCCGGCCGCATGACGATGCGCCCGCCCGCGCGAGCGAGCCGCCGCGTGACTTCCTTGTCGCCGACGTCGACCATATGCGCCTGGCCAGCGGCGTCGAAGTGGGTAAAATGCGCACCAGCCGAGGCGGCGACGCGCGCTCCGGCGACGCTCCGCCGGGGCCGACGTGTGCCGGGCCCTTTGGTTGCGGGTGGATCGCTCCGCGCCATCGGGTCGAATGAGCCGGCGATTGAACTCGAATCGAGGAGCGGCATCTTAGCACCAGCCTTGCAGCCGCATCCTCCCGCCATGTCCCCGTCCGCCCCATCCATGCATCGGCGCGTCCTCGCCGTGGCGCTCGCGTGCGCGCTCGGGCTCGCTCCGATGGCGCCGGCGGGTCCTTCGGCGCAGGGCCTTCCCGACCTCGGCGACGCGGCGCAGGCGCAGATGTCGCCTGCCCAGGAGCGCAAGCTCGGCGAGACCATCGTGCAGCAGCTGCGCGGCAACGGCGGCTACATGAACGATCCGGAGGTCAACGACTACCTGAATGCGCTGGGGCAGCGGCTCGTTGCCGCGTCGCGCGATGCGAAGCAGGAGTTCGAGTTCTTCGCCGTGCCCGACCCCGCGATCAACGCCTTTGCGCTGCCGGGCGGATACATCGGCGTGCACACGGGGCTCATCCTGCTCACGCAGAGCGAGTCCGAGCTTGCGGCGGTGCTCGCACACGAGATCAGCCACGTGACCCAGCATCACCTGGCGCGCATGCTGAGTGCCCAGAAGGACTCGATGCTGATGACTCTCGCCGGCCTCGCCGTCGCGCTGCTGGCCGCGCGCGCCGGCGGCAGCTCGGGCGGCGACATCGCCGGCGGCGCGGTGGCGGCTTCGCAGGCGATGCTCGTGCAGAGCCAGCTCAACTTCACGCGCGAGAACGAGTACGAGGCCGACCGCATCGGCTTCCAGCGTCTCGACGCGGCGGGCTTCGACGTGTCCGCCATGGCGACGTTCATGGAGCGCATGCAGCGCGCCGTCCGGTTCTCCGAAGGCAACGCGCCCAACTACCTGCGCACCCACCCGGTGACGTTCGAGCGCATCGCGGAAGCCCAGGCGCGCGCGCACGACCATCCCTACCGCCAGGTGACCGACACGCTCGACTTCCACATGGTGCGCGCGCTGCTGCGCAGCTACCAGGGCGAAGGCCGCGAGGCGGTCGCGTACTTCGACGACTCGATCGCCGAGCGCAAATTCAACAACGAGATCGCCGTTCACTACGGACTGGTCGCGTCGCTGTTGCGCGCCAAGAGCTTCCCGCGCGCGAAGCGCGAGCTCGTGCGGCTCGAGCAGCTCGCCCCTGCCCACCCGATGGTCGAGGCGATTGCCGCCCACGTGCTCCTCGACAGCGGCGACACCGCGGCCGCGATCGCGCACTTCGAGGCGGCGCTCGCGCGCTATCCGGCCAAGATGCAGCTCGTCTACGACTATCCCGATGCGCTGATGCAGGCGGGGCGCAACGCCGACGCCGCTTCGTACGCGGAGCAGCAGCTGCTGCGCTTTCCCGGCGACGGTCCGCTCCACCAGCTCGCCGCGCGCGCCTACGGCGGCCTTAACAAACAGCTCCTGCAGCACCGCCACCAGGCCGAGTTCTACGCCTGGCAGGGCAACCTGAAGGGCGCGATCGACCAGCTCGAGATCGCCGGGAAGGCCAAGGACGGCGACTTCTACCAGCTGTCGGTGGTCGACACGCGGCTGCGCGCGCTGCGCCGCGACCTGAAGGACCAGGACAAGACTGCGCTGGCCAAGGGCGGCTGACCAGGCCGGCGAGCGGCCGTTACGGCGTGTCGCGACCCCTGCGGGGGCCGCGCAGCCGCACGGCCGCGCGGACATTTCGACTCGAACCTTTCGGCTGGCTGTCGATTCTGGCAGGTTGGCGTTTCGCCGCTGCCCCTCACCATCGACGCACCTTGCAACGGACCCGGCACACGCCGCGGCGACCGGGTGCGCGGCAGAGCCGAGGTGGCCATGAAACTCATTGCGATCGACGATCACCCGCTGATGCAGCAGGCGTTGTTGCGCGCGCTCCCCGAGCTCGACCGGTCCCTCGACGTCACCGTGGCGGAAGACCGCGAGTCGGCGCTGACGGCTCTCGCCCGCCACCCCGATTGCGCGGTGCTGCTGCTCGACCTCACGTTGCCCGGCGCGCACGGTCTCGACTTCCTGGGCGAGCTCGTGCGCGACTTTCCGCGCATCCCGATCATCGTGCTGTCCGCCACGCACGATCGCGCGACGGTGGGCGCGGCGCTGGCCGCCGGCGCGCGTGGCTACGTCGCGAAAACCGCCAGCCCGCGCGATCTCCTCGAGGCGATCCGTCTGGTGCTTGCCGGCGGACGCAGCTACACGCGCGACTACGCCCGCCCGCCCGCCCGCGTCGAAGGCATCCCCGCCACAGCGCTCGGCCTGACGCAACGCCAGGGCGACGTCCTGCGGCTGCTCGCGCAGGGCAAGCCGAACAAGCTCATCTGCCGCGACCTGCGGCTGTCGGAGGGCACCGTGAAGGTCCACGTCAGCGCCATCTTGAAGGCGCTGAACGTTCATTCGCGGGCGCAGGCCATCGTCGAGCTGGCGCGGCGCGGGGTGCCGATGGACGGCGCCGGCCGGGACATGCACTGACCGCGGCGGGTCCGGCATGTCACCGATCACCGCCTGCGACCGCGGGCTCCTGCTGCGCGCTCGCGCCGACCAGGTTGCGACGCTGTACCGCCATGGCCACCTCACCACCGTCTCGATGGGCCTGGGTGCAGCGATCTTCTGCGGCGTGATGTGGGAGTCCGCGGCGCACGACGGCCTCGCATTGTGGGCCGGGCTCGTCGCGCTCAACCAGGCCTGGCGCACGGGCCTGCTGCGCGCGTTCGAGCGCGTGCGGCCGGGCGCGGCAGCCGCCACCCGCTGGGGCGGCTACTGGGCGGTCGGATCGACGCTGGCCGGTGCGTTGTGGGGCGCCGCCGCGCTCGCGTTCTTCCCCGCGTCGCCGGTGCACGAGGTGCTGCTGATCGTGTGCCTGTTCGGCGTCGTGATGGGTGGCCTCAACCTCACCGCCGTGTACAAGCCGTCGTTCTACGGCTTCGTGCTGCCCGCGCTGCTGCCGCTGATCGCACGCGTCGCCTGGGTCGGCGATCCGGTTCACTGGTTCACGGCGGGCGTGCTCGGCGTGGTGCTGGCGTTCGTGCTCGGCTTCGGCGACCGCCTGAACGACGTGCTGACGCATTCGCTCGCGATCCGCTACGAGAATCTCGACCTGATCGGCGAGCTCAAGAGCCGCACGCGGGCGGCGCTCGAGGCCGGCGCCGCGGCGAAGGCAGCCGATCGGGCCAAGAGCCAGCTCCTCGCCGCCGCCAGCCACGACCTGCGCCAGCCGCTGCACGCGCTCGGCCTGTACGCCGCCGCGCTCGCGGCCCGGGCGCGCGCGACCGAGTGGCAACCGCTGGTCGACAACGTGCAGGGCGGCATCGCCGCGCTCGACTTCCAATTCGGCCAGCTCCTCGACCTGTCGCGCCTCGAGGCCGGCGCGTTGCGGCCCGAGTGCCGCGACGTTCCCCTCGGGCCGCTCCTCGAGCGCGTCGCCGCCGAGTTCACCGCGCAGGCCCTCGCGCGCGGGCTCGTGCTGCGCGTCGCGCGCACGACCGCCGTCGCGCACACCGATCCCGTGCTGCTCGCGCGCATCGTAGGCAACCTGGTCGCGAATGCCGTGCGCTATACGCGGCGTGGCGGTCTAGTGGTCGGCGTGCGGCCGCGCGGGCGGCAGCTCGCGATCGTGGTCGCCGACACGGGCATCGGCATCGCGCCGACGGAGGCTGCGCGGATCTTCGAGGAGTTCTACCAGGTCCCCGACGCGAAGGCTCCTGCCGGACGCAAGGGCATGGGACTGGGGCTCGCGATCGTCCGGCGGTTCGCCGACCTGCTCGATCATCGCATCGAGGTCGCGTCGCGGCCGGGCGTCGGCTCCTGCTTCGCCCTCACGGTCCCGCGCGCCAACGCCCGGCGCAAGCCGCGCGCCTCGCCACGCGCCGTCACAGTCGCGCATCGCGCGCCGGTCGCGCTCGCCGGGTCCTTGGTCGCCGTGCTCGACGACGATCCGACTGTGCTCGACGCGATGCGCGCGCTCTTCACGACGTGGTCGGCCGACGTGGTGACCGGGACCTGCGTCGACCAGCTGCTCGACGAGCTCGGCCGCAGCGGGCGCTATCCCGACCTCATCGTCGCCGATCTGCGACTCGCGCCGCGGGACGACGGCGTGGACGCGATCATGCGGCTGCGCGACGAGCTCGGCAGCGCGATCCCCGCGCTCGTGGTGACCGGCGACATGGCTGACGCGGCGGCCGGGCGCGTGCGCGACGCGGGGTTGCCGCTGCTCTACAAGCCGGTCGATCCGCTCGCATTGGGGGATGCGGCTGCGCAGCAGGTGGTGCGCCATCAGAATCGCGTGGGTGTCGCAGTGTGATCCGGTTCCACCGCGTGCCGAAAGCGCCGCGGTGCGTTAGCCTGTAGCCGATTCTCTCAGCGCCGCGGCGACGATGCCCGGCGACGACGGCCCATTCGCACCCATGTCCGGCGCCACCCCCTCGCTGTTCGCAACCGGCGCCACGCGGGCCGTCGCGCTCGGCCCCGGTGATGCACCCGCGCTGCAGGATTTCTTCGTGCGCAACCCGGCCTATTTCCTGGCGGTCAACGGTGCCCCGCCTGCGCCGCACGAGGCGCGCGACGAGATCGAGGACGACCCGCCACCCGGCTGGCCGTTCACGCGCCGCTGGGCGATCGGCTTCGTGGACGACTCCGGCGCGCTCGTCGGCATGGCGAATGTCTGCGCGGATCTGCCGGCGGCGACCGTTTGGCATGTCGGATGGTTCATGATCGCGACCGCCTCGTTCGGCTCCGCGTTGGCGGGCGACCTGTATCGCGGCCTCGAGGCGTGGGCCGCCGATGGCGGCGCGCAATGGATGCGCCTCGGCGTGGTGGAGGGCAACGCGCGCGCCGAGCGGTTCTGGCTACGGCGCGGCTTTGCCGACGTGCGGTTGCGCAGGGGCGTCGCCATGGGCCGACCGGTGAACACCGTGCGCGTCATGCTGAAGCCACTGGCGGGGGGTACGATTGGAAACTATCTCGCGCAGGTTCCGAGCGACTGGCCCGACCCCGAGCGCTGACCCGATTCGTCCATGCCTTCTGCGATTCCCGGATATCCCCTCCATGGCGGCTGCACCTGCGGAAGTGTTCGCTACGCGATGACGAGCCCGCCGCTGTTCGTGCATTGCTGTCATTGCCGCTGGTGCCAGCGCGAGACGGGGTCCGCATTCGTGCTGAACGCGATGATCGAGGCGGATCGCATCGACGTCCTCGGCGCGGCGCCAGCGCTCGTCGACACGCCGAGCGCGAGCGGCAAGGGCCAGGCGATCGCACGCTGCGCGCTCTGCCACGTTGCCATCTGGAGTCATTACGCCGGCGCGGGGCGCTCGGTGGCCTTCGTGCGCGTGGGCACGCTGGACGAGCCTGATCGCCTGCCGCCCGACATCCATATCTTCACGGCTTCGAAGCAGCCGTGGGTCCCGCTGCCCGCGGGCACGTTGGCGATGGCCGAATACTACGACCGCCAGGCCTGCTGGCCCGCCGCTAGCCTTGCCCGCATCGAGGCGTTGCGCAGCCGGGCCCGCTCCAAATAAATCCGCCGCTGCTGCGGAGGAGAGTCGCAGGAGCGGCGGGAGGAGTAAAGGTGGCGGTCCCGCGACCGGTGCCGCGGGGGGTGGCGGCGTGGCCGGGATTGTGCGCGAGACCGTCGTTGAGGATGAGCAGTCGTCAGTTGAGGAAGCCCAGGTCCCTGACAGTGAAATTGGCGAGGTTCGGGAACATGTAGTCGACGTCCGTGGGCACCACGCCGAACCATTTCGCGAGCGTGGCACCGATCTGGTCCATCGCGGTGCTCGGGATCCAGGACCCGTTGCTGCCGGCGTCGTCCGGGCCCTTGACGGTCAGGTTCGGGAACGTGCCGTAGAAGTCGCCGCCCTTGACCGCCCCGCCGATCACCAGCGAATGGCCGCCATACGCATGGTCCACGCCGGCACTGCCGTTGCCGATGAAGGTGCGGTTGAAATCGGACATCGTGAGCGTGGTGACGTTGGTCGCGACACCCGCTGCGACCGTGTAGTCGTAGAACGCGCCGAGAGCGGGAGCGAGCTGGTTGAACAGGTTGTTCTGGTTCGTGACGGTGTTCGAGTGGGTGTCGTAGCCGCCGACGCCGACGAAGAACACCTGCCGCTTCACACTCAGCGCCGAACGCGACTCGATGATGCGCGCCACCTGCTTCAGCTGCTGCGCGATGCCCGTGTTGAGCTGCGCGCCGCCGACCGTGAACGCCGTCTGGATGACCGGCGGCAGGGTGGCGCTGAGGATGGGGTTGATGGCCGAGTTGGCGGCGAGCGCCTTCTGCATCACCGACGCTGCGCCCGTCATCACCTGGTTGGCCGGCGGCACGCTCAACAGCGAGCTCAGCGCGGCCATACGGGCCGTGGAGATCGCGTCGGTGCCCTGCCCCGAGATGGCGACGCCACCGTTGCCCGGTATGACGAGTCCTACCGTGGTCACGCCGTTGTTGAAGACGTTCGACCCGGTGGCGGAGATCACGGTCGGAATCTGCGCCCCCGAGTTGGTGACGACCAGCTTGTCGGCGAGGCGTCCGCCCCACCCGGTGCGGATCGCCGCGCCGGGAAGCATGCCCTGGAAGGCATTCTGCTGGTCGGAGTGCGAGAACAGGTTGGGCGGACGATTCGTGTTGTACGTCGCCTTGGTCATCGGCCGGATCAGCGTCCCACCGTTGACGACCACAGCCATCTTCTTCGCGTTGTAGATGGTCTGCAGTGGCGCGAAGTTGGGATGGAGACCGAAGGTCTTGCCGTGGCTCGGCACGTTGACCTGCAGCAGGTTCGTCTGCGCGATCCCGACATTGGACGCCGGCGTGCGCGTCGCCGCGTACTGCGCGTAGTCCGTGTACGGGATGATCATGTTGTTGCTGTCGTTCCCGCCGAACAGGAACACGCAGACGATCGCCTGGTAGGGCGCCGCGGCCTGCGCGTTGGCGGCCTGGATGCCCAGGTGGCTTAGGTTGCCGGCCAGCGCGGCGGCGGAAAGGCCGCCGGTCTGGATGAGGAACTTGCGTCGGGTGGGGTTCATGTTAGCGCGCAACCTGGTAGTAGTACGACGAACCGAGCAGGAAGACCGCCATCCGGGAACGCCCGGGGGGATCGGTCGCGGGCACTGCATTGACCGCGGTGACGATCGTGGCCTTGGCGGCCGCGGGCGTCTGTCCCGCCGTCATCACGAGGTCGACCTGGTCCACCAGCGCCGCGGGATTGGCGGCGAGGGACTCGAACTGCATCGTGTTGAGCCGGGTGCCGGTCGCACTGTCGATCGTGTTGTCCGGCGCGAACGGGTTGGTGATCAGGTTGTAGACCAGGTTCGACCGCGAGATCGCGCTCTGGGTGGTGTGGATCAGGAACTCCGGCCCGAGGATCGTGGTGCCCTGGATGGTCTGGTCGGGCGGGAAGTAGTTGAACACCGTCGGCGAGTAGTACGGCCGCTGGCCAAGGCCCGAGGCCGATCCTTCCAGCCGCGATCCGTCCGTGATGCCGGACAGCGAGCGGATCAGGTTGGTGATCATCAGCACCGGCTCCTTCAGCGTTCCGTAGGTCGGGTCGCTGGCCGCGCCACCACCCCGCGCTTCGGGATCCATCAGGATCGCTTTCACCACCGCCTTCAGATCGCCGCGCACGCCAGCGCCGTTGTTCTTGAACACGTTGGCGATGCGGGTGATGTAGGCCGGGCTGGGGTTGCCCGTGACCAGACGCTGGATCAGCTGGCGGCCGAGGTACACCGGCGTGTTCGGGTGCATGAACACGTCGTGCACCGCGTCGGTCAGGTCCTTCTGGATCGTCTGCCCCGCCGGCAGCACCGTGGCGAGAAGCGTCTTGGCGCTCTGCTCGTGCCCCGTCGTCGCCGTGACCGGATACGGGATCATGTTCGCCGCGTAGTACACGTTGTTTTTCTTCGTCGCCGTCGTGGCGGCGAGGTTGGCCGGGTCGGCGAACGTGAGACCCGTGAACACCTTGGCGAACTCCTTGATGTCGTTCTGATCGTACGTCGGCACGGGCATGCCGCTCACGTCGAGGATCTCCGACCCGTCGCCGTTGAGCTCGTTGATGCCGACGGAGAAGAGCTGCTGGATTTCACGGGCGTAGTTCTCGTTCGGCACCTTGGTGCCTGACGCGCGGTCGTTGTTCACCGCATCGAGGTAGTTGCCCATGGCCGGGTTCAGCGTGACCTGGTTCAGCAGGGTCTCGTAGTTGCCGAACGCGTTGTTGAACATCAGGTTCTGGAATCGCGACATCACGTAGGCGTACGACAGGTCGGGCTCGTTGCCGGAGGTCACGATGATCTGCGACAGCGCCCACGCCACGCGCTGGCGAAGCTGGTCCGGCGCATAGACCGCGTTGGTGAAGAAGTCGCGCTGCAGCATCGCGAGCGACAGGTGGTCGCGCACGCACATCGCATACGGATGATCCGCGGGGTAGGCGACGTTGTTCGGATCGTTCGTGTTGCAGTCGGGCGTGGTGCGCAGCTGGATCTTGTTGTACTTCGTGTCCGGATAACCGACGACCGGCAGGGTGAACTGGTTGTCGATCCAGCCCGAGATTCCGAGCGACTGGACGGCCTGCGCGTCGGCGTAGCTCGGGCCGAAGGTGGCCTGCTGCAGCAGACGCCACACGTCCGCGCTCACCGGTCCCGATGCGGGCGTGCCCGTCCCCTGCACCTTGATCGGCAGGGTCATGTGGGTGGTGCCCGCCGAGTCCTGCGCTTCCGCGGTGAACATGTAGCTGGCGCTGGCCGGCACGTTGGCGGTGAACGTGTACGGCGCTGCGAACTTGTCGATCAGCTTCACGCCGTTCATGAAGAACGAGACGCGGGCGATCGTGAGGCCGGTCGAGCTGACGTTCGTCGCGCTTAGGGTCACCGTGCCCGGCGCCGCCACCAGCGTGTTCGAGACGGAGAACGTCATCTTGGGCACCGGGGCGCCGCCAGGCGCGCCGTTCGCCGTGATCGCGATCGGGTTCGACACCGTGGTCGCACCGACGTTGTCCTGAGCGACAGCGGTGAAGGTGGACGTCCCCGCCGCAGCCGCCGCGTAGGTGTACGTGTAGGGCGCGGCGCTGAGCGTCGAGACGAGGCTCGCGCCGTTGTAGAACTTCACGCTCGTGACGGTGCCGTCGCTATCGGACGCGGTCGCCGTTAGCATCGCAGAGCCGGGCGCCGTGATCGTGGTGGCGCTGGCCGCGAGCGTGATCTTGGGCGGCGAGTTGCCCGGCGGATTGACGCCCGTGGCCGTGATCACCAACGCGTTCGACATGGTCGTGGCGCCGGCGTTGTCCTGAGCGACGGCCGTGAAGGTGGCCGTGGCGGCCCCCGCGGCGCTGAACGTATAGGTGTAGGGCGCCGCGGTGAGGTTGGCGACGACGGTCGCGCCGTTGTAGAACTTGACGCTGGTCACGGTGCCATCGGAGTCGGAAGCCGTGGCGGTCAACGTTGCCGAGCCGGGCGCCGCGAACGTGGTGGCGCTGGTCGCAAGGGTGATCTTCGGTGCCACGTTGCCCGGTGGGTTCACGCCCGTGGACGTCGCGGTCACCTGCACCGCGTTCGATGCACCGGCTGCGCCCTTGTCGTCGACGGCAATGGCCGTGTAGCTGAACGTGCCGGTGGTGTTGAAGGTCTGGCTGAGGGTGTAGGGCGCGGACGTCACCTCGGCCAGCAGCAGCGTGCCGCTGTAGAACTGTACCTTGGCAATGGTGCCGTCGCTGTCGGAGACGCTGGCGGTCAGCATTACGCTGCCGGGCACCATGACGGTCGACGCGGAAGCCGCGAGCGTCGCCTTGGGCGCCGCGTTGCCCGGGCCGGGTCCCGGGCCCTGCGTCGGACCGGTGAACACGAAATAGGCAACGCTCTCGTAGGCGAACCAGGGCCAGGTGGCGAGGACATGGTCGCGCTCGCCTTCGCTGGTCGTGTAGAAGTGCGCGCCGGTCTTGGTGTTGTAGAACCGGTAGAGCGCGGTGCTGCCGGTCATGCTGCCTGACTGCGGCGCGTAGTACACCGGGCCTTCGAAGGCGAACACCGGGTACGTCGCAATGACGTAATTCTTCTCGCTCTCGGACTGGGTGTAGAAGTGCGTGCCGGTGCGCGAGTTGTAGAAGCGATAGACGGGGGACGTGCCCGCTTCCTGGCCGGTGTAGGCCCAGTAGACAGCGCCCTCGTACGAGAACCACGGGTAGTTGTTGAGCACCGAGTCGCGCTCGGCGCCGGAGATCGTATAGAAGTGGGTGCCCGTCCGGTTGTTGTAGAACCGGAACACCGGCGAGGCGTCGGCCGCCAGTGCGGCGGCCGAGAACCACGCCGCGAACACGCCGGCCGTCAACAGCGCCATCTTCGCCAGCGTCGCCATGCCCTTGCGCGCCACGGTCCGTCCGAGAGTTTCGACCCGCATCACCAGCCTCCGTCTTTCATCGTCGACGGGCCGCATTCCCGGTCGCCGGTTGGCGACCCGCCGACACGGCGGTTGGATAGCGGTTCCCCTGCGGTGCGATTATTGACGAGCTATGGTTACTCTTTCAAGCGGTTTTTTTAGTTCGACGACGAACGGCGTTTAGACCCGACAAAACATGCAGATGGGATAGTAAGAATCTCTTATAATACATTGTTTAAATTACGTTCATAAAATTTAATGTCATTTTACAAAGATCCAAATGCTGCTGGTTCATGCCACTTGGGTAGGCCGCTAATGTCGGTTTTAACGCATTGTTGTCCACAGACGGGGCCGGTCTGTGCCAAGGATGTGCAGTAAAACCGCTACACCGTCATAAAACCATCCCTCTTATGCCATGGGCATTCACTCTTGCGGGTTCGCCGCGGGCGCGGTTGCGAAAAAAAACGCGGCCATCGGCCGCGTTCGCGGGGCAAAACGCGTCAGCCGCCGAGTCCCCCGCCGGCATGACGCTCATGCATGCGCTCCATCCGTGCCATGCGCCGCGCGAGGGCGTCGCGCACGATGGCTTTCTGGTCGGGCGTGAAGGTGGCGTAAATGGCGAGCCAGGTGTCGCGCACCTGTCGGCGCAGGACCAGGTTCTGCGCCTGGACGTCATCGCTCACCGCGGCGACGGCCGCGAGATCCGGCGCCGGCTTGGCGAGCTCGGCACCCATGGCTGCGCGGAGCCGCTCGGCATTGGCTCGTCCGGTGGCGCGCGCCGTCCGGATGGCAGCGACCGCGCCGTCCCACATCTGCTGCTGTGACGTATTGAGGTTGAGCTGGCCCTTCAGCGCGGCGATAGCGAGCGCGACGTCGCCGCCGGCGCCGCGGTGCATCCGCGGACCGTCCTGCGCGAGCGTGGCTCCGGAAGCTGCGACCAAGGCGACCGCCGCCAGTACGGCAAAGCGCGTTGCGAACGACTGTTTCATGATGACGATGCTCCTTCGATTGGGGTGGAACTGCCGCTCGGCGCTTGACGTGGCGAGCTCAATGACTTGGTCGGAAATTGTGATGCGGTCGTTCGCAGCGCGGCCCCCTGCATTGCAACCGGACGTTACGCCACGCGGACGCCGTTACAATCGCTTACACGAGCGGCTCCCCGCGCCGCCCGCCCCGCGCGACGATGGAGGCCGGCGAGGATGATGCCCGCCGCGCAACACGGTCGCGCCACCCATGCCTGCCAAGCCCCCGACCCCCCGCATCCTGGTCGTCGACGACGACGTGCGCCTGCGCGACCTCCTCACCCGCTACCTGACGGAGCAGGGGCTGGAAGTTGCGGCGCTGCCCGACGCCACGCAGCTCGACAAGCGGATGCAGCGCGACCCGCCGCATCTTCTGGTGCTCGACCTGATGATGCCCGGCGAGGACGGCCTGTCGGTATGCCGGCGGCTGCGTGGAGCGGGCGACACCACGCCCATCATCATGCTGACGGCGAAGGGCGAGGACGTCGACCGCATCGTCGGCCTCGAGATGGGCGCCGACGACTACCTGCCGAAGCCCTTCAACCCGCGCGAGCTGGTCGCACGCATCCACGCCGTGCTGCGCCGGCATGGCGAACGCGCGGCGCCGGGCGCTCCGACGGCGGACGGGCGCATCCCGTTCGGGACGCATACCCTCGATCTGGGCGCGCGCACGCTCGAGCGCGACGGCGAGGTGGTGGCGCTCACCACGGGCGAGTTCTCGCTCATGAAAGTGTTCGCGCAGCATCCGCGCCAGCCGCTCGCGCGGGAGAAGCTCATGCTGCTTGCGCGCGGCCGCGACCACGAAGTGTTCGACCGCGCGATCGACGTGCAGGTGTCGCGCCTGCGCAAGCTCGTGGAAGGCGACCCCGCCAATCCGCGCACGATCCAGACGGTATGGGGCTTCGGCTACGTCTACGTTCCGCCGGGACCGGCGCCGGCGCAATCCGGCGCGCCCGAAGCGAACGCGTGACGCTCTGGCCGCGCTCGCTGTTCGGGCGCCTGGTGCTGCTGCTCGTCGCGGTGGTTGCGCTGGCTGCGCTCGCGACCATCGTCCTGTTCCACCAGGATCGCGCCGCGCTCATCGCCCGCCAGTTCAGCGACACCAAGATCGTCGAGCTCCGCTCGCTGCGCGCCGCGCTTGAGACGATCGACCCGGGACGCCGCCGCGGCGCGTTCGACCGGCTCGCGCGCGACTACGGCGTGCGCATCGTGCCGGAGAGCGACCGCCCGGTGATCGGCGCGCCGCTGCTGGGCCCGGCGATGGCCGACCTGCAGGCGCGGCTGCGCGAAGCGCTCGGCCCCGAGACGGAGGTGCGCATCGCCCCGCGCCAGCAGCGCCTGTTCGTGCGCCTCATCGCCGGCGAGGAAGGGTACTGGATCGGGTTTCCGCTGCCGGCGGCGCGCGAAGGCGACGAATGGCCCACGCGAGCGATCGCGTGGGCGCTCGCAGTCGTATCGCTGCTGCTAGTCGCCGCGTTCGGCTTTGCCCGCTACCTCGCCCGCCCGCTGCGCGAGCTCAACAGCGCGGTCGCGCAGGTCGGGCGCGGCGAGACGCCGCCACCCCTGCCGCACAACGGACCGTCCGAGATCGCCGCGGTGAATCGCGGCTTCAACGCGATGCTCGGCAACCTGCGCCAGATCGAACGCGACCGCGCGGTGCTCATGGCCGGCATCTCCCACGACCTGCGTACGCCGCTCGCGCGCCTGCGGCTGGGCGTCGAGCTCGGCGCGCGCGACGAGGAGCTCCGCGCGGGCATGGTCGCGGACATCGAGGAGATGGACCGCATCATCGGCCAGTTCCTCGAGTTCGCGCGCGACGACTCCACCACGGAGCTCGAGCTGCGCGACCTCGACGCGCTGGTGGCCGGCTCGGTGGAGCGCTATGCGCAGCAGCGCCGCGACGTGCGTTTCTCCGGAGGGGCGCCCGGTCGCTTGCCGCTGCGCCCGACGGCCCTGTCGCGCCTGTGCAGCAACCTGATCGACAACGCGCTGGCCTACGGGGCCGGACCCGTCGAAGTGAGCACCTGGCGCAACGGCGGCCGCGCGGTGCTCGACGTCGCCGATCGCGGGCCCGGGATCGCGCCCGCCGAGGTCGAGCGGCTCAAGCAGCCATTCACGCGGGCCTCGGCCGCGCGGGCGCGGGCCGACGGCGCCGCCGGCGCGGGGTTGGGGCTTGCGATCGTGGACCGCATCGCCCGGCTCCACGGCGGCTCGTTCGATCTTCTCCCGCGCGATGGCGGCGGAACGATCGCGCGGGTGACGCTGCCGATGTCGGCCGGCTGACGGCCGGCGCCTCCACCCATCCGCGCCGATCCGCGCGCAGCGTCCGAGCGACCATCAGCCGGTGGGCGAACGCTCCGCGGCGACGAGCAGGACCACCGCCTGCGCCGCGATGCCCTCGCCGCGACCGGTGAAGCCGAGCCGCTCGGTCGTGGTGGCCTTGACCGACACGCGTGCGAGATCGCAACCAAGATCGGCCGCGAGGTTGGCGCGCATCGAAGGCACGTGCTCCGCCAATCGTGGCGCCTGCGCGATGATGGTGGCGTCGACGTTGCCGACCGCGTATCCCTGCGCGTCGACGAGCGCGGCGACGTGGCGCAGCAGCGCCCGGCTGGCCGCGCCCTTCCAGCGAGGATCGGTGTCGGGGAAATGCGCGCCGAGGTCGCCCAACGCAAGCGCACCGAGCAGCGCGTCGGCGACCGCGTGCAGCAGCACGTCCGCGTCGGAATGGCCGTCGAGCCCGAGCGGGTAAGGCACGACGACGCCCCCGAGCACCAGCGGCCGCCCCGCCACCAGCGCATGCACGTCGAAGCCCGTGCCGACGCGCGGCGTCACGCCGGACGGTTCCCGCCCGGGAGCCGCTCGTCGAGGAGCTCGATCCAGTGGCGCACGGAACGGCGCGTGCCGGCGGCCAGGTGCGTAAGGCAGCCGATGTTGGCCGTCGCGATGATCTTGGGGTGGCCGGCTTCGAGCGCCGCGAGCTTGCGATCGCGCAGCGCTCCGGCGAGCTCCGGCTGCAGGATCGAGTAGGTGCCCGCCGAGCCGCAGCACAGGTGCGCATCGGTAACGGGCGTGAGGGTGTAGCCGAGTGCCTGGAGGATGTCCTCGACCTGGCCCGTGATGCGCATGCCGTGCTGCAGCGTGCAGGGGGAATGGAACGCCACCTTGACCGCACCGAGATCCATCGCCACCTGCGGCGCGATGCGCCGCCATTCGCGCGTGACGACCTCGATCGGGTCGCGCGCCAGCTCCGCCACGCGCTGCGCCTTCTCCGCATAGCGCGGATCGTGCGCGAGCAGGTGGCCGTAGTCGCGCACCATCACCCCACACCCGCTGGCCGTCACCACCACCGCTTCGCAATCGCGATCGAGCTGCGGCCACCAGGCGTCGATGTTGCGCCGCGCGATCGCAAGCGCCTCCTCGTGCTCGTTCAGATGCTGCGACAGCGCGCCGCAGCAGCCGCCGCCCGCGGGGGCGCGCACACCGCTGATGCCGATGCGGTCGAGCACGCGCGCCGTGGCGGCGTCGATGTTGGGCGCCAGCGCCGGCTGCACGCAGCCCGGCGGGATGAGCATGCGGCGCACGTGCCGCGGCGCCGGCCACTGGCCCGCCGGGCGGCCCTCGGGGATGTGCCGGGCCAGCGGCTCGGGCAGGAAGCCGCGCGCGAAGCGTCCGGCAGCGAGTGCGGCGCTAAACAGCGGCTTGGCCAGCAGCCCGCGCCGCAGCGCCGTGCGGCGCGCCGCATCGACCGGCGTGCGCCCCACCTGCTGGTCGACGACGCGGCGCCCGATGTCGACCAGGTGACCGTAGCGGACGCCCGACGGGCAGGTCGTCTCGCAGCTGCGGCAGGTGAGGCAGCGATCGAGGTGCAGCTGCGTCTTCGCCGTCGCGGGGGTGCCCTCCAGCACCTGCTTGATCAGGTAGATGCGTCCGCGCGGTCCGTCGAGCTCGTCGCCCAGCAGCTGGTAGGTCGGGCAGGTCGCCGTGCAGAAACCGCAGTGCACGCAGGCGCGCAGGATGGCGTCGGCCTCCTTGCCTTCAGGCGTGTCGCGGATGAACGGGGCAAGGCGGGTTTCCATCGCTACAGCTCGGGATAGAGCCGGCCACGGTTGAGGATCGCATGCGGGTCGAAGACGTGCTTCAGGCGCTGATGCAGCAGCAGCAACGACGGGGACAGCGCCTGAAACACCGGTCCTGAGCCACCGCGAAAGCACGTCGCGTGTCCGCCGCTGGCCCGCGCCCAGGCGCGCAGCCGCTCGCCCTCGGCGCCCTCGGCCGCGCCGAGCCAGCGCAGCGCCCCGCCCCACTCGATCAGCTGGTCGCCGCCAAGGTCGCGAAACGGCGTGGTGGAGCGGACCGACAGCCGCCACAACGGGACATTGCGCGCACCCAGCGTCGCGAAGTACGGATGGGTCTGGTCGCGCACGCTCCGCCAGAACGAGGGCGCATCGGACGCCTCGTCGCCGCCGAGCGCGGCGCGCCCCGCCGCGACCGCGGACGCTGCGCCGGACAGGCGCACCCATAGCGCGCCGTCGAGGTAGCAGGTGGCCGATAGCGGCAGCGGCTGGCCGCCCCATTCGTTGACGAGCCGGATCGCCTCGTCGGCGGAGCACTCGCGCACGAGCGACAGCTCGGCGGCGGGCCGCGGCAGGCACTTCAGCGACACCTCGGTGAGTACGCCGAGCGTGCCGAGCGCACCGGTCATCAGGCGCGAGACGTCGAAGCCGGCGACGTTCTTCATCACCCGGCCGCCGAAGGCCAGCGCGGCGCCGGTGCCGTCGACGACGCGCACGCCCAGCACGAAGTCGCGGACGGCGCCGGCGTACGGTCGCCGCGGACCCGACAGTCCGGCGGCCACCGCGCCGCCCAGGGTCGCGCCGCCGCCGAAGCCGGGCGGCTCGAAGGGCAGCATCTGTTGCGCTTCGTCGAGCACGGTTTCCAGCTCGGCCAGCGGCGTACCCGCTTTCGCGGTGACGACGAGCTCACCCGGCTCGTAGGCCACCACCCCGCGCAGCGCGCGCATGTCGACGACATCGCCGGTCGAGCGCCGGCCGTAGAAATCCTTGCTGCCGCCGCCGCGGATGCGCAGCGCGCGCTGTACGTGGGCGGCTGCGCGGATCTGGTCCTGGATCTGCGCGACGGCGGCGTCGGCCATCGTGACGGTCACGCGTTCGAGGCGGCGAGCTTTTCCCGATACACGAGGCGCGGCTCGTCCTCGTCGACCACCTCGGTCTCCACGAGCGCCGCCGCTTCCCAATCGCGCAGATAGGGATGCGCCAGCAGGGCCGAAAGATACTCGTGCGCGGCGCCGTCGGGGACGACGCCATAGGTGCGAAAGCGAAACGCGACCGGCGCATAGAAGCAGTCCGCGATGCCGAACGGACCGACCAGGAAGTCCCCCTGCTCCCCGAAGCGCCGCCGGGCCTCGTTCCAGATGGCGGCCACTCGGGCGATGTTGCGGGCGAGCGCGGGCGACCACGGGCGGACGTCGACGCGCTCGCGCACGCACATCGTCATCTCGTTGCGCAGGGCGGCGAAGCCGGAATGCATTTCCGCCGTGATCGAGCGCGCGAAGGCACGCGCTGCGGGCTCGGCCGGCCACATGCCGGGATGGCGCTCGGCGAGGTACTCGGCGATGGCGAGCGTGTCCCACACCACGATGTCGCCGTCGACCAGGGACGGCAGCAGGCCGGAGGGCGAGAATCCGCGCGCCGAAGGATCCGGGTGAAGATGCGCGAGCGACACCGGGACCTCCTCGAACGGTGCGCCCGACAGGCGCGCCACGAGCCATCCGCGCAGCGACCACGACGAGTACATCTTGTTGCCGATATGGACCTTGTACATGACGGGCGCCTAGAGCGGAACGGTCTTGCCGGGATTGAGGATGTTGTCGGGGTCGAGCGCGCGCTTGATGGTGCGCATCATCTCGACGGCATCGCCATGCTCGGCGACCAGGGCGTCCAGCTTGTGCAAGCCGATGCCGTGCTCGCCGGTGCACGTGCCCCCCATCGCGATGGCCCGCAGGCTGACGCGCTCGGCGAGCCCTTCGGCGCGGGCGCGCTCGTCCGCATCGTCCGGGTCGAACAGGACCACCAGGTGGAAGTTGCCGTCTCCCACATGGCCGACGATCGGCGCGACGAGGCCGCTCGCATCGACGTCGGCGCGCGTCTCCAGCACGCAGTCGGTCAGGCGCGAGATCGGTACGCACGCGTCGGTGGCGAAGCCTTGCTTGCCCGGCGCAAGCGCCATCGCCGCGTAGTACGCGTTGTGCCGCGCCTTCCACAGCCGCGAGCGGTCCTCGGCCTGCGTGGCCCAGGCGAACGCGCTGCCGTCGTGCTCGCGCGCGACCTGCTCGACCGTCTGGGATTGCTCGCGCACGCCGCCCTCGCTGCCGTGGAACTCGAAGAACAGCGTGGGTTTTGCCTCGTAGCCGGTCAGCTTCGAGTACCGGATGCACGCGTCCATCTGCACGTCGTCGAGCAGTTCGATGCGGGCGATCGGCACGCCGAGCTGCATGACCATGATCACGGCGTCGACCGCGTGCCGCAGGTCGGGGAACTGGCACACCGCCGCGAGGATGCATTCGGGCACGCCGTAGAGACGCAGCTGCACCTCGGTGATGATGCCAAGGGTTCCTTCCGAGCCGACCATCAGGCGGGTCAGGTCGTAGCCGGCGCTCGACTTGCGCGCCCGCCCGCCGGTGCGCACGAGCGTGCCGTCGGATGTCACGACAGTGAGGCCCAGTACGTTCTCGCGCATCGTGCCGTAGCGGACGGCATTGGTGCCCGAGGCGCGCGTCGACGCCATGCCGCCGAGGGTGGCATTGGCGCCGGGGTCGATGGGAAAGAACAGGCCGGTGCCGCGCAGGCCGGCGTTGAGCTGCTCGCGCGTCACGCCGGCCTGCACGCGGCAGTCGAGGTCGGCGACATTCACCTCGAGCACGCTGCTCATGCGCGACAGGTCCATGCACACGCCGCCGTAGAGCGCGGCCACGTGCCCCTCGAGCGACGTGCCGACGCCGAAGGCGATCACCGGCACGCGCGCGCTCCGGCACAGGCGCACGATCGACACGACCTCCGCGTTGTTCTCCGGGAATACCACGACATCCGGCACGCCGCTGTCGGCCAGGCCTTCGCCGTGCCCATGCTGCGCGCGGACCGCCGCGTTCACGACCGCCCGCTCGCCCAGGCTGCCCGTCAAGCGCTCGACAAGCGCGCCGACGGCGGCGGCGGCGGGGCGTTCCATCAGGACAGCGGGTCTCATCGACGGCCTATGTCTAGAAGCGCGGCAGCTCGGGATGGCGCAGCTCGCCATGATGCACGTGCATACCCCCCACCTCGGCGCAACGCGCGAGCGAGGGTATCGCCTTGCCGGGGTTGAGCAGGCCGTGCTCGTCGAATGCGCGCTTGATCGCCAGGAACCGCGCCCGCTCGGTCTCGGTGAACTGCATGCACATGCCGGACAGCTTCTCGACGCCGACGCCATGCTCGCCGGTGATCGTGCCGCCGACCTCGATGCACAGCGCGCAGATGCGGTCGCCGAACGCGATCGCGCGCTCCTGGTCGCCGGCGCGGTTCGCGTCGAACAGGATCAGCGGATGGAGGTTGCCGTCGCCGGCGTGGAACACGTTCGCGCAACGCAGGCCGAACTCGTGCGTCCACGCCTCGATCTGCCGCAGCACGCGCGGCAGCGCGGCGCGGGGAATCGTGCCGTCCATGCAGTAATAATCGGGCGAGATCCGGCCGACCGCCGGGAACGCCGCCTTGCGCCCCGACCAGTACAGCAGGCGCTCCGCTTCGTCGCGGGAGACACGGATCTCGGTCGCCCCGCTGGCCGTGAGCACGCGCCGGATGTCCAGCATCTCGGCCTCGACCTCGGCCACCGTTCCGTCGGACTCGACCAGCAGGACCGCGGCGGCGTCGAGCGGATACCGCGCGTGTACGAACGCCTCCACCGCGCGCGTGGCCGCCTGATCCATCATCTCCAGGCCCGCGGGAATGATGCCGGCGCCGATGATCGCGCCGACGGCGGCGCCCGCCTTCGCGAGGTCGTCGAACGCGGCCAGCGCCACCTGCGCCGCCTGCGGCTTGGCGCAGAGCTTGACGGTGATCTCGGTGATGACGGCCAGCAACCCTTCGCTGCCGGTGATCAGCGCGAGCAGGTCGTAGCCCGGGGCGTCGAGCGACTCGCCGCCGAACTCGACGATCTCGCCTTCGATCGTGACGCCTCGCACGCGGCGCAGGTTGTGTACCGTGAGCCCGTACTTGAGGCAGTGCACGCCGCCCGCGTTTTCGGCCACGTTGCCGCCGATCGAACAGGCGATCTGCGAGGAGGGGTCCGGCGCGTAGTGGAGCCCGTACGGGGCCGCGGCCTCGGAGATGGCGAGGTTGCGCACCCCCGGCTGGACCGTGGCCGTGCGCGCGAGGGGGTCGACTGAAAGAATGCGACGGAACTTGGCGAGCGACAGCACCACGCCCGCCGCGTTCGGCAGCGCTCCGCCCGACAGGCTCGTTCCCGCTCCGCGCGCGACCACCGGGGTGCGCGCGGCGTGGCACAGGCGCAGGATCTCCACCACCTGTCCCTCGGACTCGGGCAGGACCACCGCCGCCGGCAGCTCGCGAAACAGGGTCAGCCCGTCGCACTCGTAGGGACGCGTGTCCTCGGCCGCCGTGAGCAGCCCGGCCGGCGGCAGGATGGCCGCGAGCTGCGCGTGGAGGGCGGAATCGAGCATGAGGAGAAGCTTGGACGGGATTTCGATTATTCCACATCCGGTCGCCTCGAGCCGACGCGCGGCCACCCCGGTGGCCGGCGGAGCGTTTCCCGTGCCCCGCCGCTTCCACTAGAATCGCGCCTCCATGCGATCCTAAGGTCCACCGATGCGCACCGTCCGACTTGCCCGTACCGCCGTCGCCGCCCTCCTCCTGCTCGCCCTGCCCGGGGCACCCGCGCTCGCGCAGGCGCTCCTCAAGATGAACGTCTCGCTCGCCCAGAATTCGTCGTACGGCGTCGCGGTCGATGCGTTCGCCCGCGAGGTGGAGCAGCGCACGCAGGGCCGTTACCGGGTGCAGAACTTCTACGCCGCGGCGCTGGGCGGCGAGCGCGAGTCGGTCGAGGGCGTGCAGCTCGGCACGCTCGACCTCACGCTGACGTCGACCGGCCCGCTGCCGAACTTCGTCCCCGAAGTGGCGATCCTGGATATTCCGTTCCTGTTCCGCGACTACGCCCATGCGCGAGCCGTGCTCGACGGGCCGATCGGACGCGACCTCCTGCAAAAGTTTCCCTCGAAGAACCTGGTCGCGCTGGCGTGGGCGGAGAACGGCTTTCGCCACATGACGAACAGCAAGCGCCCGGTGCTCACGCCCGAGGACCTGCGCGGCCTCAAGATGCGCACGATGGAGAACCCCATCCACATCCAGGCGTATCGGCAGTTCGGCATCCTGCCCACGCCGATGGCGTTCACCGAGGTGTTCACCGCGCTGCAGCAGGGCACCGTGGACGGCCAGGAAAACCCGTTGTCGGTGATCACCTCGGCGAAGCTCGACCAGGTCCAGAAATACCTGTCGCTGACCGGACATGTGTACTCGCCGGCAGTGATCCTCATGAACAAGGCCAAATGGGAAGCGCTGTCGGCGGTCGACCAGCAGGCTTTCGCCGACGCCGCCCGCGAGGCGGTGAAGGCCGACCGCGCGCGCATCGACGACGATGAACGCAAGGCCGTCGCCGAGCTGCGCGCCCGGGGGATGACCGTCGCGGACAATATCGATAAGGCCCGCTTCCAGGCCCAACTCGCGCCCGTGTACGTCGAGTTCGCCCAGCGGTTCGGACAGGAGAACATCGACCGCATCCGCAACTACCGGTGACGCCGCGCGCCGCCGACTCAGCGATAGCCGAGCGCGTGGGGCAGGCCGGCGGAGAGAAGCGGGAACAACGACAGCAGGACGAGCACGCCCATCTGCGCGATCAGGAACGGCCACAGCTCGCGCGTGAGCCGGCCGAGCGGGACCTTGCCGACGATCGAGGTGATGAACAGTAGCCCGCCCACCGGTGGCGTGATCATCCCCATGGTGAGGTTGACGATCACGATCACCCCGAATTGCAGGTCGTCGACGCCCAGCGCGTGGGCGATCGGCGCGAGGATCGGCACCAGCACGACGATCCCCGGCAGCGGCTCGATGAAAATGCCGAACGCGAGCAGCAGCAGGTTCACCGCGAGCAGGAAGGCGATCGGCGGAAGCTGCATCGCGACCATCCATTCGGTGAGCTGCTGCGGGACCCGCGACACCGTCAGCACCCAGGCGAATGCGGCCGACATCGCGACGATGATCAGCACCGACGCGGTCATCAGGGCCGAGCGGGCCAGGATGCCCGGGAGCATCCGCCACTCGAGCGAGCGGTAGATCACGCGGCCGGCGAAGAGCGCGTAGAAGACCGCCACGACCGATGCTTCCGTAGGCGTGAACGCGCCCGACGCGATGCCGGCCAGGATCAGGACGGGCAGCACCAGCGCGGGCAGCGCCCGCCCGGTGTTGCGCAGGTAGTCGCGCGCGGCGAACCGTTGCGGCAGGCCGCGATAGTTGCGTCGCACCGACACGACATGGTTGATCGCCGCCATCGCGGCCGCGATCACGAGCCCCGGCACGAGCCCCGCGATCAGCAGGCCCACCAGGTTCACGTCGGGGTAGGCGAGCGCGTAGATGATCACGCTGATCGAGGGCGGGATGATCGGGCCGAGGATGGACGTGGCGGCGGTGAGCGCGGCGGCGTAGGCGGGGTCGTAGCCGTCGTCGCGCATCATCCTGATCATGATCGCGCCCGGTCCGGCGGCGTCGGCGAGCGCCGAGCCCGAGATGCCCGAGAAGAAGGTGAGCGTCAGGATGCTGGTGTGGCCGAGTCCGCCGCGGAAGCGGCCGACGAACTGGGAGGCGAAGCGGAGCAGGACCAGGGACAGCGACCCGCCGGTCATGAGCTCGGCGGTCAGGATGAAGAACGGCACGGCCTCGAGCGCGAAGATGTCGAGCCCGGAGAAAAGGTATTTGGGCAGGGCGAGCAGCGGCAGGCTGCCGTTCACCAGCACCGCGGCGAGCGTGCCTCCGCCCAGCGCGAACGCCACCGGCACGCCGAGCGCCAGCAGCACGACCGCCACCGCAAACAGCGCGACGATCACTCGCGCGTGGCCGGCGTGCCGCCGTCGAGCTCGCCGCCGCCCAGCAGCTCGCGCCGGCGCACGTACGGGGCCGCCATGAGCAGCAGATGCAGGGTCAGCAGCGCGAAGCCAGCGGGCATCGCGAGGTAGACGGCGCCGATCGGGATCTCCATCGCCGCCGTGGTCTGGCCCCATGTCAGGCGCGCGTAGCGCACGCCCGTCCACACCATGAATACGAAGAATCCCAGCAGCAGCAGCACGACCAGTCCCCGCAGGAACGGCGCGCGGCGCGGAAATCGCTCGTGCAGCGTCTCGATGCCGATATGGCCTCCATAGCGCAGGACCAGCCCGGCGCCCAGGAAGGTCATCCAGATCATGGCGTAGCGCGACGCCTCCTCGGCCCACAGAAGCGAGCGGTCGGTCGCGTAACGCAGGATCACGTTGGCGAACACCATGAGGGCCATCGCGGCCAGCAGGGCGATGACGGCGACCCGGTTGGCGCGCAGGAACAGCCGGTCGAAGGTCTGCATGGGATGTGGCGTGTGCGCTACAGGACGGACGGCCGCGCGATTCTCGCATGTCCCCCGGCGCAACTCCGCGGCCTTAGCGTGCCTATAATCCGTTCCGTGCGCGGCAACCCCCGCGGCGTTGCCGGGGCGCCGCCCGGCGGCGCGTCGCATCGAACGACGGGGGCCATCCTATAATCGGCGCGATGCATGCCGTGCTTGCATCTTCGCGGGCCATGGATCCGACCGAAATCTACGCCAAGACCGAGTTGGGTGTTCAGGAGTTGCGCGACCGGAAGCTCAACCTCCCCGTCACGCTGCGCAGCCTGCTCATCCTCATCGACGGCAACCGGACGATCGGCGAAGTGCTGGAGAAGGCGCGAGCGCTGCGCCTCGACGAGCGCGCGCTCACGGCGCTCGAGCGCGGCCACCTCATCGCCAAGCGCTTCTCGGCCCCGTCGCTCGCGGAAGGCGCGGAGGCCATCCAGACGTCCCGCACCCAGGACGAGGTGCAGCGCTTTCTCGCCGCGCAGCAGATGTTCAGCGATGCGATCAACCGACACCTGGGCTTTCGGGGCTACGGCATCATGATGCGGCTGCAGAAGACCGCCAACGTGCGCGACCTGCACGACCTCCTGCCGGAGTTCGCGAAGGCGCTCGTCAAGCGCATCGGCATGGCTCCGGCCACGCCGATCGTCGACGCCATCGAGCAACTCATCAAGGGCTCGTGAACCGGTCGTGCGGCCATGCGCACCGCGCGACCGCGGGCCAGCACTAGTCCGCGGAGCGCCTGCGCACCAGCCCGGCGAACGCGGCGGCGGACAGCAGCGCCGACGTCGCGATGGTCGCGGCCATCGGCCGCGCCGTGCCGTCGAACGTCAGGCCCACCACCAGCGCGCCGGTCGCGGCCACGCCGAACTGCACGAACGCCAGCAGCGACGAGGCCGCACCGGCGATGTCCGGAAAGGGCGTCAGCGCGCCGGCGGCGGCCTGCGGCATCGTCATCATCACCGCGACCATGAACACGAACATCGGCACAACCACCGCGAGCGGATGCGCAACGCCCGCGAACGCCAGCGCGGCGAGCAGCAGGCCGCCTCCGCAAAGCCCCCACAGCGCGCGTCCGATCGTGCGGTCGACGCCCCAGCGGCGCACCACGCGCGCTGCCAGCGCGGCGCCGGTGATGTTGCCCAGCATCACCGCGCCGAAGAGGTAGCCGAAGCCCTGCTCGCCCTGGCCCATCACCGCCACGAAAACGAACGAGCTCCCCGCCAGGAACGCGAAGATGCCGCTGGACGCGAACGCGGACACCAGCACGTACCCGACGAAGGTGCGCGACGCCAGCAGGCGCCGGTAGTTCGCGCCGATGACGGCCGGACGGAGCGCGCGCGGATCGGCATTGCGCAGCGTCTCGGGCAGCCGCCGGGCGACGACCAGGGTGAGCACGGCCGCGTACGCGGCCACGAACAGGAAGTTCGCCTGCCACCCGAACCACACGTGCAGATGGCTGCCGAGGATCGGCGCGAGGATCGGCGCGATGCCCAGCACCATCCCCATCAGCGACAGGACGTGCGCGGCCTGGGTCCCGGCGTAGAGGTCGCGCACCACGGCGCGGGGCACTACTGCCACCGTCGCCATCGCGACCGCCTGGACGGCGCGCGCGCCGATCAGCAGCTCGACGCTGCGGGCGAGCGCGCAGGCGAGCGACGCGCCCACAAACAGCAGGAGCCCGCCCACCAGCGCCGGGCGCCGGCCGAAGCGATCCGACAGCGGCCCGGCGGCAAGCTGCGCGATGCCCCACGCGAACATGTAGACGGACAAGGTGAGCTGGACGGCGGCCGGCGCGGCGTGGAGCGCCGTGGTCATCGACGGCATCGACGCGAGGTAGATGTCCATCGCGAGCGGAGCGATGGCGATCAGCGCGCCCAGCACGACGATCATGCCCGCGCGCTGCGGGTCGAGGCGGGCGGCGAGCGCGGCTGCCGCCATCAGATGCAGCGACCGCCGTCAACCTCGAGGCACGCGCCGGTGATGAAGGCGGCCTCGGCGGAGGCGAGGAACACGGCCGCGGTCGCAATGTCGGCGGGCTGCGAGAGCCGGCCGAGCGGAATGGACGACACGAACTGCGCGCGCTTCTGCGGGGTGTCCTCACCCATGAAGGCCGCGAGCATGGCGGTCTCGCCCGCGACCGGGTTGATGACGTTGACGCGAATGTTGTAGGGCGCGAGTTCCGCTGCCATCGAGCGCGACGTGACGATCGCCGCGCCCTTGCTGCCGTTGTACCAGGTGAGCCCGGGCCGCGGCCGCACGCCGGCGGTCGATGCGATCGTGATGAATACGCCGCTGCGCTGCGCGCGGAAGTGCGGCACGGCGTGGCGGGCGGTCAGGAACAGGCTCTTCACGTTGACCGAATAGATCCGGTCGAACTCCGCCTCGCTCACGTCCAGCAACGGTTGGTTGCGATGCGTGGTGCCGGCGTTGTTGACCACGACGCCCAGGCCGCCGTAGGCGTCGAGGGCGAAGCGCACGAGCCGCGCGACGTCCGCGTCCTGCGACACGTCGCCCGCGCAACATTGCGCAGCGCCTCCGGCTGCGATGATCGCAGCTGCGGTGGCCGCGCCGCTGGCAGCGTTGAGGTCGTTCACGATCACGCGCGCGCCTTCCTGCGCGAAGCGCACGGCGATCCCGCGTCCGAAGCCCGAGCCCGCGCCCGTGACGATCGCAATCTGGTCGGCGAGTCGCATGTCGATTCGGCGGACGGGAGCAGCGCGCGGCGCGGCTTCAGCCGTGGCGCAGCACCACGGTCTTCACGCTGGTGAATCCGTACAGCGCCTCGAAGCCCTTCTCGCGGCCGTACCCCGAGTGACGCACGCCGCCGAAGGGGAGCTCGACGCCGCCACCCGCGCCATAGTTGTTAACGAACACCTGGCCGCTCTGCAGCGCGCGGGCGAGGCGCAGTTGCCGCGCGCCATCGCGGGTCCACACACCGGCGGCCAGCCCGTAGTCGGTGCCGTTGGCGAGCCGCACTGCGTCGGCCTCGTCGGCGAACGGCATGGCCGCCAGCACGGGTCCGAACACCTCGTCGCGGGCGAGCCGGTGCGACGGCGGCACGTCGCGCAGCAGCGTGGGCGCGACGTAGTAGCCGGTCGACGGCGCGTCAGGCGCGACCCGCCCCTGCGCGACCACCGCGATGCCGTCGCGCTGCGCATCGGCCAGGAACCCCGCCACCCGCTCGCGTTGCGACGCCCGGATCAGCGGCCCGCAGTCGCGGTCGGCCAGCGCGGGTGCTGCGACCAGCGCGGCGAACCGCTCGCCGAGGCGCTCGAGCAACGGCTCGTAGAGCGGACGCTCGACCAGCAGCCGCGACCCGGCGCTGCACGTCTGCCCGGCGTTCTGGACGATCGCATTGACCAGCGCCGGCAACGCGGCGTCGACGTCGGCGTCCGCGAACACGAGCTGCGGCGATTTGCCGCCGAGCTCGAGGGTCACCGGGCAGTGCCGCTGCGCAGCCGCGGCCGCGACCGTGGCGCCGGTCGCCGGGGAGCCCGTGAACGACAGGTGCAGGATGCCCGGATGCGCGGCCAGCGCCGCGCCCGCTTCGTGCCCCAGCCCGGTGACGAGATTGAGCGCGCCCGGCGGCAGTCCGGCCTCGCACGCGAGGTCGGCCACGCGCAACAGCGAGAGGCACGCGTCCTCCGCCGGCTTGACCACGCACGCATTGCCGGCCGCCAACGACGCCGCAACGGAGCGGCCGAAGATCTGCAGCGGATAGTTCCACGGAATGATGTGGCCGGTGACGCCGTGCGGCTCGCGCCAGGTCAGCACCGTGTAGCCCTCGGCATACGGTATGGTGGTGCCGTGCAGCTTGTCCGCCGCACCGGCGTAGAACTCGAAGTAGCGCGCACAGGCCGTGACGTCGGTGCGTGCCTGCGTGAGCGGCTTGCCGCAGTCGCGCGCCTCGATCAGCGCGAGCGATTCGGCGTGGTCGCCAATCAGCCGGCCGATGCGGGCGAGCACGCGCCCGCGCTCCGCCGGCGCGAGCTTGCCCCACGCGCCGCTGCGCGCCGCCTGCGCAGCCCGCACCGCGGCGTCGATGTCGGCGGCACCGCCGCGCGCCAGCGTGGCGAACGGCGCGCCATCGGAGGGATCGATGACGGGCAGGCTCGCGCCCTCGTGCGGCTCGACCCAGGCGTTGGCGATGAAATGCCGCGCCGGCGTAGCGATGGCGGGCCAGCGCGCCTCGGGCGCGTTCACTTGGCCGTGCCGGGCTTGAACTTCCACGCGAGCGTGGTCTCGTCGACGCGCGGCACGTAGGTGATGCCGTCGCGCATCGCCCAGCTGTTGACCTGGAAATGCAGCGGGATGATGCCCTGGTCGGCGATCAGGATCTCGGTGGCGCGCTGCAGGTACCTCCCGCGCTTGACGTCGTCGACGGTCTGCAGCGCGTCCTCGGTGAGCGCGTCCACCTTGGCATTGCTGTAGCGGCCCCGGTTGGTCCCTCCGTAGCCCTTGTCGCGGTCGTAGGTCATCACCAGCGCCTTGAGCGACGACGACGCCTCGCCGGTGCCGGTGCTCCAGCCCAGCAGCATCGCGCTGAACTTGAGCTCGGTCGCCTGGGGGAAATAGGTCGCAGAGGGCATCGCGACAACCCTGGTCGCCACGCCGACGCGCGTCCACATCTGGGCCACCGCCTGCGCGATCTTCGCGTCGTTGGCGTAGCGATCGTTCGGCGTGTGCAAAGTGACGCCGAAGCCGTCGGGCCAGCCCGCCTCCGCGAGCAACTGGCGCGCGCCGCCCGCGTCGAACTTTTCCACCTTGAGGTTCTTCGTCGCGCCGAAGAGAAATTCCGGGATGAGCTGCCCGGACGGCACGGCCTCGCCTTCCATCACGCGCGCGACGATCGCGTCGCGGTCGATCGCCTTCGACAGCGCGCGGCGCACGCGCACGTCCTTCAGCGGGTTGCGCTCCAGCGGCTTGCCGTCCTTGTCGGTCACGTACGGCGACGCGTCGCGGTTGCTGTCGAGGTGAAGATAGATGAGCCGGTCGACCACCGTGCGGGCGAGCGTGACGCGCCGGTCCTGCTTCAGGCGCGCGATGTCGGCGGTGGGCACCGCCTCGATCACCTGGACGTCGCCCGCGAGCAGCGCCGCGACGCGGGAGGCGTTCTGGGGCAGCAGCCGCAGCGTCACCTTGTCCCACGGCGTGCGCCCGCCCCAGTATCCGTCGAAGCGCGCGAGCTCGATGCGGTCGCCCTTCGCGTACCGCACGAGCTTGTAGGGACCGGTGCCGATCGCGGCCTTGCCGCTGTTGAAGTCGTCGGTGGAGGCGCCCTCCGCCTTGCGCGACACGATGAAAACCTGCGTCAGGTCCGAGGGCATCAGCGGATACGGCGTCGCCGTGTGGAAGCGGACCGTGTAGGGGTCCACCGCGTCGACCTTCTGGATCTGCTTGGTATAGGCCGTGAACGGCGACGGGCTGTTTGGCACCTTCGGCACGCGGGCGATCGACGCGATCACGTCGTCGGCCGTAAAGTCGCTCCCGTCGTGGAACTTCACGCCGCGCCGCAGCTTGAACTCCCACGTCGTCGGATCGATGGCCTTCCACTCCGTGGCGAGGCCGGGCTCGAGCTGCTCCTTCTCGTTGCGCTGCACCAGCAATCCGAAGACATGCTGCGCGACGTTGTTGTTCGGGGTGAGGTTGTGATAGTGCGGATCGAGCGACGTGACGTCGGTGCCCAGCCCGATGGCGAGGTCGGCGGCGCGCGCAGCCAGCGACAGCAGCACGAGCAGGACGGCGGGCAGTGCATGGCGCAGGCGCATCGGGCGGCCTTCGAGGTGGAGGACGGGAATGCCGCGGCCGGAGTGGCAAGTCCATCGTGACAAGTCGATCGGGACGAGTCGATGGTTCCGGCGGCGCGGCGCAACGGCGCTTAGGATAGCGCAGCCGCACCGGGTCGCCGGTGGGTGTAACAAACTGCTACGCCGCGGTTGTGCGGGTCAACGCTGCCTCCAGCTATCCCGTTGTGGACGTAGGGCGGCGCCAAGCCCGGGACCCCGGGACGCCGCCGACGTCTCATCCGTACAGGAGGCTTTCATGCTACGTCGCAAACCGGTCATCGCCGCGCTCGGCGCCATCCTCGCCGCCGCCCTCGCCTTCACCCCCGCCGCAAAGGCCGACCGGCTCGGCTTCAGCCTGTCGATCGGCGGTCCGGGCTACGGGTTCGCGGTCGGCAACGCCCCTTATTACCGCGGGTACGGGCCGTACCGCAGCTACGGCTACCGGCCCTATCCCGCCTACTACGGCGGCTACGTGGCCCCACCCGTGGTCTACCGCGCGCCGGTCTACTACGCCCCCGCGTATGCCTACCCGGCGCCCTACCCCTACCCCTACTCCTACTACGGCGGCCGGGGCTACTACCGGTACTAAGCGGCGCGGGTCGCGCCAGCTGCCGGGGCGCCGGCGCCTACGCCGCGAGCAGGCCGAGCCGGCCGAACTGCACCAGCGCATGCCCAACGAACGTCGCGACCTCGGCGCGTGCCCCGTGCCAATCCGGCGCCAGGGCGTTCGCGAGCTGCGCGACGTCGCGGGTTCCGTCCAGCAGCGTGAGCAGGCGGCGCGCGTTCGCGTCGGGAATGCGCACCCAGGTGTGCATCTGCGTGGTCAGGTCCTGCTGTCGACCCGCCTGCAGGCGGACGAGCCGATTCGCCGTGGGACTTGTCGAGGGCGCAGTGGCGACCTGCGGCGGGTGCACGTGCAGGTTCAGGATGCTGCCGACATAGGCGTCGCGCAGCAGCGCGTCGAGCGCGGGCGGCGAATCCGCGCGCTCGCCCGCGGCGACGCGCGCCGCGAGCTCCGCGATGGGCAGCGATCCGGGCGCCCGGCGGACCAGCTCCTCGAGCAGGCGCTGCACCTGCCCGCCGCCCCTCTCCGCCGGCTCGAGCTGGCGTGCCAGGTCCGGCAGCTTGCCGGCCTCGGCAGCCCGCAGGAGCGACGCATCCGCGCTCACGTGCATCGCAGCGAGCTGCTCCGCGAGCGGGCGACCTGAGGGCCGCGCCTCCCGGCGGCGCACGAGGGACTGGCGAAAGCGGCGCAGGCGCACGAAGTCGAGGTATTGCTCGCGCTCCAGTGGATCGCGTGCCGACAGGAACTGGCGCGCTGCCGCGCTGATGCCTGCGCCGCTCATCGAATGCAGCTCCGCTTCGGCCAGGAACGCGAGGCCATGCCGATCCGCTGCAGCTGCGAAGTCCCGGAAGTGCACCGGGTCGTTGGGCACGGCGAGATCGTCGTGGAAGAGCTGGCTGTCGGTGCGCTCCGCGATCGCGCGGAGCTCGGCTCGCATCGCATCGTCGGCGGCGTGCTGCGCCGGCCCGCCTTCGGCCACGAGGCGGGCGAGCGCTCGCGCCGCTTCCATCCGCGCGCGCGGATCCGCGATGCCGTCGACGTGATGGTGGAGCATTTCCCAAGCCGCCATCCGCACGTGACCGCCGGGCAGCGTGTTGTAGCTTACGAACATGAGCCCGTGAGGCGTCAGGCGCCGGCCCGCGAGCGCCAGCAGCGCCTCGCGCACCGCCGGCGGCACCCATGAGTACACGCCGTGCGCGACGATGTAATCGAAGTCGCCGAGCGCTGGGTCGAGTGTGGCCAGGTCCTCGCACCGCAGCTCGATGTTGGCAAGGCCGAGCGCCGCAATGGTCGCCTTCGCGGCCGCCACCGCGGTGGGCGACAGGTCGCAGCCGACGAACGTCGCCTCCGGCAGCGAAAGCGCCATCGGGATCACGTTCGCTCCGTCGTTGCAGCCCACTTCGAGCACGCGACAACCCGACGGCAGCGGCGCAGCGTAGCCCAGGAACGTCGCGACCGAGGCGAGCCGGTCCGGATGCGTCAGGAAATGCGGCCGCACGTCGTACGGGATGGCGTCGTACCGTGCGGCGAGCGTTGCGCTGGAAACCGCTGGGTCCACGGAGACGATGCGACGGGCCAAGGGGCGGCGATGATACCGCGGCCCCGTCCGGCCGACGCGTGCCGGAGGACGGCGGCGCGGAGGCCGCGGGCGAGTCAGCCGGTCCGGCGGGCGCGCGGCGGATCGTCGGCCGGTCGCCGGGCCTGCGCGAACCGATGCGCCGAGCGCGCCATGCTGCGCAAATCGCCCAGCGCGAGCCATTCCGACATCTCGCGCTGCGCCGCTTCCCAATAGGGCATCGCGCGCAGGAACGCGCGCCGGCCCCGCGCGGAGAGCATGATCATCCGCACTCGCCGGTCCGCGCCCTGGGTCACCTTCACGAGACCCCCCGCGCGGAGGTGCTCAACCGTGCGGGAGAGCGTGGTCTGGTCGGTCTCGGTGACGCGCTCGAGCGCTTTCTGCTCGACCGGCTGGCAGGCCAGTATCGACCAGAGGAGCGCCAGCTGACTCGCCCGAAGGTCGGCCGGCTTGAGCTTCTCGTCGTAGAAGGCGCCGACGACACGGCCCAGCAGCCGGACGTTGCGAAAGGCGCACTCGGGCCCGCGCCGCGCAAATTCGGCGAGTGCCGAGGCCTCGGCAGCGCCGTCTTCACCCGGACCGGCCCCAACGCGGCGGGCAGCGGGGGCGGCAGCAGCGGTTGCGGATGATGCGCGCCGGGGCGGCGCGCGGCTCGGGGCCATTGGCGGCGAGGCGGCCTTCGAAGCCGCCCCCACAAGATGCATATGCATGCATCGACGCGGCGACGATAGCGCGTCGGCGCGATGCCCGCAAGCGGCACCGGCGAATCCCCCCGCGGCGCCGCATGCCGAAGCGCCCCGACGGGCGCCGCGGCGCGCGGCGAGCCGCTGCACCCGCCGACGGCTACGGGCGGTAGGAAATGCGGTAGATCGCGCCGGCCGTATCGTCCGAAACCAGCAGGGCGCCATCCGGAGCGACCAGCACGTCGGCCGGTCGACCCCACGCGGACTCGCCCTGCAGCCACCCTTCGGCGAACGGCGCGTACGACAGGAAACGGCCGGCGGCATCGAGCCGGACCAGGCTCACGCGATAGCCGATCTTGCGGCTGCGATTCCACGACCCGTGCTCCGCGATGAACACCTGGTTGCGGTAGTCGGGGGGAAACTGCGTGCCGGTATAGAAGCGCATGCCCAGCGCAGCGACGTGCGGCCCGAGCTTCGCGGCCGGGGGAACGAACTCGCCGCAGGCGTGCGCGGCGCCGAACTGCGGATCGGGAAGGTCGCCCGCGTGACAGTACGGATAGCCGAAGTTCTCGCCCCCGCGAGGCGCGTGGTTGAGCACGTCGGGGGGAGCGTCGTCGCCGAGCAGGTCGCGCCCGTTGCTCGTGAGCCACAGGTCGTGCGTGCGCGGGTCCCAGTCGAAGCCGACCGAATTGCGAATGCCCCGCGCGTAGACCTCGAGTCCGGAGCCGTCGGGGTTCATGCGCATCATGTTCGCGTAGCGATCCGGATCCGGCACGCAGATGTTGCACGGCGCGCCAACGGGGACGTAGAGCTTGCCATCAGGCCCGAAGGCAATGAACTTGCGACCATGCGCGCCGTCTGCCGGGAAGTGATCGTTCACGATTGCCGGCGCGGGCGGTTGGTCGAGCCGATCCTCGATGGCGTCGAGACGCAGGATCCGGCTGACCGCGGAGACGTACAGCGCGCCGTCCCGGAACGCGACGCCGACCGGCTCGCGCAGCCCGCTCGCCACGCGACGCACGACGGGCGGTGCCGAGGACGACAGGGTGAGCGCATACACGGAGCCGCCCAGCGTGCCGACGAACAGCGTGCCGCGCGCGCCAAAGGTCATCCCCCGCGCTTCGGGGACGCGCGCCAGCAACTCGATCCGAAAGCCCGGCGGCAGCTTGATGCGCGACAGCGCCGGATCGGCTTCCGCCCGTGCGAAAGGCGCGGCGAGCAGCCCCAGGAAAGCCGCCACCAGGACCAGCGCCAGCGCCGACGCCCCGCGCGACGCTGGGCGGGCGTACGCAGGATCGACGGCGTCGCTTGCGGCGATTGCCCGGTCAACCATGCGTAGTGGACCGCGCCGGGCCAGCCGCGTTCACCGGTGCGCATAAACCGGCGGTGTATCCTTGCCGCTTGGGAACACGCATTGCGGAGCGACGATGAACGCACCTGCCACGACGCGCGAGGTCGCGAGCCCGGCCACCGCGCGTCCCGAGGAACTGGTCGGCTACGAAATGATCCGCCGGCTGGTGGGGTTCCCGACGGTCAGCCGCGATTCGAACCTCGAGCTGATCGACTGGGTGCGCGGCTACGCGGAGTCGCACGGTGCCGCCACCACGCTGACCTTCGACGACGAGCGCCGCAAGGCCAACCTGTTCGTCACGTTCCCGGCGCGCGACGGCAACGCCACCGTCGGCGGCATCGTGCTCTCCGGCCACACCGACGTCGTGCCGATCGACGGACAGCCGTGGGACACCGACCCGTTCACGGTCACGCATCGCGACGGGCGCCTTTACGGCCGCGGCGTCACCGACATGAAGTCCTTCTCGGCGATCGGACTGGCGTTCGTCCCGCGCTTCCTCGCGCGCGGGCTTGCGCGACCCCTGCACTTCGCGCTCTCCTACGACGAGGAGGTCGGCTGCATCGGCGTGCGCCGCCTGATCGCGGACCTTCCCGCGCGCGGCGTGCAGCCGCTCGGATGCATCGTCGGCGAGCCCACCGGCATGGAGCTCGTGGTCGCGCATAAGGGCAAGATGAGCTGGCGCTGCCGCGTGCGCGGCCTCGAGGCCCACTCGTCGCTCACGCCGAGCGGGGTGAACGCCGTGCAGATCGGCTGCGAGCTCGTGGTGTATATCGCGCAGCGTGCCCGCGCCTTCCGCGACGCCGGCGCGCAGGACGGCGCGTACGATGTGGCATTCACCACGGCCCACGTCGGCGTGATCCGCGGCGGCACCGCGCTCAACATCGTGCCGCGCGACTGCAGCTTCGAGTTCGAGGTGCGCCACCTGCCGTTCGACGATCCCGCCGCCTTCTTCCGCGACGTGCAGGCGCAGGCGGCGCGCTACCTACCGGACATGCATGCCGTCGACCGGTCCACCTACATCGAGTTCGACCACCTGTCCACGCTGCCCGGGTTCGACACGCCGGACAGCAGTGCGATCGCTGCGCTGGGTCGCGACTGCAACGGCACACAGCGCTGCGGCAAGGTGTCGTTCGGCACCGAAGCTGCACTGTTCCACGATGCGGCGGTGCCAACGGTGATCTGCGGCCCCGGCCACATCGCGCAGGCGCACCAGCCGAACGAATGGGTCGCCATCGACCAGCTCGTGCGCTGCGAAGCGTTCATGGAGCGGCTGGCGGACCGTCTCTGCGCGGCCTGACATTGCCGTCCCTCGCCGCGCCATGCGCTTCCCGCTAGCTCCGCGCGCGGCCGGCATCGCGGTCCTGGCCCGCTCCACGCCCCCAAGCGTGCCGGAGGTAAGCACCGTGGTGGCGCCGCGGCCCATCGAGGTGGCGTTTCCGGACCTGCGCCGCTGGGCCGTCGGCAATATCGGGATTCCCTACGTCTGGCGCTTCACGGGTCCGCGCCGCGGCCCGCACGTCACCATCCAGGCGCTCACGCACGGCAACGAAGTCTGCGGCGCGCTTGCGCTGGACAACCTGCTCGCCATGGGCATGCGGCCGCTGCGCGGCACGCTGACGCTGATCTTCGCCAACGTGGCGGCGTACCAATCGTTCGACCCGGCGGAGCCGTTTGCCTCGCGGTGCGTCGACGAGGACTTCAACCGGCTGTGGACCGACGCGGTGCTCTGCGGTAGCCGTCAATCCGCCGAGCTCACGCGCGCGCGCGAGCTGCGCGCCTTCTACGAGGCAACCGAATTCCTGCTCGACCTCCACTCGATGACCGATCCCTGCCCACCGCTCGCGCTGGCCGGCCGGCAGCGCAAGGGCGTGGATCTCGCCCGCGCGGTGGGACTGCCGCGCCATATCGTGATCGACGCGGGCCACCAGTCCGGGACGCGCCTGCGCGACTACGCCTTCTTCGACGATCCGGCCGATCCGCGCACGGCGCTGCTGATCGAGTGCGGTCAGCACTGGGAGCGTGCGGCGCCGGCCGTCGCGCGCGCCGCGACGCTGCGGTTCCTGCGCCACTTCGGCATGCTGGGCGATCGCGACGCCCGCGACCTTCCGCACGAAGGCCTGCTGGCGCGGCAGGAGGCGATCGAGATCACCGACGTGATCACCATCGACTCCGACCAGTTCAGCTTCGAGATGCCGGTGCACGGTCTGATGGCAATCCCCCGCGCGGGCACCCTCCTCGCGCGCGACGGCGGGCGGCCGATTCGGACGCCCTACGACGAGTGCGTGCTCATCATGCCCACGCGCAAGCCCCGCCGCGGCGAGACCGCGGTGCGCCTCGGCCGGTTCGTCACGTAGCGTCGCGGGCGCGGTCAGGGCCCGTCCTGAGGGATGTCCCGCCAATAGCGCGGCCGCATCTCCCGCGCGCCCCGCGCGAGCGGCGTGACGTCCGCGCCGAGGGTCAGTGACACGGCGCCTTCGCGATCGGTGCGATGCACGGCGGCGCCGGCTTGCGTCCAGCGCGCCACCACGTCGGCGCGCGGGTGGCCGAAGCGGTTTCGATAACCCGCGGAGATGATGGCCACCGCAGGCGCGACGGCGGCGACGAATGCCGGCGTGGACGACGTGCGCGAGCCGTGATGCGGCACGACGACGACATCGGCCCGCAGGCGCGCCGCGTCCGCCTCGAGCAGCTGCGCCTCGCTGCGCGCCTCGATGTCTCCCGCCAGCAGCGCGACGCCGCGGCGCGACTCGATGCGCAGCACGCACGAGCGATCGTTGGGCTTGACCCCTGCATCGGCATAGACCGACAGCTGCGGGTGGAGGAGCGCGAAGCGGACCTCGTCCCACTCCCATGCCAAATTCGGGGCGCACCGCCACGCGGTCCCGGCGGCGCTGGCGCGCACGACGATCGGGTGATCGACCGCCAGTGACGACCACAGCCGCGCCGCCGGCACGACCGCGAGGATCGACAGCGCGCCACCCGCGTGATCGGCGTCGGAGTGGCTCACGACGAGGGCGTCGAGGCGCCCCACGCCCGCGGCCCTCAGCACGGGCGCCACGAGGCGTCCGCCCGCATCGCTTGTCTCCGAAAACTTCGGTCCGGTGTCGAACAGCAGCGTGTGCTGCGCGGTCTCGACCAGGACCGCGAGCCCCTGGCCGATGTCCAGCGCGGTGATGCGCACGGCACCGGGTGGCGGGCGCGGCGGCACCACCAGCGCCAGCGGCAGGAGCCACGCCGCCCCCATCCCGCGGCCCGGCAGCCCGCGTGGCGCGAGCATGAGCGCGACGCCTGCGAGCGCGAGATACAGCGCGGCATCGGCGGGCGCGTGCGAGCTCCACGTCGCCCCGGGCCAGCCAGCCATCCATTCCAGCAGCTCCATCAGCTGCGACAGCATCGCGTGCGCCGTGATCCAGAGGACGTCGAGCGGCACCACGATGCCCGCCAGGCAGAGCGGCACGACCAGCAGCGTGACGACGGGAATAGCGAGCGCATTGGCCAGCGCGGAGACGAGGGAGACCTGCTGGAACAGCGCCAGCGTCGCCGGTACGAGGCCGATGGTGATCGCCCATTGCGTCGCCGCCCCGGCGGTCACGGTGCGCAGGCACCGCGCCCGCCAACCGATGGCGGGCGGCTCGCCGAGGCGCCCGCTCCCGACGTAGAGCAGCAGCCCCACCGCCCCGAACGACAGCCAGAATCCCGGCGCGAAGCCCGCCCAGGGATCGAGCGCGAGCACCGCGACGAGCGACCATAGCCAGACGCACAGCGCCGTGCCGGGACGATCCAGCCAGAGGCCCGCGGCGGCCACGACGAGCATGGCGAGCGTGCGCAGCGCAGGCACTTCGGCGCCGGCCAGCAGGACGTAGGCGGTCGACAGGAGCGCGCCCACGGCTACGGCGATCTTGCGCGCCGGCAGGTGCGTGGTCAGCCGCGTGCACCGGCGCGCGAGCGCGAGCACGAGCGCGCCGGCCAGCGTGGCGAACGCGGTGACGTGCAGGCCCGAGATCGAGATGAGATGGGACACCCCGGTGCGGTTGAACACCAGCCATTGCGCTTCCGGGATCGAGCGCTGGTCGCCGATCGTGAGCGCGATGAGCACGCCGGCGAAGCGCGCTTCCGGCAGGGCGCTCGCAATGCGCGACCGGATGCGCTCGCGAGCGCGCTGGACGTGATCGGTGAACCGCCCGGCGAATGAGTCGACGCGCCGGGTGTCCGTGCTGGCGGCCACCGTGCCGGTCGCGCGCAGGTCGTGCTCGAGCAGCCACGCCTCGAGGTCGAACCCTGCTGGATTGACGTAGCCGTGCGGGCGCTTGAGGCGGACCGTCAGCTGCCAGCGCTCGCCGGCGTGCACCGCGGGGACCGGCGCAGGCGCCGCCCCTGCCGCAACGGTGGGGGCGTACCAGCCGAGGGACAGCCGGCGCGGCACCGTCGCCCCGGGCGTGGCCACGGACTCGACGGCGAACGCGAAACGCACGCCGCGCTCCACCGGCTGCGGCAGCTCGTCGACCACGCCGGCAATGCGCAGGTCGACGCCCTCGAGCTGCGCCGGCAGGGCATCGGCGAGGCGCAGCTGCGCGCGCCACGCGGCATAGCCGAAGCCCGTACCGCCGGCGAACACGACCAGCGCGACCGCCCACCACCGCGCAACCGCGCCGCGCTTAGGATCCGCGGCACGAAACGCGTGCCCCGCCCGCGCGCATGCCAGCGTGGCGACCACGCTCGCCAATGCCTGCCAGCCGGGAGCGGGCGGCAGCGCAGAACAGAGCTGGAGCGCCAGCACGCCGGCGGCGCACGCCGCGAGTGCAGTGGCGATCGGCGCGCCGGCGAGCGGCGCGGCGGGGCGCACCATCGGCCGAGTGTGCAGCGGCGCCGGGACCTGTCGCCATCGGCACGATGGACGATGGCGCGCGCGGCACGGCGCGCGGCACGGTCAGCCGCTAGCGCTTCGCGTACAGAACCATCTGCGTGCAACGGAAGAGCGCGGTCGCGCGGCCGTCGACGCGCCGAGTCACCGTCGCGTCCCACACCTGCGTGGTCGAGCCCATGTGCGCGGCGAGCGCGACGCAATGGATCACGCCGTCGAGGGCCGTGCCGAGGAAGTTGCTCTTGAGCTCGATCGTGGTGAAGCCCGTCGCCTCGACAGGCAGGTGCGAGCGGCAGCCGTAGCCGCAGGCGGTGTCGGCCAGCCGACCACGGTGGCTGCATGCAGATAGCCGTTGGGAGCGAGCAGGTCGGGCCGGATGGCGAGCTCGGCCTCGAGCCGCCCTTCGTCGAGCGCGAGCACGCGAAAGCCGAGCAGGCCGGGCAGGCGGCCGGCGCTGATCGCCTCGGGCGTCGCGACGCTCGCATCGGATCGAAGGGGCATCGGCTGCTCCGCTAGGCAGGGACGTTCAGAAATACGCGAGCAGGCGCCCGCAGGCGATCACGCCCACCCACAGGGCGAGCGACAGCGCGGCGGCGATCCGCACGCCGGCGGGAGGATCGCCGTGCAGCGACCACAAGTCCATGCGCTGGAGCACCTTGACGCGCAGCACCGCGGCGTTGATTCCCGCCACGAAGATGAGCGTCATCTTCAGGAAGAAGAGCGGCTCGGCGAGAAACCCGCTCGCGTGCGCCGTGAACATCGTGAGGCCGGAAGCCGCCGCCAGGGCAAAGCCTGCGAGCGACCACGGCACGGCGTAGCCGACCAGCGCGGCCGCCGGAACGCGGCGGCCGGCGCCGATCAGCCGCAGGTCGACGATCGCGATCGATCCGAACAGCAGCGCGAGACCCACGATGTGCACCGTCTCCGCGGCCGGATAAGCCCACAGCGCCTCGCGCATGAAGCGGCCGAGCCCGCTCGCCTCGATCGACTGCAGCGGGGTCGCCATGACCGGTGCCCGGCGCCTAGCGCAGCTCGACCGTCTTGCCGCCGACGGTGATACGCTCGGCCCGCATCTCCTCGGGCTTGTTGCGGTTAGGATAGCCCTCGACGGTGGCGACCGCGCCCACTTTCAGGGCGTCGCGCGACAGCCCGCGATTGTCCATCCGCGACGGCGGCGCGAGCACCGCGATCCACGTCTTGCCGGGGGTCGCCAGCTTGACGTAGCCGTGCGGATGCTCGTAGCCGGCTTCCTCGATGGTGCCGGTGAGCTTCAGCACCTGGGTGACGTCGTACTCGTTCCAGCCGTGGTGCGCGAAGGCCAGCGCCGGGACGGCGAGGACGGCGAGCACCACCACGCGTGGATACCACCAGCGGCGTCGAGCGGTCATGCGGCGCTCCTCAGGCTTGCGCAACGGGCCGGGGCGCGGCATGAGCGATCTCGAGCGCATCCTGCGCGAAGCGGTCGACCGAATCAGCCGGGGTATCCCACGCGCACATGAACCGGCATCCGGTCGCGCCGACGAACGTGTAGAACTTCCAGCCGCGCGCCCGCAAGCCGTCCACGAGGGGCGCCGGCAGGTCGACGAACACGCCGTTGGCCTCGACCGGCGCCAGCAGCCGCGCACCCGGCAGGCCGCGCAGCGCGGCGGCCAGCCGCTGCGCCATCGCATTCGCATGCGCCGCATGCCGCAGCCACGCGCCGCCCTCCAGCATCGCCGTCCACGGCGCCGAGAGGAAGCGCATCTTGGAGGCGAGCTGGCCCGCCTGCTTGCGGCGGCGCGCGAATTCGTCGGCCAGATCCGGATCGAAGAACACCACCGCTTCGCCGAACGGCAGGCCGTTCTTGGTGCCGCCGAAGGAGAGCACGTCCACGCCTGCGCGCCACGCGAGGTCGGCCGGCGCGCAGTTCAGGTGGGCAACCGCGTTGGCGAAGCGCGCGCCGTCGAGCTGCACCTTCATGCCGCGGCCGTGCGCCGCGTCGCACAGCGCGCGCAACTCGGTCGGGGTGTAGACGGTGCCGTGCTCGGTGGCTTGCGTGAGGGCGAGCGCGCGCGGCCGCGAGGAATGCTCGTCGTGGGGCGTCACCGCGCGCGCCAGCACCGCAGCGGGCGTGAGCTTCGCGTGCGGCAGGTCGACCGTCAACAGCTTGGCGCCGCCCGACATGAACTCGGGCGCGCCGCATTCGTCGACGTTGATATGCGACACCGCATGACAGACGATCGCGTCGGTGCTGCGGCAGATCGCGGCGAGGCTGAGCGCGTTCGCAGCGGTGCCGTTGAAGACGAAGTAGACCGAGCACTCGGTCGCAAACACCGCTTGCACGGCGCGCTCGGCGGCGGTGGTCCAGCCGTCGGCGCCGTACCCCAAGGCGTGCCCGGCGTTCGCCTCCGCCAGCGCGTTCATCGCTTCCGGACAGATGCCGGCATTGTTGTCGCTCGCGAACTGCGGCAATGCCACGTGGGACCCGCGCATACGAGGCTCCCGCACGCCCGGTCGCTAAAGCCGCTGCTCGACGAATCCGCGCACCGACTGCAGCGCGGACGGAAGCCCCGCCGGATTCGTGCCGCCCGCCTGCGCCATGTCGGGCCGTCCACCGCCCTTGCCGCCGACCTGCTGCGCGACATGGTTGACGAGCTCGCCGGCCTTCACGCGCGAGGTGAGGTCGCCGGTGACTCCCGCGATGAGCGTCACCTTGCCGTCGGTCACGCTGCCGAGCACGATCGCCGCGCTCTTGAGCTGGTCCTTTAGCTTGTCCATCGTCTCGCGCAGCGCCTTCGCGTCGGCGCCGTCGAGCGCCGCCGCGACGACCTTCGCGCCCTTGACGTCGATCGCGGTGCTGGCGAGGTCGGCGCCTGCGTTCGACGCCGCCCTGGCCTTGAGCCGCGCGAGCTCGCGTTCGGTGACGCGCGCGCTCTCGAGGATCTGCGCGATGCGCGCCTCGATCTCCGCGACCGGGGTCTTAAGCGCGCCCGCGGCGGCGGCGAGCTGCGCCTCCTGCTGCTGAACGTAGGCGAGCGCGCCCTTGCCGGTGACGGCCTCGACGCGCCGGATGCCGGCCGCGACGCCGGATTCCGACACGATCTTGAACAAGCCGATGTCGCCGGTGCGCGTCACGTGCGTGCCGCCGCACAGCTCGCGCGAGCTGCCGATGTCGAGCACGCGCACGTCGTCGCCGTACTTCTCGCCGAACAACATCATCGCGCCGAGCTTCTGCGCCTCGGCGATGGCCATCGTGCGCGCGTTCGTTGCGTGGTTGTCGAGGATCTCCGCGTTGACGATCGCCTCGACGCGCCGGATCTCGTCGTCGGTCAGCGGCGCGTGATGCGCGAAGTCGAAGCGCGTCTTGTCGGGATCGACCAGTGAGCCCTTTTGCTGCACGTGCCCGCCGAGCACTTCGCGCAGCGCCCTGTGCATCAGGTGCGTGGCCGAATGGTTGCGGATGGTCCGTCCGCGCGCGTCCTGGTCGACCTCCGCCGCGACCGTGTCCCCCATGCGCAGCTCGCCGGTCTTGACTTCGCCGGTGTGGCCGAACACCTCCGACTGCACGCGCTGCGTGTCCTCCACGGCGAACAGCGTGAGGCACGTGCCGCCCTTGGTGAGCTCGCCGCGATCGCCCACCTGCCCGCCGGATTCGGCATAGAACGGCGTGGTGTCGAGCACGACCACGCCGCGCTCGCCGGCCGCGAGCGCGTCGACAGCCACGCCCTCGCGGTAGAGCGCCACCACGCGTCCCTCCTCGGACAGCGACTCGTAGCCGCGAAAGCGCGTCTTCGGACCCGCATACGCCAGCGCGCCGCCGGACTTGAACTGCGACGCCGCGCGGGCCCGGTCGCGCTGCGCATCCATCGCGAGGTCGAATCCGTCCTCGTCGACGGCCACGCCGCGCTCGCGGCACACGTCGGCGGTGAGGTCGAGCGGAAAGCCGAACGTGTCGTACAGCGTGAACGCGGTGGCGCCGTCGAGCCGCTTCACGTCGCCCGCCAGCGCCTGCTCCAGCATGCGCATGCCGTTGTCGATCGTCTCGCCGAAGCGCTCCTCCTCGGCCAGGAGCACCTGCGCGACGCGCACCTTGTCCCGCGTGAGCTCCGGATAGGCGGCGCCCATCTGCCGGTCGAGGTCCTCCATCAGCCGATGGAAGAACGGCTGCCGCTGGCCGAGCTTGTAGCCGTGGCGGATCGCGCGCCGGACGATCCGCCGCAGCACGTAGCCGCGACCCTCGCTGCCCGGGATCACGCCATCGACGATCAGGAACCCACAGGCGCGGATGTGATCGGCGATCACCTTGAGCGACGGGCTGTCGAGATCGCTCGTGCGCGTCTCCCGGGCCGCGGCCCTGATCAGGTCGACGAACAGGTCGATCGAGTAGTTCGAGTGGACGTGCTGCAGCACGGCCGCCAGCCGCTCGAGTCCCATCCCAGTGTCGACGCAGGGCCTGGGCAGCGGCGTGAGTACGCCGCGCGCGTCGCGATCGAACTGCATGAACACGAGGTTCCAGATCTCGATGTAGCGGTCGCCCTCGGCGTCGGGCGATCCAGGCGGCCCGCCGAACACCGCCGGACCATGGTCGTAGAAGATCTCCGAGCAGGGTCCGCACGGCCCGGTGTCGGCCATCTGCCAGAAATTGTCGCTGGCGTAGCGCGCGCCCTTGTTGTCACCGATGCGGATGCACCGGTCGACCGGCACACCGATCTCCGTCGTCCAGAGGTCGAACGCCTCGTCGTCGTCGATGTAGACAGTGGTCCACAGCTTGTCCGGCGGCAGCCCGTAGACGTTCGTGAGCAGGTCCCACGCGAAGCGGATCGCGTCGCGCTTGAAGTAATCGCCGAAGCTGAAGTTGCCCAGCATCTCGAAGAACGTGTGATGCCGTGCGGTATAGCCGACGTTCTCGAGATCGTTGTGCTTGCCCCCGGCGCGCACCGAGCGCTGCGACGACGTCGCGCGCTTGTAGGGCCGCTGCTCCGTCCCCAGGAACACGTCCTTGAACTGCACCATCCCCGAGTTGACGAACAGGAGCGTCGGGTCGTTGGCGGGAACGAGGGAGGAGCTCGGCACCCGCGTGTGGCCTTGGGCCACGAAGTAATCGAGGAAGCGCGAGCGGATATCGGCGACGTTCATGGGAGCCGGGGAAAGGAGGGAGAGGCACCGCCGGGCCTGCCGATGTCGGCGAGCCAAATCAACGACTTATTGTACCGCGATCCGCGGTCTCAGGCCGAGCGCCGCCCGCTCTCCTGCTCGACGGCGAGGATCGCGGCGACCAGCCCCAGGTCCTCGGCGAACGTGACCTTGAGGTTGGTGCGGCTGCCGACGACGATGCGCGGCGTCAGGCCGAGCGCCTCGACCGCCTGCGCCTCGTCGGTGACGTGGTCGATGCCGGGCTGCGCGAACGCGCGCCGCAGCACCTCGTAGCGGAACATCTGGGGCGTCTGGGCCTGCCACAGCCCGTCCCGGTTCACGGTCGCAAGGCTGCGCTGCTGCCCGTCGCTCTGCTTGAGCGTGCTCGCGACCGGCACCGCCAGGAGTCCGCCGACCGGATCGTCGGCGAGCTCGGTGCGCAAGCGGAGCAGCGCCGCGGCATCGACGCACGGCCGCACCGCGTCGTGCACCACGATCCAGTCGTCCGCCGCCGCACCCGACAGGCGCTCGAGCGCGTGGCGAACGGTTTCCGCGCGCGTCGCACCGCCGCAGCGCAGGACGCTCACCCGATGCGGAAGGCGCATGGCGCGCTCGAACCAGTGATCGCCGGGCGACAGCGCCACCCAGGTCATCTGCAGCGGGAACGCCGCCTGCAGGCGCTCGATGGCGTGCGCCATCACCGGGCGGCCGTCGAGCATCGCGTACTGCTTGGGGGCTTCGGCGCCGAAGCGCTGGCCCACCCCCGCCGCCGGGATCAACGCATGGCAGCGCATGGGGTGCCGGACGAACGCCGGTCAGGCTCGCGGAACCAGCGCGATCGACCGGCGGGCCGGGCGCAGATGCGCCGCCGCCGGCTCACCGCCGTAAGTCGAGCGGACGTAGTCCGACACGATCTGCTCGAACTCCTCGGCGATGCATTCGCCCTTCAGCGTGACGGTCTTCTGACCATCCACGAATACCGGCGCGACGGGCACCTCGCCCGTGCCGGGCAGGCTGATGCCGATGTTCGCCATCTTCGACTCGCCCGGGCCATTGACGACGCAGCCCATCACCGCGACGGTCATCGACTCGACCCCCGGGTAGCGCAGGCGCCACTGGGGCATCTGCGCGCGCAGCCATACCTGGATCTTGTCGGCGAGCTCCTGGAAGAACACGCTGGTCGTGCGCCCGCAACCCGGACACGCGCTGACCAGCGGCGAGAACGAGCGCAGCCCCATCGTCTGCAGGATTTCCTGCGCGACGATGACCTCCTTCGTGCGGTCGCCGTTCGGCTCGGGCGTGAGCGATACGCGGATCGTGTCGCCGATGCCCTGCTGCAGGAGCACGGCCATCGCGGCGGTCGAGGCCACGATGCCCTTCGAGCCCATGCCGGCTTCGGTGAGCCCCAGGTGCAGCGGGTAGTCGCAACGCGACGCGAGCTCGGTGTACACGGCGATCAGGTCCTGCACATTCGAAACCTTGCAGGCCAGGATGATTCGGTCGGCGGGCAGGCCCATCGCCTCGGCGAACTGCGCGCTGCGGATGGCCGAGGTGACGAGCGCCTCGCGCATGATGTGGGCAGCGTCGAGCGGCGAGCGTGAGCGGGCGTTCTCGTCCATCAGGCTCGCGAGCAGGTCCTGGTCCAAGCTGCCCCAGTTCACGCCGATGCGCACCGGCTTGCCGTATTCGAGCGCCTGCTCGACCATCATCGCGAACTGCGGATCGTGGCGGGTGCCCCGGCCGACGTTACCCGGGTTGATGCGGTACTTCGCGAGCGCCTTGGCGCAATCGGGAAAGTTGGTCAGCAGCTTGTGGCCGTTGAAATGGAAGTCGCCGATCAGCGGGACGTGGCAGCCGAGGCGGTCGAGGCGCTCGCGGATACGCGGCACGGCGGCGGCGGACTCCGCCACGTTCACGGCGATGCGCACAAGCTCCGAGCCGGCATCGGCGAGCGCCTTGACCTGCGTCACCGTGGCGTCGATGTCGGCCGTGTCGGTGTTGGTCATCGACTGCACGACGATGGGCGCGCCGCCCCCGATCGCCACCCCGCCGACGACGGTGGCGTGGGAGCGACGGCGAAGAATGGGTTGTCGGTCGAGGGCGCTCATGCGGGGGAAAAAGTGTCGGGGACACTGCCGGTGGCGATTCCGAGGGGCCGATTTTATCATGCGGCGCCCCGTGCCCAAGATGGGACAAACCGGCCCCTGCCCCGGGGCAACGGCTGGCCCATCGCGCGAGGGCGCGATCCTGCTCAGGAGCCGACCAGCGCGGCCGCGGCCGCTTCGTCGGTGACGAGCATGTGCACCCGCAGAGCGCGCATCGCTGCGGCGAGCGCCGCGGCCTTTGCGCGCCCGCCGTATGCGACCACCACCTCGCCGACCCGGGCGAGCGCCCCGAGCGGCACGGCCACCATGAGGCGATTCAGGCGATGGTCCACGGAGCGGCCCTGCGCGTCGACGAAGGGCACAGGACGTCGCCGGCGGCCCCGGCGCGGCGCAGGGCCAGGCGGTCGGCGCGATCCAGGATGCCCTCGCGGGACAGCGTGGCGTCGTCGCCGAGGTCGCCGACGCTGAGAAGCGCGACGTCGCCCTGGCGCGCCCGCGCCACCAGGCGGCGCAGCCCGGGCTCGGTTTACAACCGGTCGCGCGTCGCCGCGTGCGCCACGCGCAGCGGGGCGGTGAGCTGGTAGCAATCGGCGCGCAGCGCATCGGCGGCGCGGCGCGCCACGGCACCCGGATTCATGGCGCGCGAATGGGTCATGCCGCCGAGGAGCGAGACGACGGACAGCCGCGCGTGCGCGGGGCAGTCCGAGCGCCTCGACGCTTGCGCTCAAGGTGGCGCCCCAGCCGACGCAGAGCGTCATGCCGTCGCGCAGCCTGGCGGCGACATGGCGCCCCGCGGCGGCGCCGACCCGCCGGGTGATCACGGCGTCTTCGGGGTCCGACTGCACCACGATTGCGCCGCGCAGGCCGAACCGTGCGCAAAGTTGCGACTCGAGCGCGGCGAGCGTCGCGGCCTTGGCGTCGACGCGAATTTGCACCACTCCGCCGGTGCGTGGCGCCGGGGGGCGCCCCCCCCCCCACCCCGCCGCCCGGCCCCCCGGCCCCCGGGCCCCCCGCCCCCCCGCGCGGC
>JBBSEG010000034.1:0-46488 GCA_038239945.1 Burkholderiales bacterium
CGGCGAGACTTCCACGCCGCGCCGCTGCGCTTCCCGCGCAATCTCCAGCATGCCGCGGTAGCCGCCGCAGTATTTCAGGTCGGGCATGATGACGTCGTAGCAGCCCCGCTCGAACAGCGGTGCGAGCGTGTCGACGCCGGTCACCGCTTCCGCGCCGGCGAGGCGCATACCCCGGGCATGGGCGCGCCCGCGCAAACGCGCGATCGCGTCGAGCTGCGACGGGTGCTCCGACACCGGGCACTCCAGCCAGTACAGGCGCGCCGGGGCGAGCGCGGCAATCACCTCGGTCGCGCTCGCCTCGTCGAGACGCCAATGGCAGTCGACCATGAGCTCGACGCGCGGGCCGACCGCCTGGCGCATTGCCAGCAAGCGGTCGATGCCCATCGCCACGCGCTCGTCGAACGGCGTCGTCGCGCGATCTTCCGCGACCGCGCCGTCGAACGCGGCGATCTTCACTGCGCGGAATCCCGCCGCGACGGCGGCGCGCGCGCTCGCGGCGCAACCCTCCGGCGTGCGATCGGTCGTGGCGCGGTTGATGTTGGCGTACACGGGCACCCTCAGGCGATGCGCTCCGCCGAGCTGCGCGTGCACCGGCACGCCCGCGCGGCGCGCCGCGTTGTCCACGCCCGCCTGCTCGAGCGCGCTGCGCACCGCGTGCACCACCAGCCCGCCGGGCGAATGCGGCAGGTAGCGCGTGACCTCCCGGAGCGTCGCCAAGTCCGCGCCCTCGATCCGGGTGCGCAGCCGGTCGACATACGCGAGGAGCAGCGCCTCCCATCCGTTCAGCGACGCCTCGCCCACGCCCACGATCCCGTCGTCGGTGACGAGCTCGAGAAAGAACCAGTTGGTGCGCGGCGTGACGCCGACCGCGTGCGCGCGCAACGCTGCAATGCGTGGCACGCCGCCGCCCGCCTAGTCGATGCGGATCTTGGCGGCACCCGCGACGCGCTTCCATTTCTCGACGTCGCCGGCGATGCGCTGCGCGAAGGCCTCGGGCGTCGTCCCCACGGCCTCGGCGCCCGTCGACTCGATGCGTGCCCGCACGTCGGGCATCTGCACGATCCTGCGCACCTCGGCGGCGAGCCGGTCGACGATGGGGCGCGGCGTAGCGGCGGGCGCGAGCAGGCCGAACCACGCGACCGTCTCGAACCCCGGCACGCCCGCCTCCGCGACCGTCGGCACGTCGGGAAGCGCGCTCCAGCGCTGCGCGGTGGTCACGGCGAGCGCGCGCACCTTCCCGGACTTGATGTGCCCCATGGCCGGCGGCAGGTTCACGAACATCACCGGCACGGTCCCGGCGATGATGTCGGTGAGCGCCGGCGTGGCGCCCTTGTAGGGAATATGGTTGAGTTCGGTGTGCGTCATAAACTCGAACAGTTCCATCGACATGTGCGCCGACGAGCCCTGGCCGCCGGAGGCGAAGTCGAGCTTGCCGGGGTTGGCGCGGGCGGCGTCGATGAGCGCCTTCACGCTGCCGAGATTCGACTCGGTGTTGGCCACCAGCACGTTGGGCGATTGCGCGATCAGCGTCACCGGCGCGAAATCGCGCACGACGTCATAGCGCAGCTGCGTGTACACCGCCGAATTGATGCCGTGCGAGCCCGCATTGCCCATGATCAGCGTATAGCCGTCGGGGGCCGCATGCGCCACCTGCTCCGATCCGACCACGCCGCCAGCGCCCGGCTTGTTCTCGACCACGAACGGCTGGCCGAGCGCGGTCGTGAGCTTGTCCGCGATGGCGCGCGCAGTGATGTCGGAGCCGTCGCCGGGCGGGCTCGGCACGATGATGCGCACCGGACGCGCGGGCCACGCCTGCGCGACGGCCGCGCAGGGCGCAGCGAGGACAACGGCCGCCAGCGCGCAGCGCGCGGCGCAGGACACGAGGCGCATCGACGATCTCCAGCCGCACGACGACGGCGGCTCGAGCGTCATTGTGCATCATCGGTGAGGGCGAACTAGCTCACTCGCCGCAACTCCGCGACATCCGCCACCCGCGTGTGGCCGCTGCTGCGCATCCAGCGGCCGATCTCGTCGGCGGGCAGCGGCCGGCTCAGGTGGTAGCCCTGCGCCATGTCGCAGCCCAAGTCGCGCAGCTTGCGCAGGGTCGCCTCGTCCTCGACCCCTTCCGCGACCACCGACAGTCCCATGTTGTGGGCGAGGTCGATGGTGCTGCGTACGATCACCGCGTCGCTCGTGTCGCCCACCATGCCCATGACGAACGAGCGGTCGATCTTGAGCTCGTTCACGGGCAGGCGCTTGAGATATGCGAGCGACGAGTAGCCGGTGCCGTAGTCGTCGATCGAGATGCGGCAGCCCAGGCCGTGCAGGCGCTCGAGGTTGCGCAGCGCATGGCCCGGGTCGTCGAGGATGGCGCTTTCCGTGATCTCGAGCGCGATCCAGGCCGCCTGGCAGCCATGCTCGCCCAGGAGCTCGGCGAAGCGCTCGGACAGCTCCGGGTCGAGGAGGTCGCGCGCCGAGATATTGATGGACACGTGCATCCGCAGGCCCTCGCGGCGCCACTGCACGCATTGGCGCACGGCGCGCGCCATCACCACCTGCGTGATCTGGCGGATGAAGCCGGTCTGCTCGGCGAACGGGATGAATTCCGACGGTGCCACCAGCCCCCGCGCCGGATGCTGCCAGCGCACCAGCGCCTCGACGTGCAGCTCGCGCGGGTCGGCCAGGTGCACCTTCGGCTGGTAATGCAGCACGAGCTCGTGCGCGTCGACGGCGCGGCGCAGCTCACCCATCAGCGACAGCCGTGCGCGGCTGTCCTGGTCGTCCTGGTCGTCGTACACCGCCAACCCGTTGTTGAGACGCTTGGCGGTGTACATCGCAACGTCGGCGCGTCGCAGCAGCGTAGTCGGCGTATCGCCGTGCTCAGGGAAGCTCGCGATGCCGATGCTCACGCGGCAGTCGACCACGTGTCCGTCGAGCGTCATCGGCGTCTCGAGCGCCTTCTGGATGTTGCGTGCCACGCGGCGCGCGCCGTCGCAGTTGTCGGAGGGCAGCAGCACCACGAACTCGTCGCCGCCGAGGCGTGCGACCGTGTCCGATTCGCGGCGCACGATCGCCGAGAGGCGCTCGGCCAACTCGCTCAGGAGGAGATCGCCGATCTGGTGGCCGAGCGTGTCGTTCACGTACTTGAAGCGGTCGACGTCCATCAAGAGCACGCTGACGGCCGCGTTGACGCGCGGGGCCATGCGGAGCGCCTGCTGCAACCGGTCGGAGAAGAGCGCCCGGTTGGGCAGGCCCGTCAGCGTGTCGCGGTAGGCCAGGTCCATGATCTTGGTCTCGCGCGCCGCGAGACCCTCCTGCATCGAACGGAACGCCTGCGCGAGATCCCCGAGCTCGTCGGGGCCTGCAGGTGGCGGCTGCGCAGTGTAATCGCCGTCGGCGATGCGGCGAGCAACCTGCGACAGCTGCTGGACCGGGCGGGCGATCCCGCGCGCCATCACGACGCTCACCACCAGGGCCACCGCCAGGCTCGCCAGCGAGAACCAGGCGAGCTCACGCTGCAGGCGCCGGAACGACGCGAGCGCGCCTTCGAGCGGCTGCTGCAGGATCGCGAGCACGGCCTCGTCCTGGCGAGCCGGCAGCGTGACCGCGCGGCTCAAATATTCGTCGGCACCGGTCGCCATGGCCGCGGGGCCGTCGCTCGTTAGCTGGCCCGCGGCGACCGCCTCGAGCAGGCGCGGCCGCAGGGTTGAGGGCAGCGTGCTGGCCGGCAGCACCCACCCGTCGCCGGGCAACCGGCAGACGAACGACACGTCGAGGCCGGTCAGGCGGCGCAGGTCCTGCATGAACAGGTCGTTGACGGCAAATCCCATCGCCACCCATGCGATCGGCACCGGCGCGAGCACCGGCACCACCACTACCTGGTAGAGCGTGCCGCGGACCGTTACCATCGCCACGGCCTTGCCGTCGCGCTCGGCCTGGGCGATCAACCGCTGGAACGGAAACGGAGCGCCCTGCGCGCCGGCGTCGAGCGTATCCGCGACCACCCGCCGGTCGAGGCCGATGAGCGTCATGTACGCGGCGTCGATGCGGTCGCCGTGATTGCGCAGCACCGACGCGATGGTTTCGCGGTCGGCCGTGCCGATCGCCTCGCGGAACGCGTAATCGGCCGAGAGCAGGCGCGCGCCCTGGGCGAGTCGCAGCGCGCTCTGGTCCATGAGCCGCAGGAACACCCGCTCCGCGGTGGCGAGCTCGTCGGCGACCGTCACGCGCGCCCCGGCCACTCCGGCGGCGCTGATCAGCAGGAAGCCGCCGCCCTGCACAACGAGCAGCAGGAGCACGAAGAGCGCGACGATGCGGCTCTGCAGGCTGCGCAGCGGCGTGGCGATCCAGCGGGTGACAGTCGTTGCGGGCACGCGGATTCCGTCGACGGCAGGCGCGGCCGGCCTCGCGGGCTGCGTCGCAAAGCGCCGCTCCACGCAAGGCGCTGCGCACCCTTTGTATGGATCCATAACGGCCGATCCGGAAGCGACCGCAGGGCCCGCTCGTCGGCGGACTTGCTAAACAAGCACTTGGCTCCATGGCCGGGGGAGTTTTACCTGGCATGTCCCGTGCATGCGCCAGGGGGGTCGCGCCCATCCGGCGCCCGCTACCCGCAGGATGTGTGTCGAATCGCTCCGTCCGCCCTCGCATTCGCCCGTCGATTCCGGGCCGCTGCGCGGTGCTCGTCGCGGTCGCATCGTTGGCGTCGGGGGCGCGCGCGGAATGGGTCGTCGACGCGAGCGCGGAGCTCGTCTACGACAACAATGTCACCCGCGCGTAGTTGCGCGACCACATCCGCGCCGACGGCTACGTCGACACGCGCGCCGGCGTGACCGGATCTCGGAACGCGTGCAGCTCGAGACCGGCTACGCCTGGCGCCGGGGCGACGTAGTCGCGACCACGCACCCCAATCTCGCGATCTTCCTCGCGTCCGACGCAATCGGCGACACCGGCGCGTTCGGTCCGGACTTCTACGACTACCGGCTGCGCGGCACCACGCAGACCGGCAACGGCACATTGTCCTATGCGCTCGACGACCGCTCCTCGGTGAACCTCGGCTATGCCTACGCGTTCACCCGGGCTGCGCAGAACCTCCAATACCCGATTCATTCCGTGAGCGCGTCGTGGGTCTATCGCTATTGAGCGACCTGCAGCAGCAGTCGTCGCTTCGTGAAGCGGCGGTCCCGCGTTCGCGCCGGCGACGCCTGCGGCTTGGGATGACGTGGTGAGTGGCGGCAACGGCATGGGCGCGCCCCGGCTTCGGACACTGGTCGCCGCCGTGGGGGGCATCGTCGTGCTCGCGTGCGCGGCGGGCGCGGCGGCTTCCGAGCCGGGCGGGCTGACCGTGAGCGTGCGATCGGCGACGGGCGAACCGGTCGCGGACGCAGTGGTGATCGCGGTGCCGGTCGACCTCTCCGGTCTTGCGCCGCTTCGTCCCCGCGCCGAGCAGCTCGACCAGATCGACAAGGAATTCGTGCCGCGGGTGAAGCCTGTGCTCGTCGGGTCGACGGTCGCGTTTCCCAACAAGGACAGCGTCCGTCACCACGTCTATTCGTTTTCCCAGGCGAAGCGTTTCGAGCTGCCGCTCTACGCCGGCGTGCCCTCGCAGCCCGTCCTGTTCGACCGGGCCGGCGTGGTCGTGCTGGGTTGCAACATCCACGACTGGATGGTGGGCTACGTCTACGTCTCGGAATCGCCGTGGTTCGCCAAGACAGGGGTAGACGGGCGCGCGACGCTCACCGACATGCCCGCGCGGCGCTACGTGGTGCGGGTATGGCATCCCGAGCTCGAGGCAGACGAGCAGTCGACCCGACGCGAGATCGAGATCGGGGCCGGGACGACCATGGAGGCAAGCTGGGTGGTGCCGCTGAAGCACGCCATCCGCGTGCGCCGCGCCCCCGCGGCCGGGCATTCGAGCCACTACTGAGTCGGCCCCGGCGTTCCTAACCAGGGAAGCCGTACAGCCGGGCCGGGTTGTCGACCAGGATGCGCTGGCGCACCGCTTCGCTGTCGGTCCAGTCGAGCAACAGATCGAGCATCGCCGCGCTCGAAGGCGCCGGATCGAACCCTGGATGGGGCCAGTTGCTGGCCCACAGGCAACGCTCCGGATGGGACGCAGCGAGCGCTCGTGCGAGCGCGCCGACATCCTCGTAGTCGGGCGGACCGCGCCGCGACGTCTCGTACGGCGCGGACAGCTTCACCCATGCGTTGCCGCCGTCCAGCAGGCGCTGGAGGGCGACGAAGCCCGGATGGGTGACCGGCACCGGCTCGAGGAACTTGCCGTTGTGGTCGATCACGACCGGACACGGCAGCCGTGCGAGCCGCGCGGCGTGCAGCGGGAGGTCACGCCCGTCGAGCTGCACATCGACGTGCCAGCCATGCGGCGCGACGCGGGTGGCCACCGCGTCCATTTCGTCCCAGGTCACCGTGCCCCCGGGCAGCAGGTAGCAGCGCGTCGCGCGCATGCCGGCCTGCGTGAGGCGCTGCATCTCGGCCTCGCGCACATCGGGGCGGACGAGCGCCACGCCGCGGGCCTCCGGACCCAGGGCGGCGATGGCGTCTTCCGTGCAATGGAGGTCGTCGACATACGCGTTCGGCTGGACGACGACCGCGCGGGTAAGGCCCAGCGCCCCCTGAACCGCGCGATACGCCGTGGCGGGCGCCACCGGCGGCACCACCGGCCACGCGGGCGAAGCGGGGAAGCGCAGGTCGTACACGTGCATGTGGCAGTCGCACGCGCCAGGCGGCGCGCGCAGCCGCGGACGTTCGCTCATCGGTGGCTCAGGCGCGCTTGCGCGCAGCGGCATGCGGACGGCTGCCGGCCCGGGCGGTGGCCGCCGCCCGCGTGCGCCTGGCCACGGGCTTCGGTTCGCCTTTGGCCTGGTCGTCATTGGCCGCCTTGCGCCGGGCGGGCTTCGACTCCAGGCTTTGCTTCAGCGCCGCCATCAAGTCGATCACCTGGGCGCCGCCCGTCGCGCGGGTCTTCGGCACCGCGGTCACCTCCTCGGTCTTGCCGGCCTTCACCTTGCGCGCGATCTGCGCCTCGATATCCTCGCGATAGGTATCGTGGTACTGCTTCGGCTTCCACTCCTCGGTCATGTCGTCGACCAGCCGGCGCGCGAGCTCGCGCTCCTTCGGTGACACCGCATCCTTGCCCGGCAGCTCGAATTCGGCGGGGTCGAGGATCTCCTCCGACCACCGCAAAAGCTCCAGCACCAGGGCGTCGTCCTGCACCATGACCGCAGCAAGATGCTGCTTGCTGCGGATCACCACCTGCGCGATGGCGATCTTCTTCGTCTCGCGCAGCGTCTCGCGCAGCAGCGCGTAGCCCTTGTCGCCGCGCTTGCCCGGCGCGAGCCGATAGGGCGTCTCGAAGTACTGGGGGGCGATGGCCGCGACGTCGACGAAGGCCTTGATGTCCACCGTCTGCGTGGCCTTCGGGTTGGCCTGCTTGAAATCCTCCTCGGACAGGATCACGTACTGGCCCCTCCGGTACTGGAAGCCCTTCACGACCTGGTCGTTGGTGACCACCTTGCCCGTGGTCTTGTTGATGCGTTGGTAGCCGACGGGCGCCATGTCGCGCTTGTCGATCCAGTCGAGGTCGAGCGTGCTGCTGCGCGCGCCCGGATACAGGTCGACGGGTATGTTGACCAGTCCGAAGACGATCGCGCCTTTCCACAGGGCCCGGGCCATCGCGCGCTCCTTCGTCAGAGGATCATCATGCCGGGAAACGCGCCCAGGCCGAGCAGCCCCTGCGCGTCGCCTTCGCCCTTGAGCTGGCGCTTGCGGCCCTTCAGGGCGCGTCCGAGCGCCACCAGGTCGAGGTCGATCGCCGCGACCTTCGGGAACAGCTCCTGCTCCTCCGCGCGCACGTGATGCTTCACATACTCGCCCAGGACCGACACCTTCGCGTCGTACTGAGCGGCACCCGGCACCGCGGCCCGCAACTGCTCGATGAGCGCCTTGAGCGACTCGTGCTCGACGAGCGCCTCGTCCATCAGGTCGTCGTCGCCAACCAGCGGCCGCACACTCGGGTAGAACACCTCCTCCTCGATGCGCGCATGCAGCTCGAGCTCGTCGCAGATGCGCTCGACGAGCTGCGCCTTTTGCGGACCGCTCGATTTCAGGCGCTCGAAGCGGACGAACAGCTCGGCCACACGCTCGTGATCGGCGCGCAGCACCGCCAGCGCGTGGTCGGCGGCGGCCCGCGCCGAGACCGGGCGATCGGCACGGCCGCGCTGCGCGGGCGTGCGCTTGGCGGCGGCGCGCCCGCCCGTGCCGGTCGGCTTGCGGCGCACGGACGCCGCGGCGCCATCGTTCGTGCGGTGGTTGCTGGGCGGGCGGCTGGACATGGCATCTCCGTGGGTCGGACCGGTCGGTCAGAACATCGGCGCAACTGTTATACCATCGGCAATCGCTTATTATTCAGTCCGTTGAGCGCCGCGGCGGACGGCTTTACGCAACGTTTACCGCGGCCTGGATGCAACATTTGCACGTCGGTAGGAAGCGTGGCCGAAACGCAGGCGCGGCCAGCCGGGTCCGCTTGCGAATCGTTCGCGTCGCGGACACGCTATCCTGCTTCCCTCCATTCCACTGGATCGAACATGGCCGAGAGCCCTCGAGTTGCCGACGCCGCGATGGACGCGGCCGCGCTGTACCGCGAAGAAATCTACACCGACCGCAAGGTGGGCACGTTGCGCGTCCTGGTGCCCGTGAAGCCCGACGGCACCGCCGATGCCGCGCGCCCGACGCTGTTCCAAGGCGAGACGCAGCTCATGACGAACGTGGGGCCGCTGCCGATCAGCTTCGACATCGACGCCGGCACGCTAACCGAGGCCGTCGCCGGATACGCCGAGGCGACCAAGGGGGGCGTGGAGCGCGCGATGCGCGAGCTCCAGGAGATGCGTCGCCAGCAATCGTCCTCGCTCGTGATCCCGCAGGGCGGCCTGCCGCCGCTCGGCCCCAGCGGCCCGATGGGCGGTGGCGGCAAGATTCAGATGCCGTAGTCACCGCGCGTGGCGGTTTGCTCCGCGCCGTACCCGCGCCGTTGCGCCCGGCGCTACGGCGTGGCGCTCGCCGCGCCGGGCGCGGGCTGGGTGAGGCTCCAGGCCGGATCGAGCGCAAAGCGCGCTGCGACGAAGTCGATGAACGCGCGAACCTTCGCCGACAGGTGACGCCGGCTCGGATACACCGCCTGCAGCGGCAGCGACGCCGCCGCGTACCCCGGCAGCAGCGGCACGAGCGTTCCCGCTCGAACCTGCGGCGCCACCACGAAGTCGGGCTCCAACACCACGCCCATCCCCGCCACGGCAAGCGCTGCGAGTATCTCCGCGTTGTTCGCATGCGCCGGACCGCCGACCGGAACGCCGTGCGCTCCCCCGTGCGCATCGACGAAACGCCAGACGTGGCGCTCGGGCGAATAGGCATAGGTCAGGCAGGCGTGGTGTGCGAGGCGCTCCGGCGCCGACGGCACGCCGTGTGCGCGCAGGTACGCGGGCGCCGCGCAGCACACCAGCGTGGTGGTGCCGATGCGCCGCGCGATGAGCGCCTGGCTGCGCACGGTCCCGATGCGAATGGCCAGGTCCAGACCCTCTTCGACCAGATCGACGAAGCGATCCGACAGCTCGATGTCGAAGCGCACCTGCGGGTGCCTGGCCTCGAATTCGGCGATCGCGGGCGCGAGATAGCGCGCCCCGAACGTCACGCCGCAGGTCATGCGCAACGTGCCGCGCGGCTCGAGTGTCGCCACGCCGACCGCGCGCTCGGCTTCCTCCAGGTCGGACAGCAACTGCACGCAGCGCTCGAAGAAGGACTGCCCCGCCTCGGTAAGCGACAGGCGCCGGGTGGTGCGGTTGAGAAGCCGCGCGCCGAGGTGCGTCTCGAGCTCGGCGACGTGGCGCGAGACCGACGACACCGACGCATGGAGTCGGTCCGCCGCGCGCACGAAGCTGCCGGCCTCGACCACCGCAGCGAATGACGTCAGCGCGTGGAAACGGTCCATTGCCTAGAATTATTGCAAATATCGCAACAGTATATCGCGTCAAACGGTCTTTATCTTGATATGCGAGACGGTCATGATCTGACTTCCTCTGCGAATCACAGTGTTCCTACCCGGAGAAACCGCATGAAGCTCTATTACGCCCCAGGTGCCTGCTCCATGGCACCGCACATCGCGCTGGCCGAATCCGGCCTGCCGCACGAGCTCGTCCGCGTCGACCTGCGCATGCACCAGACACCCGACGGCGGCGACTACTACGCCATCAACCCCAAGGGCTACGTGCCTCTGCTTGAGTTGGACGACGGATCGCGCCTGAGCGAAGTCGCCGTGCTGCTGCAATACATCGCCGATCGTGTGCCCGGCGCGCTTGCGCCCGCTTACGGCACGCCCGAGCGGTATCGCCTGATGGAATGGCTGAATTTCATCGCGACCGAGCTGCACAAGGGGTTCGGGCCCCTCTGGAAGCCGGACACCCCCACCGAGTACAAGGCCATCTCGGTGCAGAACCTCGGCAAGCGGTTCGATTGGCTCGCACCGAAACTGGCCGCTCAGCCGTTCCTCGCCGGCGATCGGTTCACCATTGCCGACGCGTACCTCTTCACCATCCTCAACTGGACCAACTTCCTGAAGGTCGACGTATCGCGGTGGCCGGCCATCACGCAATACCTCGAGCGGATCGCCGCGCGGCCCCACGTGCAGGATGCGATGCGCGAGGAGCACCTGCTCAAGGCCGCGGCGTAGTGCGCCTGCCCACGCTGTTCCTGTCGCACGGCTCGCCGATGCAGGCGATCGAGCCGGGCGCCGCAGGCGCGGCGTGGCGGGCGCTCGGTGCGCGCCTGCCGCGACCGTCGGCGGTACTGATCGCCTCCGCGCACTGGGAAACGGCATTGCCCATGGCGACCGGGAGCGCGCGGCCCAGCACTATCCACGACTTCGGGGGCTTTCCGCCCGAGCTCTACGAAATCCGGTATCCGGCCGAAGGAGCCCCGGCGCTGGCGGCGCGCGCGGTCGCGCGGCTCAAGGAGGCCGGCATCACGGCAGGCGTCGATGGCATCCGCGGCCTCGATCACGGCGCGTGGGTGCCGTTGCGGTGGATGTATCCGGCCGCGGACGTTCCGGTCGTCGAGCTCGCGGTGCAGCCCGGCCGCGGCACGGCGCACCACCTGGCCCTCGGGCGCGCCCTTGCTCCCTTGCGCGACGACGGCGTACTGATCGTCGGATCGGGACACACGACGCACAATCTGCGCGACTGGAGCACGGACCGCGCATCGACGAACGGCCCTGCCCCTTACGCTGCGGCCTTCGCGCAGTGGGTCGGCGAACGGCTGGTCGCCAGCGACACCGAGGCGCTGCTCGCCTATCGCGACCTCGCGCCTTCCGCCGCCCGCGCGCATCCCACCGACGAGCATTTCCTGCCGCTGTTCGTCGCGTTTGGCGCGGCCGGTATCGCGCCCGGCGTCGAGACCCTCGTCGAGGGTTTCGAGGGGAGCGCGCTCGCGCTACATTCCTGGGCGTTCGACTAGGCCTTCGAGCGCTCGAATCACCGTAGCGCGCGATCGCCGCACGGGCGCGCACCCGGTGTCAGCCCGTGTCTTACAGGCGAATGCGCGCCGCGCCGATCGCGCAACGGCCCTGCGCACGCCTACAGTCGCTCACGACGAACTTCCTCTCCACGCTCGAGCCGCAGCACTTTTCGCATGGCTTCGCGCGCAGGCCGTGCCTCGCCTCGCGCTGTTCCAAGGACCGTCCGCTCGAGATGTGGGGATCACACCTATCGCAGGCGAAGGAGATGGACATGGACGATGCGTCCGCGGCACGGACCACCCGGCATCCCTTCGCTGCCGGCTGGTTCCTGCTGGGAGTTGCGTTCTTCGCCGCCGGCATCGTCGCGTCGGTCGCGGTGATCGACACCGGCCCGTTGGTGCAGATGAAGGTGCTGGGCGCCGCGACGCTGGCGATCGCCACGCTTGGCGCCGCCGTATGCCTGGTCGGAGTTCGCCTGTACGATGCGCCGCGCTGGCGGCGTCCGGGACGGGAGCTCGCGAGCTTAGCCGCGTCACTGCGCGGCGCCCATGATGCGCTCGTTGTTCCACGGCAGGTCGCCTACGTCCGCGCCGTGCCACGTGTCGAGCCGCGCTTGAGCGGCCGGAACGGGTGAACGGCCGCGATCGCGGGGAGCAAGCGGCGACGCCGGATGAATCCGGCGCCTCACTCGAAGTCCGGCATAACGCCGTGGCGGGTCGTTTCGAGGCAACCGTCGAGGGCGGCATCGCGCACGTCGACTATCGCCGCGAGGGCGATGTCATGCGCATCTTCCACACCGAAGTGCCTGCGGCGGCCGCAGGCCGGGGCATCGCGGGGCAGGTTGTGCGCGCGGCGCTGGCGCATGCGCGCGAGCATCGACTCGCCGTGCTTCCCATGTGCTCCTATGTCCGCGATTACATGCAGCGGCACCCTGAAACCGACGATCTGCTGCCGAGTGGCGTAGCGCGGTAGCCACGCCGCGCGCCTGCCGCAGGCGGCGGCAGTGTCGCAGGCCCGTGCCGTTTGGCCCCCCCGACGGGGCCCCTGCCGGCGCCGGAATGAAGCGTCGTGTAGTGTGTGGGCAGCCGGCACGCGCTCACGGCGGCCGACGCGATGCGCCTCTTCGACGACCCGCCCGATCTTCGACCCCAGCCGCTTCCGCGGCACAAGCGACGGTTTCGCGGCTGCCTCTTGGGCGGCGCGGTCGGGGATGCGCTCGGTGCGCCTGTCGAGTTCATGTCACTGGCCGAAATTCGCGTGCAGTTCGGCCGCCCCGGCATCACCGAGTTCACGACGGCGTTCGACCGAAAGGGCGCGATCACCGACGACACGCAAATGACGCTCTTCACGGCGGAGGGGTTGCTGCGTGCGTACGTACAGTGCGGCGGCCGCGATGCGCGTGCGGTGAGCGCTGCGGTCGCGCACGCCTACATGCGTTGGCTCCGTACCCAGGGCGTCGTCCCCGGCGTGGAGAATTGCGATTGCGACGGCTGGCTCTACGAGCAACGCGAATTGCACGCGGTGCGGGTGCCTGCCGCCACCTGCGTCGAGTCGCTGCAGCGCATGGACGTGCTCGGAGCGCGCGCGGACAACGAAAGCCGGGGCTGTGGCGGGGCGATGCGCATGGCGCCGGTCGGCCTGTGGTGCGCGCGCCTGCACGCCGGCCTGCCGCCCGAGCGCATCGCGCGGCGCGCCCTGGAGCTCGGCGCCGATCTCGCGGGGCTCACGCATGGCCACCCGACCGGCCGGCTGGCCGCCGGCGCGTTGGCGGCGCTGATCGCGCTGCTCGCGTGCGACGTGCCGCTCGCGCCGGCGGCCGAGCGCGTGGCGGCGCTGCTGCCGCGCTACCCGGGCCACGCCGAGACACTCCGTGCCGTCGAATCGGCGCGGGCCGTCGCGCGCGCCGAGAGCACGCTGCGTCCCGAGACGGTGGTCGCCCTCGGCGAAGGGTGGACGGCCGACGAGGCGCTTGCCATCGCGCTCGCCTGCGCGCTGAACGCGCCGGATTTCGAGACTGGTGTGCGCATGGCAGTGAACCACGACGGCGACAGCGACACGACCGCGGCCATGGCGGGCAGCCTGCTGGGCGCGCTGCATGGCGCCGAGTCGATTCCCCAGCGCTGGCTGGCCGGACTGGAAGCCCGCCGCGTGATCGCCGACGTCGCCGACGACCTCGCGACGTTTCCCGACTGGCCGCTGGGCGAGTTCGTCGACGAGACGGACGCGAGCGACTACTACCGCACCCGCTACCCGGGGAGCTGAACCCGCCGCTCGAGCGCGCCGAGGCGGCGCGGTTGGGTTGCGCAAGCGCCGCGTGGCTCAAGGCGCGCCGCGCTAAGCGGCCGTCGCGCTCAGTGCAGCCGCTGGCGCGACTTGCGTGTCGCCGCGTCGGGCAGCTCGCGCCGCGAGCCGCTGCCGCGCGCGTCCCCGACGCGCCGCTTGTCCTGCCAGAACCGGTGGATCAGCACCGAGGCGACCGGCAGCTCCTCGACCAAGCTCGCGCGCTTTTCCTTGTCGTCGATCCACTCGGCAAACTCCGGATCCTGATCGCCGAAGGCCAGCGCCTCGATGGGGAACACCCAGTCGCGTGCATCCTGGGCATCGTAGAGTGGCTGCCACTCGTCGTCGCGCAGCTTCACTCCGGCCATGTAGCCTTCGCACCACGCCGACGCCTCGGGCGGCGTCTTGTCGTTGCGTGCCTTCTCGTCCGGCATGTACAGCAGCGGCTTGAAGCGCGTGGGCGACTCGGTCAGCGTGCGCTGGATGCCGACCATGTGCCGCAGCATCAGCGCCATGATGCGCTGCGCCTGCTCGTTGTTCGAGTAGGCCGGGTTGGCGGTGCGACCACCGTCGCTCCATACCTGCGGCAGCCACTCGGACGGCTGGATGGCCTCGGGTCCGCTGACGATGGCCGTGAGAAAGCCATCGAGCATCTCGAGGTCCATGCAGTCCTGCGGTACGGCGTCCGACGCGAGGAAGCCCTCGAGCTCGTCCAGCTCGGCATCGGTCAGCGGTTCGTCAAGTGCGCGGGTCTCGGCCATGGTCGGATTCCGGAGAGACGAACGTTGGGGGATGTCCATGATGGCCGTTCGGGTCGGCGAAGGCAATCGCCGGTCCGTGGCGCAACGCGTGCGCAAGACCGAGCGATAGTCCGAACAGGACCAGGGCGCCGGCCTGATGGGCCGCGGCCAGCGGCAGCGGCACGACATTCACGACGGTGGCGATGCCGAGCCCGACCTGCAACGCCATCATCGCGAGCAACGCGCGCGCTGCCCGCAAGGCGCGCGGCGTGGCGCCGGCCTGCGCCCGGACCCGGGCCCACAGCCACGGCGTGACGAGCGCCAGCACGAACGCGAGCGCGCGATGGTCGAGCTGCACCGTGGCCATGTTCCAGAAGAAGTTGCGCCACGCCGGCTCCAGCGCGAGCACCTCGGGCGGCACGAGATGGCCGTTCATGAGCGGAAACGTGTTGTACGCGAAGCCCGCGTGCAGCCCGGCGACGAAACCTCCCGAGCCCACCATCAGCAGGACCAGGGCGGCGTAGCCCAGCGCCATGCGCTGCGTCGCGCGGAGCGAGCCCGGCGCGGGCAGCCGCGGCCCGGCGCGCAGCGCGAGGGCCGTCCACAGCATCGCGCCGAAGAGCAGGAACGCGAGCAGCAGGTGCAGCGTGAGGCGGAACTGCGACACGCGCGGATCGTCGACGAGCCCGCTCGCCACCATGTACCAACCCGCGGCGCCCTGCAGCGCGCCGAGCGCGAAGATGGCGGCGAGCGGCCGCGCGTACCCCGGCGGAATCCGTCGGCGCGCGGCGAACCAGAGGAACGGCACCAGGAACGCAACGCCGATCACGCGGCCGAGCAGGCGATGCGCGTACTCCCACCAGAAGATGCCCTTGAACTGCGCGAGCGTCATCGCGTGGTTGATCTGCCGGAATTCGGGCGTGGCCTGGTATTTCGCGAAGGCGGCGTCCCAGTCGGCGACGGACAGCGGCGGAAGCGTGCCCACGATGGGCTGCCACTCGGTGATGGACAGTCCGGCGTGGGCGAGGCGCGTGATGCCCCCCACGACGACCATCGCGAACACCAGCGCGCAGCACGCGAGGAGCCAGCGCGCGACCATGCGCTCATCGCGCGGCGGCGGGCGTGTTTCGCCGTGGGCGGGATGCGCTTCCCGGGGGACGGCGGCCGGGACGAAAAGGCTGGCCATCCCCGATTTTAGCCTGCGCGCCCCGCACGCCCGGCCCTGGGTGGATCAGCGCGACGGTGGCGTGGCGCGCGTCTGCAGGTCCTCCACCTCGACCTCCACGGCCACCGCGCCGGCGCGCTCGAAGATCAGCGTTAGCGGCATTCGATCGCCGGATCGCAGTGCGGGCGCCGGGTCGATCACCATGAGGTGCGTTCCGCCGGGTGCCAGCTCGATCCGTCCTCGCGCGGGCACCGGGACATCGGACCGGCCGCGCATGCGCATCACGCCGCCGTCCATGAACATCGAATGCAGCTCGACGGCCTTCGCCCGGGGCGAGCGCGCGCCGAGCAACCGGTCCGGCAAGCCCGCGCGATTATCGATCGTCAGGTAGACCGCCGCGGTGTGCGCGCCTGGCGGCATGGCGCGGGCGCGCGGCTGCTCGATGCGCACTTCGCCGGCCGGCGGCTCGCCGGCGTGCACGGGCGGCGTCGTTAGCGCCAGCGCCGCCGCCAGGGCGAGGCGGCGGGCGGAGCGCGCGATGACGAGCGTCCGGACCATCGGCACATTGTACGGCGGACCCGTCGACGCCACGAGGCATCGTGCGCTGCACCATGCCGCGCCGTTGACACTGCGGGCTGCGCGGCCGTCTAATCGGTCCGGCCACCAGACCACAGATCGCGCCTGCGCGTTTGCGCGGAGCCGACCATCCCGGAGGATTCGATGAAGCGCTTCATTCGCAGACTGACCGTGCTCGCCTTCGCCACGCTGGTGACGGCGACGGCAGGCGCCCAGCAACCGATTACCCTTCACGGCGCGGTCCAGTTCAACGACGATCACGCCTTCAACAAGGCGCTCGTCAAGTTCGAGGAGCTGGTCAAGCAGTACTACGGCAAGCCGATCAACTTCGTGCTCCACAAGAACAGCGAGCTCGGTCTGGAGAAGGACTACTTCGCCGTCATGAACCAGGGGATCTCGGTCGACTACGGCATCGTCTCGCCGGCGCACATGTCGACGTTTTCGAAGGCCGCGCCGTTCATTGACGCTCCGTTCCTGTTCCGCGACCTCGACCACTGGAACAAGGTGCTCGACGCCGACACGCTGAAGCCGGTCGCCGACGAGGTCGCGCAGAAAGCGGACGTCATGCTCATCGGCTTCGCGGGCGGCGGTACGCGCAATATTTTCTCCAACAAACCCGTCCACAACCTGGCCGAGATGCGCGGTCTGAAGGTGCGCGTGCAGGGCGCGCCGATCTGGAGCAAGACCTTCGCCGCGGCGGGCATGTCCCCCACCGTCATCGCCTACGACGAGATCTACAACGCGATCCAGAACGGGGTCATCAACGCCGGCGAGAACGAGGCCGCTGGCGTCGAGGCGATGAAATTCTACGAGGTCGGACCGAACCTGGCGATGACGCAGCACGCGATCACGATCCGCCCGATCTGCTTCTCCGGCAAGACGTTCAGGCGCCTGCCACCGGACCTGCAACAGGCGGTGCTGCGCGCCGGCAAGGAAGCCGGTGTGTACGGGCGCCAGGTCGAGTCGGGCCAGGACACCGCGAAGCTGGAAGCGCTCGAGAAGGCCGGCAAGCTCAAGCGCATACCGTTCACCGAGCGCGCCGCGCTGAAGAAGGCCGCCGACCCGGTGATGGCCGATTACGCCAAGGAAATCGGCGCAGAGGCGATCTACAGCAAGATCAACTCGATGTAGCCTCGGCAGGGTCCGCCCGGCGGGATGCCGCGCGGCGCCGCCGGGAATTTTTTGGCCCGCCATTCGAAAGACCTGATGCGCAGCTTCATCGACGGGTATTACCGGCTCCTGAACGTGCTGCTCGGCGTATCCGTCGGCGTCCTCATCCTGCCGGTCACGCTCCAGATGATCGCGCGCTATACGTCGCTCATTCCGCCGTGGATCTGGACCGAGGAGATGGCGCGGTTCCTGTTCATCTGGATGGTGATGCTGGGCGCGATGGTCGGCGTGCGCGACGGTTCGCACTTCGACGTGGACGTCTGGCCGGAGCTTGCGCCGCGCACCAACGCGGCGTTGCGGCTGGTTTCCATGGTGTTCATGTTGCTCTTCGCGCTCGTGTTCGTCTGGTATGGCGTCAAGTTCCTGCAGTTCGGCTGGGCGCAGACGTCGGAGCTCGCGGAGATGCCGATGGGCTGGATCTTCGCCGCCTGGCCGCTGACGGGTCTCACGTGGCTTCTGTTCGGCGCGGAGCGCATGCGCGACGACGTCCGTATCTTGCGCCACGGTCCGTCCCCGGGCGACGAGCCAGCAACGCGTGAAACCCCTCCGGCGGGCAGCGTCGTATGAGTGACGCATGGCGTCGCGCTGCCGCGAAGCAGGTCGAACGCGCGGAAAGTGCGGCGGGGCGACGTGCGTGCGCCGGTGCATTGCGGTGACGGGCTCCGCGCTCACCCCGGCGGTTGCCGCGATGTTCCTGTTCGGCAGCTTCTTCCTCTTGATGATCCTGCGCGTGCCCATCGCGTTCGCGCTGGGGCTCGCCTGCCTTCCGGTGCTGTTCATCGAGCCGCGGCTGTCCCCGATGGTCGTCTTCAACGCGACGTTCAAGGCCTACAACTCGTTCATCCTTCTTGCCGTGCCCTTCTTCCTGCTTACGGCCAACCTGATGAACGTGGGCGGCATTACCGATCGCCTCGTGCGCCTGTCGCGGACGATGGTGGGTAATTTCCCCGGAGCGCTGGCCCAGATCAACGTGCTGCTGTCGGTGTTCTTCGCCGGAATCTCCGGCTCCTCCACAGCCGACGCCGCGAGCCAGGGGAAGATCTTCATCGAGGCGCAGGTCAAGGAAGGCTACGACCTCTCGTTCTCGATCGCCATCACGGCGGTGTCGGCGGTGCTCGCGGTGATCATCCCGCCGTCGATCCTGATGGTGGTGTGGGGCGGTGTGCTCCAGGTATCGATCGGCGCGCTCTACCTCGCGGGCGTCATTCCCGGACTTTTGATCGGGCTTGCGCAAATGGCTACCGTGCACGTCTACGCGAAGGTGCGGCACTACCCGACCTACCCGCGCGCCACCCTGCGCGAGTTCATCTCGGCCGCGGCGATCTCCGTTCCCGCGCTGATGACGCCGTTCATCATCGTCGGCGGCATCCTGCTGGGCTGGTTCACGGCCACCGAGTCGGCGGCCGTAGCCGTGCTCTACGCGGCGGTGCTCTCCCTGGTGTTCTACCGCGAGATGGGTCGGCGCGAGTTGTGGGACGCGCTGGTCGAGACGGGCAAGCTCTCGGCGATCGCGCTATTTTGCGTCGGCACCGCCTCGGTGTTCGGTTGGCTGCTCGCCTATTTCCAGATTCCGAAGGCGTTGCTCGAGAACGTGACCTCCTGGGGACTGGGCCTCGCCGGCGTGGGCTTCTTCATCGCGATCGTGTTTCTGGTGGTCGGGTGCTTCCTCGATGCGATTCCGGCGATCATTATCGTCGGCACCACCCTGCAGCCGCTGGCCGCGTCGGTGAACATGCACCCGGTCTCGTTCGCCATCATCGGCATCGTGGCGCTCGCGTTTGGTCTGGTGACGCCGCCCTACGGGCTGTGCCTGATGATCTCCTGTGCAATTGCCAAGGTGCGGCTGCGCTACGCCATGAAGGATACGATGATCATGCTCGTGCCGATGCTGCTGGTGCTGGCCATGCTGATCGTCTGGCCCGAGGTGGCCCTGATCCTGCCGCGACTGATACGTCCGGACTTCCTGAGCTAGCCGGATCTCCATGCTCGCCACCCGTCCGCTGTCGCCCGGCTTCGGCCTCGAGGCCACCGGTGCCGAGGTCGCCCCCGCGCCGTCCGACGCCTCGTTCGCGGAGTTGCGCGACATGTTCTTCGCGGCCCAGGTGCTGGTGCTGCGCGGCCAGCACCTGACGCCCCCGCAGTACCTGGCGTTCGCGCGCCGCTTCGGTCCTCCCGAGCCGCACGTGATCGACCAGTTCCACCACCCCGCGTCGCCGGACATCCTGATCCTGTCGAACGTGGTGAAGGAGGGCCGGCCACAGGGGCTGGCCGACGCCGGCACGTATTTCCACACGGACTATTCGTATCTCGACGTGCCGGCCCGCGCCACGATGCTGTATTCGATCAAGGCTCCGCCCGTCGGCGGCAACACCGTGTTCGCGAACCAGTATGCTGCGTACGACGACCTTTCCGCCGCGATGCGGCGCCGGCTCGACGGGTTGATGGGCATTCATCACTACGGCAACCGGCACGACGAGGACGAGCGCAGCCGCACCGCTGCATCACCGCTTTCCGACGAGCAGAAGGCCAGGACGCCGCTGATCACGCATCCGATCGTCCGCACGCACCCGGTGACGGGTCGCAAGGCGCTCTATGCCGTGTCGGGCAGCTCGTTCGGCATCGTCGGCATGCCCCAGGACGAAGCGCGCGCCCTGCTCGACGAGCTCGCGCTGCACGCCACGCGCGCGGATTACCTGCTCGACGTGTATTACCGCCCGGGCGACCTCGTGATCTGGGACAACGCGTCGCTGCTGCACCGCGCGACGCTCCTCGATCCCCGCCACGCGCGCACGTTGTGGCGCATCACCGTGAAAGAGCCCGCCGCGTCCGGACGCGCGCACGACGTCCTGGCACCGACGTTCGCCAGGCCAGCGGACCGAGCGCGCCTGTAGCTCGCGCGCGCAAGCGCGGCGCAGCAGGCCTGCCGGCGTTCACGCGCCACGCGATTCGCGCTATCGTCGCGGATCCGTCCGGCATGGCCCGCATGAAGATCCGCTCGCAGCTTTTCGTCCTGGTCATCGCCGCGCTACTGCCGGTGGCGCTGTTCGCGGGCGTCATGACGGCCCGCCTGTGGCAGCTCCAGCGCGACGCGTACGAGCAGCGCTTCCTCGAGCGCGTGCGCGCCCTGCGCATCGCGCTCGACACCGAGCTCGGCGCGACGGTGCGCACGCTCGATGCGCTGGCGGTCCACGAGCTGCTGGCCGAAGAGCGGCGCACGGAGCTCGACGAGCGCGTCGAAGGCGCGCTGCGGACCGAGACGGGCTGGGCCACCGTCGGCGCCGTCGCCCCGGACGGTCGCACCCTGCTGCACGTTCGTCATCCAGACTTCGACGTCGAGGCGGCCCCCGACGCAAAGACCATCGCCGCCGTGATAGCCTCGCGCGCGCCGGTGATGTCGGACCTGCTCGCCACCGATGGCGGGCGGCGCTGGCTCACGTTCGTCGCCGTCCCGGTGCTGCACGACGGCACCGTGGCGGCCGTGTTCTACGCCGGCATCGAGCATGCCGCGTGGCTCGCGCTCCTGCGCCGCTATCCGATTGCCGACCAGGCGACGCTGACGCTCAGCGACCGCAACGGCGCGATCATCGCGCGCACGCTGAACGACGACCGCTGGGTGGGCAAGATGACCTCCCGCGCCTTCCTCGATCGCCCGCGCAGCGAGCCGGAAGCCGCCTTCGTCACGACCGGTCTCGAAGGCCAGTCGTTGTACTCCGTGTTCAGCCGCTCGCCGCAATCCGGATGGACGCTCGGCACCGGCGTGCCGTCGGCCGACATGGAGCAGGCGCTGCTCGGATCGACGCTGCTCACGGCGGGCGGGGTCGCCACGGCGATGCTCCTCGCCTTGCTGCTCGCGTTCGTGTTCGGGCGCCGCATCGCGCTTGCGGTCACGTCGCTCGCCGCGACCGCGCGCTCGCTCGCCGATCCCGATCCCGCGGCGCGTCCGCGCGACCCGGCGTGGGCCAGGATCGCCGAGATCGAGACGGTGCGCAGCGCGCTGCTGAATTCGGGCGCGCGCCTGCGCGAGCGGCAAGACGCCGCCGACGCGGCGCTCGCGCGCGAAGCGAAGGCGCGCGCCGACGCCGAGCATGCCAACCTCGCCAAGGACCAGTTTCTCGCGATGCTCGGTCACGAATTGCGCAGTCCGCTCAGCGCGATCTCGAACGCGTCCGAGTTGCTGGACCGCGTGGCGCCCGACAGCGACACCGCCACCCGCGGGCGCGCGATGATCCGGCGCCAGACGCAGCACCTCACGCAGATCGTGAACGACCTCCTGGATGTCGCCCGCATCACCAGCGGCAAAGTCGTGCTGTCGAAGCACGTGGTCGATCTCGCCGTGATCGTCGTCCACGCGGTGGAAGCGTTGAAGGACGCGGGACGCTTCGGGAAGCTGACCCTCGACATGCGCGTCGAGCACGCGCCCGTGCTGGGGGACGAGACGCGGCTCGAGCAGATCAGCACGAATCTCGTCGAGAACGCGTGCAAATACACGCCCGCGGGCGGGCACGTCACCGTCCGGGTCGGGGTGGAAGGTGACGCCGCGGTGCTCGAAGTGGCGGACAACGGCGCCGGCATCGCGCCCGGCCTCATGCCGCACGTGTTCGAGCTGTTCGTGCAGGGCGAGCAGACCCTCGAGCGCGCGCCGGGCGGACTGGGTCTCGGCCTGCCCGTCGTGCGGCGCCTGGTCGAGCTGCACGGGGGAACCGTCACGGCAACGAGCGAGGGCGAGGGCGCCGGCGCGCGGTTCACGGTGCGCCTGCCGCGCAGCAGCGGACACGTCGCCGACGAGCCCGCCCCCGCCGCTCGACCGGCGCCGCCATCGCTGCGGATCGTCGTCGTCGAGGATCACGCAGACACGCGGGAGTCCTTGTGCATTCTCCTGGAGCAGGACGGGCATCGCGTCGAGGCGGCGGACGACGGACCCACCGGGTTCGCGCGCATCGTGGACGAGCTTCCCGACGTCGCGCTGGTCGACATCGGCATGCCGGGCTTCGACGGAATGGAGCTCGCCCGCCGGCTGAGCGCAGTGCCCGGCGGCGCGGCCGCGGCGCTGGTCGCGCTCAGCGGGTACGGCGGCGGCGACGATCGCGACCGCGCGCTGGCGGCCGGGTTCGACCACTATCTGGTCAAGCCCTTCGACGTGGCAGCGTTCCGCGCCTGGCTTGCGACGCGCGCGGACGTCGGTCGCGCATCGGCAACGCCTTCGCACGCGTGACGCCGCCGGTCACATCCGGTAGACCACGCCGAGGCGAAACGAGCGGCTCTCCACTGGGTGGAAGTGCAAGTCGTCCACGCCCGCGGCGGGCTCGCCAGGCAGGCGCGACCTGTAGAAGTACGTGATGTCGTCGCCTTTCTTGTCGAAGATATTGAACACGTCGAAGCGCAGTTGAAGCTGCCGGCTCACGGCATACGTCGCCTGCCCGTTGAACAGCGTGGTCGAGCTCGACTTCAGCGAGCCGTCCTCGATCAGGTTGCGGGGCCCGAAGTACCGTCCGAACACGCTCAGCGTCCACGGCCCGAGGTCGCGCACCGTCACGCCGCCGGCCGCCGTGGCCTGCAGCGAATCGGGAACGTGGCTGCCGACTGGGTCGTAATCGGTGAAACGCGCCTTCGTCCACGCGAGGTCCAGGTCGACGAGCAGCCAGCGCATCGGCGCGTAGCGGTTCGACCACTCGACGCCGACGCGCCGCGAGGGACGGCTCGCCTCGGTCGTGCCTTCGTCGCCCACGAACACCAGCTCCGAATCGAGATGCAGATACCACAGCGACAGCGACGATTGCAGGTTCGCGACCGCCTCGGTGCGCAGCCCGACCTCGGCGCCCTTGGCGCGCACCAGCGGCGAGACCGGATCGAGCGCGTCGCCGGTGCGAGGATCGACGGTGGCGGACGTGCCCCGCGCGTCGTTGCTGTGGAAGCCCTCGCCGAGGTTGACGAAGTATTCGGTCTTGCTCCATGGACCGAAAATCGCGGAGAACTTCGGCGACCCGAGGCCCGCGCGCCGCTGGCCCGAGTTCTCGGCGAGATTGCTGTCGACGTCGAAGTGGTAGCGATCGCCGCGCAGGCCGGCCAGCGTGCGGAACCCTTCGGTCCACTGGATCTGGTTCTCCAGGTACAGCGCGTAGCTCGTCTCGCGCACGCGATCCTCCCGCGTGGTCGCCGTGCGCTGCCGCCCCACCGTCTCGTAAAGCGCGACCGGGCCGAGGCGATCCTGGCGCAGGTCCCAGCCGATCGTGTTCTGCATCCGCTTGCCCCACAACTCGTCGAGGCGGGTCCAGCTGCCGTTCCAGCCGTAGATGCGCCGGTTCTCCGACTGGTTGAACTGGTCGCCGACGTCCGGGTGGTTCAGGTAGTAGGTGAAGTCCGAGTACAGATCGAGGTCGTAGCGGATGCCGTACGCGGTGGTGGTGAGCTGCCCACCGGCGAGCTTGTTGGTGTAGTCGAGCGACAGCGAATAGCGATGGCTCTGGCCACCGTCGCTGTTGTTGAGCGAGCCGAAGCGGGAGATCAGCCCTTCGTTAACGGCGCGCCGGGGGATCTGGTCGGTCGCCGTCCAGCGGCCGTCGTAACCCATGCCGGTGACGCTGAGCTGGCCCTCGCCGAGCGGCAATGTGTAGCGGCCGATCGCGTTGTACTTTCGATAGTCCTGCCTGACGTCCCACGGACCGTCGTCGTGGAACGCCTCGAGGCCGTACACGAACTGGCCGGGGCCCGCGTCGGCGCCGCCGACGATCAGCGCGCGGCCGTATTTCTCCGAGCCGCCGGTCGCCTCGAGCAGCGTGTCGCGGCGGCGATCCGCGTAGCGGATGTTGGCGGCGCCGGCGGTCGCGAAGTCGCCCTGCGACGCATAGTACGGACCCTTGAAGTAGTCGATTCGCGAGACCAGCTCGGGAATCATGAAGTTGAGATCCGTATAGCCCTGGCCGTGCGCGTGCGTGCGCATGTTCACCGGCATGCCCGCGAGAGAAGTGGCGAAGTCCGTGCCGTGGTCCAGGTTGAAGCCGCGCAGGAAGTATTGGTTCGCCTTGCCGGCGCCGCTGTGCTGCGTGACGATCATGCCCGGGATGTACTCCAGCACCTCACCCGGGCGCAGCAGGGGCCGGTCGTCGATGAGCTGGGGCGTGATGAATCCCGCGCTCGCCGCGTCGGTGGTGCCGACGCGATTGCCGTAGTGCCCGACCACCTCGACGTCGTCGAGCCGCTCGGTGGATTGGGCGGCGAGCGTGCTGGCCACGAGCATCGCCGCAGCGAATGCTGCGCCGCGCCGGAAGATCAAGGTCGTGCCTGGTTGCGCGCGCATTCTCAGGGCGCGTGGGCGGCTCGGTCATCGCGCGAGCCGACCGACCCTGGCCAAGACCGTAGGCATTTCATCATCGTTATGCATACGCATCGACGATAATGTGGATGCACCACGGCGACGCACACCGTCAGTCTCCAGCGCCGGGCGCGCGCTGATGCGAAGCGGTCATAACGCCCGTCAGGAACGCGCACGCGACGGCAGCGCAGAGGCACACGCTGAGCACGACCGTCTGCCGGTCAAGCCAGGCGTCGAGCGCGGGTGCCAGCAGCCGAGCGATGGCAAGGCTGCCGAGCACGAGGCTTGCGCAGGCCACGGTAAGGGTGACCGCGCGCCCTGCGCGGGCGGAGGCGCGTCCGGGGCGACCGGACGTGCGGCCCAACCACCAGCCGCTGGCGCCGTCGACAACCAGCATGCCGGCAACGAAGCAAAGTGCCAGCCCGGCGGCGCCGTACGTCCCGTCCGACCGGACGCCGGCCGCGGCCAACAGGGCCGTCTGCGAGATCGTGTCGAACGATACGGCGAACACGGCGCCGACCGCGGCGATGCCGAGCGGGCGGCGGATGCCGCTCAGTCTCCCCGGCAGTCGGGTCCACGGCAGGGCGGCGACGCGCGCCGGCGCCCCGCGCCGGGCGCGCCAGAGGCTGTCGAGGTTGAGCGCGGCCAGGTAGAGAAGCACCGCACCCGAGAACGCGATTCCGGTGGCGCCAAGCCACGCCGGAATCGGCGCTCGTTGCGCCGCGAGGGCCGCCAGCACCGCGAGGGCCACCACGATCGCGCCATGGCCCAGTGCGAAGAACGCGCCGGCAGCACTTGCGAGGCGCGTTCGCTGCGCGCCGTTGGCCCGCGCCAGCGCATCGACGGCGGCGAGGTGGTCGGCGTCGAAACCATGCTGGGCACCGAACAGCAGCGCAAGCCCGCACAGCGACGCATAGCTGGAAGGGAGGTCGATCATTGTCGGAATCGGCGCGCGCAACGGTCGGTAGGAACATAGTGCGCGTTGTTCCTACTGGTTGCAAGCGTCTCGGCATCCAACGAGCCTGAGGACGGAAAGACCTCAGCTCCTGGGGATCAGATGCAGATGGCCGTGGTGGTGGTGATACCGGCGCGGATCGCCGTGGACATCCCCGGAATCCACCGTGACGAGGTTCAGCGCAGCGTGCCGCACACCGCGCTCGGCGCGCGTGTGGTCGGACAAGGCGCGCACGGCCTGCGCGGGCCCCTTCAGCACAACGCTCTCGAGGCAATGGTCGTGGTCGAGATGCACATGCATCGACGCAACTACCAGATCGTGATGGGCGTGTTGCGACTCGACGAGCCGCTCCGCCAGGTTGCGCTCGTGATGGTTGTAGACATACGAGAGGCTCGCGACGCAGAATACGCGCGGATCGCGGCTGGCGCGCTGCGCCTCCACCTCGCGCCGCAGCAGGTCGCGCATCGCTTCCGACCGGCTCGCGTACCCGCGCTCGGCGATCAGGCGATCGAACTCCTGGGCGAGCGATTCGTCGACCGACATCGTAATCCGCTCCATGCATGCCTCCGCAGCGCCGCTGGCCGGCGGCGACAAGCTAGCACGGGCCGGCCGCGCGGGCCACGCGTTGCGGGCTTGGCGCGTGAGCGGCTCGGGCGATTAGCGCGCGACCGCCAGCGCAGCGAACAGCGGCACGTCGAAAGCCCGCTCGGCCAGCCACACCGCCGCGACCGCCGCAATGACGGCGGATCCGCCCATGAGGATCACGCGGCGATAGGCGGAGGTCGCGCGCAACCGGAACGCGAGCGGCAGGAACGCAGCCACGATCGCCAGCTGGCCGAGCTCGACGCCGATGTTGAAGCCCGCCAGCGAGAGCGCCAGCCCCTGCGTGGGCAGGCCGAGGTCCTGGAGCGCGCCCGCGAATCCGAACCCGTGCAGGAGACCGAACGCGAACGCCGCGATCCAGCGGCCGTTCGCGACCACCGGCACCAGGTTGTTGAGCGCGGCCAGCACCACCGACAGGGCGATCGCCGATTCCACCCAGCGCGACGGAAGCGCCACAAGGCCGAGCGCCGCCAGCGTCAGCGTGATCGAATGCGCGGCGGTGAAGGCCGTCACCACCTTCGCTACCTCGACGAACGACCCGCGAAACGACGTGGCCGCCTGCCACGTGCCGCTGCGGCGTACCAGCACCGCGGGGAGCAGCAGCGAAATCAGGAACAGGATGTGGTCGAAGCCCAGCCAGATGTGCCAGATGCCCTCGTGCACGTAGGTCAGGAATTGCCCGAGCGCGCTCCCGCTCCCCCCGCCCACGACCTGGTGCGGCGCGTCGGTGCCGAACACGTGGCTGCGGCTGGCGCCGCCTTCGACGAGGTTGAGCAGCCCGCGATGTTGCGGATCGACGTCGGCGAACAGCGTGTAGTCGACCGCGAGCGTGGGGCCCGCCGCTTCGCACGTTCCCGACAGCTTCATCACCGCATACGTCCCGTCCGTATGCGCGTCGACGAGGTGCGCATCGACCTTGAGCGGGCACGGCTGGCCGGCGGAGGTGACGCGCAGGTGCGCGAGCGCATACGCGTCGATGTCCGTCTGGCGCGCGCGGAGCTCGCCCCACGTGATCTCGCCGTCGCCATTGCCGTCGAGCCCGAGCACGTTGTCGAGATCGCGCAGCGCGACGTCCCACTGGCCATGCAGCGCGGTCCCGTCACGCGCGAGCGTCAGGTACGCGTCGCTGGGCTTGTGCGCCTGCGCCGGCAGGATCGTCGCCAGGAGCAGCGCGGCGATGGCCACGATCCGCACCGGTGCAACGCGGCGCGTCATGTACGCCCCGCCGACGCCCGCGCGCCTTCGGCGCGGACGCTGCGCTCCCAATCCGCCACTGCGGCCAGCGTCGCCTTGTCGCCCGCGGCATTCGCGGCGTCCACCAGCACGCGCAGATCGGCCGGCTCTCGCTGCACCTGCCAGTTGAGCTTGGCCAGTGCGAGCGCGCCCGGCGCGTCGTTGAGCAGCGCCAACCGGAACCGTGCCTCCTCGCGCCGGTGCAGGCTGTCGCCGCGCTGGCGGGCGGCGTCGAAGCGGGCAGCCAGGTCGCCGCGGTGCGCAGCAAAGTCGCCGGCGCGATCGGCGAGGCCGCGCTCGGCCAGCGCCACGCGCAGGAGCAGCGCATCGTTGCGGGTGTCGTCCTTTACCAGCGTGAGCGCCTCGAGCGGACGTCCGGCGTCAAGGAGAAAGTCTGCGTACGCGCCCTTGAGATAGGCATCTCGGCCGTCGAGTGCAAGTGCGGCGCGGAAATGGCCTTCCGCCTCGGCGGCGTCGCCGGCGCGCGCGGCGATCTCGCCGGCGAGCGTGAGCGCCCATTCGCGCACGCCAGGGTCCTCGCCCGGCCGCGCCAGCAGCGCGCTCAACGACCGGTAGGCGCCATCCGCATCGCCGCCGAGGCTCGAAGGACCGGCCATGCACGTCCCGACCACGAGCGGAGTCGTCCGTCCGATGAGCGCCCGGCAATCGCGCAACGCCTCCTGGTAGCGCCCCCGAACGGTGTAGATGGTGGCGCGAGTCAGGAGCGCCTGGCCGTCCGTCGGCCGTTCGCGCAGCAGCGCGTCGAGGTCGGCGAGCGCGCCGTCGAAGTCGTGCTGGCTTTGCCGGATCGTGGCGCGCAGCACGCGCGCGCCGGGCGGCGGATTCGTATCTTTCCACCACGGCGCCAGCGCCGCCTGCGCCTGGCCCAGGTAGCGCGGATCGCCATTCTCGCGGGACGCTTCGATCGCCCGGCGCGCGAGGCTCGTGGCGAGCGCGAGATTGCGCGGCTCGGCGGCAAGCTGCAGTCGCGCGGTTCTCAGGCGCTTCAACGACGGATCGGTGCGCTCCGGAAGCCGCTCGAGCACCACGTCATCGGAGGCGGGGACGTACGGCGTGCACAGCGCCACGCAGGGCGAGCCAAGCACCAGCAACAGTACCAGCCAGCGTGTCATCTTCGCCCCATGAAAATGGCACGGTCCCCGGCAGCGCGCCGGAAACCGTGCCACGACGTCGCGAAAGCTTATCGCTTGGTCGCTTGCAGCTTGACCGCGTTGTCGTCGTTAGGCGAGCCCTTCAACGGTGCGCGCAGGTACGGAAACTCGGCCGCGAAGAACGACGGCGAGATATAGGCGCCGTCGGTGTAATGCAGCGTTCCCGCAGGAGCATTGGCAGGCACGCACCCGACCGCCGTGTTCACCCCGGCAACCGTGCACAGCACCCCCATCGCCACGCGCAGCTCGATGTCGATCACGTCGTCGACCGGACGGCGTCCGTTCGGGAAGCCGGCATTGTCACCGTCGAGCACGGCAAGACGCTTCTGCGAGGCCAGCGGCGTCGCGGGGACGGCGGTGTTGAGCCGCAGCATCTCCGACGCCGTGACGTTGGCCGGCTTGTTGACGCCCTGCACGCCGGTCAGGAATGCGGCGACCAGGTCGGTGCGCGGGAAGTTGGTCGGCGCCTTCACGCCGGCGCTGCCGAACAGGATCTCGAGGAGCGCCGGCAACGTCGGATTGGTGACGTAGTCGGCGAATTGCGCGTCGTCCTTCGGCTCGCTGGCGTTGAACTTGTTCTTGTCCTTCAGACCGATCACGACTTCATTGACCAGCGGGGCGCCGAGTCGCGACACCTGCACGAGGCCGCCCGATTGAGCGGACGCTTCCAGACCCGCTGCCGGTGTCGAAGTCAGGGTGCGCGAAGCCGGCACGCTCGCGGTGGTCCAGCCGCCGATGATCGTGCCCTTGCCTTCGGTCAGGCAGGCGACCGGCAGCTCGAGGATGAACGAGGTGACGTTCTTGTCGGCCAAGTTGTCCACCGTGGCGGATTCGGCGAGCGGGTTGAGCTCGGTCACCGGATACTTGATGTTGACCAAGTCGAACGTCTCGCCGGAATTGAACACGAACGGGTCTTTGCGCTGGCCGACGAACACCCGACCGTTGCCGGTGCACCCCGGGATCGCGATGTCGTAGATGTGCTTGTTGGCGTAGGCGATGTAGTTGCTGATGGTCTTCTGGCCGATGTTGTCGACCGGCTTGTCGAAGCTCGTGCCGCCGGACAGATTGGTCACCGGCGTGCTCGAGCCGGTACGCCGGTTGCCGCGGATCACGTCAAGCGTGTACTTCTCGTGGGTATTGAGCGCCGTGTCGTTCGGGACGTCGACGTCACCGCTGCCGTTTTGCACCAGCGGAATCGAGATCGCCTTGCCGCCGACCGTCAGCTTGTTGTCGTCGAGGGTGTTCTGGACCTTGAAGCTGAACGTGAGGTTCTCGGCCGCGCCGCCGTCGTTCGTGATATGGATCTGGTAGACCGCGTTCGGGTCGAGCTTGAAGTAGTTCGGGCCGCCGTACGGGTCCTGCAGGGGTAGGTAGTTCGCGATCAGCGTGACGTACCCGGCGCGGCCAGCTTCGTAGCTGTTGAACATGTAGAAGTCGGTGCCGTCCACCGCGGGCTGCGTGGCGATAAACGGCGCCTCGCGGTGACTCGATGCGCCGGCGAAGCCGCTCAGCGTGGCGCAGGTGGCAAACAGCGCTGCAACGGCAACGTGCAGGGTCTTGGGTAGCTTCGGACAGGCTTTCAAATTTCCTCCTGGGTAAACGAATCCGGCGATCGCGGGAAAGTGGCCGGCGCAAGGCAATCGCCAAAATGGCAATCGCCAAAGCGCCTGGTCGACTCTAGGGTGTACGCCGGGGATGTAGAGTTGGATGCAGCAAAACGTCCTTCAGTACGGAAAGAATGAAACGCTGCTCGCCGACGGAAGTCGTGACGCCGACACGACGCTTGCAAATCCCATGCCGGGCTTGAACATCGACCCGAATCACCGCGGTTCGCTGCTAGCTGCGACTGCGGCGGTGCGAATTCGAGACGCGCAGCGGTAAGCGCTACCGGAACGCGTTGTAGCGACCGCGACGTTGTAGCAACAGCGACGTTCGTCGCGCATCGGCTTGCGCATCGCGCGCCCGACCCTGAACGAAACAGCCCGATCGGATGCGATCGGGCCGTTCGGAAACGCTGTCTCGCAGCGCCGCGGATTGCGGGCAGCGCTGCGAATACTCGCTTGCAGAAGGCGCCGCCTTACTTCTTCATCGACGTGTCGCCGTTCTTCATCATGTCGGCGCACATGGTGTCCTTCTTCATCATCATGTCGTCCTTCTTCATGCCGTCCTTCTTCATCGCCATGTGATCCTTGCATTCCTGCATGGTCATGGGCTTCATCCCGTCCTTCATCATGCCGTCCTTCATCATTCCGTCCTTCTTGTCGTCCATGGCGGCGGCGCTGCCGGCGGCCATCACGAACGCGGCGCAAACGATTGCTGAGGCGATCTTCATGTTCTCTCCGAGGGTTGAATGGTTGGGCTAGGTCGCCACGCGGATTGGAAATCCGGCATATGCTTAGGACCAAACCTTACGTGGCGAGATGTTACTGGATGGCGGCCTTCGTTCCTGTAGGACAATTGCCGCTTCCGCTGTAGGACTTGGCCGATGCGCCGACCCTCAGCGCCATTCCGGTTGTCCCCATGCGCATCCTCCTGATCGAAGACGACCCAATGATCGGCAAGACCCTGCACCAGGCACTCGGCCAGGACGGCTATGCGGTCGACTGGGTCAGGGACGGCGACGCCGGGCGCAGTGCGCTCGCCGGTGGCAACGACGCCTATGGCCTGGTCCTGCTTGACCTCGGGTTGCCGCGCCGCAGCGGGGTCGAGCTCCTCAAGGACATCCGCCGGTCCGGTAACCGCGTGCGGGTGCTCGTGGTGACGGCACGCGACGCGGTCGCCGATCGTGTAGCGGTGCTCGACGCCGGTGCGGACGATTACCTGAGCAAGCCGTTCAGCCTCGATGAGCTGAGCGCGCGGATGCGTGCGTTGTTGCGCCGCGACATCGCGCGCGAAGCCAACCTGCTGCGTCACGGCGAGCTCACCCTGGACCCCGTCTTGCACCAAGCGACGCAGGCGGGCCGCCCGGTGGACCTGTCGGCCCGCGAGTTCGCGCTGCTCGCCGCGCTGCTCGAGCGGCCGGGCGCCGCGCTCTCCCGCGCGCAGCTCGAGGAGCGCCTGTATCAATGGGGCGACGAGGTCGAGAGCAACACCATCGAGGTGCACGTCCACAACCTGCGCAAGAAGCTCGGCGCCGACGCCATCCGCACGTTGCGGGGCGTGGGGTACGCACTCGCATGACCGCGCCGGCACGCTCGCCGCCGCCGGACGTGCCGCTGCGCGCGCGTCGATGAGCTCGATCCGCCGCACGCTGCTCGCGTGGCTACTCGCCGGACTGCTCGCCATCGGCATGGTCGTGAGCGTCGCCACCTATTTCGCAGCGCGCAACGAGGCGGGCGAGCTGCTCGACCTGCAGCTGCGCCAGCTCGCGTATTCCACCCGCATCGACGACCTGGTGCGCGGCCGCCAGCCCGATTTCGCGGCGCGCGACGCGCCGCATCCGGCCGGCGTCACCGAGCTCGTCACGCAGATCTGGGACCGCAGCGGCGTGCTGGTCTACTGGTCGCAGCCGGGCATGGGGCTGCCGGTGCCCGCCACCGAAGGCTATTCCACCGTGCATCGCGACGGCCGCGACTGGCGCGTCTACACGCTGGTTCAGGGCACGCACGCGCTTCAGGTCGCGCAGTCGCAGGAGGAGCGCGACGCCCTCGCCACCCGCACGGCGCTGCGCACGCTGGTGCCGTTCCTGGCGTTCGTCCCGTTGATCGGGCTGTTGATATGGGTCGGTGTGGGGCGCGGCCTGAAGCCCTTGCGCACGATGTCGCAGGCGGTGGCCAAGCGACGCCCCGACGCGATGGCGCCGCTCGCCGAGCGCGGCCTGCCGCGGGAGCTCCAGCCGCTGGCCGGGAACCTCAATGCGCTGCTGGCGCGTCTCGACGCCGCGCTCGGCGCGCAGCGCCGCTTCACGGCGGACGCCGCGCACGAGCTGCGCACCCCGCTCGCCGCGCTCAAGCTGCAGCTCGATCTTGCGCGCCGCGCCGTCGATGAGCCCGCCCGCGAGGCGGCGTACGCGGACCTCGACGAAGGCGTGCGCCGCGCCTCACACCTGGTCGACCAGCTCCTCACGCTGGCCCGCATCGAGCCCGAGGCGCTCGAAAGCGGCGCGGTCGACTGCGACTTAGTCGAGCTCGCGAAAGGCGAGATCGTGGCGCGCGCGCCGCTGGCGGCCGACAAGGGGGTCGACCTCGGCCTCGCCCACGCCGCGCCCGCGAAGGTGCGGGGCGATCCCGCGAGCCTCGCGATCCTCCTGTCGAACCTCATCGACAACGCCCTGCGCTACACGCCGCGCGGAGGGCGCGTCGACGTCACCGTCGATGGTGCCCCCGAGGGACGATTCGAGGGGGCGACGCTGACCGTGAGCGATACCGGACCGGGCATCGCGCCCGACGAGCGGGAGCGCGTCTTCGACCGGTTCTACCGCGGCGAAAAGGCGGCCGAGCCGGGCAGCGGCCTCGGACTGTCGATCGTGCGCCGCATCGCCGACGCGCACGCGGCCTCGATCGTCCTCGGCGCGGCGTTCCCCGGCGGCGGCCTGCGGGTGAGCGTCCGCTTCCCCTAGCCGACGAGTATTCCGCTTGCCAGCCGCCATCGCGATGGGCAATGTACCGGACTGGGGTGCCCGCCGCCGTGGCAGTGCCCGCTCATCGGGCGATCGGGAATCATCGTGGTGGATGTGACGAGTCCGGCAACCAGCGGCACGGTAACTGGAACGTCGGAGCTCTCCGGCAATGCGCTGCCGGCGGGCGCGCACGTGCACGAGTTCGAGATCGCGAAAGTGATCGGCGAAGGGGGCTTCAGCCTCGTCTACCTCGCCTTCGACCACACGCTGCACCGCACCGTCGCGCTCAAGGAATACATTCCCCGCGCGCTGGCCGGACGCCGCGGCGACCTCACCGTGGTCGCGCATTCCGAGCAGCACCAGGCGCCCTTCGAGGCAGGGATGCGCAGCTTTATCAACGAAGCGCGCCTGCTCGCGCAGTTCGATCACCCCGCGCTGGTCAAGGTGTTTCGATTCTGGGAAAGCAACGGGACGGCGTACCTGGCCATGCCGTTCTACCAGGGCCGCACGCTGAAGCAGATCCTGAAGGAGCACCCGGCGCAGGTCGACGAGGCGTGGCTCAAGCGGCTGCTGGTCCCCATCCTCGACGCGCTCAGCATGCTGCACGCCCAGCGCGTCTACCACCGCGACATCTCGCCCGACAACATCCTGCTGGTCGCGAACGATGCGCCCATCCTGCTGGATTTCGGCGCGGCGCGACGCACCGTCGGCGACATGACGCAAGCGTTCACGGCGATCCTCAAGCCCAGCTACGCGCCGCTCGAGCAATACGCGGAGGACCCCCAGCTCAAGCAGGGTCCGTGGACGGACATCTACGCGCTCGCCGCCGTGCTGTACGCGGCGATCGTGCACAAGCCGCCGCCTCCGTCGGTCGCGCGCATCTACAAGGACCCGCTCGAGCCGCTCGCAACCCGCAATCTGAAGGGGTTCAGCGTCGCGTTCCTGGAGGCGATCGATCGCGGCCTCGCCGTGCGACCCGACGACCGTATCCAGTCCATCGCCGAGTTCGGGCGCGCGCTCGGCATCACGGGGTTCGACGGCGTCGCGCACGCGGCATCCCCGGGAGCGACGACCCGGCGCGACGCGCACGCAACGCCGGGGCCGTGGCCGGCGGCCCACGCTGCGCCAGACCCGGTGCGCGCATCGGCGCCGTCGAGCGTGGCGCCGTCGAGCGTGGCGCCATCGATGCCGCCGAACCTGCCGGCGCAAATTCCCGCGCCGATTTACTCGCCGCCCCCGACGCCCCCGACGCCCCCGACGCCCTCGACGCCCGCGGCTCCCTGGGACTCGCCGGCTTCGTCGGCTCCGCCCGCTTCGTCGACTCCATGGGATGCGTCGGCTCCGCCGCCGCCGTCGCTGCCGGCGAATCGATCGAGCCCGCCGGTACTGCCGGCCGCAGCGGATCCATTCATCGCGTCGGCTCCTCCGGCCCTGCCCGACCCCTGGGCCGAGGCGCCCGCCCCCGCTCAGGCGGCCTCGCCCGCCGAGGCGCCCGGCCTTGCGACCATCGACGCGTCGGCGACGACCGTGCGCTTCGCACATCGCGCCGCCGCTGCCCCGGCCACCGCAGCGCCGTCGGAAGTGGACGACCGCACGATCGTCGCGCCGCGCTCGCCGGATCTTCGCGCAACGACCCGCCCGAGCTCCGGCGCCACCCGCACGGCGGCAATGGCGGGAGGCGGACTGCTCGCGGCCGCCGCGCTCGTCTATCTCGTTTACGCCGCGCTATCCGATGGCGGCGACGCCCCGCCCGCGCGCGCCGGCTCGCAAGAGAGCACTCCGGCCGGACCAGGCGCGGGCCGGGTTACGGCCATCCCCGCAGCATCGTCCGCGACATCGACCTCCGCGTCGATGCCCGCCTCGAGCTCCGCGTCAAGGCCGGTGACGACGCCTGCATCGAGCCCCGCGCCGACCGCCGCCGCACCCGCACCGGAGGCCAGTCGGCCGGCATCCACCGGAGCGGAAGTGCGCACGCCGGGCGCGCCGACCCCGGTCAGTGCCGACAGCCGACCGTCGTCGGTGCCGGAAACCGATCGCCGCACGGCACCGCCCCGGACCAACGCCGGTGACTCCGGCGCGGGAACCGGCGCGACGACCGCAGGCACCGACAACGGGCGCGTGGGCGCCGGCACCGCCGCTCCCGCGCACAAGCGGGATGCGGAGCCGCGCCGCACGGTGCCCACCGTGCGCATCCAGAACGCTGCCCCCACCACCCGCAGCCCGGTGGAGGCTTCGAGACACGGTGCGTCCGACAGCCCGTCGGACGTGCCGGCCGCCAGGCGGGCCGAACAGTGCGGAACGTTGCGCACACGGGCCGAGCTCGGCGAGACCCTCAGTCGAGCGGAACGCTCGTTGATCGAAAGGGAGTGCAGATGATGGAACTCAAGCTCGTTTGGCCCCGCGTCGCGACCGCAATCGTCGCCCCCCTCGCGCTCGGCATCCTCGCGTCGTGCGCGGCGCCGCCCCCGGCCCCGGATGGCCAGGCCGCCAAGGCGCCGCCCACGACGCTCGCCGCGGGCAGCCCCGCCCAGGCGGCGCCGGCGGCAAGTCCGAATCCCGTCCCGGCCGTGCCGGCGCCTGCCGCGCCGCCGCCGCCGATCATGCCGTTCGACGAGGCGGTGCAGTTCGCCGCCAACAACCTCTTCGGAAGCCCCAACGTCGCCAAGTTCGCCGGCGCGCGCTCGTCGTACACGCTCGTCATCGATCCACTGGTCGACGGCAACTCGGGCATGCAGTCGGTCGCGACGCAGACGATGGAAGCGCGGGTGTCCCAGCTCGTGAAGACCCGCTTTCCGCAATACGACCTGCAGCCGTTCACCTCCGCGAACCTGGTGCGGGCGCCGCTGCTCTTCATCGGCACGTTCACCGCCGTCGACAAGGACGGGCGCAACGCCGGTGAGCGGGACTGGTACCGCGTGTGCCTCGCGCTGCTCGACCTGCGCTCGGGGACGATCGTGTCGAAGGGGTTCGCGCGGGCGGCCAAGGACGGCGTCGACCCCACGCCGCTGCAGGTGTTCCTCGACATGCCGGCCTGGTCACCGGATCCGGCCACGCAGGGCTACGTCACGTCCTGCCAGGGCCCGGTCGCCGGGGACCCGATCAAGCCGGCGTACCTCGACCGCATCTACGCGGCGGCGCAGATCGACGAGGCGTTCAAGGCCTACGACGCCGGCCACTACGAGCAGTCGCTCGACATCCTCAAGGGGGTGCAGCAAACGGCCGCTGGCGACCAGTTGCGCGTGTATAGCGGAATCTACGTCGCCAGCACGAAGCTCGGCCGGCGCGCGGATGCCAACGACGCGTTCTCGCACATCGTGGAGTTCGGCCTCGCGCAGAAGCGGCTCGGACTCAAGCTGCTGTTCCAGCCCGCCACCACGGTCTTCTTTGCGGATCGTCAGGTGACGGCGCCCTACGGCACCTGGCTCAAGACGGTGGCGAGCAAGACCGCCGGCAACCGCACCTGCCTCGAGGTGTCCGGGCACACCAGCCGCACGGGCTCGGAGCCGATCAACGACCGGCTTTCGCTGGCGCGGGCGCAATACGTGCGCACGCTGCTCGTCAAGGATGCGCCGGGGCTCAGCCCCAAGACCAAGGCCGTCGGCAAGGGATGGAAGGAGAACATCAGCGGCCTTGGCACCGACGACAAGCGCGACGCGCTCGACCGGCGCGTGGAGTTCAAGCCGGTCGACTGCTAGTTCACGGCAGTTGCGCGCCGGGGGCGGGCCCGGCGTGCAGGCGCGCGGGACGGTGCTCGACGCCGATCCGCTCCCCGCTACGTGACGACGAGCGTCCCCGTTCATGCTCTCGTGCTTGTCGCCGCAGAACACGTCGCAGAGGAACGGGAACGTGCCCGCCTTCGACGGCGTGACGCGCACCACGGCGACCCGCCCGGAAATGTTCGGTTGCGCGACGTACGCCGCCGGTCGCGCAACCGGCAAGACCCGAGGCGAACACGACGCCGCCCAAGCCGGCCAGCGTCCGGAATTCCCGGCGATCCACTGCGTTCGACATGCGCTTCTCCTGGCAGGGTGAAAGACGTGCCCCATGCAATACTCGGCGCGCGCCTGGCTTATTCCCGGGCGCCGGCCCCTTGACGCCGGCGGAATAAATCCGGCCCGACACCGGTATTGCATTCATCCCATGGACGGAGAAGGTACGCGGACGGGCGATCGCGCGCGGTTCGAGGCGCTCGTGCTGCCACATCTTCCTGCCGCCTACAACCTTGCCCGGTGGCTTACGCGCAATGATCACGACGCGCGCGACGTGGTGCAGGAAGCCTTCCTGCGCGCGTTTCGCGCCTTCCACGGCTTTCGCGGCATCGAGGCGCGACCGTGGCTGCTCGCGATCGTGCGCAACTCGGGCTACACCTGGCTGCGCGCCCGGCGCGGCTTCAACGCCGCCGCGGCGCTGCAGGACGACGACCTGTCCGACGACACCGGGCGCGCCGATCTCCTCGACCCCGCCGAGGTGCTCTCGCGCGCGCAGGACCCGGCGCGCGTGCACCGCGCGCTCGAGGCGGTGCCGCTGCGCTTTCGCGAGGCGCTCGTGCTGCGCGAGCTCGAGGAGCTGTCGTATCGCGAGATCGCCACGGTGCTAGCCGTTCCGATCGGCACGGTGATGTCGCGCCTGGCCCGCGGACGCGCGCTGCTGGCGCTCGAGCTGACCGGACCGAACCCATGACCGGGACCGAGCATCCCGCGCCCGCGTCACCGCATCCGACCTCGAAGGCGCTGGGCGCTTACGCCGACGGGGAGGGCGAATCCGTCGACGCCATGCGCATCGAGGCGCATCTGCGTGAGTGCGCGCAATGCCGCACCCGTGCGGAGACGCTCGCCGCGTTGCGCACCATCGCGGGGAGCGCGGTTCGCTACGACGCACCCCCCGGCCTGCGCGACGACGTGCACTACGCCCTGGACGGCATCGCCGGTCCAGCGCCGCGCCGGCCGCCGCGAGACGCGCGCGCCGCCGCCTGGCGGTGGGCCACCGGTGCGATGCTGGCCGCCTCGCTCGGCGCTCTCACGCTCAGCGCGCTGCTGGTGGCCGGTGCACCGGGCGCCGAGGAGCGCATCGCCGAAGAGGTGACCGCCGCGCATATCCGCTCGCAGCTCGGGGAGCATGCCATCGACGTCGCGGCCAGCGACCAGCATGTCGTCAAGCCGTGGCTGGCGCAGCGCCTGGACTTCTCGCCGGAAGTCGTCGATCGGGCCGCGCAGGGGTTCCCGCTAGCCGGCGCGCGGGTCGATTACGTCGACCGCCGCCGCGTGGCCGCGCTGGTCTATCGCCGCCGCGACCACGCGATCGACGTGTTCGTGTGGCCCGCCGACGCGCGCGCCGACGCCCCGGTCGTGGCGGCACCGGCCTACCGCGGCTACCACCGGCTGCACTGGGTACGGGACGGCTTCAACTGGTGGGCCGTGTCGGACCTGGAGCCGGACGAGCTCGGCGCGTTCGTGCAGGCTTTGGGCCGCCCGACGACTCAGCCTTAAGGATCGGTTAAGCCGGCCGCCGCATAGTGCCCCCTGCCGGCCAGAAGGCCGTTCCCTCCCCAGGAGCAACAGCATGCAGCTGACCAAGATCACGATGGCGCTCGCGGCCGCCGGCTTCGGCGCCGTCGTCGCCACCGGCTACCAGCACCTCGATGCGCCCGCCGTGGCCACCGCCCAGGCAGCCGTCACCGCGCCCGCGTTCACGGCGCCCCCGGTGGCCCCCACGGCGGCCGCGCGGCTGCCCGACTTCACGGCGCTCGTCGACAAGGCCGGCGCCGCGGTCGTCAACATCAGCACGATCGGCAAGGTGCGCGCAACGGCCGTCGACCCCGACGACGAGGACAATCCGATGGGCGACTTCCTGCGCCGCTTCGGCGTGCCGCAGGGTCCCGGCGGACAGCGCAGCACGCCGTCGCGCGGCATGGGCTCCGGATTCATCGTGAGCCCCGACGGCTACATCGTGACCAACGCGCATGTCGTGGACGGTGCCAGCGAAGTCACGGTGCGCCTGACGGACCGTCGCGAGTTCACCGCGAAGGTGATCGGCGCGGACAAGCGCACCGACATCGCCCTCATCAAGATCGACAGCCGCAACCTGCCGGCGCTCGATCTCTCTGCCCCGCCCGCGGCCCGGCCCGGCGAGTGGGTGATCGCCATCGGCTCGCCGTTCGGGTTCGAGAACAGCGTCTCGGCGGGCGTGGTGAGCGGCGTGCATCGCGCGCTCCCGGGCGGCCAGATGACGCCCTTCATCCAGACCGACGTGGCCGTCAATCCCGGCAATTCGGGCGGACCGCTGCTCAATTCAGCCGGCCAGGTAGTGGGCGTGAACTCGCAGATCTACAGCCGCTCGGGCGGTTACATGGGCCTGTCGTTCGCGATTCCGGCCGACGTCGCGGCGAGCGTCGCCGACCAGCTGCGCACCCATGGCAAGGTCGAGCACGGGCGCATCGGCGTGGGCATCCAGCCGATCGACCAGTCGCTGGCGCAAAGCTTCGGGCTCACCGACTCCAACGGCGCGCTGGTCGGCACCGTCGAGAAGGACGGACCGGCCGCCAAGGCGGGGTTCCATAGCGGCGACGTGATCCGCAAGATCGACAATGTCGCGGTGAACGACAGCACGGACGTGACCAGCCGCATCGGCAACATGGCGCCCGGTACGAAGACGCAAATCGAGGTCTGGCGCGACGGCAAGGCGGTCACGCTCGCCACCACCATCGGCACGCTCGACGACGAGAAAGTCGCCAAGGCCGCCGACACGGCGGAGAGTCGCGGCAAGCTGGGGCTTGCGACGCGTCCCCTCACGGCGCAGGAGAAGGCGGAGCTCGGCCACGATGGCGTGCTGGTGGAGAATGCCACCGGTCCCGCCCTGCGGGCCGGGGTCCAGCCGGGCGACGTGATCCTCGGGGTTGGCACCGCGAAGATCAAGTCGGTCGAGGAGCTGCGCCAGCTGGTCGAGAAGTCGGGCAAGACGGTCGCGCTGCTGGTCGAGCGTGACGGGCGGCAGATCTACGTGCCGGTGCGCATCGGCTGATCGACGCTGGGCGGGCGTTCAGGGCCCGCGCGACACGAAAAAATGGCCGCGGATCCCCGCGGCCATTTTGCCGTGCACCCGGATGCAGGCAGCCGTTCAGCCCTTCACGACGTGCCAGACGTTGTTGAAGTTGTCGCCCGTCTTGTCGCCGGCCTTGGCATCCCTCGACCACAGGTAAACCGGCTTGCCCCTGAACGCCCACTGCTTCGCGCCGTCGTCGCGCGTCACGACCGACCAGTCCCCGGACGACTTGGCCTCACCCGTCGCCGTGAACGGCGGCCACAGCGCCGCGCACCCGCCGCTGCAGGCGCTCTTGCCGCTACCGGCGACATCCTTGTCGAACTGGTAGAGCGTCATGCCTTTCGAATCGGTCATGGTCCCGTCGGCGGACTTCATCCCGGCGGTTTGCGCCTTCACGCCGACGGCGGTAGACAGCAGGGCGGCGAAGGCGACGGCACAGAGGCTGCGAAGCATGAGTTTCCTTTCGGGGTGGTGGAACGCGGTGGAGCTAACACGCGCGCCGGCGGGCTATTCCGCTACCAGGTCACCGGGTCGCTCGAGCGCGGCACGGTCCCATCGCGCGAGCGTGGCGGCCGCCACGTAGCTCGACTGGAGGAACTCCAGGAGCACGCGATCGGGTGCGCCGGCAAGACGCACGACGTCGTAGGGCAGCACGAATTCCTTCAGCTCGCCGTGGTAGTACGCCTCGCCGGGCGCGACGCGCGCGTCGGGAAAGCCCGGCGGCTCCGGATAGGCGTACGCATAGAACGCGGGATACCGGACCGGTCCGCTGCCGGCCCAGAATCCGCAGCTGATCACTTCGTGCGAATACGCGTCGCGGGCGACGGCATCGGGCAGATGGAGCACTCCGCCCGGGTGCGGTGGCGCACGGCGTCCCGAGAAGCGGGTCGCCGCGAGGTCGGGCGCGCCCCAGAAGAAATGCACCGGGCTGCTCTTGCCGATGAACTGCGCGCGGAACCGCTTGAAGACGCGGTCGACCTGCATCAGGATGCGCCAGAACCGCTGCGCATAGACGGCGTCGTACGCGCGATGCTCGTGGTCGTCGGCGAACGGCAGGTCGTCCGGTAGCTCGTTCGGGCGGCCGTCGATGTGCACGTCGATGCCGAGCGAGCGCAGCGCCCCGATGATCCGCGCGTGGAATCGCGCGACGGACATCGGCGCCAGCGCGAACGCGGCGCGGTTGCCGTCGCTGGAACGCACGATCAGCTCGTGCGCGTGAAAGTCGAAGTCGATCGAGAATGCGCCGGTCGCGGTGGGAATGGGCGAGGTGGTCAGGCCGGCGGTCGTGACGTAAAACGTGGCGGTCCAGGAGTGGTTCATCGGCGGCGCCAGCGCGAGCCGGACCTTGCCGCCGATCTGCAGCCAGCGATGCAGCGTCGCCTGGGTATCGGCCCAGGCATCGAGCGGAAGGTCGGGCCAGATAACGTCCATGGTTGCTCCGCGGCGAGAGCGGTTGCCGACGGTTACCGGCGCAGCGCGTCCACGCCGCGCGCGATGCCGTCGAGGGTGAGCGGGTACATGCGCGGACCGAGCGCCGCCTGCACCATCTGGGTCGAGCGGGTGTACTCCCACCCGCGCGCCGACTCGGGGTTCCACCAGATCACGCTCCTGAAATGATGGAACAGTCGCGCGAGCCAGTCCAGGCCCGGCTGGTCGTTCGCGTACTCGACGCTGCCGCCGACCTGCGTGAGCTCGTACGGGCTCATCGCGGCGTCCCCGATCACGATCACCTTCCAGTCGGGCCCGTAGGTGCGGACGAGCTCGAGCACGCCCGTGCGCTCGTTGCGCCGCCGCCGGTTGTCCCGCCACACGTGATCGTAGATGCAGTTGTGGAAGTAGAACGTCTCCAGGCGGCGGAATTCGGCGCGCGCGGCGGAGAACAATTCCTCGCACAGGGCCACATGCGGATCCATCGACCCGCCCACGTCGAGGAACAGCAGCACCTTGACGCGGTTGCGGCGCTCCGGCCGCATGCGCACGTCGAGCCAGCCGGCGTTGCGCGCCGTGTGCTCGATCGTGCCGTCGAGGTCCAGCTCGTCGGGGACGCCGTCGCGCGCGAAACGGCGCAGGCGCCGCAGCGCAACCTTGATGTTGCGCGTGTTGAGCTCGACATCGCCGTCGAGGTTGCGGAAGTTGCGCTCGTCCCACACCTTGACCGCGCTGCGCGAGCCGCCGCCTTCCGGACCGACGCGAATGCCTTCGGGGTTGTAGCCGTAGCTGCCGAAGGGACTCGTGCCGCCGGTGCCGATCCACTTCCTGCCGCCGGCGTGCCGCCCCCGCTGCTCCGCCAGCCGCTGCCGGAACGTCTCCAGCAACCGGTCGAGGCCGCCGAGCGCCTCGACGCGCCGCCGCTCTTCCTCAGTCAGGTGCCGCTCGAGCTCCCTGCGCAGCCACTCGTCGGGGATCCGCGCGTGCACGTCGAACCGGCTTTCGACACCCTTGAAATAGCTGCCGAACGCGAGGTCGAAGCGGTCGAAATGCTCCTCGCTCTTGACGAGCGTCATGCGCGACAGCAGGTAGAAGTCGTCGAGCGAGAGCGACACCACGCCCTTCTGAAGCGCTTCGAGCAGGGTGAGGAACTCGCGCGTGGACACCGGCAGGCGGTGGGACTTAAGGTGCAGGAAGAACGCGGTGAGCACGTCAGCGCGGTTGCCCGGCCGCATCTGCCGCCGCCGTGCCGCCGCCGCGGTCCGCCAGGAAGTCGAGGTGGCGCTTTACGGCCGGCCATTCGGATTCGATGATGCTGAACACCACGGTATCGCGGCGGCTCCCATCCTGCATCAGCTGGTGGTTGCGCAGCACGCCGTCCTGCTTCGCACCGAGCCGCGCGATCGCGGTGCGCGAGGCATGGTTGAACCAGTGCGTGCGGAACTCCACGGCGATGCAGCCGAGCACTTCGAAGGCGTGCGCCAGCAGCAGGCGCTTGCATTCGGTGTTCACGCCGGTGCGCTGCGCGCGGCGGGCATACCAGGTGTGGCCGATCTCGAGACGCCGGTGCGTCGTGTCGACGTTGAAATACCGCGTGCTGCCGATGACGTCGCCACTCTGCCGGTCGATGACGGCAAAGGGCATCGCGCCCGTTCGCGCACGCATGTCCTGCGCCGCGGCGAGCCATTCGCCGGTGCGCTCAGGCCCGGGTATGGACGTGTACCAGAGCCGCCACAGCTCGCCATCCGCCGCGGCGCGCGCGATGCCGTCCGCGTGCGACGGCGCGAGCGGCTCGAGCATCACGCGCGCGCCGACCAGAGTGACCGGTTCGACGAGCGACGGCGGATTGGCCATGGTGCCGGTGTGCGCGCCGCCGTCGTGTTAGCGACTGGCCCGCGCCATGAATACCACCCGCTCGAACAGATGGACGTCCTGTTCGTTCTTGAGCAGCGCGCCGTGCAACGGCGGCACGACCACCTTGCGATCGCTGCTGCGCAGCGCCTCGGGCGGGATGTCCTCGGCCAGCAGCAGCTTCAGCCAGTCGAGGAGCTCGGAGGTGGAGGGCTTCTTCTTCAGGCCCTGGACTTCGCGCAGCTCGAAAAACACGTCGAGCGCCTCCTTGAGCAGCGCCTTCTTGAGGGCGGGGAAGTGCACGCCGACGATGGCCTCCATCGTCGCGGCGTCGGGAAAGCGGATGTAGTGGAAGAAGCACCGGCGCAGGAACGCGTCTGGCAGCTCCTTCTCGTTGTTCGAGGTGATCACGACGAGCGGTCGATGGCGCGCCTCGACGGTGGCGTGCGTCTCGTACACGTGGAACTCCATCCGGTCGAGTTCGCGCAACAGATCGTTGGGGAACTCGATGTCCGCCTTGTCGATCTCGTCGATCAGGACCACCGCCGGCTCGGCGCTGTCGAACGCATCCCACAGCACGCCGCGCTTGATGTAGTTGCCGATGTCGGCGACGCGGTCGTCGCCAAGCTGCGAATCGCGCAGGCGCGACACCGCGTCGTATTCGTAGAGGCCCTGCTGCGCCTTGGTGGTCGACTTGATGTGCCACTCGAAGAGCGGCCGGCTAAGCGCACGCGCGACCTCCTCGGCGAGCAGCGTCTTGCCCGTGCCCGGCTCGCCCTTGATCAGCAGCGGCCGCTCGAGCGCCAGCGCGGCGTTGACGGCCAGCTTGAGATCGGGCGTGGCGATGTAGGTGGAGGAGCCTTCGAAGCGCATGGTGCGGTCAGCCTGTGAACGTGAGGGACGCGACTCGCCGCGATGCTACAGCAGCGCCTTGAGCGCCCACAACGCCAGCATCCCGCCGGCGATGGTCGCGACGTCGCTGCGCAGGCGCCACGCGATCGCCCCGGCCACCACCGCCGCCGCGATGCGCGGCATGGCGTCGCCGGACGGCGCGAGCGACGGCGTGGCGATCATGGGCACTATGACGGCCGTGAGCATGGCCGCGGGCACGAACTTGAGCGCGCGCTCGAGCAGCGGGGGCATCTCGCGCCGCGCGAAGAACGCGATGAACGACAGCCGCGACAGGTAGTTGAGCGCCCCGACCACCACCACCATCGTCCAGAGCTTCAGCGTCGGTTCCACGCGCCCCTCGCGAAATCCGCGGCCGTGCCGGCAGCGATGCCGAGCAGCGCCGCCACGATCAGGTTGAGGCGCATCGGCAGCCACGCGAGGGCCATGACTGCGACGCCGGCGGTGAGCGATGCGGCCAGCGCCGGCGACGAGCGCAACGCCGGCACCAGGAGCCCGATGAAGCACAGCGGCACCGCGAAATCGAGCGACCACGATGCCGGAATCAGGTTGCCGGTGAAGTAGCCCACCGCGTTGGTGACCTGCCACCAGGCCCAGAGCGCGAAGCCTGCGCCCAGGAAATGCATCGCGCCGGCGCGCGGATCGGCGCCCGCGTCGAAACGGCGTACGGAGCTCGCGAACGCCTGGTCGGTGAGCAGGAACGCCAGCGCGTGCTGCCAGCGTGGCGACAGCGTGCGCAGGTACGGCGCCATCGCCGCGCTGTACATCAGGAAGCGCAGCCCGGCCACGAAGCAGGTCAGCACGATCACGGCCAGGGGCGCATGGGCGGCGAGCAGCTCGATCGCGAGTACCTGCGCCGCGCCGGAGAAGATGATGCCGCTCATTCCCAGCGCGCCAAGGAAGCTCGCGCCCGCCGCCGCCGCGCCCAGACCGCATACGAGCCCGAATGGCGTCAGGCCGACGTTGATGGGCAGCATCTCGGCAAAGCCGGCCCGAAAATCGGGATCCCGGATGAAGTTGCGCATGTCTCGTCAATCAAGCGGACGCGGTCCGTAGTGTGCCTGAACTGCGGGTCCCCGCCTGCGCGGGCATGACGGCGCGGAGTCAGCCCTTCACGCCGCCCGCCGTGAGGCCGCCGATCACGCGCTCCTGGAACAGCGCGATGAGGATCGAGATCGGCACGATCGCGACAATCAGCGCCGCCGAGATGACCGGCCACGGAAACGCGAACTCGTCTTGGTAGAGGGTGATGCCCACCGACAGCGTGCGCATGTTGCCGCGATTCATCATCGTGGGCGCCAGCAGGAACTCGTCCCGTGCGTTGACGAACGCGATGATCACGCTCACCAGTCGGCAGGCGAATCGCGGCGCCGGTGTCGGGGTCGAACAGGTAAAATCGGCTCAACGCGAGCTGCACGGTGATCGGCTCGCCGGTGCGCAGTCCGGCCTCCGGCGGAATCGGCCGGTCAGCTCGCCGCCGTCGGGCGCGGCACCGAGCTTCACGAGCGCGAGCGTGTCCGAGCCGAGCGGCTCGTCCAGCATCACCCCCATGCACGGCAAAAAGTTCATCGGCGGCTAGCCGGTGAAGCCCGCGACGAACTGCGCGGCGGGGCGGTTGTAGATGCCGTCGGGCGTGTCGTACTGCACCAAGGTGCCGGCCTGCAGCACCGCGATGCGGTCGGCGAGCGTCATGGCCTCGACCTGGTCATGCGTGACGTAGACGACCGTCTCGCCCAGGCGCTGGTGCAGCTTCTTGATCTCGATGCGCATCGATCTGCAGGGTGGCGGCGGCGGCGCCCACGCGCGTGCGCACTTCGTGCTCGGGACGCTTTCGCAGACGCAGCCCGAAGGCCAGGTTCTCGAACACCGTCTTGTGCGGATACAGCGCGTGGTCCTGGAACACCATCGCGATGTCGCGCTGGCGGGGCGGCAGGTTGTTGACGACCGTGCCGCCGATGACGACCGTGCCGCCGATGACGA
>JBBSEG010000035.1:0-46261 GCA_038239945.1 Burkholderiales bacterium
CCCATGCAGAACATCCGCAACTTTTCCATCATCGCGCACATCGACCACGGCAAGTCGACGCTCGCCGACCGCTTCATCCAGCGCTGCGGGGGCTTGTCGGACCGCGAGATGGGCGAGCAGGTGCTCGACTCGATGGACCTCGAGCGCGAGCGCGGCATCACCATCAAGGCGCAGACTGCGGCGCTCACGTACACGGCCCGCGACGGCGTGCTCTACCGGCTCAACCTGATCGACACGCCGGGTCACGTCGACTTCGCCTACGAGGTGTCGCGCTCGCTGGCCGCGTGCGAGGGCGCGCTGCTGGTGGTGGATGCCTCGCAGGGGGTCGAGGCCCAGACCGTCGCGAACTGCTACACCGCGATCGAGCAGGGCGTCGAGGTGGTGCCGGTGCTGAACAAGATCGACCTCGCCTCGGCCGAGCCGGAGCGCGTGATCGACGAGATCGAGGACATCATCGGCATCGACGCCACCGACGCCGTGCTCGCGAGCGCCAAGAACGGCGTGGGCATCGACGACATCCTCGAAGCCGTGATCGCCCGCGTGCCCCCGCCCCGCGGCAACGCCGACGCGCCGCTCACCGCCCTGATCATCGACTCATGGTTCGACAATTACGTCGGGGTCGTGATGCTCGTGCGGGTGATGGACGGCGTGCTCAAGCCGAAGGACAAGATCCTGCTGATGGCGCAGGGCTCGACGTTCAACTGCGAGCAGGTGGGCGTCTTCACGCCGAAGTCCGTGGCGCGCGACTCGCTATCCGCCGGCGAGGTGGGATTCATCATCGCCGGCATCAAGGAAATCGACGCGGCGAAGGTTGGCGACACGGTGACGCTCGCCGCGCGCCCCGCCAAGGTCGCGCTGCCCGGCTTCAAGGAGGTGAAGCCGCAGGTGTTCGCCGGCCTCTATCCGGTCGAGTCGAACCAGTACGAGGCGCTGCGCGATGCGCTCAACAAGCTGAAGCTCAACGACGCCTCGCTGCACTACGAGCCGGAAGTGTCGCAGGCGCTGGGCTTCGGCTTCCGCTGCGGCTTCCTGGGCCTGCTGCACATGGACATCGTGCAGGAGCGGCTCGAGCGCGAGTACGACATGGACCTGATCACGACGGCCCCCACCGTGATCTACCAGGTGCTGATGCGCGATGGCACGGTGCTCGAGATCGAGAATCCGTCGAAGCTGCCCGACCTGTCGCGCGTCGAGGAGATCCGCGAGCCGATCATCACCGCCACCATCCTGATGCCGCAGGAGTACGTCGGGCCGGTGATCACGCTGTCGACCGAGAAGCGCGGCATCCAGAAGAACATGCAGTACCTCGGCCGCCAGGTGATGCTCACCTACGAGCTGCCGATGGCCGAGGTGGTCATGGACTTCTTCGACAAGCTCAAGTCGGTGTCCCGCGGCTATGCGTCGCTCGACTACGAGTTCCGCGAGTTCCGCGCGGCCGACGTCGTCAAGCTCGATATCCTGATCAACGGCGAGCGCGTGGATGCGCTCTCGGTGATGGTGCACCGTTCCGTGTCGATGTACCGGGGCCGCGAGGTGGCGGCGAAGATGCGCACGCTGATCCCGCGGCAGATGTTCGACGTGGCGGTGCAGGCCTCGATCGGCGCGAACATCATCGCGCGCGAGACGATCAAGGCGATGCGCAAGAACGTGCTGGCCAAGTGCTACGGCGGCGACATCACGCGCAAGAAGAAGCTGCTCGAAAAGCAGAAGGCCGGCAAGAAGCGCATGAAGTCAGTGGGCAGCGTCGAGATCCCGCAGGAGGCGTTCCTGGCCATCCTGCAGGTCGGCGAGAAGTGAGCGGAACCGCGCCGCCGCGCCGCGCGACGAGCGACGACCGGCGGGGTACGAGCCGCGGCCGGCCGCCGAAGGGCCATGAGACAATCCGCGCGCCGCATGCGCCCGGCGGGCGACCGCCCGGCGCCCGTGGCGCGTCCTGCAAAACCGGGCCCTGACCGACCATGAATTTCGCGCTGCTCCTGTTCGTGCTGACGGCCGTGACCGGTGCCGTCTGGCTGCTCGATCGCCTCATGCTCGCCGGCCGCCGGCAGTCGCGCTTGCGCGGCGCGCTGGCCGACCCCGAGTCGCGCCAGCAGGCCGCAGGACGCGCCGCACCGTCCGCCGGCGCGGAGCGCAGTGTCGTCGAGGCCGAGGCGCTGCGCGAGCCGGCGTGGGTGGAGTACTCGAAGGCGTTCTTTCCCGTTCTGCTCGCGGTGTTCTTGCTGCGCTCGTTCCTCGCCGAGCCGTTCAAGATCCCATCGTCCTCGATGCGGCCCACGCTCGAGGTGGGTGACTTCATCCTCGTGAACAAATTCGTGTACGGCGTGCGCCTGCCGATCATCGAGAAGAAGATCCTGGCGTTCGGCGATCCGCAGCACGGCGACGTGGTCGTGTTCCGTTATCCGCTCAATCCGACCCAGGATTACATCAAGCGGGTGGTCGGGGTGGGCGGCGACACCGTCGAGTACCGCGACAAGCGCATCACGGTGAACGGCAAGGCGTGGCCGCAAGCGGCCGACGGCACCTACAGCTACCTCGAAGGGCTGCGGTTCGAGACGCTCGAACGCGGCGTCGAGCGTACCGACGGCGACACCGGCCGCGCCCACACCGTGGCTGCCAATCCGCAGATGCCGGCCGTCTTCCCGCAGAACGTCCGGTCGTTTCCGGACCGTGCCAATTGCGACTACAATGACCGCGGCTTCGTCTGCCGGGTCCCGGCCGGGCACTATCTGATGATGGGCGACAATCGGGACAACAGCGACGACAGCCGCTATTGGGGCTTCGTGCCCGACGACCACATCCGCGGGAAGGCGTTCTTCATCTGGTTCAACTGGGACGACATCGCCTCCTTCGCGTTCAAGCGGGTCGGCAGCAGCATCCGATGACGAGAGGACATTGCATGGGGCACCGGCGACGACAGGGCGGCTTATCGATCATCGGCTTCCTGCTGGTCGCGGCCGTCGTGATCATCTTCGCGTTGGTCGGCTTCCGCGTCCTCCCTGCATACATCGAATTCTTCTCCGTGCAGAAGGCCCTCGAGGCCACGCTCGCCGACGCGTCGAACATCACGCCGCAGGACATCCGCCGCTCGCTCGAGCGCCGCATCTCGGCCGACTACGTCGATTCGGTGCGGGCGAGCGACGTCACGGTCAGCCGCGAGGGCAACGTTATCGTCGCCAATCTCGCGTGGCAGAAGATCCTGCACATGGTCGGCAACGCCAGCATCCTGCTCGAGTTCGAGGCAACCGCGAACCGTTGACCCGCGGGCCGCGCGCGTGCACGCACGGCGCAACGCTGCGGCCGCTAGCCCAGGTGCGACGGCTTCCCGCTCGTGATCGTCGACCCCCTCGACCCAAAGCTCGGCTATCGCTTCGCGCAGCCGTTGCTCCTGCGCCAGGCGCTCACGCACCGCAGCTTCGGCACGCCGCACAACGAGCGCCTCGAGTTCGTGGGCGACGCCGTGCTTAACTGCGTGGTGGCGCGCGCCCTCTACGAGCGATTTCCCGACACGGCCGAAGGCGACCTGTCGCGCACGCGGGCGAGCCTCGTCAACAAGGACGCACTCGCCCGGGTCGCGCGCGGTCTCGCGCTCGGCTCGGCCGTGCGCCTCGGCGAGGGCGAGCTGCGCAGCGGCGGCGCCGACCGGCCGTCGATTCTCGCCGACGCGCTCGAGGCCGTATTCGGCGCCGTGTTCGTCGACGGCGGCTTCGACGCGGCGCGCCAGGTGATCGACGCCGCGTTCGGCGACGTGCTGCGCGATGCCGACCCCACGGCGCTGTCCAAGGATCCGAAGACGCGCCTCCAGGAGCTGCTGCAGGCGCGCCGGATCGCCGTACCCGCCTACGCGGTGGTGGCCACGCGCGGCGAGGCCCACGCGCAGATGTTCGAAGTCGAATGCCGCGTGCCGACGCTCGATGTCGTGACGCGCGGCGCCGGGCCGAGCCGCCGGATTGCCGAGCAGGCCGCGGCCGAGCTCGCGCTGCGGGCGCTCGGCGGCCGGTCAGTCCGGAGCACCGGCGGCGTCGATCATGGCGGGGAACACCCATGAAGGCGGCCGCTCCACCGGGCCCTCCGGCCGGCCAGTCGCTCGCGGCGCCCGAGGAATTCCGCTGCGGCTTCGTGGCCATCGTCGGCCGGCCCTCGGTCGGCAAGTCCACACTCCTCAATGCGCTCGTCGGCGCGCGGATCAGCATCACGTCGCGCAAGCCGCAGACCACGCGGCACCGGATCAACGGCATCCTGACCGAGTCGGGCGTGCAGTTCGTGTTCGTCGACACGCCGGGATTCCAGACGAAGCACCGCTCGCCGCTCAATGACCGTCTCAACCGCACCGTACGGGACAGCCTCGCGGGCGTCGATGTCGTCGTGTGGGTGGTGGACGCCGCGCAGGTGCGGCCGGCGGACGCGGCGGTGGCCGCGCTGCTGCCGGCGCAGTTGCCGGTGGTGGTCGCCGTCAACAAAGTGGATGCGCTCGCGGACAAGCGGGCGCTGCTGCCGCGGCTGGCCGAGCTTGCCGTGCTGCGCGCTGACGCGCCGATCGTGCCCATCTCGGCCGAGCGCGGCGTTCAGCTCGCCGAGCTGAAGGCGGAAATTGCGCGCCATCTGCCGCGCTCGCCGGCGCTGTATCCCGTTGACGAGCTGACCGATCGCGACGAGCGCTTCCTGGCTGCGGAGCTCGTACGCGAGAAGGTGTTTCGCCTGCTGGGCGACGAGGTTCCGTATTCGACCACGGTGGTCATCGAGCGCTTCGAGGTCGAGGGTGCCCTGCGCCGCATCCACGCCGCGGTGCTCGTCGACCGCACCAGCCAGAAAGCGATCCTGATCGGCGGTAACGGTGCGCAGATGAAGGCGATCGCGACGCAGGCGCGCGTCGACATGGAGAAGCTGTTCGGCGGGCGCGTGTTCCTCGAGGTGTGGGTGCGGGTCAAGCGCGGCTGGGCGGGTGACGATGCGTCGCTCGCCCGGCTCGGCTACTGACGACGGCAATGGCACGTGCGCTGCGTGACCGGCAGGATGACCAGGCGGGCTACGTGCTGCACGCCTACCCGTATCGTGAGACGAGCGTCATCGTCGAGGCGTTCACGGCTCTGCATGGCCGCGTGGGACTGGTGGCGCGCGGCGCCAAGCGGCCGCGCTCGGAACTGCGCGGGCTCCTGCAGGCGTTCCAGCCGCTGGCGCTCGGCTGGGCCGGCGGCGGCGAGCTCAAGACGCTGATGCGGGCCGAATGGTGCGGCGGGCTGCCCCTGCCGGGCGGCGCCGCGCTCCTGTGCGGCTTCTACCTGAACGAGCTGCTGCTCAAGCTGCTCCCGCGCGAGGATCCGCACCCGCGTTTGTTCGCCGCCTACGAGGAAGCGCTGCACGCGCTCACGGCGGAGTGCGCGCCCGGTGCGCAGGCGGTCGTGCTGCGCCGCTTCGAGCTGTGCCTGCTGGCCGAGCTGGGCTACGCGGTGGCGCTCACCCACGAGGCCGGCTCGGGGACGCCCGTCCTCGCCGGCGAGCGCTACCATTACGCGTTCGAACGCGGGCCACAGCGCTTCGCGCGCGAGCCCGGCGCGCGCTGGCCGGTGGTGCGGGGCGCCGCGCTCCTCGCGCTCGCGCAGGCGCACTACCCCGACGCGGAGACCGCCGGCGAGGCCAAGCGACTCATGCGCCACGTGCTCGACCACTATCTCGAGGAGCGCCGCATCTTCAGCCGCCGCGTGGTGGAGGACCTGCAGGCGCTCGACGACGAGCGCGAAACCTCATGAGGAGCGGCGCATCTTGATCGAGCTCGGCGTCAACATCGACCACGTGGCGACACTGCGCGAGGCGCGGCGCACTTACGAGCCCGACCCCGTGTGGGCCGCGGTGGAAGCGCACCTGGGCGGCGCCGACGGCATCACCGTGCATCTACGCGAGGACCGGCGCCATATCCAGGACGAGGACGTGCGCAGGCTGCGCGAGCTCGTCCACATCAAGCTCAACCTCGAGATGGCCGCGACCGGCGAGATGCTCGAACTCGCGTGCCGGCTGAAGCCCGAGATGGCCATGCTGGTGCCCGAGGGCCGCCATGAGATCACCACCGAGGGTGGCCTCGACATCGCCGGCCAGGAGCGCAAGCTCGCCGAGGGCGTGGCGCGACTGCGCGCCGCGGGCATCGTCACATCGGTGTTCATCGACGCGGAGCTGCGGCAGGTCGACGCTGCGGCGCGCATCGGCGCGGCCGTGTGCGAGATCCACACGGGTCCCTATGCGCACGCGTTTCATGTGCGCGGCCGCGACGCGGAGAGCGAGGCGGTGCAGGAGGAGCTCGGCAAGATCCGCGCGGCCGGACGGGCGGTGCGCGCGCACGGCATGCGCTTCAACGCGGGCCACGCGCTCAACTACTTCAACGTGCAGCCGGTGGCGGCGCTGCCGGGCGTGCGGGAGCTCCATATCGGGCATTCGATCGTGGCACGCGCGGTGTTCGTGGGATTGCGCGAGGCGGTGCGCGAGATGAAGGCGCTGCTTCGTCAGGCCGCGCGTCCGGCGGACGCCGCGCCATGACGGTCACCTTCCCGCGCGGCCCGCTCATGCTGGGCGTCGAGGGATCCGTCCTCACGGCCGCCGATCGCGTGCGCCTGACCCATCCGAGCGTCGGGGGCGTGATCCTGTTCGGCCGCAACTACGCCGACCCCGAGCAGCTGGGCGCGCTCACCACCGACATCCGGGCGTTGCGCGACCCGCAGCTGTTGATCGGCGTCGACCACGAAGGCGGGCGCGTGCAGCGCTTCCGCGCCGGCTTCACGCCCATTCCACCGATGCGCTCGCTCGGGGCGCGCTGGGATGCCGACCGCGCCGCGGCGCGCACCGAGGCGCGGGCCATCGGCGCGACGATCGCCAGCGAGCTCGTCCTCCATGGCCTCGACTTCAGCTTCACGCCCGTGCTCGACCTCGATCACGGCGCGAGCGAGGTCATCGGCGATCGCGCGTTCCACGCCGATCCGGCGGTGGTGGCGGCGCTCGCCGAGGCCCTGATCGGCGGCTTGCGCGCTGGCGGCGTCGCGGCCGTGGGCAAGCACTTCCCCGGCCACGGCTTCGTCGCAGCGGACTCGCATTCCCATCTGCCGGTGGACGAGCGCACGCTCGACGATCTGTTGGCCACCGACATCGCGCCCTTTGCGCGGCTCGCGGGCGGCACGCTCGACGCGATCATGCCGGCGCATGTGGTCTATCCGCGCGTCGACGCGCAGCCGGCCGGATTCTCGAGCATCTGGATCGACGACATCCTGCGCGGTCGGCTGGGCTTCCAGGGACTGGTGTTCTCCGACGACCTCGAGATAGCCGGCGCGCACGCTGCTGGCGACATCGTCGCGCGCGCCGAGGCGGCCGTCGCCGCGGGTTGCGACATGGTGCTCGCCTGCAACGACTTCGGCGCGATGGACGAGTTGCTGCAGCGATGGACCCCGCCCGACAATCCGGCGCTGGCCAGGCGCGCAGCGGCGATGCGGGCGCGCGTCCGTGACTGACGCGACGGACTCCGCGTATTTCCCGCGGACGAGGGGGCCAGGACCCACACCGCCGCCCGACTCAATAAGGATGCGGCCAGCGCCCGCCAAGCGTGCGCGTGATCTCCTCCGCGATGTGCGCGACGATCGGGCCGAGCTGCTTGATGCGCCCATCGGCAAGTCGCGACGACGGCCCCGCCAGCGAGATGGCGCCCAGCGATTCCGCGTGCTCGTCGTAGATCGACGCGGCCACGCACCGCGTGCCGGGCAGGTGCTCCTCGTCGTCGAACGACCAGCCGCGCTGGCGGATCACGCGCACGCTGGCCCACATCGTCTCGGGCACGGTGATCGTGTTCTCCGTGATGCGCGGCAGCCCGCGCACCTTCAGGATGGCGTCGATCTGCTCGTCGGGCAGGGCGGCGAAGATCGCCTTGCCGACGCCGGAGGCGTGCAGCGGGACGCGGCTGCCGAGCTTCACGATCGTGCGCATCGTCTCGCGGCATTGCACCTGGTCGACGAAGACGGCTTCGGTGGCGTCGAGGATGGCGAGATTGGCCGTCTCGCCCGACTGGTCCATGAGCCTGCGCATGTACGGGTGGCTCTGTGCCACGAAGTCGCGGCTCGACAGGAAGCTCGACCCGACCGTGAAGGCCTGCAGGCCCACATACCAGCGGCCCATCTCGCCGGCCTGGTACACGTAGCCGAGATGCTCGAGCGTCGCGAGGAGGCGATGCGCCGTCGATGGCGGCAGCAGGACGCGCTGTGCGACGTCGGAGAGGGTGAGTCCGCCCTCGGCGCGGGCCAGCGCCGCGAGGATCGACAGGCCGCGCGTCAGGCTTTGCACCTGGACGGTTGCAGCACCCGGCTGCGCGGGGATGCGGCCGCGCCGCGCGCCATGCGGCGGACGCGGCGGCGGAGCGTGGGAATGGGAGACGGACAAGGAGTCGGGACGGCGCGAGTGACTTCGACGATGATACCGCGCAGCCGCGCGCCGGGGCGGAACGCTCAGCGCAGCAGGCGCGGGGTCGCGGCGAAACGCTCGCCGGCGATGTTCACCGAGTAGGCGGCGCCCAGCAGCGTCGCGTCCGCGAGCGGCGCGGGACCGCGCGCGTAGGCGAGCGCGACGGCGCGCCCGAGCGCCCGGCTGTAGCCCGCCGACGTGATCTCGCCGACCGGCGCCCCGTTCATCAACACCGGCTCGCCGCCCCACGGGAACGCCGCGGGATCGTCGAGCGTGAGCATCACCAGCCGCCTGGATAGCCCGGCTGCGCGTTGCGCGAGCAGCGCGTCGCGCCCGACGAAAGTGGGCTTCTCGAAGGCGACGGCGCCCGCGAGCCCGGCCTCGAGCGGAGTCTCGTCGGGGGACAGCTCGGCTCCCCACGCGCGGCGGCCGGCCTCGATGCGCAATGCGTCGAGCGCGTAGTAGCCGGCGTCGCGCAGCCCATGCGCGCCGCCCGCGGCCCGCAGCGCGTCGTAGAGCGTGACGCATTGGTCGACCGGCACGCACAGCTCGTAGCCCGGCCCGCCGACATAGCTCATGCGCGCGGCCCGCACCCGCGCGTAGCCGATGTCGATGTCGCGCGACGTGCCGAACGGCAGCCCGGCGCGCGTGATGTCGTCGGGCGAGAGGCTCTCCAGCAGCGCCTGTGCGCGTGGTCCCATGACCGACAGGATCGAGTAGCCCGCCGTCACATCGAAGAGCACCGCGTGCTCGTGCGCCTCGATGCGGCGCTCGATCCACGCCGCGTCGCGCGTGGCCTGCGCCGAGCCGGAGAGGATGAAGAAAACGTCCCGGGCAAGGCGCGCGACCGTCACGTCCGACTCGAAGCCACCGCGCGCGTTCAGCATCGGCGTGTAGACCATGCGACCGGGCGGAACGTCGATCCGGTTCGCGCACAGCCGGTCGAGCACCGCCGCGGCGTCGCGTCCCTTGACGATGAATTTGGCGAAAGACGACTGGTCGAATACCACGACGTCCTCGCGGCAGGCGCGCTGCTCCTCGAGGACATGCGGCAGCCATCCGGGCGTGCCGAAGGTGGGTGGTGGGGCAGGCGCGTCGGGCGGCAGGAAGTAGTTGGCGCGCTCCCAGTTCAGCCGCGTTCCGAACACGGCACGGCGGGCGGCCAGCCGGTCGTACAGCGGCGAGCGGCGCAGCGGGCGCACCGTGACGAGCTCCTCGCGGGGCCAGCGCATCGCGTAGTGCAATCCGAGCGATTCAACCGTGCGGTCGGCGAGATGACGGCGATTGGCGTGAAGGGGCGCGAAGCGGCGCACGTCGATGTCCCAGGCGTCGAACGGCGCCTCGCCCGCGGCGATCCAGTCGGCGATCAGGCGTCCGGCGCCGCCGGCGTTGGCGATGCCCGCCGAGTTGAATCCCGCGCATACGAAGAAGCCTCGCAGCTCGGGCGCCTCGCCGAGGATGAAGTTGCCATCGAGCGTAAAGCTCTCGGGCCCGTTGAGCAGCAGTTTGATCCCGGCTGTCTCGAGGCAGGGCGTGCGATGCAGCGCGTTGCGCATCAGGATCTCGAACTGGTCCCAATCCTCCGGCAGGAGCTGGAACTCGAAGCGCTCGGGAATGCGGTGGACGTTCCATGGCTTGGCGACGGGCTCGAAGCCTCCCATCACCAGGCCGCCGACTTCCTCCTTGTAGTAGATGAAGCCGTCCGGGTCGCGGATCACCGGCAATGACGTTGTCACGCCGTCGATGGGGTTCGTCACTAGATAGAAATGCTCGGCGGAGGCGAGCGGCACGGTGACGCCGCACGCGGCGCCGAGCTCGCGCGCCCACTGGCCCGCGCAGTTCACGACGGTTTCGCAGGCGACGACGCCCGTCTCCTCGCCGCGGCGCCACGCGAGCCCGGTGACGTGGCCGTTGTGGGTGGTCACGCCGCTGGCCTGCACGCCTTCGACGATCGCCGCGCCGCGGCTGCGCGCGCCGCGCGCCAGCGATTGCGTGAGATCGGTCGGGTTCGCCTTGCCGTCTCCGGGAATCCATACCGCGCCGGCCAGGTCGTCGGTGCGCAGGATGGGGGCGATCCGCGCGGCCTCGGCGGGCGACACGAACTCGAACTCCACCCCGAAGCTCTGCGCGCGCGCCATCTGGCGGCGCATCAGCGTGAGGCGATCCGCCGACGCGGCGACGTTGAGGCTGCCGCAGCGCGTCCAGCCGGTCGCCAGCCCAGTCTCCGCCTCGAGCGCGGCGTAGAGCTCGATGCCGTAGCGGCTCATGCGCGTCGCATTGCGCGTCGCGCGGGTCTGCCCGACGAGCCCCGCCGCGTGCCACGTGGTGCCGCAGGTCAGGCGACCCTGCTCGAGCAGCAGGACGTCCGCGATGCCGAGTCGCGCGAGGTGATAGGCGGCCGACGCGCCCGCGATGCCGCCGCCGATGATCACGACGCGCGCTTGCGTGGGGATGGATGCGCTCATAGCTTCAATGCGGCGATGCCCGCGAGCACGCAGGCGGTCCCTGCGAGGCGCATCGTCCCGAACCCTTCCTTGAGCCAGACGGCGCCGATCAGCGCCGCGAACAGGACCGAGGTCTCGCGCAGCGCGGCGACCGCGGCGACCGGTGCACGCGTCATCGCCCACAAGACGATGCCGTACGCGGCCAGGCTGCAGAAGCCGCCCACCAGCCCGAGTGGCCACGCCGCGGCGAGGTAGCGCGCGGCCGGCCGGCCGCGCCGCCAGAGAATCCAGACGAGGAACGGCAGCCCCTCGAGGAACAGCAGCCAGCTCACGTACGCGAGCGGATTGCCAGACGACCGCACGCCTGCGCCGTCGACCAGCGTGTAGGCCGCGATGATGGCGGCGTTGCCAAGTGCCCACCACGCCGCCTCCGGCCGATGGCGGTCGCGCCGCACGAACGCGATGCTGACGATGCCGCCGCAGATGAGCAGGATGCCGGCAGCCACGTGAGGCGCCGGCAGCTCGCGCAGGAACAGCACCCCGAGGATCGCCGTGATGAGCGGCGCCGCGCCGCGCATGATGGGATAGGCGAATGACAGGTCCCCCGTGCGGTAGGCATTCGACAGCGTGATGTAGTACGCGAAGTGGATGGTCGAGGAAAGCGCGACGAATTTCCAGGCCGCGGGGTCGGGCAGCCCGGCAAACGGCACCGCCGCGAATGCCCACACCGACGATCCGGCGACCACCGCCGCAGTATCGAGCATCGGGTCGCCCCCGCGTGCCGTTTTGAGGAGCGCGTTCCAGCCCGCGTGCAGCAGCCCCGCGCCCAGCACCGCCGCGGTGACGCCCAGCGATAATGGCGCGTCGCTCATGGCTCCTTCACAGAATCGTCACGCATTGCGGTTGCAGCGCTTGGATCCGGGGCATTGCCGGGGCGTGGAACGCCGGCCTGGGCAATCACGCCGAGCCGGCGGCCGCGCGTGGGATCGCCGCGACGCGCTTCGACGGCGCGCTGGTCGCGCCGGGGCGCGTATCGCCCCACGAGTCCGCTCAGGCCGCTTCGGACGAGGCGACCGCCGCGTCGCCGGGCGCGCGAGCGCTCGCTTCGAGCACGGCGACGTAATGCGCCAGCGGTGGCGTGGTCTCGCCGGGCAGCTTGGCCTGGTCATCCCAGAGGCGCACCTGCACCGCATCGGCGGCGAACGGCCGCGCGACGAACGCCACGGCTGCAGCCGCATCGTGCGGGCCGCCCTGCAGCACGAGGCTCCGCTTCGAATCGCTCGACAGCGCGTCCTGGTACCCTGCGCGGGTGGCGCACAGGTAGCGCTTCGCCTCGACGTGCAGCCGGATCGGCTCCAGCACTTCTGCGCCGAAGCTGCCGCGCAGGAACGGCAGGGCGGCGTACTGATGTCGGTCATCGATGCCGCGCAGCGTGGGCGTGTCGCCGTGATCGTGGACCAGGTGCCCGAGGTCGTGCAGGAGCGCTGCCACCACCAGCGCGGGCGCGGCGCCGGCGGCCTCGGCGCGCGCGGCGCTCTGGAGCGCGTGCTCGAGTTGCGTCACCGGCTCGCCGTCGTAGGCCCGGCCTCCCTTGCGGGCGAACAGCATGCAAATGTCACCGACGGACAGCCCCATGCTCAGGCCACCGTCGGCTTGCGCTTGTGCCACTCGCGCGGCGACTCTGCGTCGGCCACGCTTGCGAGCCCCGGCCACTGGTCGGCATTCTTGAAACGCGTGCGCGCAAGCACGCCTGCCTCCTCGAGGATGGGGTACGCGATCGAGCAGATGTGCGAATTGATGCGGCGCAGGTCAGAGATCAGGTCGAGGTGCAGCGACGAGGTCTCGATGCTGTCCACGGTATTGCCCGCGAGGCGCGCCAGGTGCGAGTTGCCGTACGCGCGCTCGAGGTCGCGGAACAGCACCTTCTGCGCGAGGAGCTCCTGCGCGCTCCTGAGATCGCGGTTCAGGAACACCGACAGGCCGAGGCGCAGGTTGGCGATCAGGCGCGCGTGCAGGTCGCAGATCTCCGCCATTCCGGCGTCGGAGAACTTGCGGCCCTTGTCGATCTTCTTGTCCTCGAGGTCGGTGACGATGCGCTCGATGATGTCGCCGATCTGCTCCATGTTGATCGCGAACGACACGATGTCCGTCCAGCGGCGCCCTTCCCTCTCGTCGAGCGCCTCGCGCGAGATCTGCGTGAGGTAGAGCTTCACTGCCGTGTAGAGCTCGTCGACCACGTCGTCGAGCTTGCGCAGCCGTTGCGCGAGGTTGCGATCGTTGTCGGTGAGCACGGTGAGCATGCCGGCCAGCATCTGCTCGATCACGTCGCCGATGCGCAAGGCCTCCCGCGCAGCGTAGGAGATGGCGAGGGTCGGCGTGTCGAGCGCCGAGGGGTCGAGGTAACGGGGCTTCGCGGGATCGTCGCTCGCCGGGCGCGCCGGCAGGAGCCGCTCCGCCACCGCGGCGATCTTCTCGGTGAAGCCGAGCAGCAGGAGCGCGAGCGCGACGTTGAAGAACAGGTGGAACAGGACGACCTCGCGGGACGCGTCGAGATTCAGCCCCTCGATCCAGCCCTCCAGGTGGCCCGCCACCGGCAAGGCGACGATGCAGCCGATCAGCTTGAAGAGGAAGTTGCCGAGCGTGACGCGCCGCGCCTCGGGGGCGGAGCGCAGCGTCGAGAGCATGCCGAGCAGGCCGCCGCCGAGGTTGGCGCCCAGCACGAGCCCCAGCGCGACCGGCAGCGCGATCACGTGCAGCGAGGCGAGCGTGGCCACCAGCAGGATCACGGCCAGGCTCGAATAGCAAAGCATCGTGAACACCGCGGCGACCAGCATGTCGAGGAGCACGTCGCCGGTGAGCGAAGCGAAGATGACCTTGACGCCCGCACCCTGCACGACCGGCTTGGCGGCCACCGAGATCCACTGCAGCGCGAACATGATGAGGCCGAGCCCGATCAGGATGCGTCCGAAGCGGCCGGCGGTGGTGGCCTGACGGGAGAGGAACAGCACCACACCTGTGAAGATGAGAAGCGGCGCCAGCCACGAGAGATCGAACGAGAGCACGACGGTCATCATCGCGGTGCCCACGTCGGCGCCGAGCATGACGGCCAGCGCCGGGGCCGTGCCGATCAGACCCTGGCCTGCGAACGCGGCGACGATGAGCGCGGTGGCGGTGCTGCTCTGGATCAGGGCGGTGACGCCGAGCCCGGCCATGAACGCGGTGCCGCGGCGCGACACGCTGCGCCGCAGGGCGCGCCGGAGGTCGCCGCCGTACAGGCGCAGGATTCCCGTGCGCACGATGTGTGTGCCCCACACCAGGAGCGAGACGCCGGCCAGCAGGTTGAGAAGGGTTTGCATCGGCGCGTGGACTAAAGACTAATTTTAGCGACCTTTGTTAGCCGCCCCGGGTGTCCGCCCGTCGACCGGTGGCGCCGCGCAGCCCGAGCGGCCCGAGCGGCCGCGGCGGGCCCGGGCGCCCCGGGTCGCACCGCGCGACGCCCGCCTACCATGGGATCGAGTACGTCTTCACGTTGGTGAAGCTCTTCATGGCCTCCTGGACGCCCTCCTTGTAGCCCAGCCCGGAGTCCTTCACCCCACCGAAGGGCGTGAGCTCCAGCCGGTAGCCGGGGACTTCGCGGACGTTGACCGTGCCCACGTGGAGCTCGCCGACGAACCGTGTGACGTAGTCGAGGCGGTTGGTGCAGACGGAGGACGACAGGCCGTAGGCCGTGCCATTCACGAGCGCGATCGCCTCGTCGATGTCCTGGAACCGGATCACCGGCGAGACGGGCCCGAAGGTTTCCGTACGGACCACGTCCATTGCGGGATGGACGCGATCCAGCACCGTGGGTGCGAACAGCGCACCGCGCCGCGGCGCGCCGACGAGCAGACGTGCGCCTCCGGCGACCGCGGCATCCACCTTCGCCTCGAACCCGCGCGCGGCCGCCTCGTCGATCACCGGGCCCATGTCGATGTCCGGGTCGGTAGGGTCGCCGTAGCTCCAGGCGCGCGTCTTGGCCACCAGCCGCTCGACGAAGTCGTCGGCGACCGCGGCGTGCACGAGCATGCGCTTGACGGCTGTGCACCTCTGGCCGGAGTTCTTGTACGAGCCGGCCGCCGCGAGCGTGGCGGCTTCCTCGACGTCCGCGTCCTCCATGACCACGATCGGATCGTTGCCGCCGAGCTCCAGCACCTGTCGCTTGTAGACGGCCTTGGCGGCGATGTACTTGCCGATCGCCACCCCGCCGGTGAACGTGACGAGGTCGACATCGGCGTTGGTGAGCATCTCGTCGGCGATCTCGCGCGGATCGCCCGTCACCACCGACAGCATCTCCGGCGGGAGCCCGGCCTCGTACAGGATGTCCGCGAGCGCCAGCGCGGACAAGGGGGTCTTCTCCGTAGGCTTCAGCACCATCCGGTTGTTGGTGGCGATGGACGGGGCGATCTTGTGTGCGACCTGGTTCAGCGGATGATTGAATGGCGTGATGGCGGAGATGACGCCCAGCAGGGGCTCGCGCAGCGTGTACACCTTGCGCGACTTGCCGTGCGGCGTCAGATCGCAGGAGAACACCTGCCCGTCGTCCTGCAGCGCGGCATTGCCGGCGAACAGGAACACGTCGCACGCGCGGCCCACTTCATAGTGGGAATCCTTCTTGCAGATGCCGCATTCGGCCGTGATGAGGTCGGACAGCGCCTCGGCGCGGCTCCTGATGATCTCCGCCGTGCGGTAGCAGATAGCGTAGCGCTCGTAGCGCGTGAGCCGGGCGCGGTAGCCCCCCGCGATCGCGAACGCCCGGCGGACATCCTCGACGGTCGCCTTCGGCACCGTGCCGACCAGCCGGCCGTCGTAGGGGTGGCGGACCTCGATGACGCGTTCGCGCGTGACGCGTTCGCCGGCGATGCGCATCGCTTCGCGGGGCAGGTCGGCCGAGCTCATCGGGCGTGGTTGAGCGCCAAGTCGAGCACGTCGAAATTGCGCAGGCGCCGGCCCGGCGGCACGCCATCGAGACGTCGATTGAAGAGCAGCGGGACCGTCTGCTCCGACACGCCGCCGTGGGAGCGCAGCGGAGCGTCGAGGCCGGACAGGTCGTGGCGCGCGGGCGTGGTCCCGAGCACGGCGAGCCGCCTGGCGACGACCACAAGGTCGCCCAGGCGATCGGGTGGCAGCTCGAAGCGAGCCGCCGCGTCGGCACGTGACAGGACGCTCTCGATACCCGGGACCGCCGCAAGCTGCGCCGCCAGCGCGAGTGCGTCGGCGTCCGGCGGTACATAGCAGGTGGCAAACGAGCCCAGCGAGCCATGGTGCACGATGTAGGGGTCGGTGATGGGCAGGATCACCCGCGCCTTGCCCGCGCCGAGCGCGGCGTCGAACCAGTCCTGGAGGAACACGATCTGCGCGCGGCCGGCGGCATCGGTCTTCGCGTTCATGCCATGGTCGGCGGTCAGCGCGATCGTGGCGCCAAGGGCGTCGAGCCGGCCGAGGTAGCCGCTCATCATGGCGTAGAAGGCGTTCGCCTCGGAGGTGCCGGGCGCATGCTTGTGCTGCACGTAATCGGTGGTCGACAGGTACATGAGATCGGGCCGGTCGCGCTGCATGAGCGCGACGCCGGCGGCGAACACGAATTCGGACAGGTCCGCGCTGTACACCGAAGGCAGCGGGCGACCGACCAGCGACAGCACGTCGCCGATGCCGTTGGCCTCGAGGGTCGCGCGGTCCGCCTGCTCGGCCGAGAAGCAGATGCCCCCCCGCATGCCATGCCCGAGCAGCGTGCGAAGCTTGTCCTTTGCGGTCACGACCGCGACGCTTGCGCCGGCTTGCGAGAAGCGCGCGAGGACGGTCTCGGCGCGCAGGTAGCGCGCGTCGTTCATCATCACCTCCTCGCGGCGCTCGGCGTCGTAGAAGAAATTCCCGCAGATGCCGTGGACCGCGGGCGGCGCGCCGGTGACGATCGACAGGTTGTTCGGGTTGGTGAAGCTCGGCACCACGCAGTCGCCGAGCAGTGACGTGCCCGCGTCGCACATGGTGCGCAGGTACGGCGCCACCCCGGCCTGGAGCGCCTGCGTGATGTAATCGGGCTCGCACCCGTCCACGCAGACGACCACCAGCGGCCGGTCCATCCACCGGTAGTTCCGGCCGTTGATGTTCAGCGGGGCATGCATCAGCGGTCGGGCGCGCGGCGCGACGGCTTGGCCGCAGCGCGGCCGTTGCCGTAGGTCTTGTGCATGCGCGCGCGGCTCGCCATGACGTGATCGTGCAGCGCGCGTCCCGCCGGCGCCGGCTGGCCCGCGGCGATGCGATCCACGATCTCCCGATGCTCGCGCGTGGAAACGGGCAGGGCGCCGCCTTGTGCGAGCGTGGTGCGGCGAAACAGGTGCAGCTCGTTCACCAGCCGGCGGTAGACGATCAGCAGCTTCGCGTTGCCGGTGAGCTCGACCATGCGGTCGTGGAAATCGAGGTTGGCGGACAGGTAGGCGTCGACATCGTTGCGCGCGGTAGCTTTCTCCATGCGCTCGACGATCTGCCTCAACTCGCGCACCTGCGCCGGCGTGGCCGTGTCGGCGAGGCGCCGTCCGACGAACTCGTCCAGCACGGCGCGCAGCTCGTAGATCTGGTCGGCTTCGCCGACACTGATCTGGCGTACAAAGACGCCGCGGTTCTTCTCGATGCGCACGAGCCCGGAGCCCTCGAGCGCCCGGAAGGCCTCGCGCACGGGACCGCGCGACACGCCGAGCTGCTCGGCGAGGTTCGCCTCGGTGAGCTTGGCGCCGGCGGGGAGGTCGCCGGCGAGGATCATGCGCTCGATCTCGCGCTGGACGAGGGTGGAGAGCGAGCTCGACTGGACGAGCCGGATCTCCGGCGCATGGGCGTCGTGGCGGGCGGGGGCGTGGGCGGGATCGGGCATCGGGCGGCGGACAAACCCTTGGCATTAGGCGGCAGGCGATGTAGATTGTCAACAATCTGCAATGTGCACCGGGCATCGTGGCGTCTCAGGCGGTGGCGCCGCGCCCGAGTCGGAACGTGCCTGCCAATGGTGCGCGCGCCCGAAAACGGTGAGCGACCGCGTGCACGTTGCCGGGTCAATGTGACGCGCGTACGATCCGCGAGCGTCGGCTCGATCGTGCGGTTGCGCCGCCGGGCCGGTTACGCCGCAACGGAATGAACCCCTACCGAAGGAGTCGCGCATGACCAGAGACTTTTCAGTCCGCAGCTTCGCGCCGCTGGCGCTCGTGTTCGGCGCGCTGTCGCTCGCGAGCGGCTTCGCCGCCGCCCAGAAGACCTCACTGCTGGTGTACACGGCGCTCGAGACGGACCAGATCAAGGCGTACGAAGCGGCCTTTTACAAGTCCAATCCGGACGTCGAGATCAAGTGGGTACGCGATTCCACCGGCGTGATCACCGCAAAGATCCTCGCGGAGAAGGCCAACCCGCAGGCCGATATCGTGGTCGGCACCTCGGCGTCCAGCCTTGCGGTATTCGCGCTCGAGGGCATGCTCGAGCCGTACGCGCCGAAGGGTCTCGAGAAGATCCCGGCGCTGTACCGCGACTCGCAGAACCCGCCGCGCTGGGTCGGCATGGACGTCTACGGTGCGGCCATCTGCTTCAACACGGTCGAGGCGCAGAAGGACAACCTGCCGAAGCCCACGTCGTGGAAGGACCTCACCAAGCCGGTCTACAGGGGCAAGATCGTGATGCCGAACCCGGCGTCGTCGGGCACCGGCTTCCTTGACGTGTCCGGCTGGCTCCAGATGTGGGGCGAGCAGGACGCGTGGAAGTTCATGGACGCGCTGCACGAGAACGTCGGCGTATACACGCACTCGGGCTCGCAGCCGTGCAAGCAGGCCGGCGCGGGCGAGTTCCCGATCGGCATCTCGTTCGAGTATCGCGCGATGGCGACCAAGAAGTCGGGCGCGCCGGTCGACATCGTGTTCCCGTCCGAAGGGCTCGGCTGGGATCTGGAGGCCAGCGGAATCATGAAGGGCACCAGGAAGATGGACGCGGCCAAAAAACTGATGGACTGGCTTGCCACGCCGGAGGCCATGACGCTCTTCGCCGCCAACTTCGCGGTCGTCGCAATGCCGGGCATGAACAAGCCGCTCGAGTTCATCCCAGCCGACTACGAGAAGCGCCTGATCAAGAACGACTTCGAATGGTCGGCCAGGAATCGCGACCGTATCCTTGCGGAATGGACCAAGCGCTACAACGGCAAGTCGCTGCCGAAGTAGCGCCTTCCCCGAGCGCGCGGTCCCCGCCGGCGCGGGGGCTGCGCGCGCCTGACATGCCCGAACCGGTCGCGTCCGCCAGCGCACCCTTCCTCGCGCTCGACGGCGTGGTGAAGCGCTTCGGCCGCTTTACGGCGCTCGCCGGAGTATCACTGGACGTACCGCGGGGCAGCCTCGTCACGTTTCTCGGGCCATCGGGCTGCGGCAAGACCACGCTGCTGCGCATCATCGCCGGGCTCGAGACGCAGGACGCCGGGCGCATCGTGCAGGACGGCCGCGATATCTCGCGGCTCCCGGCGATCAAGCGCGACTACGGCATCGTGTTCCAGTCCTACGCGCTGTTCCCGAACCTCACGATCTTCGACAACGTCGCGTACGGCCTCGTGAACCGTCGCGCCGGCCGTGCGCAAATGCGCGCGCGGGTCACCGAGCTCCTGAAGCTCGTCGGGCTGCCCGATGCCGCCGCCAAGTACCCGGGCCAGCTCTCGGGCGGTCAGCAGCAGCGCATCGCGCTCGCGCGCGCGCTGGCCACGGCGCCCGGATTGCTCCTGCTCGACGAGCCGCTGTCGGCGCTCGACGCGCTCGAGCGGGTGCGGCTGCGCGGCGAGATTCGCGCCTTGCAGCAGCGCCTGTCCGTCACGACCGTCATGGTCACGCACGACCAGGAGGAAGCGCTGTCGATGGCCGACCACGTCGTGGTCATGAACCAGGGACGCATCGAGCAGGTGGGCACGCCGCAACAGGTGTATCGCGAGCCGGCGACCGCATTCGTCGCCGATTTCGTCGGCAAGGTCAACGTGCTCGCTGCGGTGGCCGAGGGGGACGGGCGCTTTCGCGTGGGCGAGATGATGCTCGACGCGCTGGCGGGTACGCCGCCGGTCGCGCGCGGCACGCCGGTGAAGCTGTACCTGCGTCCGGAGGACGTGGTCGTGAACGGCGCCGCGACCGAGCATCGCAACCACGCGTCCGCGCAGGTGCAGAAAGTCGAATTCCTCGGCGCGTTCTGCCTCGTGACCGTGTGCATCGCCACGGCGGCAGGCCAGTCCCTGGTCGTGACGCTCTCGCGCCACAGCCTCGACCGGATGGGCCTCGGCGAAGGTGCCGCGCTCTCGGTGGGCCTGCCGCCCGAGTGCATGCGCCTGCTGGCGTAGCGGCGATGGCCAGTCTCGCACAAGGCGCACAGCCGGCGCCGGTCACGACGGCGCCGCGCATCGTCGACGGGCAGCGCCGCCTCGCGCTCGGACTGCTGCTGCTCACGTGCACGGCGCTGGTGGTCTTCCTGCTCGCGCCGCTGGTGGCGATCCTCGCCAAAAGCCTCGAGGACAAGGCCGGCGCTTTCGTGGGCCTCGCCAACTTCACCGATTACCTGCGCTCGCCGTCGCTCGCCCAGTCGGCGCACAACACGCTCCTCGTGGCGCTCGTCGTCACCGCCGTTACGGTGCCCATGGCGTTCGTCTTCGCCTACGCGTTGACCCGCAGCTGCATGCCGGCCAAAGGACTGTTCCGCCTGATCGCGCTCACGCCGATACTGGCCCCATCGATGCTGGCGGCCATCTCGTTCATCCAGTGGTTCGGCAACCAGGGCGCGCTCAAGAAGCTGCTGTTCGGCAACACCGTGTACGGGCCGATCGGCATCGTGATCAGCTCCATCTACGCGATCTTTCCCCACGCACTGATGATCGTGCTGACGGCCCTCCTGCTCGCCGACCGGCGGCTCTACGAGGCGGCGGAGTCGCTCGGCACGTCGAGGGCGCGGCAGTTCTTCACCATCACGCTGCCGTCGGCGCGCTATGGTCTGGTGAGCGCGGCCATGGTGGTTTTTTCGTACACGGTCAGCGATTTCGGCATCCCCAAGGTCATCGGCGGCAACTATCACGTGCTGGCGATCGACATCTACCAACAGGTGATCGGACAGCAGAACTTCAACCGGGGCGCCGTGATCGGGCTGTTCCTGCTGGTGCCGGTAGTGGTGGCGTTTGCGATCGACTGGCGGATGCAGGGGCGCGCGCAGTCGCAGTTCTCCGCGCGCGCCGTGCCCTATGTCCCGCGGCCCGCGCGGGGCTTCGACCTCGCCATGCTCGCGTACTGCACCCTGGTGTGCCTCGTCATGCTCGCCGTGCTCGGCATGGCGGTGTTCACTTCGTTCATCAAGCTGTGGCCCTACGACCTGTCGTTCAGCCTGCGGCACTACGTGTTCGGCCTGATCGACGGCGGCGTGATCGATTCGTACTTCAACAGCCTGCAGATGGCGCTCCTGGCCGCGGCGACCGGCACGGTCCTCGTCTTCGGAACCGCGTACCTGCTCGAGAAGACACGCGGCGCGGGCGCATTGCGCGGCACCATCCGCTTTCTCGCCGCCATCCCGATGGCCGTGCCGGGAATGGTGCTGGGACTCGGCTACATCTTCTTCTTCAACGCCCCGGGCAACCCGCTCAACGGACTGTACGGCGGGATGACCATCCTGGTGCTCTCCACCGTCATCCATTACTACACGTCGAGCCATTTGACGGCCATCACCGCGCTGAAGGCGCTCGACAACGAATTCGAGGCGGTGTCGGCGTCGCTCAAGGTGTCGTTCTACAAGACCTTCGCGCGTGTCACGGTTCCCGTCTGCCTGCCCGCGGTGCTCGACATCGCGCGCTATTACTTCATCAACGCGATGGTGACGCTGTCCGCCGTGATCTTCCTCTATTCTCCGGATACGAAGCTTGCCTCGGTGGCCATCGTGAACCTGGACGAGGCCGGCGAGATCGGTCCCGCCGCGGCGATGGCCACGCTGATCGTCGCGACGTCGCTGGCGGTGTGCCTCGCCTACGCGCTCGTCACGCGGCTACTGCTGCGCCGCACGCAGGCGTGGCGCCTGCCCGCCGGTTCGTGAGGCGCGTCTTCCTTTCCCTTTGCAGGTGCTGCCGATGAGCCCGTACCGCCGCGATCCCATCCTGCTGACCCCCGGTCCGCTGACCACGTCGCTCGCCACCAAGACGGCCATGCTGCGCGACTGGGGCTCGTGGGATGCGGCGTTCAATGCCGTCACCGCGGGCCTGCGCCGCAAGCTGACGGCCATCGTCAGCGGCGGCGACACTCACGTCTGCGTGCCGCTGCAGGGCAGCGGCACCTTCGCCGTCGAGGCCGCGATCAACACGCTGGTGCCGCGCGATGGTCATGTGCTCGTGCTGATGAACGGCGCGTACGGCATGCGGATGGCGCGCCTGACGCAGATGATGGGCCGCCGGACGACCGTCTTCGAGACCGCCGACGACACGCCGATTGCCGCTGCAGATGTCGAGCGCCTTCTGGGGGGTGACGCATCGATCACACACGTAGGCCTCATTCATTGCGAGACTTCGACGGGAATCCTCAATCCGCTGCCGGAGATCGCGGCGACGGTGGCTCGCCACGGGCGGCGCTTGATCGTCGATGCGATGAGCTCATTCGGCGCGCTGCCCATCGACGCGCACACGGTGCCGTTCGATGCGCTGGTGGCCGCCTCGGGGAAGTGCATCGAGGGGCCGCCGGGGATGGGCTTCGTGTTCGCCCGCCGGGAGCGCATCGAGCAGTCGGCCGGCAACTGCTCGTCGCTTGCCCTCGATCTGCACGACCAGTGGACCTACATGGAGCGGACGACCCAGTGGCGCTTCACGCCGCCCACCCACGTGGTGGTCGGACTCGACGCGGCGCTCGACGAATATCTCGCGGCGGGCGGCCAGCCCGCGCGGCTGGCGCGCTACGAGCGCAATTGCGACACGCTCGTGACGGGCATGGCCGCGCTCGGCTTTCGTCCGTTCCTCGATCCGTCGATCCAGGCGCCGATCATCGTCACGTTCCACGCGCCGGCGGACGTGCGCTATTCGTTCAAGGCGTTCTACGACCGGGTGCGCGACAAGGGCTTCATCCTCTATCCGGGCAAGCTCACCGAGGTCGAAACGTTTCGCGTCGGCTGCATCGGCGCCATCGGACCCGGGGAGATGCGCCAGGCGGTGCACGCGGTGCGCGATACGCTCGACGAGATGGGCATCACGATGAGCCCGACCGTTGCGCACGCCGCCGTGCGTCCTGCCGTGCGCGCCGCGGACTAAGCCGGCGGCACTCTCGACGGGGTCATTCCGGATCGACGGGCGGCATGCGCACCCGGGCGAGCAACGCGGCAGCGGATGACCCCGCCGGGACTTCGCCCCGGCGGTCCAGCCAATCGAGCGCAACCACGCTTGCGTCCACCGTGACGACGTCCGGCCCCGCGGTGTTGCCGATCAGCTGCCACGCGTCGGCCATCGAGACCAGCCGGTGCTCGATCACCTCGCCGTCGCGATTGGCGGGCACGAAATCCTCGGGCAGGTCGAGGTCGTAGACGAAGATGGTTTCGCGCTGGAACCCGTCGGGGCCGGCGCGCTCGATGTGCAGCGCGCCGGCGGGGGTCGCGGTCGCCGCGAACGCGGCCGCGATGCCCGCTTCCTCCCATGCCTCGCGTACGAGCGCGTCCGCAGGTCGCTCCCCGACCGCGACGCCGCCGCCCACGAGGTTGTCGAGCAGCAGCGGGTCGATCGGCTTGGCGGCGCTGCGCCGGGCGAACCACAGGCGCGGCCCCGCGCGCGCGATTGCGACCCCGTTCAGATGCGCGGCGGAGGTCCGAATGCCGAAATAGCGCGCTGCGGCGCGCTCGAGGGTGAGCAGCGGCGGGGCACCGGCCGCGGGCGCGACCGCGTAGCGCTCGTCGCGCCAGGTGGAGAGCGCATGCTCCGCGGCCAGCGTGCGCGCCACGGTGTCCAGCGCGGTCGTGCGCTGTGCGGGCGTGCGCAATCGGTCGGCGAACTCGAGCGCACCGCCGGTCACGCGAAAGACGTCGGCGAACCGGGCGAGTCGCTTCAGGCGTGAGGCGTCGCCGCGGCCGACGCGCGCGCCGTCGACGATCCATGGGCACGCGGGGGTCGGCGCCGCCGTAAGGGCCGCAGCCAGCCGTCGTGCGGCCGCGGCTACAATGCGCGCTTCGCTCACGCGGCGCATTGTAGTCGCGAATCCGAAGGCCATGCCGCCCGCCGCTCCTGCGCCGTTCGATCTTCGCCGTCGCCGGTCCGGTGGCCGTGAGCGCTCGTTGGGAGCGTCCCCCGCACCCGCGACCGCACCGCCGGGTGCCGATCGCCATTCAATGATCCCGGCTGCGCGATGAGTGCGCGCCTCCTCGATGGCAAGGCGCTCGCGGCACGCGTCACGGACGCCGTGCGCGAACGGGTGGCGCTCCGGCTGGCGGCCGGTGCAGCGCCGCCCGGACTCGCCGTGGTGATGGTCGGCGATCACGCCGCCTCGCAGGTGTACGTGCGCAACAAGCGTCGTACGACCGAGGCGGTGGGCATGCGCTCGCTCGCATTCGATCGCCCCGACGAAACGACCACGGCGGACCTGCTCGCGCTGATCGATGCCCTGAATGCCGATCCCGCCGTGCACGGAATCCTCGTACAGCTGCCGCTGCCGGCGCACGTCGACGCGGCGCAGATCATCGAGCGACTCGATCCGCGCAAGGACGTCGACGGCTTCCACCCCTACAACATCGGGCGGCTGGTGCAGAAGAGGCCCCTGCTGCGGCCCTGTACGCCGTACGGGTGCATGCAGCTGCTGGCGGAGACCGGCGCACCGCTCGCGGGGCTGCATGCCGTGGTGATCGGCCAGTCGAACATCGTCGGGCGCCCGATGGCGCTCGAGCTGCTGATGGCGCGCTGCACGGTGACCGTCTGCCATTCTGCGACGCGCGACCTGCCGGGGCTCGTGCGCCAGGGCGACATCGTGGTGGCCGCGGTCGGGCGGCCGCGCATGGTTCGCGACGACTGGGTGAAGCCGGGCGCGATCGTGCTGGACGTCGGCATGAACCGCCTCGCCGACGGCAAGCTCGCCGGCGACGTCGATTTCGCCGCGGTCGCGGCGCACGCCGGCTGGATCACGCCGGTGCCGGGCGGCGTCGGGCCCATGACCATCGCCATGCTCCTGCAGAACACGCTGCAGGCCGCGGAGCGACAAGCCCCGGCGTGACCGGGCGAACGTTCCGCTCGCGCGCTCAGGCGCTGCGCAGGTGCCAGGCCTTCGGCCGCGTGAACGCCTGGATGCCGTAGGTCGAGAGCGTAAGCCCGATGCCCGAGTGCTTGACCCCCGACCAGGGCAACCGCGGGCTCACGCGATCGCAGCAGTTCCAGTAGACGCTGCCGGCCTCGAGTCGTCCGAGCATGCGGCGCGCGCGACGCGCGTCGGTCGTGTAGACCCCCGCCGTGAGCCCGTACTCGGAATCGTTCATCAGCGCGACGGCATCGTCGTCGGAGGCGACCGACTGCACGCCGACGATCGGACCGAAGCTCTCGTCGCGCATCACGCGCATCGTATGGTCGACATCGGCGAGCACGGTCGGCGCGAACCAGTTGCCCTTGCCGCGGATGGCGCTGCCGCCGGTGAGCACCCGGGCGCCCTTGCGACGCGCATCGGCGACCTGCTGCGCAAGCACGGCAAGCTGCGGTCGCCGCGTGATCGCGCCGATGTAAGTGGCCTCGTCGAGCGGGTCGCCGACCTTGAAGGCCAGCACCTCGGCGACCAGCGCGTCGCAGAACGCTGCGTAGATCGATGCATGCACATAGATGCGCTCGACCGCGCAGCACGACTGGCCGGTGTTGTAGAACGCGCCGTCGGCCACCGCGGCGGCCGCCGCCTTGACGTCCACGTCGCCGCAAACGTAGATCGGATCCTTGCCGCCCAGCTCGAGCTGCACCCGGATCATCGCGCGGCCCGCGGCAGCGGCGATGCGCGCACCCGTGGCATGCGAGCCCGTGAAGAACACGCCGTCGACCGGCTGCCGCAGCAGCGCTGCGCCGGCTGCGCCGCCGCCCGCGACCGTCACGAACACGTCCTCGGGCACGCCCGCCGCATGCAGCATCTGCGCGATATGTCGTCCGGTCAGCGTCGCGAACTCGGACGGCTTGTACAGGACCGCGTTGCCGGCCGCGAGCGCGGGCACGAAAACGTTGCTGCCGACGAAATAGGGGTAGTTCCACGCCGAGATGTTGGCGATCACGCCCAGCGGCTCGTGGCTGACGCGTTCCTCTAGCTTGCCATCCGCGAACACCCGCTCGTCGCGCAGGGTGGGACCGGTCGCGGAGAGGAAGAAATCGAGCCGTGCCAGCAGCCCGTTGAGCTCGTTGCGCGACTGGCGGATGGGTTTGCCGACCTCGAGCGTGAGGGTACGGGCGAGCTCCTCGGCGCGGGCCACCACCTGGGCGCGGAACGCGGCGAGGATCGCAAGCCGCTTGCGCAACGGCAGCGCCGCCCATGCCGGCTGCGCCGAACGGGCGCGCGCGTACTTGGATCGCAGGCTGCGCAAACCATCGACCGGGACGCGCGCAAGCGTCGCGCCGTTGGCAGGGTTGACGATCGAGAGAAGCTGCGCGGCGGCCATTGCTATTTGCGCGCGTCCTGCGCCTTCCGCTCCCGCGCGGCGTCGAGGAAATCGTTGAGGATCGGCGTGCCGTCGAGCTGGTCGTCGCCAAGCGGCGCCAGCATGAACTCGGGATGCCACTGCACCCCGAATACGTAGCTCGGACCGCGCCAGCGGATCGCCTCGACCACGTTGTCGGGCACGGACAGCGCCTCCGCGCGCAAGCCCCGCCCGAGCTTCTTGACCGATTGGTGATGGATCGTGTTCACCGTCGCCTGCGCCCGACCGGGATAGAGCGTCGCGAGCCGGCTGCCGGGCTGGAAGGCGACGCCGTGGAAATGCTGCTCGTACTTGTCGAGGTCGCGGTGCAGCAGCGCATCGGGCACCATCGTGCCGATGTCCTGGTAGAGCGTGCCGCCGAACGCGACGTTGATCACCTGGCAGCCGCGGCAGATGCCGAGCACCGGCTTGGCCTTGCCGACGAACGCCTCGAACAGCTCGATCTCGTAACGGTCGCGCACCGGATCGCCGGACCATTCCGGCGACTCGGCGCGCTCCCCGTAGGTCGGCGGCGCCACGTCCGCGCCACCCTGTAGCACCAGTCCGTCGAGCGCCTCGGCGTAATGGTAGAGGCGCATCTCGCTGCGCTTGACGAGCCCTTCGCTCTCGACGGCGGGGATCATGAACACGAGCACGTTGCGCGAGATGATCCAGTGCGCGACCGACTGCTCGAGATAATGCAGCGTCTTGGTGTAGACGCCCCCGAGCGTACGCAGCTCCGCAGTCGGATGGTGGATCCGGGACGAGACGCCGATCAGCAGCGGACTGGCCATCGCTTCTTGGGCGCGGCGCCGGCGCTACAGCGCGGCGGCGAACAAGCGCTCGAAGTCCTCGCGGGCGCACGGCCGCGGATTGGTCTGGTGGCAGACGTCCGCGACGGCGACGTCGGCTAGCCGCGGGATGTCGGCCTTCACCACCGGGCGCGCGGCGCAATAGTCCGACAGGCGCGCGGGAATGTCGATGTCCGCCTTGAGCGCGGCGAGCCATGCGACGAACGCGCGGGCGCGCGCTTCCTCGCTGCCCGTCTCGCCTCCGGGCGCGCCGGCAACCCGTGCCAGCTCGGCGAGCTTTGCGGTCGCCATCGGCAGGTTGAAGCGCATGACGTGGTCGATCATGATCCCGTTGGCCAAGCCGTGGTGCAGGTCGGCGACCGTCGACAGGGCGTGCGCGCAGGAGTGCGTCGCGCCCAGGTCCTTCTGGAAGGCGATCGCCCCCATGAGCGAGCTCATCATCATGTCGCTGCGCGCGGCGAGGTTGCGGCCGTCGGCCACGGCCGTGCGCAGCGCCCTGGCGGCGATGCGCGCGCCCTCCAGCGCGATGCCGTCGCACAGCGGGTGATACGCCGGCGACAGGTACGATTCGACGTTGTGGGTGAGCGCGTCCATGCCCGTCGCGGCGGTGATCAGCGCCGGCAGGTCGAGCGTGAGCTCCGGATCGGCGAAGACGGCCCGCGCGAGCAACGCCGGCGAGAAGATGACTTTCTTCACGTGCGTCACGTCGTCGGAGATGACCGCCGAGCGGCCCACCTCGGATCCCGTGCCGCTGGTGGTCGGCAGGGCGACCAGGTACGGCAACTCGTGCACGATCGGCCGCGCCTGCGGATGGTCCCACGCATATTCGAGCACGTCGCCGGGATGGTCGATCATCAGCGCGATGGTCTTGGCGACGTCGAGTGCAGCGCCGCCGCCGATCGCCACGATGCAGTCGGCGCCGTGCGTGCGGTAAGCCGCGACGCCTTCGATGACTTGCGCCTTGACCGGATTGCCCGTCACGCCGGCGTAAACCGAGCTGTCGAGGCCGGTCAGGTCGGCGATGAACGCCTTGAACAGCGCCAGCGTGGCGATCCCGCGGTCGGTCACCACCAGCGGGCGCACGCGTCCCGCGGTGCGCAGGTGATCGGCGACGAGCCGGCGGGCGCCGGGACCGAAATGAATCGGGGTCGGAAAGGCGAAGCGGTTGATCATCGGCGGCGCGGTGCTCTTCTAGACGTGGCGACCCGCGATGATACCGTGCAACGTTGCAGCGCTCAGATGATCTCGAAGTAGCGCTGCCGCTCCCAGTCGGTCACCGCGTCCTGCCACTGGCGCCACTCCCACTCGCGCGTGGCCGCGAAGTGGTCGACGAAGTCGTCGCCGAACCAGTCGCGGGCGAAGTCGGAGCCGCGGAAGATGCGCGTGGTCTCGATCAGGGAGCGGGGCGCGCGCGCGATGCCTTCGGCACCCTGGTTGGTGCCCGTAATGGGCGGCGCGGTCAGCGGCGTCTTCCGCTCGATGCCGTCGAGCCCGGCCGCGAGGCAGGCCGCGACGGCCAGGTAGGGGTTGACATCGGCGCCCGGACAGCGGGTCTCGAGGCGCGTGGACTTCGGCGAGCCGCCGATCACGCGGAAGCTCGCGGTGCGGTTGTCGACGCCCCACGTGGGCTTGACGGGCGCCCAGAACCCGTCGACCAGGCGCTTGTAGCTGTTCACCGTCGGCCAGAACATCGGCGCGAGCTCCAGCAGCCGGTCGACCTGCCCTGCGAGGTAATGCTCGAACAGGGCGCTCATCCCGTGTCGGCCGTTCGGGTCGTGGAATACGTTGCGGTGACCGTCGGACAGCGATTGGTGGCAATGGCCCGAGCAGCCCGGGTATTGCGCGCTCCATTTCGCCATGAAGCTCGGCATGATGCCGAAGCGCGCGCCGATTTCCTTGCTCGCCGCCTTGAAGAGCAGGCCGCGATCGGCGGCCTCGAGGGCCTCAGAGAACACGATGGCGACTTCGATGACGCCCGGGCCCGTCTCCGTATGCAGGCCTTCGATCGGCACGCCGAACGCCTGCAGGTCGTCGAACAGCGCCTGGAAGTAGGCCCTCGAATGGTTTGCGCGGAGCAGCGAATAGCCGAACATCCCTGGCGTGATCGGCGTAGGGTTCATTCCTTGCTTGGCGGCCCACGTCTGCGGCGTCTCGACGAAGTTGAAGAACTCGAATTCGAGCCCGCACATCGGCATGAGCCCGAGCTTGGCGGCGCGCTTCAGCACGCGCTTCAGGACCTGGCGGCCGTCGGCGGGAAACGGCTCTTCGCGGCCGGCGCGCGTCTGCACGAACTCGCCGAGGAAGAAGTCGACGTGGTCGTCCCACGGGACCTTGCGGTGCGTGCCGAGGTCGAGCCGCGCGAGCGCATCCGGGAAGCCCTTGTGCCAGCCGGTGAGCGTCGTGTTGTCGTAGCACTGGTCGTTCAGGTCCCAGCCGTACACGACGTCGCAGAAGCCGAAGCCCCCCTCGACCGCCGAGATGAACTTGTCCTTGTGGATGTACTTGCCGCGGAGGATGCCGTCGATGTCCGACACGGCGACCTTGACGCGATGCCCCGGCGACTGGCGAACGATGGCGAGGGCTTGCTCGGGCGTGATCGAGGACGGCATGCGCGATCCTTCGGGCGGGGGTGCCGCGGGAATGCCGCCTTGCGGTGCGCCCGGCCCGCGGCGCTCCCGCTCGAGGAGGCCCGCCGATTCTAGCGCAGCGCCTGCGCGCCATGCAGAATGGCAGGTCGCTCCCCTCCCATGACCCGCGCCCGCGCCCTGCTTGCGCTGCACGCCGCCGTCGCGTTGTTCGGTTTCGCCGGGCTATTCGGCAAGTGGCTCGCGGTGTCCCCGCTCATCATCGTGCTCGGCCGCACGCTGGTGGCGGCGGTCGTGCTGGCCGCGGTGGCGGCAGCCCGCGGGAACCCGCTCGGCCCGGCCGCAGCACCGCTTCTCCAGAACGGCGCGATCCTCGCGCTGCACTGGGTCACGTTCTTCCTGGCCGTCCAGACCGCCAGCGTCGCGGTGGGCCTGCTGGGCTTCGCGAGCTTTCCGCTGTTCGTGCTGCTGCTCGAGCGGCGGCACGCGCGGCGTGCCGTCACGAGCACCGAATGGAGCACCGCGGGGCTGGTGCTCGCCGGCTTCGCCGTGCTGGTGCCGCGCTTCACCTGGGGTGACGAAACCGTCCAGGGGCTGGCGCTCGGGGCCATGTCGGGGTTCACGTTCGCCTGGCTCACCGTGCGCAACCGCGCGCTGCTGCACGACCGCCATCCGGTCGGGCTCGCGTTCTGGCAGAACGCCTGGGCGGCGACGTGGCTGGTCGTCGCCATCGTGCCGATCGCCGGCACGCTCCGGGCGCCGACGCTCTACGAGCTCGGCGCGCTGGTAACGCTCGGGGCGCTGTGCACCGCGCTTGCGCATACGCTTTTCATTGCGAGCCTGCGACGCCTGTCGGCGCATACGGCCAGCATCGTGGCGGGACTGGAGCCCGTTTACGGCATCGCCTTCGCCGCCCTGCTGCTGGGCGAGATCCCCGGGACGCGGGAGTGCGCGGGTGCCGCGCTGCTGCTGGCGGCATCGCTGGTGGCGTCGCAACGGGCGGCCGTGGCGCCGTGACGCACGTCCGCCTGCCCGATGATTCGGTAGCATCGGGTCTTTCGACCGCGGGTGCGCAATGATCGTGATCGTGATGGGGGTTTGCGGCTGCGGCAAGACCACCGTGGGACAGGCGCTTGCCGACGCGCTGGGGTGGACGTTCCACGATGCCGACGACTTCCACCCGCCCGCCAACGTCGCCAAGATGGCGAGCGGTATCGCGTTGACCGACGCCGACCGCTGGCCATGGCTCGACCGCATCGTCGACGAGATGCGGCGCGTGCTCGCCGGCGGCGGCCATGCGGTCATGGCGTGCTCGGCGCTGCGGGAGGCGTATCGCGCGCGGCTCGCGCAGGCGGGCGACGTGCGCTTCGTGCATCTTGCGGGCGACTACGCGACGATCGCGGCGCGGATCGCCGGCCGGTCGCACCGCTACATGCCCGCGATGCTCCTCGACAGCCAGTTCGCCGCGCTCGAGCCGCCGCGCGATGCGCTGGAGATCGACGTGCGTACGAGCGTCGCGCAGCAGGTGCACCAGATCCGCGCAGCGCTCGGGCCGGGCGTGGCGGCATGACGGGCCCGCGCAGGTACCGTCCGGCAACGACGGTGGTTCACGCGGGACGCCATCCACGCCGGCATTTAGGAGCGGTGAATACGCCGGTCTATCGCGCCTCCACGATTCTGTTCGAGCGCGTCGCCGACCTCGAGCGCGCGGCGCGGGGCGAATTCCCGGGACTCGCGTATGGCCTGCACGGCCTGCCGACGGTCACCGATTTCCAGGATGCCATCGCCGCGCTGGAGGGCGGCGATGCGGCGCTGGCGGTACCTTCCGGCCTCACCGCCACCACCTTTCCGCTGCTCGCGCACCTGCGTACCGGCGATCACCTGCTGGTGACCGACGCGGTATACGGGCCCACCCGCCGGTTCTGCGACAACCATCTGCGCCGCCTGGGCGTGGATGTCAGCTATTACGACCCGCTCGTTGGGGCGGGCATCGCGGCGCTGTTCACGGCGCGCACCCGCATGGTGTTCCTGGAGTCGCCCGGCTCGCTGAGCTTCGAGGTGCAGGACGTGCCGGCGATCGCCGCGGCCGCCCGCGGCCACGGCGCACTGAGCATTCTGGACAATACATGGGCCACGCCCCTCGGGTTTCGCGCGTTCGATCACGGCGTCGACATGTCGGTGCACGCGGCGACCAAATATATCGGCGGTCATTCCGACGTGCTGCTGGGCGCGATCGTCGCTCGCCGGTCGGCCTTCGAGCCGCTGCACCGGCTGTGGACGGACATGGGCGTGGCGGCGTCCCCGGACGACTGTTTCCTCGCGCTGCGCGGATTGCGCACGCTCGCGGTGCGGCTCGTGCGCCACCAGGAGAGCGCATTTGCGATCGCGGCGTGGCTGCACGCGCGACCGGAGGTAGCGCAGGTGCTTTATCCAGCGCTGCCCGAGGCGCCGGGCCACGCGCTGTGGAAGCGCGACTTCACCGCGGCGTCGGGCCTGTTTGGGGTGGTGCTTCGACCCGTCGACAAGTCCCGCGTCGACGCCATGCTCGACGGCATGCGGCTGTTCGGGATGGGCTGGAGCTGGGGCGGCTTCGAGAGCCTGATCATTCCGACCGACCCGGCGCGCGGCCGGTCGGCCGCCCGGTTCGCCTCCGCTGGGCCTTGCCTGCGCCTGCACATCGGCCTGGAGGATCCGGAGGATCTCAAGGACGACCTGGCCGAGGGACTGGCGCGCCTGGCAGGTTAGGTCGCGCGCTCCGGGCGGGCGCGGCGATGCGGTGACGGGCCGTTCAGCGCGCGGTCGCTAGGCCGGCTCGGGCACGCCGAGGTAGGCGGCCTGAACCCGCGCATCGGCGCGCACCGCGGCAGGCGGGCCGGCCGCGATGATTGCTCCGCGATCCAGTACGATGACGCGGTCGGCATGCGCGAAGACGACGTCCATGTCGTGCTCGGTGAACAGTACCGCCGTGGCCTCGGTACGCGCGACGTGCGCAACGATCCGCATGACGGCTTCGCGGGCCGCGGCACCGGCCCCGGCGGTCGGCTCGTCCATCAGCAGCAAACGCGGGCGTGAGGCGAGGGCGAGTGCCAGCTCGACGCGCTTGGCATCGCCGTACGCGAGGCTCGCGCAATGCGCATCCGCGAGATCCGTGAGGCCGGTGCGGGCCAGCAGGTCACGCGCTTCCCTGGCCACGCTGTCGACGCTGCCGGCCAGCGACGCGTCCCGCCCGGCGCGCGCGAGCAACGCCACCGAGGCGTTCTCCCGCACGGTCATCGAGGCAAACGTGGCGGCGACCTGGAACGTGCGCCCGACGCGGAGCGCGGCGATCGCGCGCGGCGGCAGTGTATCGATGCGGCGTCCGAACAGAAGCACTTCGCCGCGGTCCGGTGCAAGCTGGCCGTTGATCAGGTTGAAGCAGGTGGTCTTGCCGGCTCCATTGGGTCCGATCAGCGCGACACGCTCACCGGCTGCCACGTCGAAGCTCACGCCGCGCAGGGCCTCGACACCGTCGAACGAGCGCGCCAGGTCGCGAACCGCGAGCACGGGCCCAACGGCGCCATCGGGCACGCGCAACGGTGGCGCAGCGGGCGGGGCGGTCAAGTCATGAAGCCGAGATCGGCGGTCGGGAAGCGCGCGAGATTGGGGAACAGCGCGGCCATTCCGGTCGCCGGCACGCCGAACCAGCGCGCGAGCGTGGCCGCGTACTGGTCGACGGACGTCGACGGGATCCAGCGACCCTCCAATTCGGCGTCGTCGGGACCGCCCAGCACGAGCTGCGGATAGCGGCCGTACATTTCGCCTCCCTTGACCGCGTCGCCGAGAATGAAATGGTGACTGCCCCATGCATGGTCGGTGCCTCCGCCGGAGGCCGGCTGCAGTGTGCGCCCGAAATCGGACAGCGTGAACGTCGTGACCTGGTTGGCGACGCCCAGTGCCGCGGTCGCATCGTAGAACGACTTGAGCGCCGGCGCGAGGTCGGCGAAAAGCGCCTGCTGCCGGTTGACCTGGTCGTTATGCGTGTCGAAGCTGCCGAGCTGCACGAAGAAGATCTGCCGTTTTGCGCCGGTGGCGGCGCGCGCCTCGATGAGCTTCGCCACCTGCTGGAGCTGCAGCGCGATGGACGCAGTTTGACCGGCGAAGAACGGCGCGGTCGCGCTGGCGCTGTTCGCGAGGATCGGATTGACGACGCCAGACAGCGCAAGCGCCTGCGTGCCGATGCCGTTCGCGCTCGCGACGAAGCTGTTGCCGCCCGGCGCCGCCAGCAGCGCGCCCACCGCCGCGAGGCGGGCATTTGCCGCGCCGGTGCCGGTATAGCCTGCGAGCGCGAATGACCCGCTGATCGGCACGGTCAGCGGCAGGCTGGCCGTACCGGTCGTGAACAGCACCGTGCCGTCGAGGGAAGTGACCACGGGAAAGTGCGTCGCCGCGTTGTAGCTCGCGACCGTGTCGGCCAGCCGCCCGCCCCAGCCAGTGCCCGCGGCCGTGGTGGAGATGGCGCTCTGCCACTGCGCCTGCTGGTCGGAGTGCGAATACAGCGACAGCGGCCGCATGCCGCTCGTGTACTGCGCCTGGCTGGTGGGGGCCACCAGCGTGCCCACGTTGGCGAGCACGGCCAGCCGGCGCTGGCCGAAGAGCGCCTGCAGCGGCGCCAGCGCCGGGTGGAGCCCGTAGGGCCCCGGCGTGCTCGCGGGCACGATCGGCAGCAGCGTCGACTGGGCGAGGTTGATCCCGGAGCTGGCCGGCCGCGCGGCGGCATATTGCGCATAGCCCGTCGTGTCGATGGGGATGACGGTGTTGTTGCCATCGTTGCCGCCGAACATGAAGACGCAGACGAGCGCCTTGTAGTCGGCGGGCGCCGCCTGCGCGGCCGCCGCCGTGATCCACGGCGCGCCGGACAGCTGCGCGACGAGCCCGCTTGCGGACAGCGAGCCGCAGGCCTTGAGGAAGCTGCGGCGTGTGGCGATCGAGTTGCTCATTTCAGCGCTCCACCTGGAAGAACGACGAGCTGCCGACGAGATACAGGGCGGTCTTCGCGCGCCCGGTCGCATCGGCCGCGGGCACTGCATTGACGGCCGCCGCGACCGTCGACCGCATGGCTGCGGACATGGTGTGGTTGAGCAGCAACGCGTCGAGCTGGTCGAGCAGCGCGTTGGTATCGCCCGCGACCGAGGCCAGCGCCGTCCATTGCGGAACGGTGCCCACGGCACCCGGCAGGGAACCGAGCGGGCCGATCGTTCCGAACGCCAGCGCGTTGGCGTAGTTGAACCGGTTGATCGCGGTGCTGGAATTCTGCAGCGCAAACTCGGGACCGATGCTCGCCGTGCCCGGCACCACATAGGTCGGGGGGTAATAGTTGAACACCGACGGCGGATCGAACAGCGGCTGGCCCTGGGCCGCGCTCTGCTGCGAGAGATAGACGCCGTCGGTCTGGCTGTCGAGCGCGCGAGCCAGCCCCGCAACGAACAGCGCGGGCTCGCGCAGCTTGCCGTAACCCGGGTCGAGCTTGACGGGACCGCGGGCCTCCGGATCGGTCAGGATCGCGGTCACCACCGCCTGCAGGTCGCCGCGCACGCCGTGCCCGTTGTCGTTGAAGATGGCAGCGACGCGGCCGACGAACTGCGGCGTCGGATCGCCGGTGACGAGCTTCTGGATGAGCTGGCTGCCGATGAACGGCCCGACGTTCGGGTGGCGGAAGACCGTGTCCAGGGCGTTGGCGAGATCGGTCGCCATGGGTAGGCCCGCCGGCTCCGCAACTCCGTTCAGGAGCAGCTTGGCGGCGGTGTCGTGGTTCGCCTCGACGCCTGCCATGTCGGCGAGGTAGTTCTTCGGGTTGTGCGAGCGCGCCGCCTGCCCCGGCAGCGGCGGGTAGGTCCAGCCAGTGAACACGTGCGCAAAGCCTTCCACGATGTCCTGGTCGTACGCAGGAATGGGATTGCCTGACGCGTCGGTCAGCCGGGTGCCGTCGACGTTGAGCTCCCATACGCCGACCGAGAAGAGCTGCAGCAGCTCGCGTGCGTAATTTTCGTTAGGGGAGACCTCCCCCTTCGGCTTGTCGTTGTTCACCATGTTGAGGTAGTCGCCCATCGCCGGCGACAGCGTCACGGAGGCAAGCAGGTCGCGGAAGTTGCCGAAGGCACCATCGCGAAAGAGCTGCTGATAACGCGCCATGGCGTACGCCGGCTTCACGTCGAGGCCGGAGGTGACCATGACCTGCGACAGCGCGAATGCCACGCGCTGGCGGAGCTGGTCGCTGCCGACCGACGCCTGGCGAAAGAACTCGTTCTGCACCAGGAACTGGGTGTAATAGTCCCGCCCGCAATAGGGATCGGGATCGGCCGCGCAGAAGGTGGCCTGCATGCCGGCGGGCACGTAGGGATAGCTGGCGAAGCGCGAGACCGGCGCCGCGAACTGCTCGGCGAGGAAGGCGTTGGTGCCCACTGCCACGACGTGGTCGAGCGCGCTGCGCGAAGGACCGAAGCTCGCCTGCGCGAGCAGCCGCGCCGCATCCGCCTCGACCTGCTGCGCGGACAGCGGCGAGCACATGACCACGCCCTCGAGGATGGACGCCCCGGCCATCTTCTCGTGCATGGTGAGGTCGATGAGGAACCGGTGGTTGGACTGGCTGACGACCGCGCCGGGGTAGAAGCTGCGATAGACGGGCGTTTCGTCCGCGGCGCAGGCGGTTCCCGTCGGCACGTCGATGTAGAACGCGATGCCTTCGTAGGTCCACTTGGGATTCTGCCGGACGAGCGCGCATTCGTCGGCGCTGGCCGTGTAGAAATGCGAATTGGGGCCCACGCCCGGCGTGCCGAAGAAACGGCAGACCGGCACGCTCGCCGCATGATCGGCGCTGCCCGCCCAGGCTTCGAACGACACTCCCGTGCGTTGCCAGCCCGGGACGATCACGCCCGCGTCGAGCATGGTCGCCTCGGCCGGTGCGGCAGTGATGAAATAGTGATTGAGCGCCGCGTTGTAGAACTCCACGACCGTGGCGGTGGTCGTCTGCGCGCCGGATGCGAGCGGCGCGGCGAGGGGACCTGCCAGGAGCAGCGCCAGCGCGATGCGGAAGCGTACCGCCATCGCGTGGTGGCGCAAGGGACGCGGCCACGCCGCGCCCATGCGCACGACACGAACGCGAGGGACACGGGCGGCACCGGCAGGCGATGCGGTCGGATGCGGGGATGGCGGCATGGGTCCTCCGTGGGCGCGCGCTGATGCGACATCGGCGTCGATGCGAATGTCGAAAGCATGCACGCTTCGTCGACGGATTGCAGCGCTGGCGTTGTAACGCTTTGTGTCGTGCTGCGAGCGGTCGTGCAACGCCATGGGTCGCATGCGCGACACGCCGCGATCAGCGTCGCGTGAGCGCCGCCCGAAGCCGTGCGTAGCCGCCGCCGACACCGTGCGGAAATGCGAGGCACAGCACCAGTATCCCGACGCCTACGCACGCCCGCCAGTAATCTGTGGTGCGCGCGAGCGTGTCCTGCAGCCATACGAACGCGCCCGCACCCAGCAAGGGTCCGAACGGCGCATCGACGCCCCCGAGCAGGAGCATGACGAGCACGTCCACCGAGCGTCCGATGCCGAGCGTCTCGGGCGACAGGCTGCCCTTCGAAAACGCGAACAGTCCCCCGGCGAGCCCCGCGAACGCCCCGGCGAGCGCGCATGCGCGCCACTGCCGCTGGCGGACGTCGATGCCGAGCGCCTCGGCCCGGGCCGCGGCGTCGCGACCTGCACGCAGCGCGAATCCGAACGGCGTGCGCCGCAGCGCCGCGAGCGCGAACCACGCGAGCGCGACGATGGCCAGCGTGAACCAGTAATACGCGCGTCCCGCGCCGAGCCACGGGGGAGGCCACACGCCAACCAGGCCGTTCGATCCGCCGGTGACCGCGTCCCACTGATAGGCGATCGACCAGACGATCTGCGCGAACGCGAGGGTCAGCATGGCCCGGTAGATGCCGGCGAGGCGCATCGACAGCGCGCCGAAGAACCAGCCGGCAAGCCACGCGGCCAGCGGCGCGAGCGCGAGCGCCGCCGCGAAGGGCCATGCATGCCGCGCGGCCAGGGCTGCCGCGTACGCGCCGATGCCGAAGTACGCGGCGTGGCCGAACGAAACGATGCCGCCCGTCCCGGTCAGGAGCTGAAGGCTTGCCGTGAACAGCGTGGCGATTAGGATGTCGGTGGCGAGCACGCGCGCGTAGTCGTCGCCCGCGATGCCGAGCAGCAACGCCGCTCCCAGCGCGGCGGCCGCGACGATCGCTTGCGCGTGGCCGGGCCGGCGCACGAGCGCGCGCGCCTCGGGCAGCGCGCCCATGGCGGCCGGCGGCTTCCCCAGGAGCCCGTTGGGGCGCACCGCGAGCACCGCGGCCATCACGACGAACTCCACCACCAGCGTCGCGCGCGGTAGCGCGAACGTGACGACGCCCACCGATACGTCGCCGATCATGATGCAGAGCGCCTTGGTCACGCCGATCAATACTGCCGCGAGGAACGCGCCGGGAATCGAGCCGAGCCCTCCGACCACCGTCACGACGAACGCGTCGGCGATCACGGACAGGTCCATGCCGAGGTTGGCGGGCTCGCGCGGCAGCTGCAATGCGCCGGCGAGCCCGCCGAGCAGCGCGCCGAGCGCAAACACGATCGTTGCGAGCCGCGCCTCGTCGATGCCAAGCGCCGCTGCAAGCACGCGGTGCTCGGCCGTCGCGCGCATTTGCACCCCGAAGCGAGTGCAGGTGATGATGTAGGTGAGCGCGGCGAGCACGACGGGACCGGCGACGATCAGCGCAAGGTCGTAGGACGGCACAGGCCGGCCGAGCAGCTCCACCGTGCCATCTAGGCCGGGCACCCGTGGCCCGAGCAGGTCTTCGGCGCCGAAGGCTGCGAGCGTCGCGTCGCGGATGATGAGCAGGAGGCCGAACGTCGCGGTGAGCTGGAGCAGCTCCGGCGCGCCGTAGAGCCGGCGCAGAACGAGCCGCTCGACCAGCGCACCCAGGGCCGCCACCGCTACCGCCGCCAGGACCACCGCCGCGGCGAAACCGCCGAGCGAGCGGCCGAAATGGACGTCCAGCCGGGCGCCGATGGCATACGCTGCGTAGGCCCCGAGCATGTAGAACGAGCCGTGCGCGAAGTTGATGATCCGCGACACGCCGAAGATCAGCGTGAGGCCGGCGGCAACCAGGAACAGCGCCGACGCCGACGCCAGGCCGTTCAGCAGCTGGATGAACAACGCGGCGAGGGTCACGGCGCGCATCCGGCGGCGGACCGCGCCGCGGTCACTCGATGGCGCTCACTCGAGGACCCTCACCGCCGCGTGCCCACTGTGCAGCGTTCACTCGGCCGCACGAAGCTTGCGCACCAGCTCGTCGGGCGGGAGGAAATCTTTGCCGTCGGCATACCGGAAATCGATCATCGTGCCCTTGCCGTCCTTCACCGCAGTGCGTCCGACGTAGGCCCCCATCGTGGATTGGTGATCGAGCGCTCGAAAGGTGACCGTGCCGAAGGGGGTGTCGACCGGCAGGTCGCGCATCGCGGCGACCAGCGCGTCGGTGTCGGTCGACCCGGCCCTGGCGAGCGCGGCGGCGGCCGAGCGTACCGCGCTGTACCCCACCACCGAGCCAAGCCGTGGATAGTCGCCGAACTTCGCCTGGTAGGCCGTGCGGAACCGCACATGCGCGGGCGCTTCGATGGAGGCCCACGGATAGCCGGTGACGTACCAGCCCACCGGGGCCTCGTCCTTGAGCGGGTCGAGATACTCGGGCTCGCCACCCAGCAGGTTGAACACCGGCCGGTCGCGAAACAGGCCGCGCAGTTGCCCCTCCCGGACGAAGCGTGCGAGATCGGGGCCGAACAGCGACGAGAAGATCGCGTCGGGCTTCGCGTCGATCAGCGCCTGCACCACCGGGCCCGGCTCGATCTTGCCGAGCGGCGTAGCCTGCTCGACGAACTCGATGTTGCCGCCCTGGCGGGCCGTCATCTGCTGCTTGAAGGTGGCCGTGGCCGTCTGGCCGTATTCATAGTTGGGATACACGATGGCCCAGCGCCGCTTCGCGAGCGCCGCGGCGTCCGGCACCAGCATGGCGGTCTGCATGAACGTCGAGGCCCGTAGCCGGAACGTGTACCGGTTGCCGTTTTCCCAGACGATCTTGTCCGTCAGCGGCTCCGCGGCGATGAACAGGATCTGCCGCTGTTTCGCGAGGTCGGCCACCGCCAGGCCGACGTTCGACGCAAAGGTGCCCATCAACAGCGTGACGCGCTCGCGGGCGATCAGCTCCTCCGCGGCGCGCACCGCATCGCCCGGTGTGCCGTTGTCGTCGCGGATGACGAGCTCCAGCGGCCGGCCGAGCACGCCCCCTGCGGCGTTGATCTCGTCGCGGGCGAGCTCCATGCCCTTCCGGTAAGGCTCGAGAAAGGCGGGAAACTGCTTGTAGCTGTTGAGCTCGCCCAGGCGGATCGGCTGGGACAGCACCCACGGCGAAACGACGCCCGCGACGACTGCCGCAAGCGCGGCTGCGAACCAAACCCGGCGGTGAATCATGGCAGCTCCGAAGGTGACGACGCCGGGTTGGGCCCGGCTGGGGATGGTAGCAAACGCCGGGGGGCGCTGGCGGTTGATGGGGCGCAAGCATATGCACGCGTCGCCGGGTCCGCCTGGCCCGCAGACGGTAAAATGACGGGTTTTGCGCTTGCGGGCGACGGTTGCCTGCACGCGTCCACCGATGCCACAACCGTTCCCTTGCGCATGCTGACGCTCGCCCACGACCTCTGCTTCGAGGACCTCTACGCGACCGCCGGTCTCACGCGCGTCGACGCGCGCTTCGTCGCCGCGCTGGGGCAAGCCGATCCGATCCTGGCCGAGCAACTTGCCGCCGGACGCGCCGCTCCCGACGCGCTCGACCGCAAGGCCGAGTCGACACTGCTGATCGCGCTCGCGCCTTATCTCGAGGACTTCGTGGCGCAGCTGTTCGGGATCGAGCCCGACGTGCGCGCGCTGGAGGCGCGCCACCACGAGCTCGCGCCGTTGTTCGCGGTCAAGCGGCAGTTCGTGCAGCGCAAGGCGATGAACGCGCATCGCGCCGACGCGGCGGCGGCCTTCGACGGGAGCGCGCTGCGCGCCCGGCTCGACGTGTGGCTGGGCCTGCACGACGCGGTGCCCGCCTTCGAGCGTGCGTTCGCCGCGGCGGTTACGGCCTGGCAGCAAGACCCCGGTGCCGCCGACCGGCTCGACGTCGCGGAGCGCTACGCCGCGTGGGCGGCGCACACCCCGGCAGGCCGGACCGCGCATCGTGGCGGCGTTCTGTTCCGGGCGCCGCGCAAGCTCGATCCGCTGCACCTCGTGCCGGTGCGCGTGGTCCCGGCCGCCGGCGTCCCCGCGCTCGAGATCGACCCCGCGCACGGCCTGCGGCGGCGCACCGGGTTCGCGCTCACCGACCGGGGGACCGACCTTACCGGCGCGCTCGACCAGTCCCACTATTGCATCTGGTGCCATGAGCAGGGCAAGGATTCGTGCGCGCGCGGGTTGCTCGAGAAGCGTCCGGCCAATCCGGCCGACCCGTTTCGCAAGTCCGCGCTGGGCGTCACGCTCGCCGGGTGCCCGCTCGAGGAGAAGATCTCCGAATTCCACGAGCTACGCGCGAAGGGTTGGCCGGTCGGCGCGCTGGCGATGATCTGCGTCGACAACCCGATGGCCGCCGCGACCGGCCATCGCATCTGCAACGATTGCATGAAATCCTGCATCTACCAGAAGCAGGAGCCAGTCGACATCCCGCAGGCGGAAACGCGCGTGCTGAAGGATGTGCTCGAACTGCCGTGGGGCTTCGAGATCTACTCGCTCCTGACCCGCTGGAATCCGCTCGACCTGCGCCGTCCCGTGCCGCGTGGGTCGACCGGGCGGCGCGTGCTGGTCGTCGGCCAGGGCCCCGCCGGGTTCACGCTCGCGCATCACCTGCTCAACGACGGGCATGCGGTGGTGGGCATCGACGGGCTGAAGATCGAGCCCATCGCGCCCGAGCTCTCCGGCATGACCGTGCAAGGCAGGCGCGTGCCCTTCGTGCCCGTGCGCGATGTCGCGACACTCACCGAGGAGCTCGACGCCCGCACCATGGCGGGGTTCGGCGGCGTCGCCGAGTACGGCATCACGGTGCGATGGGACAAGAACTTCCTCAAGATCGTGCGCATGCTGCTCGAGCGGCGCGCCGCCTACGCGCTGCACGGCGGCGTGCGCTTCGGCGGCACGCTCGACGCGCAGGACGCCTTCGCGCTCGGATTCGACCACGTCGCGCTGGCGGCCGGAGCGGGGCGCCCGACGGTGCTCGGCCTGCCGAACGGCCTCGCGCACGGGGTGCGCACCGCCTCGGACTTCCTGATGGCGCTGCAGCTCACCGGGGCCGCCAAGGCGGATTCGATCGCGAACATGCAGGTGCGCCTGCCCGTGGTCGTGATCGGCGGCGGGCTCACGGCGATCGACACGGCGACCGAGTCGCTCGCGTACTACCCGGTGCAGGTGGAAAAATTCGTGGCGCGCCACGAGGCGCTGGTCGCCGAGCAGGGCGCGGCGGCGGTCGACGCGGCGTGGAGTGCCCAGGAGGCAACCATCGCCCACGAATTCCTCGCGCACGGCCGTGCGTTGCGGGCGGAACGCGCGGCCGCGTGCGCGGAAGGCCGGCCCGCGCGGATCGTCGAGCTGCTGCAAGGCTGGGGCGGCGCGACGATCGCCTACCGCCGGCGCATGGTGGACAGCCCGTCGTATACCCTCAACCACGAGGAAGTGGAGAAAGCGCTCGAGGAAGGCATCCGTTTCGCCGAGGGCATCACGCCGCTGGCGATCGAGACCGATGCCGCCGGCCATGCGCGCGCGCTGCGTGTCTCGCTACAGTGTCGCGACGCCGAGGGGGGCTGGCACGAACACGGTCGGGCGGAAATGCCCGCCCACACGATCCTCATCGCGGCAGGTACGCACCCGAACACGGTGCTCGCGCGCGAGGACCCCGAGCACTTTGCGCTGGATGGCCGTTACTTCCGCCTGCAGGACGAGCAGGGCGGGCTGCATCAGCCGGTGAGAGGGCTTGCCAAGCCGGCGGCGCCCGCCGTGCTGACGTCCACGCGCCCGGACGGCCGCTCGACCAGCTTCTTCGGCGACCTGCATCCGTCGTACTTCGGCAACGTCGTCAAGGCGATGGCCAGCGCGAAGCAGTGCTACCCGATCGTGTCGCGGGCCCTCGCGCGCATCGCGCCGGCCAGCCCGCTCGGCGATGCCGCGTTTCTCGCCGCCATCGACCACGAGCTCCGCGCGACGGTCGAGCGCGTCGTGCGACTCACGCCCTCTATCGTCGAGGTCGTCGTACATGCGCCGGCCGCGGCGCGGCGCTTCCAGCCGGGACAGTTCTACCGGCTGCAGAACTACGAGGCGCTGGCGGCGCACGTCGACGGAACGCGCCTCGCAATGGAAGGGCTGGCGCTGACGGGTGCATGGGTGGACCGCGAGCGTGGGCTCGTGTCGACGATCGTGCTTGAGATGGGCGGCTCGTCCGACCTGTGCGCGGCGCTGCGCCCGGGCGAGCCCGTCGTCCTGATGGGGCCCACCGGCTCTGCCACGGAGATTGCCGGTGGCGAGACGGTGGCCCTGGTGGGCGGCGGCCTCGGCAACGCCGTGTTGTTCTCGATCGGCCGGGCGTTTCGCGCCGCCGGATCGCGCGTGCTGTATTTCGCAGGCTACCGGCGCGTGCAGGACCGCTACAAGGTCGCGGACATCGAGGCGGCCGCCGATGTCGTGGTGTGGTGTTGCGACGAGGAGCCGGGGTTTGCGCCCACGCGGCCGCAGGATCGCGCGTTCGTCGGCAATATCGTCGCCGCGATGCACGCCTACGCCCGCGGCGCCCTCGGCCCGCAGGCCGTGCCGCTGGCCGCCGCCGACCGCGTGATCGCGATCGGCTCCGACAAGATGATGGCGGCGGTCGCATCTGCACGGCATGGCGTGCTCGCGCCGCACCTGCCGCCCGGGCACCGTGCGTTCGGCTCGATCAACTCGCCGATGCAATGCATGATGAAGGAGATCTGCGCCCAGTGCCTGCAGCCGCAGCGCGACCCCGAGTCGGGCCGGATCGAATATGTGTTCTCCTGCTTCAACCAGGACCAGCCGCTCGACCGCGTCGATTTCGCGGGGCTCGACGCGCGCCTGCGCCAGAACACCGTGCAGGAGAAGCTCACGGCGCGATGGGTGCGACGCACGCTGCAGGTGCGCGCCGTCGAATGAGCCGGCGCGCGCGGCCGGCCCGGCTGCGCCGCGTCCGGGCAAAACCGCCCGCGTCGCGGTGATGGCAATTCCGATCGCGACCGCCTCCGCCGCGTCGCTACTCGTTCCGCTGCCGGCACCGACGGCACTGGACGAGTCGTCGGTGCACCTGTGGGCGTGGTCCGTCGATGACGATCCTTCGTTGTGCGCTCGCGCCTGGGCGGTCCTCGACAACGATGAGCGCGTCCGCGCCGCGCGCTTCGTCGCCGCGCGTCATCGGGTTCGCTTCGCCGTCATGCATGCGGTCGTGCGCCACGTGCTCGCCGGGTATCTGGGCGCTTGCGCGGCGGAACTGAGGTTCGCGCGCGAGGCCGGCGGGAAGCCGCTGGTGCGGGAGGCGGCTGCGGCCGGACTGCATTTCAACCTTTCGCATTCCGGCGAGCGCGCCGTGCTGGCGGTGGCGCGGTCGCCCGTGGGCGCCGATGTCGAGCACCAGCGTCCGGGTCGCAACGTGCGGGGTCTCGCGGGGCGCTACTTCCACCGCAGCGAGCGCGCCGCGATCGAGGCGGCATCCGACGCGCGGCGCGCGGCGGTGTTCTTCCGCTACTGGGTCGCGAAGGAAGCCGTGCTCAAGGCGCAGGGAACCGGTCTCGCGCTGCCGCTCGCCGCGTTCGAGGTGGTGTTCGATGCGGACGAGGACCGGGCGCGCGTAGTGCCGCACGATCGGAGGCTCGCAGGCGACTGGACGGTGCAACTCGGTATGCTCGGCGCGGCGTGGCCCGTGGCCGTGGCGGCCGCCGGCCGCGGGTGGAGCGTGGAGGGCATGCCCGGATGAGTCGGGGGTGGACGCGCGCGGGAACGAGAGTCTCGGATTCGAGACATTGCACGCTCCATGCCATCGAATGCGCGTCGATGGCGCTTCTCGCGTGGTTCCCGATGTGCGACGCATTCGCGGCGCATCCACTCATCACCGAGGACACCCCCCGCAAGGCGCCGGACACCAGGAACTGGAGTTCGGCAACGCGTGGACGCGCGCGAACGGCGCACATGCGTACGAGATCGGTCCGCAGTGGTCGGTGGGGCTGTCGCAAACGCTCGACGCGATGGTGCGGCCAACGCTGCTCGACCTTCGTTCCGTTTCGGACGCAGAACCGCGGGAGCGCGGCTTCGGCGCTGGTTGCTCGCCGACCTCGCCTGCGATACCGACCCGAATGCCCGGACCCGCCGTTGGCAATCGGTGTTCAGGACAGGCTCGATCTGGGTTGTGAAGCCTGGGTTCGATCTCGACCTCGGCTACCAGACGCACCTGACCCGCAGCGGCTTCGGCAGCGTTGCTGGCGGGAGCGACCGTGCGCTGGTGAGCTTCGGCGGAGGTCATTTGCAGGCTCACCTCCCTGCGTCCCGTGCGTGGAAGGTTGCTTTGCTGAAGGTCGATAGTTTGGCCGGCAGATCGGGCAAGGATCGGAACCTCGATACTTGTGACTCCGGCTAGAACGTTCAACGTGTTGAGGCGAAATTCGCGCCGGCCTGCGATCGCGCCAGCAAAATCCCGACCGAGCGGCGAAGCTCGGCAAGTTCTTGGGCATGGACGATGCGCTCGTTTCGCAACTCGGTCACTTCGGCGGCGAGCGCGCCGCGGTCGCGCTCGATCGCGGCGATACGCCGCGTCTGCGCTGCGACCACTCGCTGTTGCTTCTGGTATTCGTTGACGAGCATCGGCGCCAGGTATTGGTACATCACCGTTTCGACCTGGCCGCCGGCGGAATGGGCCACCAATTCCGGAAGTACTTCGGCCACTTCCTCGGCAATGAGCCCGTAGTGCACCGCGCGATTGGCAGATTGTCGATCCGCTTTGTAGTGAAAGGTGACCGGCCGCAGTTTCAGCAGCGTCGAGCTTGCGTCGTTCATGTCCGTGATGTCGTCCTTGAACCGGCGCGAAGAGCTGATGGTCCCGAGTTGTCCGGCGCTGCCAGCAGTTGATCGGCACGCATCGCCATCAATAGCGAGCGCAGTTGCTCCGCATCGATCCCGGCGTTCGCCTTGACCAGGGTCTCGCCCCATACGCCGACGATCCGGTCGACCACGGTGACGCGGTGCTGGTCGATGGCC
>JBBSEG010000036.1:0-45900 GCA_038239945.1 Burkholderiales bacterium
GAAGCCGAACAGGGCGCGCACGCGCAGTACTGCTTTACCTATCGCGGTGCGCCGATCCGGTGGGACTTGACCAACACCGCTTGGCACCGCCGTTCGCAAAGCGGCCATCGAGGATTTCCGCTTCCATGATCTACGCCACACCTGGGCGTCACGGCATCGCCAGGCCGGCACGAGCTGCGATGAGCTCAAGGATCTAGGCGGCTGGAAGTCGCGCTCGATGGTCGATCGCTACGCGAAGTTTGCAACGGAGAATCTGCGGGATGCCGCGGCGCGCATCGAGCTAGCGCGCCAGGAGAACGTGCCAAGTTTGGTACGTTTTTGTCACGGCGGCGCGCAGAAAAAGACCAGCGAAGCTTGCTAGTCTTTTGATTTGATTGGCTCCCCGACCAGGGCTCGAACCTGGGACCTGCGGATTAACAGTCCGTCGCTCTACCAACTGAGCTATCAGGGAACAGCCGATAATTATAGCGTTTGCGCACCGCGAGGGTCAATTGGAACGGCGACCGCTTAACGCGTCTGTGGCCCCGTCTGCTTCATCCCCCGGCCACCACGCGCCTTGTTCCGCGCATGAGGTCGCGCTGCGGCCCGCGCGGACGCCGTTTTTGCCGCTGCGGCCGGCTTGATGCGCGACTCGGTCAGCGTTTCGGTAAGCGGGGGCTCGGTCGCGAAGTGCGGCGCCGCCCGCCGCAGGTAATGCATCATCGACCACAACGTGAGGATGGCGGCGACCCACAGGGCAATCGTGCCGAGGATGGGCGTCGGCACGCCAGGGATCACCGGCTCCCACAACAGCAGCGCGATGAGCGCGGTCATCTGCGCGACGGTCTTGATCTTGCCGATAAACGCCACGGACACGCGGCGCGAGCGGCCGATGTGCGCCATCCATTCGCGCAGCGCCGATACCGTGATCTCGCGGCCGATGATGACAATCGCCAGGTAGGCCTCGGCGCGGCCGAGCTGCACCAGCAGGATCAGCGCCGCGGCGACCATCAGCTTGTCGGCGACGGGGTCGAGAAAGGCGCCGAACGCGCTGACCGCGCCGAGCTTGCGCGCGAGGTACCCGTCGAACCAGTCGGTGAGGGCGGCGAGCGAGAAGGCGCTCATCCCCACCCAGTTGCGCGCGATCGGCGACAGCCAGTCGTCGGGCAGGTAGTAGACGCTGACGAACACCGGGATCAGGACGATCCGCAGCCAGGTGAGCGCGGTCGGGAGATTGGGAGTCATGGGCATCGAGCGTCGTCACGGATGCTCCGGCGCATTCTACTCCGCTGTCCTGGTCGCTAGCTCCTTCGGAACGTCCTGCGCCGCGGGGTCCGACACGCCAAGCGTGCGCCAGTCGGTCGACTTCGGCACGATGCCCTCGAAGGAGCGCAAGCGCGCGTGCGGGATGCGCGGCTCGGTCGTCCCGATCGCCGGCTCACCCGCCGCGAACCGCTTGACGGCGTCGACCATGATGCGGCGGAATTGCACTATCGCGATGTCGCTCGCGCCGAGCCGCTCGCCCGAGCGATCGGCGATCGGCCCCATCGTCTCCCACATCGCCATGTCCTGGTTCGGGATGCCGGGCATGCCCGTGTAGTCGCCGAGCTTCATCGCCTGCCGATCCTGCAGATAGAGGTTGTCGCGCGTGCGGATCCGCCGGTAGTGCCGGTCGAGATCAACGCCGACGCGCGCCGCGCAGAATTTCCGCCAGGCCTCCGGATCGATGCCCGGGCCCCAGTCGCTCCACGCGATGAAATAGAAGGTCGTGTTCGTATCGTCCATCGGCACATTCACGTTGACGAGGCTGTAGACGTTGTTGGGCGGGATGAGCACCGTCACCGGCGCCACGAACGTCGTGATGCGCACATAGTCATTGACGGCCGCGTTCTTGATGGGGCGGCGAATGGCGGCGTAGCGGAGGCCGTAGTCGGTGAGCTGCACCTGGATACGCGGCGACTTGTCGGTGGTGGGGCGCGACCAGACGCCGCCGGCCGCGGTGGTCTGTTCGCCGCGTCCGGGTGGAATGTCGGTCGAGTGCAGGGACGAGCTATGCGCCGAATCGATCGCCCCCTCGAGGATCTGTGCCCAATTGCACGGTACATGGACCTTCACGATGGCGACCTTGGCCCCCTCGGTGGGCGCGAAGGCCGGGGGCTCGAACTCCGGGAGCGAGTCGGGGGGGCCCATGTAGATCCACACCATGCCGCCTGCCTCGCGGGTCGGATACGCGATGTGCTTGACCTTCTCGGCCAGCCGGCTCTCCGGAGGCTCCGAGGACATCTCGACGACGTTGCCCTCCACGTCCATCTTCCAGCCGTGATAGAGGCAGCGCAGCCCGCATTCCTCGTTGCGCCCGAACAGCAGCGAGGCGCGTCGATGCGGGCAGTACTCGCCGATCACGCCCACGCGTCCGTCGGAGTCGCGGAACGCGACCAGGTCTTCGCCAAGCATGCGCACCTTGACGGGCGTTCCGTCGGCGTCCGCCACTTCCTCGATCATGCAGGCCGGCAGCCAATGACGACGCATGAGCTGGCCCATGGGGGCCTGGCCTTCGACGCGGCACAGGAGCTCGTTCTCTTCATGGGTCAGCATCGATGATTCTCCGTTGATATACCGTTGATCCGCTGCCGGACACGAAGTTCGCTCACGGGATGCCCGCGACGGGAGCCGGCAGCAGCACCTCGCGACCGGTGCGCGCCGATTCGAGAATGGCGAGGCTCGCCTCGAGCGTTGCCCGGGCCCATTCGCCGTCATGCAGCGCCGGACGGCCCAGCACTGCCGCGCCGTACAGCTCGTCGATCACCTCGGCGCGGGGAATCGCCGGCGGCGCCAACGCGTCCACATATTGCTCGTCGTCTGCGTACACGTGCACGCCTTCGGCGGTGGGGCGCAGGTCCGCCCGCTCGCACGAAACGATGACCAGCCCGAAGTGATTGTGGGCCACTGCCGCAGAGCCCGGTGCGCTCGACGCGCCATACGCCCGTGCGTTCTTGAGCTCCGCCTCCTGTGCCGGGGTCGCGGCCTGCCGGGTGAGCGCGCGGCTCGTCCAGTAGCGGCCGGGGTCCTTGCGCTGCCCCATCTCGCCGATCCAGCCGACCAGCGCATCGCTGTCGAAATGCGCGTAGCCGCTGTACGTGAGCGAGGCGAAAGCGCCGTCCGCGAACGTCAGGAACGCGGCATAGGCGCCCTCGGTGGGGCGGGAGGGGTCCCAGGTACCGGTGGCCGCGCGCACCCCGGTGACGGCACTGCCGGCGAGCAGCCGCGCGACGTCCACCTGGTGCGCCCCCTGGCTGAACACGACTCCGCCGCCCTGGCGGGTGTCGAGCTCCTCGGGACGCCGCGGCCGATACATGAAATCCGTGTAGTCGAGCGAGGTGATCATGCGCACGCGGCCGAACGCACCGCTCTCGACGAGCGTACGGGCACGAGCGATGGGCGCGTCGCTGCTGTGGCTGGGTCCCACCACGAGGGCCACGCCGGCCGCACGCGCCGCCGCAATCATCGCGTCGCATTCGGCGAGCGTGATCGCCATCGGCTTTTCGACCAGCACGTGCTTGAGGGCCCGCGCCGCCGCGATCGCATGCCCGGCGTGGAGCTCGTGCGCGGTGGCCACGTAGACCGCCTCGACGTCCGGGTCGGCGCACAGCTCGTCGAAGCTCGCGTACGCCCGGCCGCCGAAATCGGCCGCGAACTGGCGCTGCGCTTCGGGGCGCGGATCAGCGGCGGCGACGACGTGCAGATGCGGGTGCCCACGCAGCGTCGGCAGCATCAGCATGAACCCGCGACCCAGCCCGGCGACGCCCAGGCGCAGCCGGCGCTCAGCCATGCAACGGCCCGCCCGCGGCGACACGATGCAAGGGCGCGATCACAGGTCCAGCGTGAGCTCGGGGGAGCGCGCGCGCGACACGCAGACGATGATCTCGCGGGCGCGCTCCTCGTCGCTCAACACGAGATCGCGGTGGTCCGGCTCGCCGGCGAGGTAGGCGAGCCGGCATGATCCGCACGTGCCGCTCTCGCACGAGCTCGCGATGACGCAACCGTGGGCGCGCAGCGTCTCGAGGATCGACTGGTCCGCCGGAATCGACACGGTCTCGCCGCGCCGCGCAAGGCGCACGCAAAACGGCTGGTCGTCGACGGCGTGGGCGGCCTTGCCGGCGCCGAAGTCCTCGAAATGCACGGCCGCGCGCGACCAGTGACCGGTCATGTCGCGCACGGCCTCCATCATCGGCCGCGGACCGCAGCAGTACAGGTGGGCGCCCTTCGGCTTCTCGAGCGCGGGCCACAGGTCGAGCGAGCGCTCCGGGTCGCCTTGATCGTAGTGGATGACGACCCGGCCCTTCAGTGCCGGCGTCGCAAGCTCTTCGCGAAACGCGGCCGACGCCGGCGAGCGGCAAAGATAATGCAGCTTGAACGGCTTGCCGCCCGAATGCAGCAGGTGGCGCATCATCGAGCGGATGGGCGTGATCCCGATGCCCCCGGCAATGAATACATAGCTGACCGGATTGCCTTTCAGCTCGAAGTCGTTGCGCGGCGGCAAGACCGGCAGCACGTCACCGGCGCGCGTGTCGTCGACCAGCGCGCGCGAGCCGCCGAGCCCGCCGGCTTCGCGCTTGACGGCGATCTCGTATCGATCGTCCTCGTGCGGAGCGTTGCACAGCGAGTAACGGCGGATGCGGCCTTCGGGCCCGGAACCCCCCGGCAACACGACGCGAATGTGCGCACCGGGCGTGAATGCAGGCAGCTTCGCCCCGTCCGTCCGCGCCAGCTCGAACCGCTGGATGTCCTCGGCGATGCGCTCGGCGCGCACCACGCGCAGTTGCATCAGGTCCGGCTCGGGCTTGCCCATCCCACGGTCTCCATTCGCACACCGCATCACCGTCGCTATCGGCACGACGCCGTCGCGGGCAGCGCGCCGCAGCAGGCATCCGCGGATGGTAGGACGCGGCGGCATGTCGATCAATCTCGATTGACCAATCGATACGCTCCGCCCATCCTTGCGCGCATGCCCGCACGCTCGACGGAGGCACGTTTCCTGACCGGCGCCGAGGCGACCGCCCGGCTCGGCATCAAGCCCGCCACGCTCTACACCTACGTCAGCCGCGGCTGGATACGACGCATCGTCGACGGGTCCGGGCGGCGCAGCCGGTACCACGCGGAGGACGTAGAGCGCATCCGGGCGCGGGGCGCGGCGCGCGGCTCGGCTGGCACGCTGGCCGCCGGCGCGATTCGCTACGGTGAGCCGATCGTGCCGACGTCCATCACCGAGATCACCCCCGAGGGGCCGCGGTATCGCAACCGCCTGGCGACGGAAATGGCCCGGTCGGGGACGACGTTCGAGGCCGTGGCGGAGCTCCTGTGGACCGGCGTGATGCCCTCCGCCGCGCGGCTCTGGCGCCCGGACCCGCTGCCCGCGGCGTTCCGCATGGCCATGCGGGGGACGCCCAGCGCCGCCGAGTCGCCCGACATCCACCGCCTCCTGTCGATGGCGACGCTCGCGCTCGGTCGTGCGCGGCCGAACTCCGCCGGCGCCGGCGGCGAGCCGATGACCGATGGCCGCGACGCGATGCAGCTGATCGTCGCGCTCACCGGCTGCTTCGGCGTGCTCGCACCCGGCCGAACCTATCGCCCGCCGGCAGCGGCCACGCGCATCGCTGTCGCGCTGGCGCACAGCCTCGCGGCCGGCCAATCCACCGGAACGCTCCGCCTGCTCGATGCGGCCCTCGTACTGGCCGCCGATCACGAGCTCAATCCCGCGACCTTCGTCGCGCGCATCGCGGCTTCCAGCGACGTGGACCTGCATGCGTGCGTCGCGGCGGCCATCTGCACCGACTCGGGTGCGCGCATCGCGCGCGCCTGCGACGACCTCGAGGAGGCGTTGCGCAGCGTCGCGCGCGGCGCGAAACGCGGCTCGCCGCGCCTCGATGCGCGGAGCGCGCGCCCGACGGATCCGGGCTTCGACCATCCGCTCTATCCGCACGGCGACCCGCGCGGCGCGACGTTGCTCGAGCTCATCGCCGTGCATGCTCCGGCCGGAACGCGCCGCGCGCGGGTGCTCGCCTACCTCGACGCCGCAGCCAACGAGCAGGGCCTGCATCCGCGCTTCGAGATGAGCTTGGCCGCGCTCTCCATCACGCTGCGGCTGCCCCCGCGCTCGGTCGCGGGAATCTATACGCTCGGCCGCGTCGCGGGGTGGGTCGCGCACATTTCCGAGCAGCGGCTGGCGGGCTACCTGATCCGTCCGCGCGCGAAGTTCACCGGCTGAGCCGCCGCAGCCGCATGCGCGGCGACAAATTACGCAACGGGCATCGACTGCCCGAACGCGCGATCCCCTCAGTGCAGCGTGCCGAAGATCCGCTCCGCGAGCTGGCGTGAAACGCCCGGAACCCGCGCCAGGTCGTCGACGCTGGCCGCCTGCACGCCCTTCAGCCCGCCGAAGTGCGCGAGGATCGCCTGGCGCCGCTTGGTGCCGATGCCGCTGATGTCCTGGAGCGACGACGTCGTGCGGGCCTTGCCGCGCCGCGCGCGATGGCCCTGGATCGCGAACCGGTGCGCCTCGTCGCGGATCTGCTGCAGAAGATGCAGGCCGGGATGGTCGGCGGGCAGGTTGAGCACCGTGGGGCGCCCCGGGAACACGATATCCTCCTCGCCAGGCTTGCGCGAGGATCCCTTGGCGATGCCGATCAACGGCGTCTGATGCAGGCCCTGCTCCGCGAGGACCTCCGCCGCGATGCCGACCTGTCCCTTGCCGCCGTCGATGACGAGGAGGTCGGGCGCCGGATATTCACCCGCCACGATGCGCGCGCAGCGTCGGGACAGCGCCTCGCGCAGCGCCGCGTAGTCGTCGCCGGCCGCCTCGGGCGTGACGTTGAAGCGCCGATATTCGCCCGTGCGCATCGACAGCTTGTCGAAGATCACGCACGAAGCGACCGCCGCCTCGCCCATGGTATGGGAGACGTCGAAGCATTCGATGCGTTGCGTCGTGGACGGCAACCCGAGCGCCTCCTGCAAGGCGGAGAGGCGCTCCTCCTGCGTGGCCTTCTGCGCGAGCTTCTGCCGGATGGCGAGGACGGTGTTCTGCGTGGCCATCGCAACCCACACGCGCCGCTCTCCGCCCGGATTGGTCACGATCTCGACCTTGCGGCCCGCCTGCAGCGTCAACACCTCGGCGAGGGCGTCGGCATCCTCCGCCTCGGGGGCGATGATGGTCGGGGGAACCGGGCGCTCCACGTAGTGCTGCGGCAGGAACGCCGTAATGCCCTCCGCGGGAGTGCCCGCGAGCGCCTGGCGGGGAAAGAACGTGCGGTCGCCCACGTGGCGGCCACCGCGGATCATCACCACATTGACCGCCATCACGCCCTCCTCCAGCGCGGCGGACACGACGTCGATGTCGCCCGCCGTCGCGCTCTCGACGAACTGGCGCGACTGGAGTTGCTGCATCCGGTGGATCTTGTCGCGCACGCGGGCCGCACGCTCGAAATCCAGCGCGCTCGCCGCGCCGTCCATCTGCCGCTTGAGCTGCGCGAGCACCTCGTCGGTCTTGCCCTGCAGGAACAGGAGCGCGCTGTTGACGTCGTCGGCGTACTCGGCTTCGCCCACCAGTCCGACGCAGGGAGCCGTGCAGCGCTGGATCTGGTGGAGCATGCACGGCCGCGAGCGGTTGGCGAAGACCGTGTTCTCGCAGGTGCGGATCTGGAACACCTTCTGCAGCGTGGCGATGCCGTCGCGCACCGCGCCAGCGCTCGGGAACGGCCCGAAATACTTGTGCTTGCGGTCGAGCGTGCCGCGATGGAAGCGCAGCTGCGGAAACGGGTCGCCCGACAGGCAGACGTAGGGATAGCTCTTGTCGTCGCGAAACAGGATGTTGTAGCGCGGCTCGAGGGCCTTGATATGGTTGTTCTCGAGAAGCAGCGCCTCGCCGTTGCTGCGTACCGCGGTGGTGTCGACGCGAGCGACCTGCGCGACCATGCTTGCGATGCGCGGCTCGTGGCCCGACTTCTGGAAGTAGCTTGCGACGCGCTTGCGCAGGTCGCCGGCCTTGCCGACGTAGAGCGCCTCGCCGGCCGCATCGAACATGCGGTACACGCCCGGGCGATGCGGCAGCGAGGCGATCAGCTCGCGCGCGTCGAACGCCGGCGCCCCGCTCTCCCTCGTGGCGACCAGGCGGCGGTTCAGGCGGGCGACCTTGGTCATGCTTCGAGCGGCGCCGGGCGATTCAGATGCGCCGCGATGTCGGCGAAGACCGCGCGGAACATCGGTCGCGTGAGGCGGCCGGTATTGGTGTTGTAGCGGCTGCAATGGTAGCTGTCGAAGAGCGCCGCGCCCTCCGGCAGGGCATGGCGCGCCCGGTGCGCGAACGGATGCGCGGCACGCCGCAGCCCGAGCGCCGAAAGCGCGCCGTCGTGGGCGATGCGGCCGAGCGCCAGCACCGCTCCGCCCGCCGGGAGCGCGGCGAGATCTGCGGCAAGGTAGCCGTTGCATGTCGCGACCTCGATGGGCAGGGGCTTGTTGCCGGGAGGCAGGCACTTGACCGCGTTGGTGATACGGCAGTCGCAGAGCTCGATCCGATCGGCGGCCGTGCGCGACACCGGCGAGGACGCATACCCGAAGTCGAACAGCGTCTTGTATAGCAGGATGCCGGCGAAGTCGCCGGTGAAGGGTCGGCCGCTCGCGTTCGCGCCGTGCAGGCCGGGGGCCAGGCCCACGATCACGAGCGGTGCCCCCGCGTCGCCGAACGGCGCGACCGGCCGGCACCAATAGTCCGGATGACGCTCGCGCACCGCGTCCAGGAACGTCGCCAGACGAGGGCAGCGGCGACAGCCCGCGTCGTACGCGAGCCCAGGGGTCTCTGGCAGAATGGCGGTTCGCATCGAATTCGGGGCGGCTGCAACCCAGGTGGCGCCGCAACGTGCGGTCGCAAGGGCTGGCGCAGCGCTCATCCCTGCAATCTTAAGCGCTCGCCCTTGACCGCCCCGCCACGCCTCGAAATCCGCAGCCGCCTCCCGAAGCGACCGTCGACGCGCCCGCCGCTGCTGTTCGTCCACGGCGGCTACTGCGATGCGTGGCACTGGGAGCCGTTCTTCCTGCCGTGGTTCGCGGCGCGCGGATACGCGGCGCACGCCGTGAGCCTGCGCGGCCACGGCGCCAGCGCAGGCGCGCAGATGCTCTACATGGCCGGACTCACCGACTACGAGGAGGACGTCGAGGAGGTGGCGGCGCAGCTCGGCGGGCCGGCGATCCTCATCGGACACTCGATGGGCGCGGCGATCGTCGAGCTCATCATCGCCAAACGCCAGCTGCGCGGTGCAGCGCTGCTCGCGCCGGTGCCGCCGGCCGGCCTCATGACCATCGCCACGCGGCTCGCCACCCAGCATCCCGACTACCTGATGCAGATGGGCAGCCTCGATCCGGCGCGCCTGTCGGAGGCCCTGCTCGACACGCTGCGGCCATTCTATTTCGGCGACGACGTCGACCCAAAGCTGCTCACCCAAGCGGCGCGCCACCTCAACGGCGAGTCGCCGCGCGCGCTGTTCGACCTGGCGATGCGCATGCAGTGGGCGCGGCCGCGCGTCGACGCTTCGCCGGTGCTCGTGCTGGGCGCCGAAGGCGACCGGATCTGCAGGCCCGACGACGTGCGCGAGACGGCCCGCCATCATGGCGTGGATGCTGTGCTCGTGCCGGGACTTGCGCACATGCTGATGCTCGAGCCGGGTTACGCCACTGCAGCCGAGCCGCTGTGGCGCTGGCTCGAGACGCTCGCCTGACGAGCGTTCGCGGGGGAAGCGCGGCCGGTCAACGCTTGCGCGTGACGAACTCGGTGAAGGCGTCCGCCGGAAGGGGCTTCGACGCCCAGTAGCCCTGGAAGCAGTGGCACCCGCGCACGTCGAGGAATTCGAGCTGCTCGCGCGTGCCCACCCCTTCCGCCACCACCTTGAGGCCGAGCCCGCGGGCGAGTCCGATGATCGCCTCGGTGATCGCCGCGTCGCCCGGATCCGTCTCGAGATCGGCGATGAACGAGATGTCGATCTTCAGCGTGTCGATGGGGAAGTGCTTGAGGTGAGTGAGCGACGAGTAGCCCGTACCGAAGTCGTCGATCGCCACGGTGAAGCCCTCGTCGCGCAACTGGTGCAGGACCTTGCGGATGGCATCGAGATCGTGCAACAGGCTCGTCTCGGTGACCTCCAGCTCGATCCACGACGGCTCACACCCTTCGCCACGCACGATGTCGGAGATCCGCTGCGCGAGATCCTCGCGGTAGAACTGCTTGGCCGACAGGTTCACCGAGATGGTCAGCGGCATGCCGGCACGGCGCCACTCCGCGCATTGCGCCGCGGCGGTGCGCAGCACCCATTCGCCGAGCGCGTGGATGAGCCCCGACTCCTCGGCGAGTGGAACGAACACGGTGGGCGGCACCATGCCGTGATCCGGGTCAGTCCAGCGCAGCAGCGCCTCGGCGCCGACGATGGCCTTGTCGGCGATGCGCACGACGGGCTGGTAGTGCAGGCGCAGGATGTTGTCCTTGAGCGCGCCGCGCAGCGCGGTCTCGAGCGTGTGCTGCTTCAGCCGGTGCTCGGCCAGGTTCGCGTCGAGGAACTGGTACGTGTTGCGGCCCAGGTCCTTGGACCGGTACATCGCGACGTCGGCGTGCTTGAGGAGCTCCTCTGGGTCGTCGGAATCGTCGGGGTACACCGCGATCCCGATCGACGAGGTGACATAGATGTCGTGCTCCTCGACCTTGAACGGCTGCGCGATCGCGTCGAGCAGCTTCTGCGCGATGCGCCCCAGCACCGGCGGCTCGTCGAAGTCCTCGACGATGACCATGAACTCGTCGCCACCAAGCCGAGCGAGCAGGTCGGTCTCGCGCAGCGCCGTGGAGAGCGCCTGCGTGACGTGCTTGAGCAGCTCGTCGCCGATCCGGTGGCCCAGCGTGTCGTTGACGTTCTTGAAGCGGTCGAGGTCGATGAACAGCACGCCGACGCGGCGGCCGTGGCGGCGCGCCTGCGCGATGGCCTGCGTCAGCCGCTCGTGGAGCAGCAGCCGGTTCGGCAGCCCGGTCAGCGCGTCGCGCGTGGCCATGTACTGGAGCCGCTCCTCGGCCTGGATGCGCGAGCTCACGTCCTGGACGAACGACAGCATCGACACGACCTGGTTGTCGTCGCCGAGCAGCGCGGAGTGATACCACTCGCACCAGATCGTGTCGCCGTTCTTGCGATAGTTGCGGGTCAGGTTGGTGGCGCGCGGCTCGAGGCCGGTCATGAGCTTGCCCACCAGGCCCACGATCGCCTCGACGTCATCGCCATGGATCATCGGGTTGTCGGTGAGCGACATGCCGAGGATCTCCTCGCCCGTCCAGCCGAAGATGTTCTCGGCCTGGGGCGACCAGCGGATGAGCTGCAGGTCGCGGTCCCATTCGAGCACCGCCAGCGGGGTGTTGCTGATGTGCGACGAGAGCATCCAGTTCGCGCGGCGCAGCGCGTCCTCGTTGCGCCTCTGGTCGTGCACGTCGGTGTGCACGGCGTAGATGCCGATGACGTTGTTCTCCTTGTCGCGGTTGGGGGCGTAGTGAATGCCTTCCCATTTCGTTTCGCCGTCCGGCTGCGGAAGCATCAGCTCGGTGGAAACCGTCTCGCCTTCGAGCACGCGGTCGAGCAGGGGCTGGAGTTGCAGGAAGCGTTGCTCACCGGCCACCTCGTGCACCTTGCGCCCCTCGAGCGCCTTGCGGTCCTCGCCAAGCCATTCCTCGTTGTGGCGGTTCAGGAACTTGTAGCGATAGTCACGATCGATGTACGACACGCGCGCCGGCACGTTGTCCATGATGAGCTGCAGCTCGGCCTGGCCGGCTTTCAGGTCCTCCTGGGCCTGCTTCAGGCCGTGGATGTCGTTCATGAGCACGAACGCGCCATGCACCTCGCCCGACGGCCCGGCGTCGGGCACCACGCGGATGGTCATCCAGCGCCGCACGCCGTTGGCACCCGGTACCAGGCGGTCGAACGCGGTCGACTCGCCCTCGAGCGCACGGGTGAGCATGGCCTGGGCATTCTGGTAGATGCCGTGCCCGACCACGTCGCGCAGCCGCAACTCGGCAACCTGCGCGGCGGTCAGCCCGAAGTACTGCAGGAACGTGCGGTTGACATAGTGGCAGTGCTCCTCGCGGTCGATGTACGCGACCGGGGCAGGCACGCCGTCCATGATCGCGCGGAGCTGGCTCTCGCGCGCCGCAAGCGCGTCCTGCGCGATCTTGAGGTCGGTGATGTCGTGGCCGACGACGTACTCGCCTTTCACGGTGCCGTCGAAGTTGAGGTCGGGCACGCAGCGCGCGCGAATCCAGCGCGTGCGGCCATTCGCGTCCAGAACCGCGCGCTCGTAGGTGATCGCCTCGCCTTCGGTGATGACGCGCTCGCGTCCGGGGGCGAGCGCCTGCGCCGACTCGAGGCCCAGCACCTCGTCGGGCCGCTTGCCGATGACGGCGTCGCGCGCCAGCCCGTAGAGCCGCAGGAACGCCTCGTTGACGAATACGTAGCGACGATCCGAGTCGAGATAGACGATCGGCTCGGGAATGTTGTCGGTAAACAGGCGGAGCTGCTCCTCGCGGGCGGCCAGCGCCTGCTCGGTGAGCTTCAGGTCGTGGATGTCGTATTCGGTGCAATACAGCCCGCGCACCTTGCCCGTCGCGTCGAGGTCGGGCGCGATGCGTCCGTGCATCCAACGCCGCTCGCCGTTGGCGTTCTGGCCGATGCGCTCGTACTCGACGTGCTCGCCGGCCTGCGCACGCTTGAGCACTGGGCGCAGGAACGACGCGACGTCGGTGGCCATCACCTCGAAGGGCGTCTTGCCGTAGATCTCGTCCTGCGGCTTGCACACCCAGTTGGCGAAGGCCTGGTTCACGAACGTGTAGTGCAGGCTCTTGTCGAGGTAGGCGATCGGGCCCGGGATGTTGTCGGCAAACAGGCGCAGCTGGGCCTGCTGGTCCTTCATCGCGTCGCGGATGCGGACGTCGTCGTCGATGTCGTGGAACACCGCGAATGCGCCGCCGACGCGCCCGCCCACCTCGCGGTCGGGGAAGAGCGTTGCGCGCACCCAGCGCAGCTCGCCCGAGGCCTTGCGCTCGCGCCGCTCGTACGAGACGGTGGCGCCCGCGAACGCGCGCTCGATGAAGGAATGCATTTCCGTCATCGCATCCGACGACAGGAAATCGCTGAGCTGATGGCCGAGGAGATCGTCGGCCTGCGCGCCGATCCAGTCGCCGAACGGCTTGTTGGCGAAGCGCAGCTTGAGGGCGCGGTCGAAATGCAAGATCGGCAGGCCGACGCTGTCGGTGACGAGCCGCAGCCGGTGCTCCCGCTGTCCGGCCTCAATCTCGAGCCGGCGCAGGTGGTCGACGTCGCTGTACGTGGCGAGGTAGCCGCGCACCTGGCCGAGCGCGTTGCGGTCCGGGTAATAGTCCACGCGGATCCAGATCGGCGGCCGACCGGGCGTGATGAGCTGGCGCTCGAACCCGGTCCTCTCGCCCCCGAGCGCGGCGTCGACGTAGGCGTGGTAGAGCGCGTAGACGTCGCGCCCGATGACCTCGATCACCTCCCGGCCCACCACCTCGTCCGTCCGCTTGCCGAGCCAGTCGGTGAAGGCCTTGTTCGCGAAACGGTAGCGCTGGTTGCGGTCGACATACGCCACCGGTATGCCGAGGGCGTTAAGCTTGCGCTGCGACAGCGCAATGAGGGCTCCCCGGTCGGTCCCGTCCACCAGCGACTGCTGGATGGTCGCGAGCTCCAGGCGATTGATCGAGCGGGTGAGGGCCATGGGGGTGGTTGGGTGGCCCGGTGCGGGCCCGCGTACCCGGCAGGCACCGGGAGGCCGCCGCGCGAACGCGGTCGTTTTGTGGCTCACAAGCAAGGAACGGGCCGCGCCGCGTTTGGCGGGAGGCGGGGCCAAGACGGACGGACCGGCCGACGCATTTTTCGCGCCGGAACGACTCCCTCCAGGGCGTCACCCGCCGGCGGTTACAATCCGCGTCACCAAACAACGCCCGGCGGCACCCGCGCCATGCCCTCGCCCGCCGTAGCCGGCATCCCGGTCGACTTCGTGCTGTTCGCTGCGACCCTCCTCGGTGTCGCGCTGTTCCACCGCCACACGCTGTGGGTCGCCCTGACGGGACTCGTCGCAATCACCGCCTACAAGGTCGCGCTGGCCCCGTTCCGCGAGGGACCGGGGATCGCGGGCCTTGCGTCGCACCTCGGGCACGAATGGGTGCTGCTGGCGAACCTTCTCGGCCTGCTGGTCGGCTTCGCGCTCCTGTCGAAGCATTTCGAGGCGAGCCAGGTGCCGGCGTGGCTGCCCCGCCTCCTGCCCGACAACTGGACCGGCGCCTTCGTGCTCCTCGCGATGATCTTCGTGCTGTCGTCGTTCCTCGACAACATCGCGGCGGCGCTGATCGGCGGCACGATCGCGGGCGTCGTCTTTCGTCGCAGGGTGCATATCGGCTACCTTGCAGCCATCGTGGCGGCCTCGAACGCCGGCGGCGCGGGCAGCGTGGTCGGCGACACCACTACCACCATGATGTGGATCGCCGGCGTGTCGCCCCTCTCGGTGCTGGAGGCGTATATCGCCGCGGCGGTGGCGCTCGTGCTCTTCGGCATTCCTGCGTCGCTCCAGCAGCAGCGTCATTCGCCGATCATGCGCGATGCCTCGTCGAACGTCCGCATCGACTCGATGCGCGTGATAATCGTGGCGTTCATCCTGGTCACGGCGATGGTCGCGAACGTGGTGGTCAACCTGCGCTTCAACGCCTACGCCGACGTGTTTCCGTGGCTCGGCGTCGGCGTCTGGGTGGCGCTGCTGGTCTGCGTTCCGCTGCGCCGGCCGCACTGGGAGGAGATCCCGGGTGCCTTGCGCGGCGCGGTGTTCCTCCTGGCGCTGGTGCTCGCCGCCTCGATGATGCCGGTCGAGGAGCTGCCGTCGCCGTCGTGGCGAGTCGCGCTGGGGCTGGGCTTCGTGTCGGCGGTGTTCGACAACATCCCGTTGACCGCGCTCGCGCTCAAGCAAGGGGGCTTCGACTGGGGCTACATGGCGTTCGCCGTTGGCTTCGGCGGGTCGATGATCTGGTTCGGCTCGTCCGCAGGCGTCGCGCTGACCGGCCAGTATCCCGAATCCAGGTCCGTGTTCGCGTGGCTGCGCGGCGGGTGGCACGTCGCCGTTGCCTATGTCATTGGCTTCGCCGTGATGCTCGCGGCGCACGGCTGGGTGCCCGATCCCCCGCTGCGCGGCAACCTTCCCGCGGCGGTCGCGCCGTCGCCCGCGCGGTAGGAGAGCGCCGACGCTCGAAGCGGTGCTCGTCCGATGCCACCGACGCACCGGTTGCGCCTACCATCCGCGTCACGCCGGCTGGCGCCGTGCCGGTAAGCCGCGCCGGCCGCATCCTTTTCAATGTTTCGGAGGTCGACATGAAACGCACCGCATTGGCGCTCGCGCTCCTCGCCGCCACGACCACGGCATCGGCCCAGCTGACGCTGTTCGAGAACGACAACATGAACGGCCGCCGCTTCGAGGTCCGCGGGTCCGTCGACAACCTCGGCAACTCCGGATTCAACGACGTAGCCTCCTCGGCGGTGGTCCGGCAGGGTACCTGGCAGCTTTGCGACGACGCGTATTTCCGCGGCCGCTGCGTGACCCTGCAGCCCGGCGAGTACCGCTCGCTCGGCTCGATGGGCCTCAACGACAAGGTGTCCTCGGCGCGCGAGATCGGCAACATCGGGCAGGAGCCGTCGCAGGGCCAGGGCGGCAACTGGGGCGGCGGCGTCCGCGCGGTGCTGTACGGGCGCCCCAACTTCCAGGGCGGGCAATACGTCATCGACAGCAACGTGGTGCGCGACCTCAACAATAGCGGCTTCAACGATCGCGCAGGATCGCTGCGCGTCGAGCGCGGCTACTGGATGTTCTGCAGCGACGCCAATTTCGAGGGCCAGTGCCAGACCTTCGGGCCGGGCGACTACGCGGAGCTGCCCGGGTCGCTGCAAAATCGCATCTCCTCCGGTCGGCGGATCTCGAACGACTACCCGTACCGGCAAAGCCCCAACTGGCAGGGCGGCAACCGCCGCTGAGCGTCGCCGCCGGACCGGCGCGGTTTACGCGATCGGTCCGCGCGATCGCTCCGCACGATCTGTCCGCGCGACCGGTCTACGCGATCGGTCTACGCGATCGGTCTACGCGATCGGTTTACGCGATCGGTCTACGCGGCCGGTTTACGCGATAATCGGCCGGTGCTGGTCGACGACATCGCCGGTTTGCGCCGGATACTGCGCGAGTGCCGCACCCTTGCCGTGGTGGGGCTGTCGGCGAACTGGTACCGGCCGAGCTATTTCGCCGCGAAGTACATGCTGGACCACGGGTACCGGGTGATCCCGGTGAACCCGTTGTATCGCGAAGTGCTGGGTCAGGTCTGCTACCCGGATCTCGCCGCAGTGCCGGGTCCGATCGACATCGTCGACTGCTTCCGGCGAAGCACCGAGATGCCCGGCCTGGCGCAGGCGGCCGTCGACCGGGGCGCCCGCGTGCTCTGGATGCAGCTCGGCATCCGCCACGAAGGCGCCGCCGAGTTAGCCGCCGGCGCCGGACTCGACGTCGTCATGGATCGGTGCGTGAAGATCGAGCACGCCCGGATCATGGGCGGTCTCAACTTCGCAGGGGTGAACACCGGCGTAATCTCGGCGCGCCGACCCGCCGCGTAGAATCGCCGCCCATGTCCGATCGCGCCTACGGATTCGACACCCTGTGCCTGCACGCCGGCCAGATCCCCGACGCGCACACCGGCGCGCGCGCGCAGCCGATCTACCAGACCACGTCGTTCGTGTTCGACAGCGCGGACCACGCCGCCTCGCTGTTCAACCTGCAGACGTTCGGCAACGTGTACTCGCGCATCTCGAATCCGACCGTGGCGGCGCTCGAGGAGCGCATCGCGGCGCTCGAGGGCGGGCGCGCCGCGCTGGCCGCGGCCACCGGAATGGCCGCGCAGATGCTTGCCCTGCTCACGCTGGCGAAGGCGGGCGATCATTTCGTCGCCGCCCGCACGCTCTACGGCGGCAGCTATTCGCAGATGGCAGTGACGTTCGCACAGTTCGGCATCGACACGACGTTCGTCGATCCGGATGACGTCGACGCGTTCCGGCAGGCCATCCGCCCGACGACGAAGGCGCTCTACGCCGAAACGATCGGCAATCCGCAGCTCAACGTCGTGGACCTCGCGGCGCTCGCCGGCATCGCGCACGACGCGGGGGTGCCGCTGGTCGTGGACAACACGCTCGCCTCGCCGTACCTGTGCCGGCCGTTCGAGCACGGCGCCGACATCGTCGTGCACTCCGTGACCAAGTACCTCGGCGGCCACGGCACCACGATGGGCGGCATCGTGGTGGAGTCGGGTCGTTTCCCGTGGGACAACGGCAAGTTTCCCCAGATGACGGAGCCTTCGCGGGGCTATCACGGCGTGCGCTTCTACGAGACGTTCGGTGATTTCGGGTTCACCATGAAGGCGCGCATGGAGACGATGCGCACGCTCGGGCCCACGCTTGCGCCCATCAGCGCGTTCCTGCTGCTGCAGGGAATCGAGACGCTGCACCTGCGGATGCCGCGGCATTGCGAATCCGCGCTAGCCGTGGCGCGCCATCTCGCGCGTCACCCGGCGGTCGACTGGGTCAGTTACCCGTTGCTCGAGGGCAACCGCTACGAGACGCTCGCGCGCCGGTACCTGCCGCGCGGCGCCGGAGGAATCCTGACGTTCGGCGTGAAGGGCGGCGCCGCGGCGGGCGCCCGCGTGATCGAAGGCGTGCAGTTCCTGTCGCATCTTGCGAACGTCGGCGACGCGAAGACGCTGATCATCCATCCGGCCTCGACCACCCACCGCCAGCTCGACGAGGTGGAGCAGCGCGCCGCGGGCGTCCCGCCCGAGATGATCCGGCTTTCCGTGGGCCTCGAGTCCGTGGACGATATCCTGTGGGACCTAGACGAGGCCCTCGAGGGCAGCCAACGATGATGCGCTACGCCGCGATTCCCTGGCCCTGGCTCGGTTTCCTGGTCTGCATCGCGGTGGTGGCGCACGAGGCGCTGACGCGCTGGCTGGGGGGCGCGCCGGCGATCGACGAAGCCGTGTACCGGGTCGGGTCGATGACCGTCGGCATGGCGTGCCTGGCCCTTATCGTGCTGCCACCGCGGCGCGCCGCGTATTGGCTGGGCTTCGTCGTCTGCGCCGCGCTGATCGGGTGGGCGCTGTGGCTGCAATACGGCGAGGGGCTCGAGCCCTGCCCGCTGTGCATGTTCCAGCGCGTCGCGGTGATCGCCGTCGGGCTCGTGTTCCTGGCCGCGGCGATCCAGAACCCGTTTCGTCCCGGCGCCGCGCTCTATGCGCTGCTGACGCTGGTCGTCGCCGGTGCCGGTGCCGCCTTCGCGGGACGGCAGATCTGGCTGCAAGCGCTGCCAAAAGACCAGGTGCCCGCGTGCGGCATGGGCCTGTCGTACATGATGGACTCGATGCCGTTCCTCGACGTGTTCACGCGCGTGCTCAAGGGCAGCGGCGAGTGCGCCGAGAAGGCCTGGGTTTTCCTCGGCCTGTCGATTGCGGGCTGGTCGTTCGTGTTCTTCATCGCGATGATCGTGGCCGCGATCGCGCTGATCCGGCGCGATTGAGACCGGACCCGGGCTATTTCGGCGCCATCCGGATCGCGCCGTCGAGGCGGATCACCTCGCCGTTGAGCATCGCGTTGCGCACGATCTCCAGGACCAGCGAGGCGAACTCGGCCGGCCGTCCGAGGCGCGGCGGGAACGGCACCATCCGGCCGAGCGACGCCGCAATGTCCGCCGGTATCTCGCCCATCATCGGCGTCTCGAAGATGCCGGGTGCGATGGTCATCACCCGGATGCCGAAGCGCGCCAGCTCGCGGGCAATCGGCAGCGTGATGCCGGCTACGCCGGCCTTCGACGCACTGTAGGCGGCCTGGCCGATCTGGCCGTCGAACGCCGCGACCGACGCCGTGTTGACGATCACGCCGCGCTCGCCCTCCGCGTTGGGCATGCCCTTCGCCATCGCGTCGGCAGCAAGCCGGACCAGGTTGAACGTCCCGACCAGGTTGATCTCGAGGGCACGGCGAAAGCCGGCGAGCGTGTGCGGCCCCTCGCGGCCCACTACCTTCTCCCCGTGCACGATGCCGGCGCAGTTGACGAGGCCATGCAGCGCGCCGAAGGCGCCGAGCGCCGCCTGCACGGCCGCACGGCCGCTGTCCTCGTCGGCGACGTCGGTGCGAACAAAACGGACGCCGTCGCCCAGCTCGGCCGCCAGCGATGCGCCGTGACCCTCTTTGAGATCGGCGACCACTACCCGCGCCCCTCCGGCGACGAGCGCGCGGACCGTCGCAGCCCCCAACCCGGACGCCCCGCCCGTGACGATGAACGTGCTGCCCGCGAGATCCATGCACGACTCCGTTGGTTTCCGCGCGGGTCAGTGACGGGACGCCGTCGACAGATCCGGGTTGACCTGCTCGGGATCGAGCGGCGGCAGCACCGCCGTTCCGTCGATGCAAGCGGCCGCGTACAGCGCCACGCCGGCGTCACCGGTCCACAGCGACCAACGGCGGCGGCCGTAAACCACCGCCTCCGCGTCGCACTGTGCCATCGCGTGCAGCGCGAAGGCTCGCGCAGCGTCGATCCACCGCTGCTCACCGCCCCGCCGATACAACTTCAGGAAGGCAAAGCCGTTCCCCGCAGTGCCGTGGCACAGGCCCCCACCTTTGACGAGCGGCCCCGCCTGTTCAACGAGTGCGCCCGCTTCGTGCAGGACGGCATCCAGCCGAGGATCGTCGAGCGACGCCACGCTGATGATCGTTCCCGGCGCGCCATGGCACCACTGCACGAGTCCCCTGTCGGGCTCGTCGCCGGGGAGGGGTGTCCAGTTCGTGCGCCCCTCGCAGCGAATGGCCGTGCGCAGGACTGTCTCGACAATGCGCTCACGCAACGATTCGCGCTCCGCGGCATCAAGAAGATGCAACCCGCGCAACAGCGCAGCCGCGTTCCCGGCGAAGCCGTGTCCGGCGCCAAGATAGCGGACGCGCCGACCGTACAGATCCTGCGTCCACAGTTCGCATTGCGCGTCCGGATCGAACGTGAGCGAGGCGACGAGCGACCGCGCGCCATCGATCCAGGCATTGGCCCAGCGCGAATCCCCGGTGGCCTCGTACAGCGCCGCCGCAGCGTGCAGGGTGCCCGGCACTCCCCACAGCATCTCGTTGGAGGGATGTGCAGCGTTTCGGACGATAGAAGCGGCGAGCCGCTCCGCACCCGCTGGCGATGGAGCGAGCCGCCAATCGAGCAGCAACACGCCGCTTTGCCCGAGCAGGAGCGATTCGTCACCCCACTGCGCGGCTTTCACCTCGACCCGGTTGCGCTCGATCAGTGCCGGCATCGCCGCCCGAAAATCGCGACCTGGCGGCACGAATCCGCACCGCTCAAGCGCGTCGAGCGCCCAGATCATCCCCGCGGCGCCGTGATAGAGCGGCGTATAAGGGACGCCGCCGGCGTCATCCTCACGGTCACGCGGATGCGGTGGCCACGCGCCCTCCGCGTCGACGTCGGTGTGCGCGTCGGCGGCGAAACACTCGATCCAGTCGCGTACCGCCGCCTCGTCCCACGCCCGCCGCGCCAGCAGCTCGTGCCGCGCAGGATCGAAGAGCCTTGTCACGCGCGACTCCGTCGCGTGGAAACATGCGTCATACAACGCGGCACTTCAACCGCGTGCAGTCGGCGGGGGCGTGGACGGCACTCGCGACTCTCCGCGGATCACGGACATCGCCGTGGCGACGAAGCCGCCGACGTCGGCAACATTGGTCGGCAGGATCAGCGTGTTGTTCGTGCGCGCGAGATTGGCGAATGCCGCGATGTACTGCTCGGCCACCTTGAGGTTCACGGCTGCGGTGCCGCCCGGCGAGGCGATCGCGTCGGCGACCTGGCGGATTGCGGTCGCGTTCGCCTCGGCGATCGACAGAATTGCCGCGGCCTGGCCCTGCGCATTGTTGATCTCCGACTGCTTCTGGCCCTCCGAATTCGCGATGGCGGCCTCGCGCGCGCCCATCGCGAGGTTGATCTGCTCCTGGCGCTTGCCTTCCGACGTCAGGATCACCGCCCGTTTCTCGCGCTCGGCGGTGATCTGCGCCTGCATCGAGCGCAGGATCTCGGCCGGCGGCGTGAGGTCCTTGATCTCGTAGCGCAGGACCTTGACGCCCCAGTTCGCCGCCGCGGCGTCGAGCGCGTTCACGACCGCCGCATTGATCTGGTCGCGCTCCTCGAAGGCACGGTCGAGCTCCATCCGGCCGATCACGCTGCGCAGCGTGGTCTGCGCCAGCTGCGTGATCGCCAGCACGTAGTTCGAGGCGCCGTACGACGCGAGGCGCGGCTCGTTGACCTGAAAGTAGAGAATGCCGTCGACCTGGAGCTGCGTGTTGTCCTTGGTGATGCAGATCTGCGGCGGGACGTCGAGCGGGATCTCGCGCAGGTCGTGCTTGTAGGCGACGCGGTCGACGAAGGGAAACACGAAGTTGAGGCCCGGCTCGAGCACCGAATGGAAGCGTCCGAGCCGCTCCAGTACCCACGCGTGCTGCTGCGGAACGACGCGAATCGTCCGGATGATCAGGATCAGCACGGCGATGAAGACGAACAGCGCGAAGAGCAGTGAACCATTCATCGAGAATCTCCCTGGGTCGAGCGCGAGCGCGGCGCCGCGCGTCTCACGCGGGTCGCTCTGCCGCGAGCAGCAGCGTCGAGCCACGCGTGCCGACGATGTACATCGTGCGCTCGCGCGCGGTGCCGCTGTGCGCGAGCTCGGCATCCCACTGCGTGCCCCGGTGCGCCACGCGGGCCGTGCCGTCCGGATGCCATATCTGCACTTGGACCGCTTGTCCCACGTCGAGCGGGACGTCGGCCGGCGGCGGGCCCTTGCGCAGACGCCAGCGATGCGCGGCCCACGTGCCGGCGACCGAGAGCACCGCCGCGACTACGAACTGCAGCTCCACCGGTGCTCCGAGCCACGCGGCGACGCCGCCCAGCACGAACGCGACGCCGATGGCGAGCAGATAGAACGTCCCGGTCAGGAGCTCCGCACCGACCAGTACCACGCCCAGCACCCACCAGACCCAGTGCGCAGCCATCGTGCCCTCCGTCGGCGCGAAGCATAAGGTACTTTGCACGCGCTCGTCCGCCCCCAACTATCCGCCATGCGACTCGCGCACCGCCGGCGTGCGCATCCGCCTCGCATTGCGCTATAATATTTCTTTTCTAATCAAGCGCTTTTCGACTTACGCCGAACGTTTGCCGGCGCGCTTGGCCACTTGGATCGAGAACCGCCATGCCGATCTACGAATACCGCTGCTCCGCATGCGGCCACGAGCTCGAGTCGCTTCAAAAGCTGCGCGACGCGCCGCTCGTCACCTGCCCGGCATGCGGCGCCGAAACGCTGGTGAAAAAGGTGTCGGCGGCAGGCTTCCAGCTCAAGGGCTCGGGATGGTACGCAACGGACTTCCGCAACGCCGGCAAGCCGCCTGCGAAGGTCGACAAGCAAGCCGGCGCGGAAGCGACCGGCGGCGAGGGCGCGAAGGCGTCCGGTGCCGAGGCGTCGGACGGCGGCAAGCCGGCGGCCGAATCGAGCGGGGGCGAAGCGAAGGGCGGGGAAGCGAACGGCGGCGACGCGAAGCCGTCCGAGGCCAAGCCCGACGCCAAGCCCTCGGCGCCTGCGCCCTCATCCACGTCGGCGGCGCCCGCCGCGTCCGGCACCAAGCCTGCGTGACCCGCGCACGCCCCGCTCGCCGAGACCGCCGATGAAGCGCTACCTGATCGCCGGCCTGCTGGTCTGGGTGCCGCTCGGCATCACGATCTGGGTGCTGCATTTCCTCGTCTCGTCGCTCGACTCCATCCTGCTGCTGCTTCCCGAGAACGCGCGGCCGGAGACCCTGCTCGGCTTCTATATTCCCGGCATCGGCGTCGTGCTCGCATTCCTGATCCTGCTGACGACCGGCGTGATCACGGCCAACTTCCTCGGCATGCGCCTGCTGCGCGCATGGGAGTCGGTGCTGATCCGCATTCCATTCGTCAAGACAATCTATTCGTCGGTGAAGCAGGTGAGCGACACGCTGCTGTCCGACCAGGGCAACGCGTTCCGCAAGGCGCTCCTGGTGGAATTTCCGCACGCCGGCAGCTGGACCATCGCGTTCCAGACCGGCAGCCCAGCCGCCGCCGTCGCGTCGCGCATCGACGGCGAGCACGTGAGCGTGTACATCCCCACCACGCCGAACCCGACCTCCGGCTATTTCGTGATCGTGCCGCGCAATCGCGTGCACGAGCTCGACATGACCGTCGACGAAGCGTTGAAGTACATCATCTCGATGGGCGTCGTCGCCCCGCGGCCGCGACCCGCAGCGCCGCCGCCCGCCGATCCGCCGCGCAGCTCCGCGCGGCCGGATCCGCTCGCCACCTCCCGAAATTGACCGGCGCGTCAGCCCCACACGCCCGAGGGACGGGCGCCGGCGGGGCGGCGCGCCTATCCGACGACGACCCTTCTTTCACCTTTCGACCGCTGGAGACCCTCGTGAAGCGCACCGACTATTGCGGCCTGATCGACCGCCGCTGGCTCGAGCAAACCATCACCGTCACCGGCTGGGTTCACCGGCGCCGTGATCACGGCGGCGTGATCTTCATCGACCTGCGCGATCGTGAAGGACTGCTGCAGGTCGTCGCCGACCCCGACCGCGCCGAGACCTTCGCAACTGCGGAGAAGCTGCGCCACGAATTCTGCATCGCCGTCACCGGCAAGGTCCGCCTACGGCCCGCGGGCACGACCAACGCGGCGCTCAAGTCCGGCGACGTCGAGCTGCTCGCCCACGCGATCGAGATCCTGAACCCGTCGGTCACGCCGCCGTTCCAGCTGGACGAGGAGAACCTGTCCGAGACCGTGCGCCTCTGCCACCGGGTGCTCGACCTGCGGCGACTGCCGATGCAGAACAACCTTAAGCTGCGCCACCGCGCGGCGATGGCGGCGCGCAAGTATCTGGACGCGCTGGGCTTCATCGACATCGAGACGCCCGTCCTTTACAAGTCCACGCCGGAAGGCGCGCGCGAGTTCCTCGTGCCATCACGCGTCCACCATGGGCAGTTCTATGCGCTGCCGCAGTCGCCGCAGCTCTTCAAGCAGATGCTGATGGTCGCCGGTTACGACCGCTACTACCAGATCGTCAAGTGCTTCCGCGACGAGGACCTGCGGGCGGACCGCCAGCCGGAGTTCACGCAGATCGACATCGAGACGTCGTTCCTGGACGAGCTCGAGATCCGGCCGATCATGGAAGCGCTCGTGTGCACGATGTTTCGCGAGGCGCTCGGGACGGAGCTGCCGTCGCCGTTCCCGGTGATGCCCTACGCCGACGCCATGCGCGACTACGGCTCCGACAAGCCCGACCTGCGCGTGCCGCTCAAGCTGACCGAGCTCACCGACCTGATGCGCACGGTGGACTTCAAGGTGTTCCGCTCCGCCGCCGACCTGCCCAACGGCCGCGTCGCGGCGCTGCGGGTCCCGGGTGGCGGCACGCTCACGCGCAAGGAGATCGACGACTACACGACGTTCGTCGCGATCTACGGCGCGCGCGGGCTCGCCTACATCAAGGTCAACGACGCCGCGCGTCCGGACGAAACCGGGTTGCAGTCGCCGATCGTCAAGTTCCTGCCGCCTGCGGTGCTGGGCGCGATCCTGGAGCGCACCGGCGCGGCCAGCGGCGACCTGATCTTCTTCGGGGCGGACAAGGAGAAGGTGGTCAACGACGCGCTCGGCGCGCTGCGCCCACGCGTTGGTCACGATCGCGGCCTCGCCCGCGCCGGCTGGTGGCCGCTGTGGGTCGTCGACTTCCCGATGTTCGAGTTCGACGACGAAGCGAATACCTGGGCGGCACGCCATCATCCGTTCACGGCACCGAAGGACGGGCACGAGGAATGGCTCGCGTCCGACCCGGGACGCGCGACCGCCAAGGCCTACGACATCGTGCTGAACGGGTGGGAGATCGGCGGCGGCTCCGTCCGGATCCATCGCGCGGACGTGCAGCAGAAGGTGTTCGCGGCGCTCGGCATCGCGCCCGAGGACCAGCGCGCGAAGTTCGGCTTCCTCTTGGACGCGCTCCAGTACGGCGCGCCCCCGCACGGCGGGATCGCGTTCGGCTTCGATCGCATGGTCGCGATGATGGCCGGCGTCGAGCAGATCCGCGATGTCATCGCGTTTCCGAAGACGCAGCGGGGGCAGGATTTGCTGGTGGATGCGCCCAGCACCGTCACCGAAAAGCAGCTGCGCGAGCTGCACATCCGCGTCCGCGCCACCGACGGCTAGGATCGCCGGGGATCGTCATGCCCCGGTCGCAAGGCATGCGCTACACTGCCATGCATGCTCTACCCCGCACTGCGTATGCTGGCCGGCGCCGTGGTCGTGGCGGCAACGCTCGCGTCCGGGTCCCCTGCGCTGTCGCGCGGCGTTCCGGACGGGCTTGCGCCGATCGCCGTCGCCGAACTGCCTCCCGAGGCGCGCGAAGTGCTGGCCCGGATCGAGCACGGCGGCCCGTTCCGCCATGAGCGCGACGGCGTGTCCTTCGGCAACCGCGAGCGCATTCTGCCGGCGAAGCCGCGCGGCTACTACCTCGAGTACACGGTACACACGCCGGGCGAGCGCAGCCGCGGCCCGCGGCGCATCGTGTGCGGCGGCGCGGCCACCGCGCCCGACGCCTGCTTCTACACCGACGACCACTATCAAAGCTTTCGATGGGTCGCCCGATGAGTGCCCTCGACCTCAAGGCGTTCGACGCGTGCGGGGTGCGGCCCTGGAAAGGCGCAGCCGACGGCGTCCGGACGCTTGCGACGGATGCCGGCCTGCGGCACGCGGCGGTGGATCTCGCCAAGGTGCAGGACCGCGCATCGCTGTTCAAGTCGCTTGACGGCGCGCTGCAGCTGCCCGAGCATTTCGGCCACAATTTCGACGCGCTAGCCGACGTGCTCGAGGATAGCGACTGGCTCGGCAAGCGCGGCATCGCCGTCGTGCTCCTCCACACGGCGCCTTACAAGCGCGAGCACCCGGCGGAGTGGAAGACGCTCGAGGAGCTCTTCGCCGAGGCGTGCGAATACTGGCGCGAGCGGCATGTGCCGTTCTGGGTCTTCCTCGCATGACCGAAGCGGCCGCACCGCGACCCTTCAAGCAGCCGGTGTCCGTGCTGGTGGTGGTCTATACGGCCGCGCTGGACGTGCTGCTGCTCGAGCGCGCCGACTTCCCCGACCACTGGCAGTCCGTCACCGGCAGCCGGGAGCCGGCCGAGACGCTGGCTCAAACCGCCGCGCGCGAGCTGGCGGAGGAAACCGGCCTCGACGTGCCGCGCGCAGGAGCGCTGCGCGACTGGGAGTGGCACCAGGACTTCGAGATCTACGCGCGCTGGCGCCATCGCTATGCCCCGGGCACCACGCACAACCGCGAGCACGCCTTCGGCCTCGAGGTCGCCGCGCGGGTACCGGTGCGCCTCGCGCCGCGCGAGCACCTGCGCGCGATATGGCTGCCCCGGCGTGACGCCGCAGCCAAGTGCTTCTCGTGGACCAATCGCGCGGCGATCCTCGCGCTGCCCCAGCGCGCGCACGCCGGAGTTTCGTGCTGACGCGCGCTCGCGCTGCCGCGGCCGTCGTGCTCGCGACACTTGTGGCGGGCGCCGTCCACGCGCAATCGACGCGCTACGACAACGCGCCCACGCCGCAGCCGGTGATCACCGTCACCGCGTCGGCCAGCGCCAGCGTGGTCAACGATCGCATGCAGGCGAGCCTGCGCGCCGAGGCCGAGAACGTCGACGCCGCAGCCGCCGCGCGGGATGTCAACACCCGGCTCGGGCGTGCGCTCGCGAAGGCGAAGGCCGTGCCGGGCGTAGTCGCCTCGACGGCCGGCTATTACTCGTACCAGGTAAGCGACAAGGACCGCGTCCGCTGGCGCGTGGGCCAGGGCCTAGCGCTGGAGAGCGCCGATTTCCCCGCGCTTGCCGCGCTGGTCTCGCGCCTGCAGGCGGAGGACACCCTCCTGGTCTCCGGGCTGGGCTTCTCGGTCGGCCGGGAACGGCAGCACGCGACCGAAGAGCAATTGACACAGCAGGCGATCAGGAACTGGCAGGGGCGCGCGCAGAGTGCCGCCGAGGGCTTCGGCGCGAGCTCGTGGCGACCGGGTCATGTCACCATCCAAGGCGGCGACTCCGGCCGCGCGCAGCCCGTGATGCGCATGCAGGCGATGGCCGCCGGCGGCGCGCCGCCGATCAGCGCCGAGGCCGGCAGCACCGAGGTCGCCGTGACCGTGAGCGGCGAAGTGATCCTGGAAACGGTGCGCCCACCGGCGCGCTGAGCGGCGGCCGCCCCTCGCGACTAGGTCGCCGGCGCGGATTCCGCGGGTGTCGCCTGCCCAGCCGGCCCGCGCGCGTCGTCCTCCGCGGCGGCCTTCATCGACAGCCGCACGCGACCCTTCTCATCGGCCTCCAGCACCTTGACGCGCACCACCTGGCCTTCCTTCAGGTAGTCGGACACCTGGTTGACGCGCTCCTTGGCAATCTGCGAGATGTGCAGGAGGCCGTCCTTGCCCGGAATGAGCTGGACGATCGCGCCGAAGTCGAGGAGCCGCAGGACGGGGCCTTCGTAGATCTTGCCGACCTCGACCTCCGCGGTGATGGCCTCGATGCGCTTGCGTGCCAGGTTGCATGCGTCGGCGTTGACCGAAGCGATGGTGACCGTGCCGTCGTCCTTGATGTCGATCGTGGTGCCGGTCTCCTCCGTCAGCGCGCGGATGACTGCGCCGCCCTTGCCGATCACATCGCGGATCTTCTCCGGGTTGATCTTGAAGGTCATCATGCGCGGCGCGTGCTGCGAGATCTCGGTGCGCGCATGCGGCAGCGCCTCCTGCATCTTCTGCAGGATGTGCAGGCGGCCTTCGCGCGCCTGCGACAGCGCCACGGCCATGATCTCCTTGGTGATGCCCTGGATCTTGATGTCCATCTGCAGCGCCGTGACGCCGCGCTCGGTGCCCGCCACCTTGAAGTCCATGTCGCCGAGATGGTCCTCGTCGCCCAGGATGTCGGTCAGCACCGCGAAGCGGTTGCCTTCCTTGATGAGACCCATCGCGATGCCCGCCACGTGCGCCTTTATGGGCACGCCGGCGTCCATGAGCGCGAGCGACGCGCCGCACACGGAGGCCATCGACGAGCTGCCGTTCGACTCGGTGATCTCCGACACCACGCGCATGGAATAGGCGAACTCCTCCGCCGTGGGCACCACCGCCAGCACGGCGCGCTTGGCGAGCCGGCCGTGGCCGATCTCGCGCCGCTTCGGCGAGCCGACGCGGCCGGTCTCGCCGGTGGCGTAAGGCGGGAAGTTGTAGTGGAACATGAAGCGGTCGCGGTATTCGCCCATCAGCGCGTCGATGATCTGCTCGTCGCGCGCGGTTCCAAGCGTGGCCACCACCAGGGCCTGCGTCTCGCCGCGGGTGAACAGCGCCGAGCCGTGCGTGCGCGGCAGCACGCCGGTGCGGATGGTGATCGGCCGCACAGTGCGTGTGTCGCGCCCGTCGATGCGCGGCTCGCCGGCGAGGATCTGGTGGCGGACGATCTTCGCCTCCAGGTCAAAAGCCACGTTGTGGATGTGGCGCTTCTGGTCGGCCGACGCGTCCGCAGGGATCACGTCGGCGTCGATGCGGCTGCCGATCTCCTTCAGGCGCTCGGTGCGCATCTGCTTGCTGCGGATCTGGTAGGCCGCGCGCAGCTCGGTCTCCACTGCCGCCGCCACCCGCTCGATGAGCGCCTCGTCCTTAGCCGGCGGCTGCCAGTTCCAGAGCGGCTTGCCGCCTTCCTCGACCAGTGCATGGATCATCTCGATCACCGGCTGCTGCTGCTGGTGCCCGAAAACGACCGCGCCGAGCATGACTTCCTCGGGCAGCTCATGCGCCTCCGACTCGACCATCAGCACGGCCACCTCGGTGCCCGCGACGACGAGGTTGAGCTGCGAGCCGTCGAGCTCGGTCTTGTCCGGATTGAGGATGTATTGCCCGTTGGCGTAGCCGACCCGCGCTGCGCCGATCGGGCCGTCGAACGGCATGCCCGAAAGGGCGAGCGCCGCCGACGCGCCGATCATCGCGGGAACGTCCGGATCGATCTCCGGATCGACGGACATCACCGTGGCGACGATCTGCACCTCGTTATAGAAGCCGTCGGGAAACAGGGGACGGATCGGCCGGTCGATCAGCCGGCAGGTCAGCGTCTCCTTCTCCGACGGACGCCCTTCGCGCTTGAAGAAGCCGCCCGGAATCTTGCCGGCCGCATACGTCTTTTCCTGGTAGTCGACGGTCAGCGGGAAGAAATCCTGGCCGGGCTTGGCCGACTTGGCGCCGACGGCCGTGACCAGCACGACGGTGTCGCCCAGGCTGACCATGACCGCGCCGGCGGCCTGGCGGGCGATCTCGCCGGTTTCGAGCGTGAGGGTGTGCTGGCCGAACGTGATGCTCTTCTTGACAGGTGTGGACACAGGGATCCTCTCGAGGTCTCAAATGACGACGGCCGCGCGGAACGCGTGGCCGTCGGTCGTGATTCGGATGGGGTGGCAGGCAGCCCGCGCGGGGGAGCCCGGGCCGGCCTGCGGAGGCGCTGCGCCGGTCAACGCCGGATCGACCGCTTGCGCGCGTGGCACCGCTTCGTTCCTCGCCGCCGCGCCTACTTGCGCAGACCGAGCTTTTCGATCAGCGAGCGGTAGCTGTCCGCGTTGCGCGACTTGAGATAGTCGAGCAGCTTGCGACGGCGGGACACCATCCGCAGCAGGCCGCGCCGGGAGTGGTGGTCCTTGACGTGATCCTTGAAGTGATCGGTCAGGCCGTTGATGCGCGACGTGAGGAGGGCGACCTGTACTTCCGGCGAGCCGGTGTCGCCGGTGGCGCGCTGGTGATCGGCGATGACTTTCGCCTTGTCTTGCGTGTTGACAGCCATGTGTGGGTTATCCCGTGCAGGCCCGAGCCGGTCGGGCGGATGCGAGTGATCGAGCGTGGCGGAAAGCCCAAGATTCTATCACGCAGCGGCGGCCGAGTCACCGGGCGGGGCCGGCGGCCGAGGTGGAACAACGGGACTGGCAAAATCGGGCAAACATGCCATTTCAGGCTGCTGTTGACGACAACTTCCTCCCCGCGCCGCTACCCTGCGACATAGCAGTCACGACGCCGCGGGTGCCTGCCGCTCGCCCGGCACGGATTTGTTCTGTAAAGGAAATCGACAGCGGGATGGTTCTATGGGCGACATAGGCGCCTGCCCCGACTGCGACCGTTGCAAATCCACCAAACTGCCACGCGCCAACGGTGCCCGAACCGTAAAGAACGCTCGCGTTCACCGCCCTTTTCTTGCTAGAGTGGCCGCCAACGCAATTGCGCGTTAACGGGGGGTTTCTAATGAAAAGATGGCTCGGGCTGGGCATGCTCATGCTCGCTTCGCCTGCGTTCGCGATCTTCACGAACGGCGGCTTCGAGACGGGCGATTTCACGGGTTGGACGAAGACCATCGGCACCAATCCCGGCCTCACGGGCGCGCCTCCGTTCACCGGCGCGAACATCGTCATCGGCCCGGGCGGCAGCGATACGTCTGCAGTAGTCGGCGCCGGCGTCGATCCGCGCGCTCCGCAGCTCGTGCTGCCGCGCGTCGGTGCATTCACGGCACGGGTGAACGACTTCAACAGCGGTGCCATCCTGAATTCCATCAAGCAGTCGGCGCCCATCACCGCCGCGGATATCGATCCCATGGACGGCATGGCGCACGTGCGCTTCAGCTATGCGGCCGTGCTCGAGGACCCGGGTCATTCGCCCGAGCAACAGCCGTACTTTTACGTCGTCCTGCGCGACCTGACGAAGGGGACGGTGCTGTTCGAGGACTTCACCTACTCGGGCCAACCGGGCAAGACGTTCGTCACCACGGTGGTGTTGGGCAGCCCGTGGCGCTCCACCAATTTCGCCAACGTCGACATCATCGTGCCCAGCGCCAACATGGGCGACACGCTGGAGATCGAGGCGATCGGAACCGACTGCTCGCTCGGTGGCCATGGCGGATATGTGTACCTCGACGGCTTCGGCTCCGCCGTCGTCGGTCCCGGAGGCGGCCCGCCCCCGCCGCAGCTGCCGATCCCGACCCTGTCCGAATGGGGCGTGATTACGTTGGCCGCACTGATGCTCGGCGCCGCCTGGGTGCAGTTCCGCCGCCGGTCGTAGTCCGCAGTACCCTGCTGCGCCTCGCCGCGATGTGGGCATGACGAGGCGCAGCAGTTCATCGGTTCTAGGTTCTCCCGTGTTCCTCGCGACCGGCGCCGTGGTGCTGCTGGTCGCAGCGCTTTGGGGGCCCGCCAAGCGCGCCTACGACGCTCATCGGGCGGCCGAAGCGCTCGCGCTGCGCCAGGCCGCGATCGAGTCCGAGCATGCTGCCGCCACCGCCGAGCTGCAATCCGACCGGGCCGGCGTCCTGTCGCGCATCCGCGCGCTGCAAGAGCGCAACGACCACACAGCCGCCCTTGCGCTGGCCAGCCGGTACCGCTTCGCGCACGATCCCGAGTTCGACGTCGCCTACGGCACGTCCGCCGGCATCCTGGGCCGCCGGGCACGCGTCGCCGCCGATCGCGCCCTGATCGCGCGCCAATGCGTGGCAACGGCGCTCCCACCCCTGCTGGACGAGGTCTTCACCGCCGACGCGCCGGGCGGCGTGCGGGCGGTGACCCGCGACGTGCAAGCCGTGCGCGCGACGTCCCCGGAAGACCTCAAGGCGGTCCGCACGCGCATCACCAGCGCCGCGCCGGGACTCGATGTGAGCGAGGAAAATCCCGCGGCGTCGCGCGACGAGCCGCATAATCATCGCAACCGGATCCATCCCTACACGGCTGCGGCGCTGCTCGACGACGCCGACGACCCGCAATCGCTCATCTGCGTTTGGGACGTCAGCGGAATGCGAAGCCTGCCGGCGGGAACGGTCCCGTTTCGCATGAAGCTCTGGCTGGCGCCGCGTCCCGGCAGCGACCTCATCTCTCCGGAGCCGCTGTCGTACACCCAAGGCCCACCCGCTACCCGGTGACCGGCAACTTGCTCTCCCGCACCAGCCGACGCGCGCGCAGCACTCCACCTGCGACATCGGCGACGCCAACCAGCGCGTCGCCGGCGGCATAGCACCGGTAAACGCCATCGGGCAGGTCGGCGCGCGGCACGTCTCGTCCGTGGAGCAGCGCCTGAGTTTCGAGCGGATCCAGCGACACCAGCGGAAGATGCCCGATCATCGTGTCCACGGGGAGAACGACCCCCATGCGCGCCGCCGGCTCCATCGCCTCGAGACGGTCGAGCGGCGTCGCCTGCGATGCGTCGAAGGCGCCGGTCGCGGTGCGTCGCAAGCCAGCGAGATGGGCGCCGCAGCCGAGCGCCTCGCCCAGCTCGGCGGCGAGCACCCGCACGTAGGTCCCCTTGCTGCATTCGACCTCGACGCGCGCGTCGGGCGGACGCCACTCGACGAGCGCAAGGCGCGCGACCGTGATCGCGCGAGCCTCGCGGGGGACATCGAGTCCGGCGCGCGCGTACTCGTAGTAGGGCCGGCCCGCGTACTTGAGCGCCGCGTACAGGGGCGGCCGCTGCAGCCGTTCGCCCGTCATCGCGGCAAGCGCGCTGCGCACCTCCTCCTCACCGGCGCTGACGGTCCGCGTGGCGGTCACGCGGCCCTCGGCGTCGAGCGTGTCGGTCTCGACCCCCAGGCGAATGATGGCGAGATAGGACTTGCCGGCGTCGAGCAGGAACTGCGCGAACTTGGTCGCCTCGCCGAGGCAGATGGGCAAAAGACCGCTCGCGAGCGGATCGAGGGTGCCGGTGTGGCCGGCCTTGGCTGCGCACAGGGCACGCCTTGCGCGCTGGAGCGCCGCGTTGGACGAGATTCCGGCGGGCTTGTCGAGCAGTAAGACGCCGTCGACCCGCTGCCAGGCTCGACGTGGGGCTCCGCCCGGCGGGCTCACTCCGCGGCCTCTTCCACCCGCCGAGGCATGCGCTCGCACCTTGGTCGGCGGAGAGTCGGTCGCCCGCCGCCGGCCCTGCGGGTCTCGGCTCCGCCCGGCGGGCTCACTCCTGGCCGGTTCCTTCGTGCTTCTTGTCGTCGGCGACGGCCTGGTCGATGAGCTGCGACAGGCGCATACCCGCCTCGATGGAATCGTCGTAGGCGAAGTGGAGCTGCGGAACGGAGTAGAGGTCGATGCGGCGCGCGAGCGCGCTGCGCAGGAAGCCCGCGACGCGCGCGAGCGCGGCGGTGGCCTCCGCGGCATGTTCGCGCCCCGCGAGATGCGTGAAGTGCACCGTCGCATGCGCGAAGTCGGCGCCCACCTCGACCTGCGTGATGGTGACGCGCCCGACGCGCGGGTCCTTCACGTCGTGCGCGAGCAGGTCGGCGAGCTCGCGCTGGATCTGGTCGCCGACCCGCTGCGCGCGCTGCGAGACCCTCTTCACAGCGTGCGCGACACCTCGACGACCTCGTAGACCTCGAGCTGATCGCCCTTCGCGACGTCGTTGAAGTTCTTGAGCGACAGGCCGCATTCGAAGCCGGCCTTCACCTCGCGTACGTCGTCCTTGAAGCGCTTGAGCGAATCGAGCTCGCCGTCGTGCAGCACCACGTTGTCGCGGAGCAGCCGCACCTTCGCGCCGCGCCGCACCAGGCCCTCGACCACGTAGCAGCCCGCCACCGTGCCGACCTTGGAGATCTTGTAGACCTCGCGCACCTCGACCAGGCCGAGCCGGTTCTCCTTCTGCTCGGGCGTCAGCATGCCGGACAGCGCGGCCTTCACGTCGTCGACCGCCTCGTAGATGATGTCGTAGTAGCGGATCTGCACGCCGTTCGCCTCGGCCAGCTTGCGCGCCTGGGCGTCCGCTCGCGCGTTGAATCCGATCACGACGGCCTTCGACGCCAGCGCGAGGTTGATGTCCGACTCGGTGATGCCGCCGACGCCGGCGTGGACGATGTTCACCTTCACCTCGCTCGTGGACAGCCGCGTGAGCGCGTGCGACAGGCCCTCGTAGCTGCCCTGCACGTCGGCCTTGATGATCAGCGCCAGCGACTTGATCTGGTCCTCCGCCATCTGGTCGAACATGTTCTCCAGCTTCGCGGCCTGCTGCCGCGCGAGCTTCACGTCGCGGAACTTGCCTTGGCGGAACAGCGCGATCTCGCGCGCCTTGCGCTCGTCGCCGAGCGCCATCACGTCCTCGCCGGCCAGCGGAACGTCGGACAGGCCCTGGATCTCGACCGGAATGGCCGGCCCGGCTTCGTTCACCGGCTTGCCGTTCTCGTCGGTCATCGCGCGCACGCGACCGAAGACCGCCCCGGCGAGCACGATGTCGCCGCGCTTGAGCGTGCCCGAATGCACCAGCACGGTCGCCACCGGTCCGCGCCCCTTGTCGAGCCGCGCCTCGATGACGATGCCCTTGGCCGGCGCGTTGCGCGGGGCCTTGAGCTCCAGCACCTCGGCCTGCAGCAGGATCGCGTCGAGCAGGCGATCGATACCCTCGCCGGTGCGGGCCGAGACCGGGATGAACTGCACGTCGCCGCCGTATTCCTCCGGCAGCACGCCCTCCGCGACCAGCTCCTGCTTGACGCGGTCGGGGTTGGCCTCGCCCTTGTCGATCTTGTTGATGGCGACCACGATCGGCACGTTGGCGGCCCTCGCGTGCGCAATGGCCTCCTTGGTCTGCGGCATGACCCCGTCGTCGGCCGCCACCACGAGCACCACGATGTCGGTGACCTTGGCGCCGCGCGCGCGCATCGCCGTGAAGGCCTCGTGGCCCGGCGTGTCGAGGAACGTGATGACGCCCTTGGAGGTCGTCACGTGATACGCGCCGATATGCTGCGTGATGCCGCCCGCCTCGCCGACCGCGACGCGCGCCCGCCGGATCGTGTCGAGCAGCGATGTCTTGCCATGGTCGACGTGACCCATGACGGTGACCACCGGCGGACGCGGCAGCGCGTCGCCGGCCGGCATGCCCTGCGATTCCTCGAGCAGCGAATCCGGATCGTCGAGCTTCGCGGCGCGGGCCTTGTGGCCCATCTCCTCCACCAGGATCATGGCCGTCTCCTGGTCGAGCATCTGGTTGATGGTGACCATGGTGCCCATCTTCATCAGCGCCTTGATCACCTCGGCGGCCTTCACCGACATCTTGTGGGCGAGCTCGGCCACGGTGATGGTTTCCGGAACCACGACATCGCGGACCATCGGGCCCGACGCCAGCCCGGCGGCATCGGCCCCGTCTTCCTCGCGGCCGTGCCGGCCGCCCTTAGGACCGCGCCAGCCGGCCGTCGCCGTGCCGCCGGTGACGTCGCCGCGCAGCTTGAGCGCGCGCCGGCGTGCAGCTTCCTCCTGGAACACCTGACCAGGCGCCTTCTTCGCGAACTTCGAGCGATTCTCGCCCGGCTTGGCGGCGGGCCGGTGCAGCGTGCCCTCGGGCTTTTGCGCGACCTGCGGGTTGCCCTTGGCGGGCGGTGCCGCCGCGGCCGCCTGTGCTGCCGCGGCAGCGAGGGCGGCCTGCGCATCGACTGCCGCCTTCGCCGCGGCATCGTCGGTGTCCTTGCGGGTCTTGCGCTTGGTTTCGGTCTCCTGCTTCTTCTGGAGATCCTCCTGCTGCCGCGCGAACAGCTCCTGCGCCTGGCGGGCCTCGGCCTCGCGGGCGGCCTGCTCGGCCACGGTGACGACCGGCTGCGCGACCGCCGGCTTGCCGGCTTCCTCGACGACCGCCACGGGGGCCTCTTCCTCGCGGCGTACCAGGACCCGCTTCTTGCGGACCTCGACCTGGATCGTGCGCGCCTTGCCGCTTGAATCGGCCGCCTTGATCTCGCTGGTCTTCTTGCGCGTCAACGTGATGCGCTGCTTGCCGTCGCCGGCGCCGCCGTGTTGTCGGCGCAGGTAGTCGAGCAGGCGCGTCTTGTCCTGCTCGGTGAGCCCGTCGCCTTCCTTCTTGCCGCCGACGCCGGCCGCGGCCAGCTGCTCGATCAGCGCGCCGGCCGGCATCTTGAGCTCGGTGGCGAATTGCTCAATGGTGGTTTGCGCCATGGCGCTTCTCCCGTACCGCTAGGTGTTCAGATACTGCGATTGCGCGTGTGCCGCGTCACGCCGCGGCGCCGGCGGCGGGTGCTTCCTCGAGCGCTTCGAACCAGTGCGCCCGCGCCTTCATGATCAGCTCCTGCGCCTTGACGGGGTCCATGCCGGTGAGCTCCGTCAGCTCGTCCCCGGCAAGGTCCGCGAGGGCGTCGCGCGTGGTGATGCCGTGCGCGGCGAGCTTGCTCGCGATGCCGGTGTCCATGCCCTCGAGCCCGAGCAGCGCCTCCTCGACGTTGCCCACGCTCTCCTCCCGCACGATGGCCTCGGTGAGGAGAGCATTGCGCGCGCGGCTGCGCAGCTCGTTGACGGTGCCTTCGTCGAAGGCCTCGATCTCGAGCATCTCGTTGAGCGGCACGTAAGCGACTTCCTCGAGCGACGTGAAGCCCTCGCCGATCAGGATGTCGGCCACCTCCTCGTCGACGTCGAGCTTGCCGATGAACAGCCCGCGCAGGCGCCCCGTTTCCGACTCCTGCTTCTGCTGCGACTCCTCGACGCTCATGAGGTTGAGCTCCCAGGTTGTCATCTCCGAGGCGAGCCGCACGTTCTGGCCGCTCCGCCCGATGGCGATCGCGAGGTTCTCCTCGTCGACCACGACGTCCATCGCATGCCGCTCCTCGTCGACGACGATGCTCTGCACCTCGGCCGGCGCCAGCGCATTGATGACCAGCTTGGCCGGATCGTCGGACCACAGCACGATGTCGACGCGCTCGCCGGCGAGCTCGTTGGTCACCGCGGTGACGCGCGAGCCGCGCATGCCGATGCAGGTGCCCTGCGGATCGAGGCGCGGGTCGTTCGACTTGACCGCGATCTTGGCGCGGATGCCGGGGTCACGCGCCGCGGCGCGGATCTCGATCAGCCCCTCCTCGATCTCGGGGACCTCGAGCTCGAACAGTCGCATGATGAATTCCGGCGCGACGCGCGACAGGATGAGCTGCGGACCCTTGGCGGTGCGGTCGATCTTCATCACGTAGGCGCGCACGCGGTCGCCCACGCGCAGCATCTCCTTCGGAATGAGCTGGTCGCGCGTGAGCACGCCCTCGATGCGGCCCGACTCGATCACCACGTTGCCGCGCTCGATGCGCTTGACGGTGCCGGAGAGCAGGTTGTCCTGCCGCTCGAGGAAGTCGTTGAGGATCTGCTCGCGCTCGGCGTCGCGGATCTTCTGCAGTATCACCTGCTTCGCGGCCTGCGCACCGATGCGGCCGAACTCGACCGGCTCGAGCGGCTCTTCCACCATGTCCCCAAGGGCGAGCGGCGGATCCTGCAGCGCGGCGTCGGTGATGGCGATCTGGCGCGCGGGCTCCTCGTGCTCCTCGTCGGGCACGACCGTCCAGCGCCGGAACGACTTGTAGTCGCCGGTCTCGCGGTCGATCTCGACGCGGGCCTCGATGTCGTCGGCGTACTTCTTCTTCGTCGCTGACGCGAGAGCGGCCTCGAGCGCGGTGAAGACGATGTCCTTGGGGACATTCTTCTCGCGCGACAGCGCGTCCACCAGCAACAGCAGTTCGCGATTCATCATCGTTTTCTCCATTCGATCCTCGGCACCAGCCGCGCCCGTCCGATAGCAGTGAACGGGATCGCGGCCACGCCGGCCGGGGTCTCCACGAGGACGTCCTCGCCCTCGACCCCCCGCAACAGTCCCTTGACCTTGCGCTGCCCCGCCGCCGGCGCGCGCAACCGAAGCTCGGCTTCCTCGCCGGCAAAGCGCGTGAAATCGGCGAGCTTCGTGAGCGGTCGGTCGAGCCCCGGCGACGACACCTCCAGCCGCTCGAATTCGACGCCCTCGACTGCGAAGAGACGCGTCAAATGATTCGACACGCGCGCGCAATCCTCGACATCCACCCCGGCGGGCGTGTCGATGAACACCCGCAGCAAACGGCTGCGCGGGGACCATTCGACATCGACCAGCTCGTACCCCAGCGCGGGCACCGTCCGCTCGAGCAAATCGCTCAGTTCAGCGGTCAACAGCGTCAAAAGCCAAAAAAAAATGGGCTGTGCCCAGCCCAATTTCTACTCGTTATCGTGATGAATTCTAGCAGAAAACGGCGGCGCGTGGCGGCCGGCGGGGCGGTTTCGCGGCGCGCGTACCGCGCCCGGGCGGCCCCACGGTCGGCATGCCGGCCACCCCGGAGGCGGCCGAGGCCCGCGCCCATGCAACCATATGCGACCGCACGCGGCCCGGCGCAAGCGACGCGGCAGGCGTCTACGGCGACCGCTACACTGGCCGCCCACCCCCGCGCGACGGAGCCGTGCATGCCCGACCCCCTACTCATCGCCCGCAAGGACGACGTCGTCTGCGAATTGCTGCCCGGTCTCGTCAACCGGCATGGCCTCATCACCGGGGCGACCGGGACCGGCAAGACCGTGACGCTCCAGGTGATCGCCGAGCGGATGAGCGCCCTGGGCGTGCCGGTGTTCATGGCGGACGTGAAGGGCGACCTCGCCGGGCTCAGCCAGGCCGGCAGCGCGTCGCCCAAGCTCTCGGCACGGCTCGCCGAGCTGCACCTGCCCACCCCGTCGTTTACGGCGTTCCCGACGGTGTTCTGGGACGTTTTCGGCGAGCAGGGCCACCCGGTGCGCGCCACCGTCTCCGACCTGGGTCCGCTCCTGCTGTCGCGCATCCTGAACCTCAACGACACGCAGACCGGTGTGCTCGCGCTGGTGTTCAAGATCGCCGACGACAACGGCCTGCTGCTGCTCGACCTGAAGGACCTGCGCGCCCTCCTCCAATATACCGGCGACAACGCCGCCAGCTTCCAGACCGGCTACGGCAACGTTTCCGCGGCGTCGATCGGCGCGATCCAGCGCGGACTCCTCGCGCTCGAGCAGCAGGGTGGCGACCGCTTCCTCGGCGAGCCGATGCTCAATGTCGACGACCTGCTGCAGACCGACGGCGGGCGCGGCGTGATCAACATCCTCGCGGCCGACCGGCTCATGCAGGCGCCGCAGCTCTACGCCACGCTCCTGCTGTGGCTCCTGTCGGAGCTGTACGAGAAGCTGCCGGAGGTCGGCGACCCGGACCGTCCGAAGCTCGTGTTCTTCTTCGACGAGGCGCACCTGCTGTTCACCGACGCACCGAAGGTCTTGCTCGACAAGATCGAGCAGGTCGTGCGGCTGATCCGCTCGAAAGGTGTGGGCGCGTGGTTCGTGACGCAGAACCCGCTCGACGTCCCGGACCTGGTGCTGGGCCAGCTCGGCAACCGCGTGCAGCACGCGCTGCGCGCGTTCACCCCGCGCGACCAGAAGGCGGTGAAGACGGCCGCTACGACGATGCGCGCGAACCCCGCGTTCGACACCGAGCAGGCGATCACCGAGCTCGCGGTGGGCGAGGCGCTGATCTCGTTCCTCGACGCAAAGGGGCGCCCGAATCCGGTCGAGCGCGTCTACGTGCTCCCGCCGGCCTCGCGGATCGGGCCGATCACTCCTGCGGAGCGCGCCGCGGTGCTCGATGTGTCGCCGCTCAAACGCGCTTACGACCAGGCGATCGACCGCGAGTCGGCGTACGAGAAGCTGAAGGGGCGCGCCAACGGCCCCGGCGCAGCGCCGTCGAGCGCGGCGCCGGGCGCGGGAGGCGGGTTCTGGGACTCGATGAAGGGCTCGCTGGGCGGCATGCTCAGCGGTACCGGACGCAAGGACAGCATCGTCGAGGCCATGGCCAAGAGCGCGGCGCGGACCGTGGGGTCTACCGTGGGCCGCGAGATCGTGCGCGGAGTGCTGGGCTCGCTGCTGGGCGGGCGCCGCCGCTAGGGCCTAAGCGGGCGGCTGACGGTGAGCGCGGCGGCCGCAAGATTGGCGAGTGGCTGCGCCATCGATACGTAGTAGGTGCCGGCAGGCGCGTCCACCGCCGCGGCGGGGATCCAGTCCACCGCCAGCTGCAGCACTTCGGCGGGGTCATCGATCGCACCGCGCGCGTCCGCGCGCTTGGCCAACGCGCTGGTCCGCACCACGAGTCGCTCGGCCTTCACCGTCACCGGAGCAGCGACGCGCTCCACGACCACGCCAAGCGCTCGCAATCCCGCCACGGCGTCCGCGGCGGTCGGGTCGAGCAGGTAGCCGCAGGGCCGGGGACGGGCGCGCACCACGTCGAGTCGCAACGCGTTTCGCCAGGGCACCTCCACGATGCGATCAGAGCCGGTCGCGACGTCGACGAACGTGAGCGCGTGCGTCGTGCGCGCCGCCTCGGCGGCCACGATGTAGTCGCCCCGGCAAGCCGACGCCACGACCACGTCGGCGGCGGCTCGCGTCGCCGCACGCAAGCCCGAAGGATCGGCCGCGGCCGTGCGTAAGAGCGCCTCCATCGTGAGCTCGTGCGTGCGCACGCGGCGCTTGAAATGCGCGCGGCCGATGCCGACACCGCGCGTTTCGAGGAGAATGCTCACCGCGTTACGCAGTCCCCCCACGTTGCGCCAGGTGTCGGGCTGCACGCCGCCCATCGACACCGTAGGGTCCGCCGAGCCCGCCTCGGTGGTGAAGTACCAATGCGGCGACAGGCCCTCCTGCTCGAGCGCACCCACGATCGCCTCCCGAAACGGTCGCTCCGAGGCGCTTGCGATCGGCTCGGGCAGGTTGCCGACCGTCGCGTATTGCACCAGCGCGTCGTAGCGCATCGCCCCGCCGAACTTGGTGACCCATCGATCGAGCACGGTGAACTCGTGCGCGTCGACGACGACGTCGGGCCGATACTCGCGTGCAACCTGCGCGATGGCACGCGCCTCCGGCGTGCGCAGCAACAGGTGATCGCGGTTCATGTCGATCTTCGCGGCCGTGTCGCGGACGAACGCCTCCGCCCCGTCCGGATTGGCGTGCGGGACGATCAGCACGTTGATGCGCTCCAGCAGCGGGCAGGTCGCCGGCCGCAAGGCGTTTGGCGATCGCCAGCGCCGCCTCGCTCCCGGCCGGCTCGTTGCCTTGCTGCTGCGCAACGATCAGCACGGTCGGGCGACCGCCTGCCTGCATGGCCTCGCCGGTGCCCGCATCGCCGGTTCCGAACACGAGTAACGGGATGGGCCGTCCCTCGACCGAGCGGCCCATGATGCGCAGCGCGAATCCGCCGCTTTGCCGCTGCAGCGCCTCCAGCCAGGTGAGGAGCTCGTCGTGCGCGGTGAAATCGAGGCGTCCGGGACGAAAGCCCGGCGTGTCGTAGGCAACGTCCGGGTCGGGGAAGCGCACGGCCACGACCGGTGGCTCGACGCTCGCACGGGCAGCATCGAAGCGCGGCTGCGCGACATCGCTTGCGAGCGCGGCGCCGAGCCCGGCCACGACCAGCACGCCATGCCGCAGGAGCGCGCGCATCGCGCTACGCGACCGCATCCATCTGCGCGAACACCTCGGCGGCGAGATGGAATGCGTGATTGGCCGCGGGCACGCCGGCGTAGATGGCGCACTGCATGATCACCTCCTTGATCTCGTCGCGCGTGACGCCGTTGCTGAACGCCGCGCGCACGTGCAGCTTGAACTCGTCGCCGCGATTGAGCGCGACCATCAGCCCGAGCGTCAGCAGGCTGCGCGTATGGCGCGGCAGGCCCGGCCGGGTCCAGATCTCGCCCCAGGCATAGCGCGTGATGAGGTCCTGGAACTCCTCGTTGAACGGCGTGCGCCCCGCCAGCGAGCGATCCACGTGGGCGTCGCCGAGCACTGCGCGCCGCACCCCCATTCCGTTGTCGTAGCGTTCGCGGTCGTCCATGGTCCCTCGGGCTCAGGTCAGGAAGTCGAGCACGGCGCGCGTGAATCCGGCCGGCTGCTCCAAGTTGGAAATGTGCGCGGCGTCGAGCTCGACGTAGCGCGCCAGGGCGATGCGCTCGGCCAGGAAGCGACCGTCCGCGGGCGTGGTGGCGACGTCGTGCGCGCCTGCGATCACGAGCGTCGGCGTCCCGATGCGCGCGACGTCCTCGCGCAGGTCCGCGTCGCGCACGGCCGCGCACGCCGCCGCGTAGCCCGCCGGCGACGTCGCGAGCAGCATCGCCCGCGCGGCGGCCACCGCGGGCGGCTCCGCGGCGATGAACGCCGGCGTGAACCAGCGCGCGAGCACGGGCTCGGCGATCGCGAACATGCCGCCTGCGGCGACCGCGGCGATCCGCGCGTTCCACGCCTCGGCCGGCCCGATCCGCGCGGCGGTGTTGCACAGCACCAGGCGATCGAGGTGCGCCGGCTCGTGCAACGCTAGCCACTGGCCCACGATCCCGCTCATCGACAGTCCGCAAAAATGCGCCCGCGCGCATTCGAGATGACGCATCAGCGCGATGACGTCGCCGCCGAGCACAGCGATTGAATACGGCCCCGGCGGCACTGCCGACCGCCCGTGCCCGCGCATGTCGTAGCGCACCACGCGGAAGCGCGACGTGAGCTCGGGCATCTGCGGCTCCCACATCGCCATCGCGGTGCCGAGCGAATTGGACAGGAGCAGCATGGGGGCGTCGTCCGGACCATCGATCGCGTACTCGATCCGGACTTCGCGGTGCAGGAAGTCGGCCATGGCTTGACGGTCGCGGGAGGTGGCGCCCGGCTGGGTGCCGTCAGGAACCCGCGCCGGACACCACGCGGTCGATGTAGGTGTCGCTGGAACCCAGATAGTGCCGCGGGTCGAACACGCGCGCCAGCGCTGCGTCGTCGAGCACGTCGCGCACCTCGGGCATTTCGGCGAGCACGGCGCGCACGTGCCGGTTCTCGGCGACCGCGCGCCGGCAGGCGTCGGCGACGAGCCGGTGCGCGACGTCGCGCCCCAGCGCCGGCGCCAGCGCCATCTGCGCCGCCTCGGCGAAGAGCTGGCCGTGGGTGAGCTCGACGTTCGCGCGCATCCGATCCGCGTCGATGCGCAGCCCCTCGATCACCTGCGCCATGGCGACCAGCGCCCCGCCGGCGAGCTCGACGATCCGGGGCAGCGTCTCCCACTCGGCGGGCCAGTTGCCGAGCCCGCGCTCGTGCTCCTGCACCGCGGCCGTCAGCATGGTGGCGACGAGCCCGGGCACGCGCGTCGCGGCCGCGAGCGCGACGGAGGCGCCGACTGGATTGCGCTTCTGCGGCATGGTCGATGACCCGCCGCGTCCGGCCGCCGCGGGCTCGAACGCCTCCCCAACCTCGGTCTGGGCGAGCAGCGCGACATCGAGCGCGAGCTTGCCCACGCCCGCCGTGAGCACGCCGAGCGCCGCCGCGCATTCGCCCAACGCATCCCGTTGCGTGTGCCAGGGCGCCGGCGGCACGCCCAGCCCGAGGCGCGCGGCGAGCGCCGCGGTGACGGCGGGACCTGCGGTGCCGAGCGACGCCAGCGTCCCCGCCGCTCCGCCTAACTGCACCACCAGGAGCCGCGGCCGCAGGGCCGCCAGCCGCGCCTGGTCGCGCCGGCAGCCCGCCAGGATCGCGGCGAGCTTCAATCCGAGCGAGGTCGGCGCCGCCTGCTGCAGCCACGTGCGCCCCGGCAGCACCGTGTGTCGATGGGCGAGCGCCTGTGCCACCAGTGCGCCGCACAGGCGCGCAAGCTCGCCGTCGACGAAGTCGAGCCCTTCGCGAAGCTGGAGCACGAGCGCCGTGTCGATGATGTCCTGGCTGGTGGCACCCCAATGGACGTAGCCGCGCGCGTGCGGCGCGTGCTCGCCGACCGCGCGCGTAAGTGCTGCCACGAGGGGAATCGCGAGATTGCCGGCGTCCCACGCCGCCTCGTGGAGCCCGGGAAGATCGAAGGCGGACGCGCTGCACGCGTGCGCGATCGCGTCGGCGGCCGCCGCGGGAATCACGCCGACCTGCGCCTGCGCCATGGCCAGCGCCGCCTCGACTTCGAGCATCCGCGCAACACGCATCGCCGGACTGAACGCGTGCGCCAGCGCCGCCGGCGTGAACAGCGTCATCCGGTCAGTAGTCAAAGAAGACGGTTTCCTGCGCGCCCTGGAGGACGATGTTCCATTCGAGCGTGCCGGGATGCTCGTCCGCGCGGGCGACGAGCGTGGCGCGCCGCGCCGCCGGCACCCGCAGCAGCACCGGATCGTCGTCGTTCGGCTCGCCGGGAAAATAGACTCGCGTGATGAGGTGCTTGAGCAGCCCGCGCGTGAAAATGGCGATGTTCAGGTGGGGCGCCTGCAACGTGCTTCCGGGCCCGGGGACGCGTCCCGGCTTGATCGTGCGCACGCGGAACACGCCGTCGGGATGCGTGTAGATACGGCCGAAGCCGGAGAAGCCCCCCTCGACCGGAAGCTCGCGCGTGTCCTCCGGATGCGCGTACTTGCCGTGCGCGTTCGCCTGCCAGATCTCGAGCATCGCGTCGTTGACGACGGCGCCATCGGCATCGACGATGCGCCCGGTCAGGGTGACGGGCTCGCCGCTGACGCCTGCACCGATCATGTTCTCGTCGGCGAGCCACGTCGTGCCGATGTGGAGGTACGGCCCGATGGTCTGCGCGGAAGTGGTGTGCATGGAAAGCTCGTCAGCGGGCCGGCAGGTCGTTTTCCATGGGCGTCTCGTCGCGCCCGCGAAGCACGATGTCGAACCGGTAGCCGAGTGCCGTCTCGGGGATCGTGGTCTCCCAGTCGAAGTGCGAGACCAGTCGCTTGCGCGCACGCTCGTCGGGAATGCTGCCGAACATGGGATCGTCGTCCATCAGGGGATCGCCGGGAAAGTACATCTGCGTGACGAGGCGCGTCGCGAAGGCCGGCCCGAACAGCGAGAAGTGGATGTGGGCCGGGCGCCACGCATTGTAGTGGTTGCGCCACGGGTATTCGCCGGGGCGGATGGTCACGAAGCGGTAGCGTCCGTCGGCGTCGGTGATGGTGCGTCCGGCGCCGGGGAAGTTGGGATCGAGGGGCGCATCGTGCTGGTCGCGCTGGTGAGGATAGCGGCCCGCGGCGTTGGCCTGCCAAACTTCGACCAGCGTGTCCGCAACGGGCCTGCCGTTGCCGTCGAGCACGCGGCCGCTCACGACGATGCGCTCGCCGATCGGCGCACCCGCGCCCTGCAGCGTGAGATCATGGTCGTTGGCGTGCAGACGCTCGCGCCCGAACAGCGGACCGGTGACCTCGGACAACGTGGTGGGCAGTACCACCAGCGGCTGCGCGGGCGAGCGGCGTACCGTCGACGCGTAGGGCGGATAGTTGTACTCCGGCTGCGTGTTGGGATCGGCCTTGCGGTAGCCGGCGAGGCGAAGCGTGGCACGCGGTTGCGTGGGGACGATCATGCCCTGCTGCGGAAGCGTCGACTCGCGCGCCATCAGACGCGCTCGACGATCATGGCGATGCCCTGGCCGACCCCGATGCACATCGTCGCGAGGCCGTAGCGCGCCGACGTGCGCTCGAGCTCCTGCACGACGCTCATCACGAGGCGCGCGCCGCTCGCGCCCAGCGGATGGCCGAGCGCGATGGCGCCGCCATTGGGGTTGACATGCGGGGCGTCGTCGGCCAGGCCATGGTCGCGCATGGTGGCGAGCACCTGCGCCGCGAACGCCTCGTTGAGCTCGATCGCGCCGATGTCGGACAGCGCGAGCCCGGCTTTCGCGAGCACGCGGCGCATGGCCGGGGCGGGCCCGAAGCCCATGATGCGCGGTGGCACCCCGGCCATCGCCGTGGCGACGACGCGCGCCCGCGGCACGAGGTTGAACCGGCGTCCGGCGTCCGCGGAGCCGACCAGCATCGCGCAGGCGCCATCGTTCACGCCGGACGCATTGCCGGCGGTCACCGTGCCGTCGGGCCGTACGATCGGCTTGAGCTTCCCGAGCGCTTCGATCGTGGTTGCGCGCGGATGCTCGTCGCGCGCAAC
>JBBSEG010000037.1:0-45125 GCA_038239945.1 Burkholderiales bacterium
ACAAACGAAAAGCCGGGGCCGTGAAACCAATGGAAACTACCAGGCCGAGCGGCCCATAGCGATTAACCATACACGGGGGGTGGGTCAATTTCAGATTGCCGTATTGAACCTAAGTGGGTCAGTTTAAGATTGCCGTTGACACCGTGACGGGCCGTTCAGGCTATTCTTCTTTTCGCGAGAGGAAGCACGCATCCACGTCCATGTCGCGCACCCGGACGGCGAAGCGAAGTTCTGGCTAACGCCGGAAGTCTCGGTCGCCACATCCACGGGTCTATCCGGTCGTCAGCTGCGAGAGGCTGAGGCGGTCGTTGTGGCCCACATCGAGGAGATTCGAAATGCCTGGAACCAGCACTTCGGCGGCTGAGGTCACTAACGTTTCCGCGCACGCGCTTTGGCTTTTGCTCGGCGAAGAGGAACTCATGTTGCCCTTCCAGAAGTTTCCTTGGTTCAGGCAGGCCACCATCGAGCAGCTGTCGAACGTCGAATGGCCTGCACCGAATCACGTTTACTGGCCGCAACTAGACATCGATCTTTCGGTTGAGTCCATTCGCAATCCGGCGGCTTTTCCGCTGGTCGCGAAAGCAGGCGTCTAACCCATCCATCGAGCGGACGTTCCAAAGGCCGCTTCGCGCCCTTTGGCCCGCCGCTCATCTCAAACGTTAGGGGGGCTTAGAAGGCGCGTGGCGTCTCGTCGGCAAGTCGATGGAGCCCGCCATCATTGACGGGTCCTACTGCCTCTTCGCGGCGCCCGTCGCCGGCACGCGGCAGGGCAAGACCGTGCTTGTGCAACTGCGCGACGCCGCAGACCCCGAGACCGGCGAGCGCTACACCGTCAAGCGCTACGAAAGCGAGAAGACCAAGGACGGCGACTCCTGGCGCCACGCCCGGATCACTCTGAAGCCCGTCAACCCCGACTTCCAGCCCATCGTGCTGACCAAAGCGGAAGAAGGTGAGTTGCAGGTCGTCGCCGAGTTGGTCGAGGTGCTCGGCGGCGAGTCGTGACGTCGATCAATAGGGGTTACCCGAGCGAAGGCGAAGGGACGCCTAACAACAGCATGCAGCTGACGGCGCTGCGCGCCGCAGCTGATGCTGGGCTAACCCCTCCATCCGGGCGAAGGCCCAAGAGCCAGCTTCGCTGCCTCTTGGTCACCGCTCATGTCGAACGTTAGGCCGCGGCTCGCGAGCGTACGGACGATGAAGGCGCAACAAGGCAACTCGATGATCCGCTGGTTCGATGACCTGGTCGGCTACCGGCGGTTCACGACTGTGCTTCGATCGATGCGTGGGCCAATCGAAAGCTATCTCGCAAGGGCTCCCACGAACTACGGATATTGCTGTGCGCGCGAGCGTATCGAATCGTTCACGATGATTCCGCCCGAAGACGGCTGGTACAACTTGCGCGAGAGCTTTGTGTGCGAATGCGGTCTCAACGGGAGAATGCGCATGATGTATCAGGCGTTCGCTAATGCGATGCGGGAATACGCCGCGATGCCGATGGCGATGTTATTCGAGCGCCTGTCGCCGTTGTATGCCGTGCTTTCGGAGCGATATCCTTCCGTTCGCGGATGCGAATACGTGTCGGCCGACGCTATCGCGGGACGGCCTTATCGAGTGCGCGACATCGAAGTAATCCATGAGGACATGCAAGCGCTGTCGATACGGGACGGCAGCATGAACCTGGTCTGTCATCTGGATGTGCTCGAACACGTCCCCGATCATCGCAAGGCTTTGGCCGAGTGCGCGCGAGTTCTCGCCCCCGGTGGCCGTCTGCTGTTCACGTGTCCGTTCTACGAGTTCGACTCGCACATCACACGAGCAGTCGTTGAGCACGGCCAAGTGCGGCACCTGCTTCCTCCGGGATACCACGGGAATCCATTGTCGGCGCAGGGCAGTCTGGTATTTACGCAGTTTGGCTCCCCATTGCTCGGCGAAATTCGCGCAGCGGGCTTTCGCGAGGCGCGCATCGGCGTGTTCTATGAACCGTTCCAAGGTATCGTCAGCAACGCTAATCCGTACCCGGAGGGCTTCATGTGGCCCGTGTTGTTCGAGGGCGTCCGGTGAGACGCAACTGGAACGAGTCAGGGCAGTTCCTCGATGTCGCTACGGTGTGGCCTGACCGTACGCTCATGCCAAGCAGTCGACGCCACGAGTGGGCGCCTGCGACCTATCTCAAGACCGCTGAGAGTGGGGCGAAGGCGTACAGGGCTTTTGCTCGAGCTGTGGCTCCCCGCTTTACTCGTCGGCGATAGATAATCCGTCCACCACGGGCTGCGGGTTGGATTCCTTCAGAAGAGGCACAACTTGCCCGCCCAAAAGCAGGTCTGGTGCCGCTCGAGGCTAGAGTGGGCGGCGAACATCGAGGGATTGCCCGGACGGGACAATGAATGGCTTCTCGAAACATTGCACCATGAACGCGAGGCCTGACCTTCCATCGAGCAAACGTTCCAAAGGCGGCTTCGCGCCCCGCTGTTCCGCCGCTCCTGGCAACGTTGTGGCTCTCGCAAGCTCACACACTTCATGAGAACTCATGTTTGACCACGTCAAATTCGGAGTCAGCGACTACGCAGCGAGCAAAGCGTTCTTCCTCAAGGCACTCGAACCGCTCGGCGTAGCTGCGGGCGCGGAGGGACCGCCAACATACGGTGTAGAGCTTTTCACAAAACGGAAGGCTTCACTGTGCCTGTACCAAACCGAGGAGAAGCCGGCGCATCTTCACTTGGCATTCACGGCCGAGAATCGCCAGCAAGTCGAAGCTTTTTATCGCGCGGCTCTGGAGGCGGGGGGCAAAGACAATGGTGCACCTGGGCTGCGCCCGCACTACAACGCGAACTACTATGCAGCCTTCGTCATTGGTCCGGACGGGCACAACATCGAGGTGGTTTGCCAAGAACCCGAGGCCTGACCCTTCCATCGAGCGGACCTTGCGTGTTAAGCCGCGCACGGCCCCTCAATTAAAACCCTAGGCGCGTTGCGCCAATCGAATCGTTCGAGCGTCGTCGGCTACGCACCGCAGCGGACCAATCATCCTTGCTGAAAGCGGTATCGGCGGCGGTCGCGCGTCCACGTAAGTCCAAGGGCGACCGACGCGCCGCCGAGTGAATACTCGGCGGACGCCGGTCAGCCCGCGCGTGCGAGAATGCGAAATCGCAACGGTGGTCGCAATGGAAGGCCTCGCTGCCGAGTTCACATCTCGGTTCGCAGCGTGCAGTCGTCAACCTGTGCGGAGGAGAGAACGATGAACCCTGAGCTGATGTATCTGGTTTGCGTCACCATTCTCACCGGCATACTCTGGATCCCATACGTCCTGGATCGGATGGCGGTCTGGGGGCTGACCGATACCGTTGGGTATCCTGAAACCCCAAAGCCGCAGTCGCCGTGGGCCCGGCGCATGAAGTCTGCGCATGCCAACGCTATTGAGAACCTGGCTGTCTTTGCAACGCTAGTCCTCGTGGCCAATGCGATAGGACGCAGTAACACCACGACTGTGTTCGCCGCCTCGCTGTATTTCTGGGCCCGACTAGTGCATGTCCTGGCTTACACGTTCGCTTTGCCTTGGGTACGCACGTTGGCGTTCGCGGGCGGCTTTGTCGCGCAAGCCATCTTTGCCTGGCAACTGTTTGCACATTGAAAAGCACGGAGCCTTTACAGGCGATCTCGTTCGGCCGCTTGGACTCGTTACGCTGCACGCGGCCGATGCAGAGAGCGAGGTCGATGCTCTCGACCGCCCCACGACTTCGAAACTACCGTCTAACCCTGCCACGCTTTGCCCAATTCTGATGGCGTCGTACACTTCACCGTCTTGGGAGACTGTCGGCCATGCGGCCCAGCGTTACTACCGTCAATACGCAATTGAAATGAAAGATCGAAGACATGCCCAGTAAAGAACCCGGTTTCGTGGAACGGCTGCAGACGGCGGCGAAGGCCAAGCAGGCGCAGCTCGAAAAGCTGCGCGCGCCGACGCCGGCCAGCAGCGCACCCTCCGCGGAACGGGACGCTGCGAAAGCGGAAGCGACAGCGGCGCGCAGGGGTCGCACGGCGGAACGAAAGGTCGCCGACCGGCTCGCCGCCGAACAGAAAGAAGCAAAACGCGCAGCCGCGAACGCGAAGCAGGCACTCGCGGTGATCGAGGACCGGGCGCGCAAGGAAGCCGAACTGGCCGCCCAGGCGGCGGCCGCTGCGGCCCGAGTGATAGACCAGAAGGCGGCGCGCGACGCCAAATACGCCGCGCGCAAAGCCCGGCAGAAATAACTACGCGGCGCCCTTTTTACCGGCGCCCGCGTTGCTCGTCTTTGCGTCCGGCCGGCCGATCGCCTCCTTGGTCGGCTCGATCTTCTTCACTTTTTCCTTCTTCACTTTCACCTTCCTTGCGGCCGGGCCGGCCAGCGCCTGCTTCGCCTTGCGCTTGGCCTGCTTGGCGGTGACGTCAAGAAGATTCCTGGTTTTTTGATGCGTTCGCCTGGCTTTCAGCATCGACGCGTGGCTCATGTGGAGTTCCATTGAATGAAGATGAACACGACCTCAATTTGACCGCTGTACCTTCTAGCACGAGTACGACATGCCATGGTTCGCAAAAACGGGTTCGCAGGGCAGCGAACGGATGACCAGGCGCGAGGAAGCGATTTAGATAGACGCATAATCAATATCTTACGTGAGGCATTGGAAGTGCGGGAGGGTGACGGCCGCAGAGTCGGATCGCATCGGCCCACCCGATCGTCGCCGTGATTTGCCCGGCGGCCGTCGTGGTCGTCGCAACGGTGCGCCGGACTGGTGCGCGGTCTGGCCGCCTCTGCGGCGCCTTCTACCCACGATCGGCTGCGTACTCGTCTCGCTACGCGCGCCGAATGCCTGCATAGCCGGCGCCACGTGCATCCGCATCGCCGCGTTAGAATCGCCGCTTTGAGAAGGCTGGTGCCGTGCGATTCACCGTCGCCACGTACAACATCCACAAGGGCTTTTCGCAGCTCAACCGGCGGATGGTGATCCACGAGCTCAAGGACCGGCTGCACGGCCTCGATGCCGACGTGCTGTTCCTCCAGGAGGTCGTGGGAGGACACGCTGGGCATGCGCTGCGGTATCGCGAGTGGCCGGTACGGCCGCAGCACGAGTTCATCGCCGGGGCCAACTGGCAGGAGGTGGCCTACGGCAAGAACGCCGAATACGAGCACGGCCATCACGGCAACGCGCTGCTCTCGCGCTTCCCGATGCCGACGCACGAGAACGTGGACATCTCCGCGCACGCCTTCGAGAGCCGGGGCATGCTCCACTGCGAGCTCGAGCTGGCCAGAGGCCTGCCCACGCTGCATTGCTTCAACGTGCACCTCGGGTTGTTCGAGCGCGGGCGCCAATGGCAGCTCGGCGCGCTCGTGGAGCGCATCCGGGCGCTGGTGCCGCGCTCGGCGCCGCTGATCATCGCCGGTGACTTCAACGACTGGCGGCGCAAGGCCAACCGCATCCTGTGTGAGACGCTGGGCGTGCGCGAAGTGTTCGAGGAGGTCAAGGGTCGTCCCGCGCGCACGTTCCCCTCCGTGCTGCCGATGTTCCGCCTCGATCGCATTTACGCGCGCGGATTGACGGTGCACGACGCGCGCGTCCACTACGCATATCCCGGCTCTCGCATGTCCGACCACGCCGCGCTCGCGGCCACCTTCGAGCTGTCGGCCCACCGCGCGCAATAGTGCGCGCGAGCTCGCAGAACAGCCCTTTCACGCCCGGCAACCGGGTGGGGCTGCTGCGCAGCGGCCGCGAGTATTTTCCGGCGCTGATCTCGGCCATCGAGGAGGCCGAGCGCGAGGTCTGGCTCGAGACCTACATCTTCGCCGACGATCCCGCCGGGCGGCTGGTCGCCGACGCACTCGTGCGCGCCGCGCGGCGCGGCGTGGTGGTGCGGGTGCTGGTCGACGGCTGGGGGGCGCGCCATTACCTCACGCCGTCGCTCGAGCAGTTCCTGGTCGACGGGGGTGTCGACCTGCTGCGCTACCGTCCCGACCTGGCACCCTGGAACTTCCGCTCGAACCGGCTGCGCCGGCTGCACCGCAAGCTGTGCCAGATCGACGCGCGCGTCGCCTTCGTCGGCGGTATCAACGTCATCGACGACCTGCACACTCCCGGCCACAAGCCGCCGCGCGTCGACTTCGCGGTGAGCCTCGCCGGCCCCGTCGTCGCACCGGTGGTGTACACAATGCAGCGGGTGTGGGCGATCGTGGAGATGTCGCAGCTCCGCCGCACCGACGTGCCGCTGTTCCCCGAGCACGCGCCCACCGAGCGGGCCGGAGAGCAGGTCGCGAAATTCGTCGTGCGCGACAACCTGCGCCACCGGCGCGACATCGAGCGCGCCTACCTCGCGGCCATCCGGACGGCGCGCCGCGAGATCCTGATCGCGACGGCGTACTTCTTTCCGGGCGCCGAGTTCCGCCGGGCGCTCGTGGCGGCGCGCCAGCGCGGGGTGCAGGTGACGCTGCTGCTGCAGGCGCGAGTCGAGTACCGGCTGCTCTATCACGCATCGCGCGCGCTCTACGGCCAGCTCCTCGCCGGCGGCGTGACGATCCACGAATACCACCGCTCGTTCCTGCACGCCAAGGTGGCGGTGGTCGACGATCACTGGGCGACGGTGGGCTCGTCGAACATCGACCCCTACTCTTTCCTGATGGCGCGGGAGGCGAACGTATTCGTGCGCGATCCGTACTTCGCCGACCAGCTCCGCTTCGAGCTGATCGCCATGGTGGAGACCGGCAGCCGGCCGCTGCCGGGCGCCGCGTGGGTGCAGCGTTCGCGCCTGGAGAAAGCGCTGAGCTGGCTCGCCTACGGCACGGTGCGCGTGGCGATGGGCATGTTGCGCTACGGCGGCAACGAATGGTGGCGCGGCCGTGCCTGACGCGACGGCGGGGGGGCGCGCGCATCGCCCCTGCTAAAATCGGCGCGTGCATGGACATGGATCGCTGCCGCCGCCCGTCGGGAATCGCGTCGCGCGCACCGAGCGCGGCGACTGGGCGACGATCGGCACGCTGCTCCCTTACCTGTGGGAATACAAGGTCCGGGTCGTGGTGGCGCTCGTGTGCCTCGTGGGCGCAAAGCTCGCCAACGTCGGGGTGCCACTGCTGCTGAAGCGGATTGTCGACAGCCTCGACCCGCGCACTGCCGTCCTGTTCGTGCCGCTCGCGCTGCTGGTTGCCTACGGCCTGCTGCGCCTGTCCACCACGCTGTTCACCGAGCTGCGCGAGTTCCTGTTCGCGAAAGTGACGCAGCGCGCCGTGCGTCGCATCGCGCTGCAGGTGTTCCGCCATCTCCACGCGCTGTCGCTGCGCTTCCATCTGGCGCGCCAGACGGGCGGTCTCACTCGCGACGTCGAGCGCGGCCAGCGCGGGATCAGCAGCCTGATCAGCTTCACCCTGTTCTCGATCCTGCCCACCCTGGTGGAGATCGGCCTCGTCGCGGGCATTCTTCTCGTCAAGTACGAATGGACGTTCGTCGCGATCACGGCCGGCGCGCTGGTCGTCTACATCGCCTTCACGGTCGGCATCACGGAATGGCGCACCAACTTCCGGCGCCAGATGAACGAGCTCGACTCCAAGGCCAACACCCGCGCCATCGACAGCCTCATCAACTACGAGACCGTCAAGTACTTCGGCAACGAGGAATGGGAAGCGCGGCGCTACGACGAGAGCATGCAGAGCTGGGAGAAGGCCGCCGTGCGGAGCCAGACGTCGCTGTCGGCGCTGAATATCGGCCAGAGCGCCATCATCGCCATCGCGGTGACGCTGATCATGTGGCGCGCGACCGCGGGCGTCGTCAATGGCTCGATGAGCGTCGGCGACCTCGTGCTCGTCAACGCATTCATGATCCAGCTCTATATCCCGCTCAACTTCCTTGGCGTGATCTACCGCGAGATCAAGCAGGCGCTCGCCGACATGGAGCGGCTGTTCCGCCTCATCGAGGAACATGCCGAGATCGAGGACCGCCCTGGCGCGCGGCCGCTCGCCCCGGAAGGTGCGAACGTCGTCTTCGACCACGTGGATTTCCACTACGAGCCGAATCGCCAGATCCTGCACGATGTGTCGTTCGCGATTCCCGCGGGCCACAACGTCGCCGTCGTCGGGCCGTCCGGCTCGGGCAAGTCGACGCTCGCGCGGCTGCTGTTCCGCTTCTACGACGTTTCGGCCGGCAGCCTTTCGATCGACGGCCATGACGTGCGCAACGTGACCCAGTCGAGCCTGCGTGCGGCGATCGGCATCGTGCCGCAGGACACCGTGCTGTTCAACGACTCCATCGCCTACAACATCGGCTACGGGCGGCCCGACGCGACGCACGACGCGATCATCGCCGCCGCACGGCTCGCCCAGATCCACGACTTCATTGCCGGTTTGCCGGCTGGCTACGACACCCCGGTGGGCGAGCGCGGGCTCAAGCTATCCGGCGGTGAGAAGCAGCGCGTCGCGATCGCGCGCGCGATCCTCAAGCAGCCGGCGATCCTCATCTTCGACGAGGCCACGTCGGCGCTCGACTCGAAGTCGGAGAAGCTGATCCAGGCGGAGCTGCGGCAGATCGCCCGCAACCGCACGACGTTGACTATTGCGCACCGTCTGTCGACGATCGTCGACGCGGACGAGATCCTGGTGCTCGATCACGGCCGGATCGTCGAACGGGGCACTCACTCGGCGCTGCTCGCGGCCGGCAGCGCCTACGCCCGCATGTGGCGGCTGCAACAGGACGAGGAGCGTCCCGCGGGATCGCCGTCGCCCGCCGGGGCTGCTCGTGTCAACCTCGCCGGCGACGAACCCGTTAGCGCATCGGACGGCGTGCGGGCGGCGGTTGCCACCGCCAGCCTGCGCAGCACCACCTGAAGCGTACAACGCCCTTGATCGGCGCGACGATTGACGTCGGACAGGGGCCGTGCGATAAGGCATCCTCGAGTTTGAGGCTTCCTCTGATGATTCGGCTGTTACCCATTGTTTTCTCGTCGTTAACGCTGGCGACTTGCTGGCTGCCAGCGGCGGCGCTCGCCGACGCGCCCAGGGACCCTGCGAAGCTCAAGCTTTCCTCGGCGAACGTGCTGGTGCTCGACGCCACCGGCGGCAATTCGATCTACGCCAAGGCGGCCGACAACATCACGCCGATCGCCTCGGTCACCAAGCTCATGACGGCCATGGTGGTGCTGGACGGCCAGCAGCCCATGGAGGAAATGCTCGAGGTCGACGTGCAGGATGTCGATGTCCTCAAGGGCTCGCGCTCGCGCCTGCGGATGGGCGCCACGCTCTCGCGCCGCGAGATGCTGCGGCTCGCGCTCATGTCGTCGGAGAACCGCGCGGCGTCGTCCCTCGCACGCCACTATCCGGGCGGGATGCCGGGTTTCGTCGCGGCGATGAACGCCAAGGCGGCGCTGCTCGGCCTGTCCAGCACGCACTACGACGATCCGACCGGCCTGTCACCGTCCAATGTCTCGACGGCCAAGGACCTGGCCAACCTCGTGAAGGCCGCCGCCGAGTACCCGTTGATCCGCGAGTTCTCGACCACGCCGTCGCAATACGTGCAGGTCGAGGGCACCAACCAGATGCTCGGGTTCAACAACTCGAATCCGCTGGTGAAGAACGCCCAATGGGACATCCAGCTCCAGAAGACGGGCTACATCCGCGAGGCCGGCAAGTGCCTGGTCATGATGGCCACCATCGCCAGCAAGCCGATCGTGATCGTGCTGCTCGATTCGCTCGGCAAGTACACGCGCGTAGCGGACGCGCAACGGGTCAAGCACTGGCTCGAGACCGGCGAATCGATCGCCGAGCGCGACGTGATCGTCGACCGGCCGGCGCACGGGGTACGGGCGGCGGCGGTGAAGTCCAAGCGTCGCGTCCATGGCACGTTCCCGGCGCGGCTCGCGCGAAACGACAAGGTCGTCGCCGGCTAGGGCCGATCCGCCCGATCGATACGCAGCGCCCGGCATCGACCGGGCGTTTTCATTTCCAGCGCGGGGTGCGCGAGGGCTACGGGGTGCGGCGGCGCCGCGCCGGCGGCCGCCGGTGCCGCTCGAACAGCTCGGTGGCGTGCGCGCGGGTGGTGGCGGTGATCTTCGCGCCGGCCAGCATGCGCGCCAGCTCGTCGATGCGCGTGTCGCCCTCGAGTGGCACGACCTCGCTGCCGGGCGCACCCGACGTGGCCGTTTTCTCGACCCGGAAGTGGGCGTCGGCGTGCGCCGCGACCTGCGGCAGGTGCGTCACGCACAGCACCTGGCGGCGCTCGCCGAGCGCTTGCAGGAGGCGGCCGACCGTTGCCGCCACCGCGCCGCCAATGCCGGTGTCGACTTCGTCGAAAACGAGCGTGGGCACGGCCGCCACCTCACTGCATGCCACCTGAATGGCGAGGGCGATCCGCGACAGCTCGCCGCCGGAAGCGACGCGCGCGAGCGGCCCGAGCGCCTGCTTCGGATGTGCGGCCACCTGCAGCTCGACCTGCTCCTGTCCGAACGCGGCCGGCGGATCCTGCGGCAACCACGCGATTTCGAGTCGACCGCCGGGCATGGCGAGCTCCTGCATCGCCTCTGTGACGCGGTGGGCGAGCTCGTTGGACGCGAAGCGACGCTTGCCGGTGAGCTGGTCGGCGACGCTCCGGTACGCGGCTTCGGCGACGGCGGCGGCGTTGGCGAGGGCGTTGGCGTCGGCGGCGTCGTCAAGCGCGGCGAGCCGCGCCTGCGTGAGCGCGAGCAGCTCGGGCAACCCATCGGGACGCACGCGATGCTTGCGCGCCATGTCGTGCACCGCCGCGAGGCGCGCCTCGACGCGCCGCAGCTCGGCGGGATCGACGTCGAGCCGCCGGCGGTAGTCGCGCAGCGCGCGCCCGGCCTCGTCGAGCTGGATGACGGCGGGTTCGAGCAGGGCCGCGATGTCGGCAAGCGCGGGATCGTGGCCGGACTGCGCGCGCAGCCGCGCGACGAGCTGCGCGACGCGAGGCGCGAGCGCGTCGTCGTCGTCGAGCAGGGCGGCCTGCCCCGATTCCGCCGCTTCGATCAGCGCGCTGGCATTGGCGAGGCGCGCTTGGGCGACGTCGAGCTCGGCCAGCTCGTCAGGGCGCATCTCGAGCGCCGCGAGCTCGCCGGCGCGTGCTGCGAGCAGGTCGCGCTCGGACTGCGTGGCCGCGGCGGCGCCGGCGGCGACGTCGCGCCGGTTGACCGCGCTGCGCCACGCGCGCCAGGCGTCGGCGACCTCGCGCGCAAGCGCCGTGAAGCCGCCGAAGCCGTCCACGAGGGCGCGCTGTGCGTCGGGTGTCGCCAGGCTTTGGTGCGCATGCTGGCCGTGCAGTCCGACCAGCCGCTCGCCCAGGGCCGTGAGCTGCGCGAGCGTGGCGGGTCGCCCGTTGATCCACGCGCGACTTCGGCCCGCGGCATCGAGCACGCGGCGCAGCAGGAGGGCGTCGTCGGTGGCGAGGTCCTCGTCCGCAAGCCAGGCGCGCACCCCGGGGGCGTCTTCCACGTCGAACTCGGCGGCGAGCTCGGCGCGCGGCGCGCCCGGACGCAGCTGGCGCAGCTCGAAGCGGTCGCCCAGCAGCAGGCCGAGTGCGTCGAGCAGGATCGACTTGCCGGCGCCGGTCTCGCCCGTCAGCGCGGTGAAGCCGGGCTCGAGCTCGAGATCGAGCGCTTCGACCACGACGAAATTGCGGATCGACAGGAGCCGCAGCATCAGCCGTTCCGCAGCCGCTCGGGCGTCTCGCTCCAGTGCAGCTTCTGGCGCAGCGTGGCGAAGTAGTCGTAGCCCTCCGGGTGGAGGAAGCGCGCGCGGTGCGGCGCGCGCTTGAGCACGACGCGATCGCCTTCGGCCAGGACGAAGTGGGCCTGTCCGTCGCAGTGCACCGCGGCGTCGCGGCCGTTCTGCACGATGATGGCGATGACGGCGCTGTCGGGCACTGCCACCGGTCGGTGGGTGAGCGCATGCGGGGCGACCGGCACGAGCGCAAAGGCGGGCACCTCGGGCGCCAGGATCGGACCGCCCGCGGACAACGCGTAGGCGGTTGAGCCGGTTGGCGTGGCGACGATCATGCCGTCGGCGCGCATTGCATAGACGAAGCGGCCGTCGATCTCGATTGCGACCTCGATCAGGCTGCCGAGCGAGCCGCGGTTGACCACCACGTCGTTGAGGCCGAGGCATTCGTCCACACCACCGGCGAGCCGTTCGATGCGCGCGGCGAGCAGCGTGCGGCGCTCTTCCACGAAGCGGCCGTCGAGCATGGCGGCGAGCGTGGCTTCCATCTGCGAGAGCGGAATGTCGGTGAGGAACCCGAGGCGGCCCAGGTTGATGCCGATCAGCGGGACTTGGGCGGGCGCGAGCTGGCGGGCGATCGACAGCATGGTGCCGTCGCCGCCCAGTACGATCACCAGGTCGGCGGCCTGCGCGAGCGCGGCGGGGTCGACGGTCGGACAATCGGGGACGGGCGTCCGCCGGGCGGTCTCGGCCTCGAGCACCACGGCATGCCCGCGCGCCAGCAGGGCACCGGAGAGCTGGCGCAACGGGAGCGCGATTTCCGGCGTGCCGTGACGCCCGACGAGCGCGATGCGCGGGAAGCGGGCGGGGTCCGGCGCGGGCATGCGCGGATTAAACCACAGCGCTTTTGCCGGTTCCTTCACCCGGACGGCCGACCTTCGGGCGGCAGAACCTGCGCCCGGGACGTTAAGATGGCGCGAGACCTTGCGTGCCGGCGTCCCACGGGGCACTCTGACGCGGCTCGCCGCCCGCGTTGGGGGCGTCACGCACCCACCCCCCCATGTCAATGCTCGACGCCCGTGCCCAACACCTGCTGAAGACGCTCGTCGAGCGTTATATCGCGGAGGGGCAGCCGGTCGGGTCGCGCGCGCTGTCGCGCCAGTCGGGCCTCGAGCTTTCCCCGGCGACCATCCGCAACGTCATGGCCGACCTCGAGGAGATGGGCTTCATCGCGAGCCCGCATACGTCCGCCGGACGCATCCCGACGTCGCGCGGCTACCGGTTCTTCGTCGACTCGCTGATGGTCGTGCGCCCGCTCGGCGACGCCGAGGTGCACCGGCTCGAAGGCGAGCTCGCGGTCGATCGCCCCACGCAGATGGTCAACGCCGCGGCGTCGCTGCTTTCGCAGCTCACGCAGTTCGCCGGCGTGATCATGACGCCCAAGCGGCGCGAGGCGGCATTCCGCCACCTCGAGTTCCTGCGCCTGTCGGAGCGTCGCGTCCTGCTGATCATCGTCACCCCCGCCGGAGACGTGCAGAACCGCATCCTCCACACGGAGCGCAGCTACACGGGCTCGCAGCTCGTCGAGGCGACCAATTTCTTCAACCAGAACTTCGCGGGACACTCCTTCACGGCCATTCGCGGCCGGCTGGGCGACGAGCTGCGCCAGCTCCACGAGGACATCGGCGCGCTCATGCAGGCCGCGCTCGACGCCGGCGAAGGCGTGATGGCGGAGAGCGAGGCCTTGGTGGTCAGCGGGGAGAAGAACCTCCTCAACGCGGGCGACCTGTCGTCGAACATGGAGAGCCTGCGGCGCCTGTTCGACCTGTTCGAGCAGAAGACTTCGCTGCTCCACCTGCTCGACCTGTCACAGAAAGCGGACGGGGTGCAGATCTACATCGGCGGCGAGTCCGGCCTCGTGCCGCTCGACGACTGCAGCGTGGTCACCGCACGCTACGAGGTCGGCGGCCAGGTGATCGGTACCCTCGGCGTCATCGGTCCGACGCGCATGGCCTACGAGCGCGTGATCCCGATCGTGGACGTCACGGCCAAGCTGCTGTCGAACGCGCTCTCGCGCGAGCTGGCCGAGGACTGAGCGCGCAAGCGCGTGCACGCCAACGCCGCCCTGCTGGAATCGCTCTACGCCGCGCTCGCGCGCCGCGACGCCGCCGCGATGGCGGCCTGCTACGCCCCCGGGGCGACCTTCTCCGATCCCGTGTTCGACCTGCGCGGCGCCGAAATCGGCGCGATGTGGTCCATGCTCTGCACGCGCGGACGCGACCTCGCCGTGGAATGGCGCGACGTGGCGGCGGACGACGCGACGGGACGCGCGGCGTGGGACGCGCGCTACACCTTCGCCGCCACCGGCCGGCCGGTGCACAACCGCATCGACAGCGTGTTCACGTTCGCCGGCGGGCGCATCGCGACGCAGGTGGACGCCTTCGACTTCCATCGCTGGGCGCGCATGGCGCTCGGGTGGAAGGCCGCGGTACCCGGCGCCACGCCGCTTCTGCGGGTTGCGGTGCGCAGGCAGGCGCGTCGTACGCTCGACGCGTTCATCGCCAGGTCCGCCGCCGGCGGCCCGGACGGTTGAGCGTGACGCGACGCATCGTTGCGAGTGGCGGCGCACGTCCATCTTGCGACGTGTGAGCGACGTGCGTTCGACCGAAGGTGTGGACCGGCCGCGGCTCGACGTCGCACCCGCGCTGGCGCGTCCTGGGCTGCCGGACGCGTGCCGGCTGTGCGCCATTCCGCTGGCCGGTCCCTACTGCCACGCCTGCGGCCAGGCAAGCCGCGCGGCGCCGCGTGCGCTGCGCGAGGTGTTGCTCGGGCAGACCGGGCGGCTCGTGCACACGCTGCGCATGCTCTTCACGCGCCCCGGCGAGCTCGCGCGCGAGATCGACGAGGGCCGCGACCGCGGCTCGATGCGGCCGCTCACGCTGCTGCTCAACCTCATCCCGCTGCTGTTCCTGCTGGGGGGTGGCGCCAACGGCTTCTCGGTGCACATGTTCGCCGCGGCGGACGGCTCGGGCCGGCTCAACACGGCGATCGAGCGATCGGCGGCCCGGCGCAACGCGCCGCTGCCGGTCTTCGAGGAGCACCTGGAGCAGCGCTTCCGCACCGCGTATTCGCTGCTCATCGTCGTGCAGGTCACGGCCTACGGACTGATGCTGGGGCTCGCGGAGCGGCGCCGGCGCAAGCCGTGGATCGTCCACTTCGCGGCGGCAACCCACTACATGTGCTTCAGCGTCGCGCTGTCGATCGCATCGTTCAGCCTGTTCCGCGCCGCGGGCACCACGCTGGCGGCGCATCCAGCGTTCTGGATGGCGCAGATGGCGGTCAGCGGCACCTACATGGGGTTGTCCCTGCATCGCGCTTATGACGACCGCCCCCTGGCCGCGGCGGCTAAGGCGCTGGGCGTCATTGCGGGCGGGTTCGTGGTCGCGCTGGCGCTCACCTACCTGTCGCTGGCGGTGGCACTGTGGACCGCGTAGTGGCCACGCCCGCACCGGCCACGCCCCCCGCGGGGGACATCGCATGCCGCATGTGCAGCGCGCCACTCGCAGGACCGTATTGCCAGCAGTGCGGCCAGCCGGGGCCCACGGTGCGCCGTTCCTTTCGAGACGCGATCACCGGCCAGACGGGCCGTCTGCTGCACACGCTGCGGGTGCTGGTGACGGAGCCCGGCGGCCTCGCGCGCGAGATCGACGAAGCGCGCGACCGGGGCTCGATGCGTCCCGGCGTGCTGCTGACGAACCTGATCGCCGTGTTCTTTCTCGTCGCCGGCGGTGTCGGCGGCTTTAGCGCGGACACGCTGCTTGCCCAGGACACGACCGGCCGGCTCGCAGCGCGGGTTGCCGCGCGCAATGTCGAGCGTGGCGTTGCGCCGGCGGTTTACGCCGAGCGGCTGGAGAACCGCTTTCGATCCACCTATTCGGTGCTGATCACGTTGTCCTCGCTGTCCTACGCCGCGGCGCTCTGGCTGGTGGAGCGGCGGCGGCGGCGGGCGTGGATCGTGCACCTCGCCGCCGCCGTGCAATACTTGTGCATCACGTTCGTGCTGTCGGCGGTGATATTTGCCGCGGCGCGGCTGGCCGGCGTGGACCTTGCGACCCACCCCGGTTTCGTCTACGGGTGGATTGGACTGTTGTTCGCCTACATCGTCCTCACGCTCCGGCATCTGTACCAGGATGCGTGGGCCCCGGCCGTCGCCAAGTCCGCGGCGGTACTGTTGATCGGGGGCTTCTCCGACCTGCTCCTCGCGTACGCCGCGCTCGCCATCGCGCTCGTCGCCGCGTGACCCGTGGGCGCATGACGTGCGCGCCGCGCGCGCCGTCCCCCATGGGCCCGGCCGGCCCGGCCGACCCGGGGTGCGCGACCGGCGCGCCCGCGGTGCACGCTCGCGCTAGACTCGCCCGATGCGCTATGCCCCCGAGCCGTCGTTCGCCCACGACCGCGTGCCGCGCATCGGGGTGCTGCTCGTCAACCTCGGCACTCCGGACGCCCCCACGCCCGCCGCCGTGCGGCGGTACTTGGGGGAGTTCCTGACGGACCCGCGCGTGGTCGAGATCCCGGCGGTGGCCTGGCGTCCGGTCATGCACGGGATCGTGCTGCGCACGCGGCCAAGCCGCTCGGCCGCCAAATACCAGGCCATCTGGGACAAGGATGGATCGCCCCTGCTCCTGCACAGCCTGCGCCAGAAGGTCCTGCTGATGGGCTACCTCGGCCAGCGCATGAAACAGGCGGGGTTGCCGGCGGATTTTTGCCAGGTAGAGCTCGGCATGCGCTACGGCACGCCGTCGATCGGCGCCGCGCTCGATCGCCTGCGCGGCGCCGCCTGCGAGCGCATCCTGGTGCTCCCCCTCTATCCGCAGTACGCCGCCAGCACCACGGCCTCGACGCTCGATGCCGTCGGGGCGCATCTGCGCCGCGTCCGGCGCGTGCCCGGCCTGCGCTTCGTCGAGTCCTTCCACGACGACCCCGGGTACATCGGGGCGCTCGCGCGCAACCTGCACGACGAGTGGATGAAGCACGGCCGCCCGGAGCACCTGGTGCTGTCGTTCCACGGACTGCCGCGACGCTCGCTCCAGCTCGGCGACCCCTACCATTGCCACTGTCACGTCACCGCGCGGCTGCTGGCCCGGGAGGTTGGCCTCGAGCCGTCGCAATGGACCCTCGCGTTCCAGTCGCGGTTCGGACGCGCCCAGTGGCTCGAGCCCTATACCGTCGAGGTCCTCAAGGCGCTGGCCCAGCGCGGGGTGCGCCGTGCCGACGTGTACTGCCCGGGATTCGTCGCCGACTGCCTCGAGACGCTGGAGGAGATCGGCCTCGAGGCGCGCCGCCTGTTCCTGGCGGCCGGAGGCGCGGAGTTGCGGGTCATCCGGTGCCTGAACGAGCACCCGGCGTGGATCGCCGCTCTGGCCGACATCGCGGTGCATGCGCTGTCCGGCTGGCTGGTGCCGCCCCCGGACGCCGCCGACCGCGAAGTCACGGCGCTCCGGGCGCGGGCGGAAGGCGCTGCACGCTGATGGGGATCGGCCCGTTGAAAGTCCTGCGCTTGCCCCCATTGTCCGTAAGGTCTGCCCCGATCTCATGAAAACGTCATGACGCCACACGATTCCCTTCCCGACGACCGGATACCCGAGGACGCCACCGACGCCGGCGTGCCGCCCGATGGCGGCGGCGCCGCAGACGACCTCGCCGCGCTGCTGGTCAAGGCGGAGGCCGAGGCCGCCGAGCTCAAGGACGCATGGCTGCGGGCCAAGGCCGAGTCCGAGAACGCACGACGCCAGGCCCAGCAGGACCTGGCGCGGGCGACCAAGTTCGCCATCGAGAAATTCGCCGCCGACCTGTTGCCCGTCAAGGACGCCCTGGAGCAGTCGCTTGCGGCGCAGAACGTCTCGATGGAGACGTTGCGCTCGGGCAGCGAGCTCACGCTGAAGAACCTCGCGGCCGCCTTTGCCCGGGCCAACGTGCAGTCGATCGACCCCGTCGGGGAGAGATTCGATCCGCACCGGCACCAGGCCGTGCAGATGGTGGCGAGCGACGGGCCGCCGGGAACGGTGATGACCGTCTACCAGAAGGGCTACGTCCTCAATGAGCGCGTGCTGCGGCCGGCGATGGTGACCGTGTCCAGCGGCGCGGACGGATCCGGGTAGGCGCGCACGCGCCGCGCGTTTGCGGCGGCGGTTGATTCCCGGCAACGAGCCCCCCACTTAGGCGACAGCTACGCAACCCAGGCATTCGGAGATCACGAAAAATGGCAAAGATCATCGGCATCGACCTCGGCACCACCAACAGCTGCGTCGCCGTCATGGAAGGCGGCACGCCCAAGGTGATCGAGAACTCGGAAGGCGGCCGCACGACGCCTTCGGTGGTCGCCTACACGGACGACGGCGAGGTGCTGGTCGGCGCGCCGGCGAAGCGGCAGGCCGTCACCAACGCGAAGAACACCATCTACGCCGTCAAGCGGCTCATCGGCCGCAAGTTCGACGAACCCGAGGTTCAGAAGGACATCAAGCTGATGCCCTACCGCATCGCGAAGGCCGACAACGGCGACGCCTGGGTCGAGGCGCGCGGCCGCAAGATCGCGTCGCAGCAGGTCAGCGCGGAAATCCTGCGCAAGATGAAGAAGACCGCCGAGGATTACCTGGGCGAGGAAGTCACCGAGGCCGTCATCACGGTGCCGGCGTACTTCAACGATTCGCAGCGCCAGGCCACCAAGGACGCCGGCCGCATCGCCGGGCTGGAAGTGAAGCGCATCATCAACGAGCCGACCGCCGCCGCGCTCGCGTTCGGGCTCGACAAGAAGGAAGGCGACCGCAAGATCGCGGTGTACGACCTTGGCGGCGGAACGTTCGACATCTCGATCATCGAGATCGCGACGGTCGAAGGCGAGCATCAGTTCGAGGTGCTCTCCACCAACGGCGACACGTTCCTGGGCGGTGAGGACTTCGACCAGCGCATCATCGAGTACGTCGTCAACGAGTTCAAGAAGGAAGCGGGCGTCGATCTGAAGAACGACGTCCTCGCGCTCCAGCGCCTGAAGGAAGCCGCGGAGAAGGCGAAGATCGAGCTGTCGAGCTCGCAGCAGACCGAGATCAACCTGCCGTACATCACCGCCGACCAGAGCGGCCCGAAGCACCTGTCGATCAAGATCACGCGCGCCAAGCTCGAGTCGCTGGTCGAGGAGCTGATCCAGCGCACCGTGGAGCCGTGCAAGACCGCCATCAAGGACGCGGGCGTGTCGCTCGGCGACATCAGCGACGTCATTCTCGTCGGCGGGCAGACCCGCATGCCGAAGGTGCAGGACACGGTCAAGCAGATCTTCGGCAAGGACCCGCGCCGCGACGTGAATCCCGACGAGGCCGTGGCCGTCGGCGCCGCGATCCAGGCCTCGGTGCTGGCGGGCGAGCGCAAGGACGTGCTGCTGCTCGACGTCACGCCCCTTTCGCTCGGCATCGAAACGCTTGGCGGCGTGCTCACCAAGCTGATCCAGAAGAACACCACGATCCCGACCAAGGCGACGCAGACGTTCTCGACGGCCGACGACAACCAGCCGGCGGTGACGATCCACGTGCTGCAGGGCGAGCGCGAGCGCGCGTCGGGCAATAAAAGCCTCGGGCAGTTCAACCTCGAGGGCATTCCGCCGTCCCCGCGCGGCATGCCGCAGATCGAGGTGATGTTCGACATCGACGCGAACGGCATCCTGCACGTCACGGCGAAGGACAAGGCGACGGGCAAGGAGAACAAGATCACCATCAAGGCGAACTCGGGCCTGTCGGAGGACGAGATCCAGCGGATGGTGAAGGACGCCGAGGCGCACGCTGAGGAGGATCGCAAGCTCCTCGAGGCCGTGCAGGCGCGCAACAGCCTCGATGCGCTCGTGCACAGCGTGGGCAAGTCGCTGACCGAATACGGCACCAAGGTGGGCGACGACGAGAAGGCGAAGATCGAGGCCGCGGTGAAGGAAGCCGAGGACGTGCTCAAGAACAAGGACGCCACCAAGGAGCAGCTCGAGACGCAGGCCGAGGCGCTCGGCAAGGCCTCGCAGAAGCTGGGCGAGGCGATGTACGCCGATTCGCAGAAGACCGCCGGGCAGCAGGAGCCGGCGGCCGGCGACGCCGGAGCGGGGCCGGGCGGGGGCGGCGATGAGAAGGTAGTCGACGCCGAGTACACCGAAGTCAAGGACCGCAAGTAAGCCGGTTGCCGATTCCGCGGGCACCGCGCAACGCTCCTGGCGGCCCGCTTTGAACGGGAGTGACGTCCTGGGCGGCGTCTCCGCTTTTGCGGGGATGCCGTCGCCGGCCGCCGTGATACCTTTCGGCGTCCCGCGCGCCACGCGACGTTCTCCGGCAGTGGGAGCTGCCTGAAAGCCATGTCGAAACGCGATTACTACACGGTGCTGGGCGTGCCCCGCGACGCGAGCGAGGAGGACCTCAAGAAGTCCTATCGCAAGCTCGCGATGAAGCACCATCCCGATCGCAACCCCGACGATCGCAGCGCCGAGGACAAGTTCAAGGAGGCGAAGGAGGCCTACGAGGTCCTGTGCGATGCGCGCAAGCGCGCCGCGTACGACCAGTTCGGCCACGCTGGCGTCGATCCGTCTTCGGGGCCGCGCGGCGGACCGGAGGGTTTCGGCGGCTTCGCCGATGCGTTCGGCGACATCTTTGGCGAGATCTTCGGGCAGGCCCGCGGCGGGCGCGGCAACGGCATGTTCCGCGGCGCCGACCTGCGCTACAACCTCGAGCTCTCGCTCGAGGAGGCCGCCAAGGGCGCGGAGGTCAAGATCCGCATTCCGACCCGGGAGGAATGCGCGACCTGCCATGGCAACGGTGCCAAGCCCGGTACGCAACCGAAGCAATGCCCCGGCTGCAATGGCCGCGGCGAGGTGCGCGTCTCGCAGGGCTTTTTCTCGATCCAGCAGACGTGCCCGCAGTGCAAGGGCAGCGGCAAGGTGATCGTCGAGCCGTGCCCGGCGTGCAACGGCGCCGGCCGTCTCGCGAAGCATAAGACTTTGTCGGTCAAGATTCCCGCGGGCGTGGATCAGGATGATCGCATCCGCCTGACGGGCGAAGGCGAGGCCGGCCTCAACGGCGGTCCGACCGGAGACCTGTACGTCGTCGTCAACCTCAAGCAGCACGCGATGTTCACGCGCGAGGGCGCCGACCTGCACTGCGAGATGCCCGTCGGCTTCGGCACGGCGGCGCTGGGCGGCGAGCTCGAGATCCCGACGCTCGACGGGCATGCGACCATCAAGGTGCCCCCCGAGACGCAGTCGGGCCAGGTGTTCCGGTTGAAGAACAAGGGCATCCGCCCGGTGCGCGGGTCCGTGATCGGCGATTTGTACTGCCATGTGGTGGTCGAGACGCCCGTCAAGCTGACCAGCCGCCAGAAGGAGCTCCTGCGCGAATTCGAGTCGATCAACGACCAGGATCCAGGCGCGCACAGCCCGCGCGCCAAGTCGTTCTTCGACAAGGTGAAAGACTTCTTCGGCCCGTAGCGCTGCGCCCCCCCCCCGGCGCACCTGATCAACCGGAGCAGCCCATGAACGACGAGCGGATCAAGGTGCGCGTCACGGAGAGCGGGCAGATGCTCGACGTCGTGGTGCTCAACCGCAGGCCCGGGATGATCGAGGTGGTCATCGGTGAAGGCGTGCACAGCGTGCGCTGCACGCTCTCGCCCACGCGCAGCGGCGCCGCGTTCGCCGGCAGCGTGCGCGGCCGGGAGCTCGTGTACGAGCGCAGCGTCGCCGACGTCACGGCCGATTTGCAGAGGCTCTCCGCGCACGTGCCGGGCCGGCGCCGCTAGCCTTCGTGTCGCCCGAGCAGATACTCCCGTGGCTGCTGGTCGCGCAGGGCGTGGTCGGCGGCACCGACACCCTCCTCAACCACGAGCTCGTCGAGCGTCTCCCGCATCGCGCGGAAGCCCACAGCGAGCTCGGCTGGCACGCGCTTCGCGAGGCGATCTACGGCGCGCTGTTCATCGGCCTCGCGGGTTTTGCGTGGCACGGGGCCGCCGCCTGGGTGGTGGCGGGCCTCCTCGCCATCGAGGTGCTGGACACGATGGCCGACGAGTACATCGAGAACCGTATCCGCGTGCTGCCGCAGAACGAGCGGCTGATGCACGTGTTCCTCGTGCTGAACCTCGGGTTGATCATTGCGTGCCTCGTGCCGATACTGCTCGAGTGGCATGGCCACGCTACCGCGGTCGAGCGGCAGTCGTACGGCGTGCTCGCATGGGTCGTCACGGTGCTCGGGTTGGCGTCGCTCGTCTGGTCGGCGCGCGATGCACTCGCGTGGCGCCGGCTGACGCGCGTCGTGCGCGCACACGGGCAGGCGGCGCGCTGACCCTCCGTCGCCCCGTTCCCCGACCGCGCGCCGGGTGCGCCGGTACGGACTAGAATCCCGGCATGGGAATGGGCGAGCGGGCACTCAAGCTGATGGTCGTGCTCCTGTGCACGATCAACGCGGCGGTGTGGCTGCTGTACAGCGAGTCGACGTTCATGGCGGTGTGCTGGACCGGCATCGCGCCCGGCTTCGTCGTCTGGATCTTCGACGACGTCCGCCGCGCATGACGCGGCAGTGCCCGGCGCGCGCCGGTTTGGGGGGGGACGCTTGTCGAGTCGCATTCGGCCCCGTAGGATTCGCCACCCACTTCACCTGGAGACTCGCCGTGCTGCAACGCTTCCTCGCCTTCGCGATCGCCGGGGCGCTCGCTGCGGCGCCGGCCCACGGGCAGATCCGCATCGGGCTGATGGTGTCGGCCACCGGTCCCACGTCCGCCATCGGCATTCCGCAGAAGAACACCGGCGACATCCTGCCCGTGAAGATCGGCGACGCCACCATCGAGTACTTCTCGCTCGAGGACGGCGGCGACACGACGCGCGCGGTGCAGAACGTGAAGAAGCTGATCCAGGAGGATCGCATCGACGCGCTGATCGGTCCGTCCACCACGCCTAACGCATTCGCGATCCTCGACGTGATCGCCGAGGCGAAGGTTCCCACGCTCGCCACGGTCGGCACTTCCTCCGTGGTCGAGCCCCTCGACGCCAAGAAGCGCTGGGTGTTCAAGACCACGCAGAACGACGACCTGATCGCCGCCGCGCTGCTGAAGCACATGGGCAGGAACGGCGTGAAGACCATCGGCTTCATCGGCTTCAACGACCCGTATGGCGACAACTGGCTCAAGGTGTTCACGGCGCTGGGCGAGAAGGCGGGCGTGAAGGTAGTCGCCGCGGAGCGCTTCGCGCGCACCGACGCGAGCGTCACGGGGCAGTCGCTGAAGCTCATCGCCGCGAAGCCCGATGCGATGCTGATCGCCGCGGTCGGCGGACCGGCGGTGCTGCCCCAAGCGACCCTGCGCGACCAGGGCTTCAAGGGCACGATCTACCAGACGCACGCGGTGGCCACCGACGACTTCATCAAGCTCGGCAAGGAAAAGGTGGAGGGCACCGTGCTCGCCGCGGGACCGATGCTCGTCATCGACGAGATCCCGGACAGCAATCCCACGCGCAAGGTGGCGCTGGCGTACATCGGCCGCTACGAGCAGCAGTTCGGTAGCCGTCCGGCGACGTTCGGCGCCAACACCTGGGACGCCGGCATCCTGCTGTCGCGCGCCATACCGGTGGCGCTGCGCAGCGCCAAGCCCGGCACCGAGGCGTTTCGTGCGGCGCTGCGCGACGCGCTCGAGCAGGAGCGCGAGGTGATCGGATGCCAGGGCGTGTTCAACATGTCGGCCGACAACCACAACGGAATGGACGAGCGGGCGCGCGTGCTGGTCACCGTGCGCGACGGCCGCTTCCGACTACTGCCGGAATAGTGCGGCGCCCAGCCCGCGCCGGTCCATGACGATCGCCGGCGTGCTGCTCGCCGCCGGCGCCGGTGCACGCTTCGGCGGCAACAAGCTGCAGGCGCCGCTGCCGGCTCCGTCCCACGGGGTTCCCGCGGGCACCCCCATCGGCGTGGCCGCCTGCCTGCACCTCGTCGCCGCGCTGGGCAATGTCGTCGCCGTGGTCCGGCCCGGCGATCGTGCGCTCGCCGCGGCGCTGCGCGACGCCGGCGCGCGCGTGGTCGAGTGTCCGCGGTCGCACGAGGGAATGGGCGCGAGCCTTGCGTGTGGCGTCGCCGCGGCGGGCGACGCGACGGGCTGGATTGTCGCGCTCGCCGACATGCCGCTGATCGCGCCGGCGACGATTGCGCAAGTGGCGCAGCGCCTGGCGGAAACGCAGGGCATCGTGATTCCGGCGCTGGACGGGCGCCGCGGGCATCCGGTCGGCTTTGGCGCGTCCTGGCGCGGCGCGCTGCTGGAATCGTCCGGCGACGTGGGCGCGCGGCAGGTGATCGAATCGGCCGGGGTTGCAGTGCTGACGCTGGCGGTCGTGGATCGAGGCGTCGTGCGCGATATCGACTCGCCGCAAGACCTCGCGGACGCCAGCGGGTGATGCGGGCGCACCGCGCCCCCCCGGCGCCGCGTTCGGTAGACTGCGGTTTCTGCGAGCATGGCGCGCGTCGACGCCCTCGCCATCCGTCGTCCTGGAGGAAAGCATGTCCGCGATCGAATCCGTCCTGCACGAAAAGCGCGTGTTCGAGCCCTCGGCCGAATGGCGGCGCGGCGCGAACGTCACGCCGGCCGACGCGGATGCGATGCGTGCCAAGGCCGCCGCTGACTACGAAGGCTTCTGGGCCGACCTCGCGCGCGACGAGCTGCTGTGGCACAAGGCGTTCACGCGCGTGCTCGACGAGTCGAACGCGCCGTTCTACAAGTGGTTCCACGACGGCGAGCTCAACGCGTCGTACAACTGCCTCGACCGCAACCTCGCGAACGGCAACGCCGGCCGCACGGCGATCATCTTCGAGGCCGACGACGGCAAGGTCACCGGCGTGACCTACCAGGAGCTCTACCAGCGCGTCTGCAAGCTCGCCAACGCGCTCAAGTCCCTCGGCGTGCGCAAGGGCGACCGCGTCGTGATCTACATCCCCATGTCCGTCGAAGGCATCGCCGCGATGCAGGCGTGCGCGCGCATCGGCGCCACGCACTCGGTGGTGTTCGGCGGATTTTCGGCCAAGTCCCTGCAGGAGCGCATCGTCGACGTGGGCGCGGTGGCGGTGATCACGGCCGACGAGCAAGTGCGCGGCGGCAAGGCGCTGCCGATCAAGTCGATCGTCGACGAGGCGCTCGCGATGGGCGGCTGCGAGGCGGTCCACAGCGTGATCGTGTACCGACGCACCGGCGCGGCGGTGGCGATGACGAGCGGCCGCGACCGCTGGATGCACGAGGTCGTCGCCTCGCAGCCGGACACGTGCGAGCCGGAATGGGTGAACGCCGAGCATCCGCTGTTCATCCTGTACACCTCGGGCTCGACCGGCAAGCCGAAGGGTGTGCAGCACTCGACCGGCGGCTACCTGCTGTGGGCGATGCTCACGATGAAATGGGTGTTCGACCATCGCGACCAGGACGTCTTCTGGTGTACGGCCGACATCGGCTGGGTGACGGGTCACACGTACATCGTGTACGGACCGCTGGCCTGCGGCGCCACCCAGGTGGTGTTCGAAGGCGTGCCCTCGTATCCCGACGCGGGCCGCTTCTGGGACACGATCCGCAAGCACAAGGTCACGACGTTTTACACGGCGCCTACCGCGATCCGCTCCCTCATCAAGGCCTCGGAAGGCAACCCGGACGTGCATCCGCAGCGCTACGACCTGTCGAGCCTGCGCCTGCTGGGCTCGGTGGGCGAGCCGATTAACCCGGAAGCCTGGATGTGGTACTACCGCAACGTCGGCAGCGAGCGCTGCCCGGTCGTCGACACCTTCTGGCAGACGGAAACCGGCGGACACATGATCACGCCGCTGCCGGGCGTCACGCCGCTCACGCCGGGCTCCTGCACGCTGCCGCTGCCCGGCATCATCGCCGCCGTAGTGGACGAGACCGGCCATGACGTGCCGAACGGGCACGGCGGCATCCTCGTGGTCAAGCGACCGTGGCCCTCGATGATCCGCACCATCTGGGGCGATCCGGAGCGGTTCCGCAAGAGCTATTTTCCGGAGGAGCTCGGCGGCAACCTCTACCTGGCCGGCGACGGCGCGGTGCGCGACCTTGCCACCGGCTACTTCACGATCATGGGCCGCATCGACGACGTGCTCAACGTTTCCGGGCATCGCCTCGGCACGATGGAAGTGGAATCGGCGCTGGTGGCGAACTCGCTGGTTGCGGAAGCTGCCGTGGTGGGCCGCCCCGACGAGCTCACCGGAGAAGCCATCTGCGCGTTCGTAGTGCTGAAGCGCGCGCGGCCGGAAGGCGCCGAGGCCGAGCAGATCGCGCGCACGCTCCGCGACTGGGTCGGCAAGGAGATCGGGCCCATCGCGAAGCCCAAGGACGTGCGCTTCGGCGACAACCTGCCGAAGACGCGCTCCGGCAAGATCATGCGAAGGTTGCTGCGCTCGATCGCCAAGGGCGAGGAAATCACGCAGGACGTGTCGACGCTCGAGAATCCGGCGATCCTCGAGCAGCTGATGCAGCGGCTCTAACTCAGGGCGGGGGGCGGGTGTCGGCGAACGACGGGCGCTTCGACAGCTTGTCGTAGTGCCGCGCGAGTTTGTCGTAGCGCGCGCGCCAATCGAGCTCGGACATGCGCAGGTCGAGATAGCCGAGCGTGCAGCCAGCGGCGATGTCCGCCAACGAGTACACCTCACCGTTGCACCAGGCCTTGTCGGCAAGCTCGTCGGCCATCGCCTGCGCGCCTTCGTCGACCTTGCGCCGCTGGCGCGCGACCCAGTCGGCGCTCTGGAGCTTCGCCGGCCGCCGCGATTCCTGGACGATCAGCACGACCGCGTCGCAGATGCCGTCCGCCAGGGCTTCCCAACGGCGCACCACGATGCGCTGGCGTGCGGGCTCGGGAATCAGGCGCGAGACCGGGCTCACCGAGTCGATGTACTCGACGATGACGCGCGAGTCGAACAGCGTGGTGCCGTCATCGAGCACCAGCACGGGGAGCTTGCCCAGCGGATTGTGCGCATGCACCGGATTGCCCGCGTCCCACGGCGAGGCTTCCGTGAGCTGGTACTCGAGCTTCTTTTCCGCGAGAACGATGCGCACCTTGCGGGCGAAGGGACTCGTCTTGGCGGCGATCAGCTTGAGCAAGGTGGCGGGCGTTGCATGGGGCGGCGGGCGGTCGAATTATAGCAGCGGGGGCGGTGCGCGGGCGCGACGCGGCGAGGCGCCAGAATCCGCGTGCTAGACTCTAAAACTCCGCTTGGCCAGCACGCTCTTGCATGAGTGACGAGCTCTCGACGTTGACCGCGTTGTCGCCGCTCGACGGCCGCTATCGCGCGAAGGTCGCGGTGCTCGCGGAGCACTTTTCCGAATTTGCGCTGATCCGTCACCGCGTGCGGGTCGAGATCGCGTGGCTGCTCGCCCTCTCGGACGAGCCCGGCATTCCCGAGGTTCCTATGTTTTCCGTCGCAGCGCGCAACACCCTTGCCGGCGTCGTCGCGCAGTTCGCCCCGCGCGATGCGGCGCGCGTGAAGGAGATCGAGCGCACCACCAACCACGACGTCAAGGCAGTCGAGTACTGGCTTAAGGAGCGGCTCGCCGGCGTGGACGAGGTCGCGCCGCGGCTCGAGTTCATCCACTTCGCGTGCACGTCCGAGGACATCAACAACGTCGCGCACGGCCTGGCGCTGGTCGAAGCCCGGCGCGACGTGCTGCTACCGGCGCTGCGCGACGTCGTCGCGGCATTGCGCGCGATTGCCCACGCACACGCCGGGCTCGCGATGCTCGCGCGCACGCACGGGCAGCCTGCCACGCCCACCACCCTCGGCAAGGAGATGGCGAACGTCGTCGCGCGCCTCGAGCGGGCGGGCGCTGCGCTTGCGAAGGTCGCGGTGAAAGGCAAGCTGAACGGCGCCGTGGGCAATTACAACGCCCATGTCGCGGCCTATCCCGAGGTCGACTGGGAGCGGTTGGCGGCACGGCTGGTCGACGGGCTGGGCCTCGAGCTCAACCCGTACACCACCCAGATCGAGCCGCACGATGCCATCGCCGAGTACTGCGATGCGCTGGCCCGGGCGAACACGGTCCTCGTGGATCTCTGCCGCGACATCTGGGGCTACATCGCACTCGGCTATTTCCGGCAGCGGCTGCGGGAGGGCGAAGTCGGCTCGTCGACGATGCCGCACAAGGTGAACCCGATCGACTTCGAGAACGCGGAAGGAAACTTCGGCGTCGCCAACGCATTGCTGCGCCATTTCTCCGAGAAGCTTCCGCTGTCGCGCTGGCAGCGTGACCTGACCGATTCGACCGTGCTGCGCAACCTGGGCGTTGCGCTGGGGCATGCGCTGCTCGGCTACGTTGCGCTCGGGCAGGGGCTCGGCAAGCTCGCGGTAGACCCGGCCCGGATCGCGGCGGACCTCGACGCGAACTGGGACGTGCTGGCCGAGGCCATCCAGACGGTGATGCGTCGCTACGGGTTGCCGGAACCCTACGAGCAGCTGAAGGCGTTGACGCGCGGTCGCGCGATCTCGCGCGATTCGCTGCGCGCGTTCATACAACAACTGGCGCTGCCAGACGACGCGAAGACGCGATTGCTCGCACTGGCGCCCGCCACCTACACGGGGCTCGCCGCCGATCTTGCTCGACGCGTCTAGACGCTAGCGCGGCCGCCGCAGATTGGCGGCAATCCGGGCGCGCCGCTCGCGCACATATGTCACCGCCGCCGGAATCAGCGACACCACCACGAACGCGAACACGATGAGTGCGAGGTTCTGCCGCACCCAGCCGATATTGCCGAACAGGAACCCCGCATACACAAGCGCGCTGATCCAGCCCACGCCGCCGACGACGTTGTACGTCAGGAAGCGGGCGTACGACATGCCGGCGACACCGGCAAGGAATGGCGCGAAGGTGCGGATCACCGGCACGAACCGTCCGATGACAATCGTGATCCCGCCATAGCGCATGTAGAAGCCTCGCGTGCGGCGCAGGTGCTCCTGGCGCAGCCACCGCGAATCCGGCCGGTCGAAGACGCGCGGGCCGACGTAATGGCCGACGGCATAGTTGACCGAGTCGCCGAGGATCGCGGCGACGACCAGCGTGCCCACGAGTACGTGAACGTTGAGATTCGACACCGCCACGACGGTGCCGGCGATGAACAGGATCGAGTCGCCGGGCAGGAACGGCAGCACGATGAGCCCCGTTTCGGCGAAGATGATCGCGAACAGCAGCGCGTACAGCCACGGGCCGTGCTGGGCCGCGATCTGGGCGACATTCTCGTCGAGCGCGAACAGCGAGTAGAGGAGCGCGGTGATCATGGCGGACCGGTCAGCCCATGAAGCGCGCCGCCTGCTGGCGAACGACGTCGGGAAGGGTGGCCGATTGCGCGAGCCGCGCGCGCAGCCAGGCGGCATCGTTGTCGTCGTCCCCGCCGTAGAGGCTGGCGCGTAGCGCCTGTAGCGCGTCGCCGCTGCCGAGCGCCTGCGCGTGCGGGACGAGGCGGTCCAGGATGGCGTGAAGGTCGTCGCGCAACGTGACCGTGGCGCCGCTCGCCGGGTCGACCAGCGTGCCGCGCAGGCCGTGCCGGCACGCCTGGAAGCGGTTGTAGCTGTGAACGAGGTAGAGATCCGGCGACAGCTCGCGCCGCTCGTCTAAGAGCTCGCGCGCGAGCGCCTGCGCGAACGCAGCGATGTGGGCGGCGCGGTCGACCGTCAGCGGCGTGTCGCAGACGCGAATCTCCACCGTGCCGTATTCGGGCTTCGGTCGCACGTCCCAGTAGAAGTCCTTCATGCTCTGTACGATGCCGAGCGCATGCATCTTGTCGAAGTACGCGGTGAACTCCGCCCAGTCGCGCGACCAGGGCATCGTGCCGGCGAGCGGAAAGGCGTTCACCACCGACAGGCGCGAGGAGTCGAACGCCGTGTCCACGCCCTGGTAGAACGGGCTGGAGGCCGCCAAGGCGATGAAATGCGGTACGTAGCGGCTGAGGGCGTGGTTCAGGTACACGGCGTCGTCGCCGCTGGCGCAGCCGATGTGGACGTGCTGCCCGAACACGGTGAACTGCTTGGCGAGGAAGCCGTATTTCTCCGACACGGACAGGAAGCGCTCGGTCGGATAGATGCGGCGCTCGCTCCATTTCTGGAACGGGTGAGTTCCGCCGCCCGCGATCGCAACGTTCATCCGGCGCGCGTTCCGCGCGAGCACGTCGCGCGTGCCCCGCAGCTCGGCCAGCAACGCCGGGTAGGCGGTATGCACCGCCGAGTTGATCTCGATCATGCTCTGCGTGATCTCGGGCTTGAGCTCACCGCCGTGCGATTCGCCCGCGGCACGGCGCAGGAGGTCGTCCGCGTCCGGAGCGAGATTCCAGCCGCGCGTGTCGAGCAGCATCAGCTCGAGCTCGACGCCCATCGTGAGCGGTGCGGACGCCTTGAACGCGAGCACCGGCTTCACCCGCGCGCCACCGGCTCGCCTTCGCCGGCCCGGACAAGGGCGAAACGGGTGGCGATGGGGCCGAGCAGATGCAGGATCGCGATGCCCGAGGCGACGATGCCCGCCAAACGCGCGCCGAATTCGGGCGCGACGTCGAATATCGGCTGCGTCATGCCGATGGCGAGTCCCGACAGCGGGGTGAGCGCAAGCGCGAGCGTCCCGGCCTGCTTGGCCGTCAGATGCGCCGGCCGGGCGCACGCGAAGAGGCCGACCGCCTTGCCCGCGGCGCGCGCGGCGACGAACGCGAGGCCGATCCAGGCCACGGCGCCGAACTGCTCGGGGCGCAGCGTGGCGCCCGTGAGCACGAACAGCACCACGAAGAACAGCTCCGCGGCGTCGCCGAAGCGCACCTCGACCAGGCGGTGATGGCGGTCGAGATTGCGCCCCGCGACGCCGAGGACGAGCAGCGCCAGCAGGATCGAAAGGTTGAGGGCCTGCGCCGCGCCCACGGTGAGCAGAATCGCCGCGACGGCCAGGATGAACTGAGGTGCGGTGCCCTTGCCCACCACGCGCGCGGCTTGGGTCATCAGCCCGAAGCCGGCCAGGCCGAGCAGGAACGAGCCGGCGACCAGCCACAGCGAGCGGGCGATGGGGTTCCACGGCGCGCCGGTGGCGCGCGCCTCGATGAACGGCAGCAGGATCGCCAACCCGAGGATCGCGACGATGTTGTTGAGCGCGACGTGCCACAGCGTGCGCCGCGTGACGGGTCCCTCGGCGCGCAGCTCGCGGGTGACGAGCAGCACGACCGCCGGCGCCGTTGCCACGCCGAAGGTCGCTACTACTGCAGCTTCCAGCGCATCGACATCCAGCAGGCGCAGCAGGCCGAACATCGCCGCGAGCGATACCAGGCTTTCGGCGAGGCCCATCGGCAGGAGCCAGCGATCGTGGCGCGCCCACTCCAGGTCGAGGCGCCGGCCGAGCTCGAACACGATGACGCCGAGCGAGACATCGGCGAAGACGCGCGCGTCGGCGAGCGTTTGCGCGTCGAGCCAACGCAGGCCGCCGGGGCCGAGCAGGAAGCCGGTCGCGATGTAGCCGGTGATCGCGGGCAGCACACGGGTGGTCGCCGCCAGCCGGCCGCCGAGGACGCCCGCGAGCAGGAGGAGCCCGAACAGCGCAAAGCTGTTGGCGCTAGCCGGCCACGTCGGCAGGAAGTCCGGTGGAGTCATGCGCGGCGCGCTGCGCAAGCGCAAGCGAGGACGCGGGCAGCGGCGGACAGGACAGCGAGCTCCACCGGCGTCGCTCGCCCCAAAGGGTCAGGGCAAGATTTTCTCGCCCGCCATGCCGGCGCGCTGCTTGTCGGGCTTGACCAGGTCCTCGCGCGATACGCCCAGCCACATGACGAGCGACGCCATGACCAGCGCGGACGAATAGATGCCGAAGCAGATCCCGATCGCGAGCGCCAGCGCGAAATGATGAAGCGTCTCGCCGCCGAAGAAGTAGATCGACATCACCATCAGCAGCGTGCAGCCGTGGGTGATGATTGTGCGCGACATGGTGCTCGTGATGGCGTTGTCGATCACGTGCGGCACGGTCGCCTTGCGCATCTTGCGGAAGTTCTCGCGGATCCGGTCGGCGATCACGACCGACTCGTTCACCGAATAGCCGAGCACCGCGAGCACGGCAGCCAGCACGGGGAGCGAGAACTCCCACTGGAACAGCGCGAAGAAGCCCAGGATGATGACGACGTCGTGCAGGTTCGCGACGATGGCGGCGATGGCGAAGCGCCACTCGAAGCGCATGGCGAGATAGGCGGCGATGCCGATTGACACCAGCAGCAGCGCCAACGCGCCGTTCTCGTACAGCTCCTTGCCGACCTGCGGCCCGACGAACTCGACGCGCTGCTGCGTGGCGCCGGGGTCATCCCCGCGCAGGCCGTTCATCACTTGCTCGGACAGCTGTGCGCTCGAGAGACCTTCCTTGAGCGGCAGGCGGATCAGCGCGGTGTTGGAGCTGCCGAAGCTCTGCACTGAAAACTCGCCGAAATTCAGCTTGTCCACGGCGGTGCGCACGCGGCCGAAGTCGACGGCGTGCGGATAGGTGACCTCGATCACAGTCCCGCCGCGGAAATCGACGCCGAAGTTGAGGCCCTTGAAGCCCAGCAGCGCGACGGCCGCGAGGAACGTGACCAGCGAGATCACGTTGAACACGAGCGCGTGCCGCATGAACGGGATGTCGCGGCGAAAGCGGAAGAATTCCATGGTCAGCTCTTCACCGGCACCGCGGCCGTCGTGGCCGCTTTTGGCCGCCAAACCTGGCCGATCGAGATCCGATCGAGCTTCTTGCGGCTGCCGTAGAGCAACGCCACGAGCCCGCGCGAGACGAACACCGCCGAGAACATGGACGTGAGGATGCCGAGGCAGTGCACCACCGCGAAGCCGCGCACCGGCCCGCTCCCGAAGATCAGCAGCGCCACGCCGGCGATCAGCGTGGTGACGTTCGAGTCGAGGATCGTGCCCCACGCGCGCTCGTAGCCCGCCTGAATGGCGGCGTGCGGCGTGGCGCCCCAGCGCAGCTCCTCGCGGATGCGCTCGTTGATGAGCACGTTCGCATCGATGGCCATGCCCAGCGTGAGCGCGATCGCCGCCATGCCGGGCAGCGTGAGCGTGGCCTGGAGCATCGAGAGGATCGCCACCAGCAGCGTGAGGTTGACGATCAGCGCGATGGTGGAGATCACGCCCATCAGCAGGTAGTACACGCAGATGAAGAGGGCCAGCGCGCACAGGCCGTACAGCACGGAGTCGAAGCCCTTCTCGATGTTCTCCTTGCCGAGCGACGGGCCGATCGTCCGCTCCTCGACGATGTCCATCGGCGCGGCCAGCGCGCCGGCGCGCATCAGGAGCGCGATGTCGGTTGACTCGCGCGTGGACATGCGGCCGCTGATCTGGACGCGCCCACCGCCGATTTCCTCGCGGATCACCGGCGCCGTGATCACCTCGGACTTGCCCTTCTCGGTGAGCACGATGGCCATGCGCTTGCCGACGTTGTCGCGCGTGACCTCCTTGAAGATGCGCGCACCCGTGCCGTCGAGGTTCACGTGCACGGCAGGCTCGTTGCTGGTCTGCGCGAAGCCCGGCTGCGCGTCGTTGATGCGGTCGCCCGTCAGCACCACCTGGCGCCGCACCAGGATCGGCGTGCCGTCGCGGTCCTGGAGGAGGTCGTTGCCGAACGACGCGCCGGTCCCCGCCGCGGTCGCCTGCGCGCCGGGATCGTCGTTCACCATGCGGATCTCGAGCGTGGCCACGCGACCGATGATGTCCTTGGCCCGCGCGGTGTCCTGCACGCCTGGGAGCTGCACGACGACCCGGTCCGAGCCCTGCTGCTGGATGATCGGCTCGGACACGCCGAGCTCGTTCACGCGGTTGCGCAGGATGGTGATGTTCTGTTGCACGGCGCCGTCCTGGATGCGCCTTTGCGCCTCGGCCTTGAGGCCGGCAGAGAGCCGCAGCTCGCCGCCGCCGGCGTCCTGCTCGCGCAGCCCGAGATCGGGGAACGCGGTCTCGATCGCCACGCGCGCCTTCGTGCGCTCCGCGTCGTCCTTGAAGCGCAGCACCACGTTGCTGCCTTCGCGGCCCACGCCTGCATACACGACCTTCTTCTCGCGCATCAGCGAGCGGATGTCCGTGGTATAGCGGTCAGCCGCCTTGTCGAGGGCGCCCTTCATGTCGACCTGCAGCAGGAAGTGCACGCCGCCGCGCAGGTCGAGGCCGCGGTACATCGGCAGGGCGCCGATCGACGCGAGCCAGCGAGGCGAGGTGGACGCGAGGTTCAGCGCGACGATGTAGTTGTCGCCCAGCTTCGCCTGGATGACTTCCTTGGCCTTGAGCTGCGTGTCCTCGTCGGCCAGGCGGACCTTCACGCCCGCAGCGTCGAGGCTGGAGCCGCGGTAGGCCACGTTCGCGGCCTTGAGCGCCTGCTCGACGGTGTCGAGCAGCGCGGCGTCGACCTTCACGTTGGTCTTGGACGACGACACCTGCACCGCCGGGACCTCGGGGAAGAAGTTCGGGAGGGTATAGAGCAGGCCCACCGCCAGCGCGATGCCGATGACGACGTACTTCCAGGCGGGATAACGGTTCATGCCGCGGCTCAGAGGGCCTTGATGGTGCCCTTGGGCAGGAGCTGCGCGATGCTGCCCCGCTGGACCACCATCTCGGTGTTCGGCGCGATCTCGAGCGTCGCGTATTGGTCGGTGAGCTTGGCGACGCGCCCGACCACGCCGCCGGCGGTGACCACCTCATCGCCCTTGCCGAGCGTCTCGAGCATCGCGCGCACTTCCTTCTGCTTCTTCTGCTGAGGGCGCATCAGCAGGAAATAGATGACGACGAAAATGGCGACCATCGGCAGAAACGTCATCAGCGAGTCCATCTGCGACGGAGCCGCGGCCGCCTGGGCGTACGCAGGTGAAATCAGCACGGGAATCCTCCTAAATCAATCGCTTATTCTACCACGCGACCCCGCTGCGCGTGGAACGCCGCCACGTGCGCCGCGACGTCGCCGGACTCGATCGCCGCGCGCAGGCCGGCCATCAGCTCGAGGTAGTAATGCAGGTTGTGGAGGGTCGCCAGGCGCGCACCGAGGATCTCGTTCACGCGCTGCAGGTGATGTAGGTAGGCCCGCGAGAAGTTCGCGCAGGTGTAACAGGCGCAGGTCGGGTCGAGCGGCCCGGTGTCGGCGCGGTGGCGGGCGTTGCGGATCTTGACGTCGCCGAAGCGTGTGTACAGCCAGCCGTTGCGCGCGTTGCGGGTGGGCAGCACGCAATCGAACATGTCGATGCCGGCGAGCACGCCCGCCACGAGGTCCTCGGGCGTGCCGACGCCCATCAGGTAGCGCGGCCGATCGGCGGGCAGGCGCGGCGCCGTGCGCTCGAGCACGCGCAGCATGTCCTCCTTGGGCTCTCCCACCGACAGGCCGCCCACCGCGTAGCCGTCGAAATCCAGCTCGAGCAGGCCGCCGAGCGACTCGTCGCGCAGGTCGTCGTGCATGCCGCCCTGAACGATGCCGAACAGGGCATTCGCGTTGCCGGCGTGCGCGTCCTTCGAGCGGCGCGCCCATCGCAGGCTGAGTTGCATCGAGCGGGCAACCGCGTCGTGCGTGGCCGGGTAGGGCGTGCATTCGTCGAAGACCATCACGACATCGGCGTCGAGCGTGCGCTGGATCGACATCGACAGCTCGGGTGTGAGGAACAGCCGGTCGCCGTTGATCGGCGAGGAGAATGCCACCCCTTCCTCCTGCACCTTGCGGAGGTTGCCGAGGCTGAATACCTGGAAGCCACCCGAATCGGTCAGGAGCGGCCGCGGCCACGACATGAAGCGATGCAGCCCGGCGTGTGCGGCGATGACCTCGAGGCCGGGCCGGAGCCACAGGTGGAAGGTGTTGCCGAGGACGATCTGCGCCGGCAGCGCGAGCAGTTCCTGCGGAGACATCGCCTTGACAGCGCCGTACGTGCCCACCGGCATGAACACAGGCGTGTCGACCACGCCGTGCGCGAGCGTGAGCCGGCCGCGCCGCGCGGCGCCTGCCGTCGCGAGCACCTCGAAGCGCATGCCGCGCGGGTCAGCGGACCGGACGGCGCGCGAGACGCCACGCGCCGAGGGCCATCAGGAGTGCAGCAACGAGCGCCAGCAGCGGGTACGACGTGGCGGGGATGGCGATGACCGCGCCCGGTCCCCCCGCGCCGCTGATGCAGCGCACCGCGGCGAAGTCGAAGGCGTTGCGCCAGAGGGGATAGAAGTCGCCGCTGTAATCGGTGTTGAGCACGCCGATGACCGGATAATTCGGCGCGATGGCGACCTGGATCACGCAGGCGCCCGAGGAGATGCGATAGGCGACCGCCGGATCGGGATCGCCGCGCGCGTTGCGTTGCGTCCACCACGCCACGACGACCGAGCCGGGCTTCGGCGCGTTGCCGCCGGCGAACTTCGTAGCCGAGAGCGAATTGACGCCGACGGTGAGCGGATGCACGACCACGGTGCCGAGCGTCCGCGCGCCGTACGAGGTGCCTACGCCGTCGGTCGTGCTCGGATCGATCTGCTCGAGATCGCCCCAGCCGTGGGGATTGAAGTCGGGCGGGCCGTCGCTCCGATCCTGGTCGTAGAATGTCCCCAGGACCACCGGATGGCCTCCCTCGGCGAAGGCGGCCACCGTGCTGCCGACGTTGGGCGCTTGCGCGAAGGTGCCGTCCTCGAACAGCAGCACCGCATCGAACTGGGCGTTGAGCTGGGCCAGCGAGGGCATGGCCGTCGCGGTGTCGATACCCGTGAACGTATGGCCGGCGATGTGCGCGTTGAAATCGGCGGCGGTCTCGGGCGCGTACTTGTTGGACAGCACGCCCACGCGCGCCGCGAGCGCTGACGCGCTGGCGAGGACCAGTATTGAGGCGGCGACGAGGAGGCATCCCGCGCGGAGCGGGCGGCCGGCGATTGTTTGCATGTAAGGGCGAAAAAGGCGTGGGCTACGCAGGTTCGCCCGTTTTCGCAATGATTGCAGTTGCCCGCAGAGTAGCGCGTTTGTCCCGTATTGCATAGCCATACGACGCGCGCAGGCGGCCGCGAACGGTCGTTGTGTTGCGCAAATGCAGGCGCGGGCGGATGTCTCCGAAAAACGACAGTCCTGGCGTTGTCAAACGACGTCACCAGCCCCGTCCGCCTGATCAAGCAGCATCGCGTCGCCGTAGCTGAAGAACCGGTAGCGGGCGGCGACGGCGTGGGCGTACGCACGTCGGATGCGCTCGACCCCGGCGAACGCGCCGGCCAGCATCAGCAGGGTCGAGCGGGGCAGGTGGAAGTTGGTCAGCAGCCGGTCCACCACCCGGAACCGGTAGCCCGGCACGATGAACAGCCGGGTCTCCGCGTCACCGGCGGCCACCGTGCCGTCGGGGCTGGCGGCCGACTCGAGCGCGCGCAGGCTGGTCGTTCCCACCGCCATCACCCGGCCGCCGCTGGCTCTGGCGCGCCCAATGGCGTCCGCCGTCGCCCGCGGGACCCGGTAGCGCTCGGTGTGCATGCGGTGGCTGGCGATGTCGCCCTTCACGGGCTGAAAGGTGCCCGACGCGACGTGCAGGGTGACGAACGCCTGTCCAACCCCGCGGTCGCGCAGCCGCGCCAGCAGGTCGAGATCGAAATGCAGCCCGGCGGTGGGCGCGGCCACCGCGCCCGGATGGCGGGCGTATACGGTCTGGTAGCGCTCCGCGTCGAGCGTCCCGGCGGCTCGCGCGATGTAGGGCGGCAGCGGGACTTGCCCATGCGACTCGAGCCACGCCGGCAGGTCGGCGGTGCCGGCGAAGCGGAGTTGGAAGAAGCGGTCGTCGCGGGCGAGCACCGTGGCAGTCACGCCTTGGTCGAGCTCGATCGTGCCGCCGGGCCGCGGCCGGTGGCTCGCGCGAAGCTGCACCCACGCCTCGTCGAGGCCGGTGATCCGCTCGATCAAAAGCTCCACCCGCCCGCCGGTCGGGCGCTTGCCGAGCAGGCGGGCGCGCAGCACGCGCGTGTCGTTGAACACCATCAGGTCGCCGGGGACCAGCAAGCCGGCGAGGTCGGCGAATACGCCATCCACGAGCGCGTCGCCCTGTACATGTAGCAGGCGGCTGTCGCCGCGCCGCGCGGCGGGCGTCTGCGCGATCAGCTCGGGCGGCAGCGCGTAGTCGAAGTCGTCGAGGCGAAGCGGCATCGGCCCGATTATCCGCCGCGCATCGGCGCTGTCGCCGCGCCCGGGCCTATCGGCGATCGGCGCCAGCGCCTAAGTCGCGGCCGGCGGCCCGATGGTCGCGTCCTTGGGATGGAATACCCGGCGTCCGCCGAACGTCATGCTGAAGCCGGGGACCGCGCCGACAAGGAGAGCGCTGCATGCAGCGCCTGCTGGTCGACCGCTTCGCCGCCGAACCGAATCGATCCGTGCGCGAGCGAGCTCGACAGCACGCCTTGCAGGTCCTGGATCACCTCCGGATCGTTGGTCGCAAGCAGCGCGCGCGCCTGGTCGAAATCGGCTTCCGACAGGTCATACCGCTTGTTCTCGCGATCCGTGGATTGGCGCTCGTAATATGCGCGCTCGATACGCTCGGCAAGCTGCCACGCGCGCGCCCTGGGATCGCCCGCGTCCACCGCTGCCGCCAGCATTCCCTCAAGCGCCTGGCCGAACGCGCCGAGGTCCAGGTCCTGGCAGGGATCGGCGTTCAACCGGTCGTAAGCGTCGATGCGCTGCGCGGCTGCCGCGATGCCCTGCGTGAGGCCGGCGATCAGCCGCTCGCGCTTAGCGCTGCGCTCGCGCGCGAGCACGGCGACACTCTCACCTTCCGATCGGGCGCATGCCGCGTAGATCTCTGCGACCAGGTAAAGCGACTCGGCGGTGGGCGGGTTCGACTTCAGCGTCCGATACAGCCCGGCATAGTCGTGCCGCGCGCGGAACAGTGCCAGCTCGGGCGAAACGGCGCGTTGCGAACGGGCGGCGAGGCGGCTGGCCGGCGCTGGCGAGGAGCCGGTCGACGGCCGCACGCGCAATACCGATTTGACCGGCAGCGGCGCGCTGTCCGCAGCTTCCGAAGCGCTACCGGCCGTTATTGGCCGAGGCGCGAAGTGCCACGCGAGCCCGACCGCGAGGGCGGCCGCGCCGATCGCGAGCGCGAGCAGTGAACGCGGCGGCATGGTTTCGGGCGAGCGGCTCCGCGCCTAGTCGATCAAACGATTGCGGACGTTGAGGTAGACGAACGACAGCGGATCGCTGCCCCAGTAGAACACGCCGTCGTAGAACGCACCGTGGTGGATCGATCCGCCCGCGACCTCGGGGTTGCCGGCGTTGATCGCGCCGGCGAACTTCTGCTCGAGCGCGCGGGGCGGCGGTCGCCGCTCGGCCTCGCGCACGGCCTCGACGAAGATGCGCTCCGTAGGCAGCGACCGTGCCTCGTCTTTCGCTTTCGCCTCGTCCTTGCGAAACGGGGCGGGCCGGGTGACATCGTCGTTCGCCGCGGGCGGCGACAGCGTGTAGCCCTCGCCGCGCGCAGCGGGTGATGCGCCGTACGCGAGGGCCAGCAACGCACAACCGCACGCAAGGGTACCTGCTGCCTCATGTGAACGGAAACCCGGAACGGGCGGCGTCAACCGCGCGGCGGTTCGCTCGAACGGGGCGCGATGCTGGGAACGGGTGCTTGCCACGGGGCGTCTCTGACGACATGCTACTTGCGCGGGACGCGGCCGTAAATGACCCGACTGTGCGGTCACGGACGCGCTGCCTCCCGCCACCTGTCAACGCCGAGGTTTCGATCCGATGGCCGACCAGCACAAGCCCGCGCAGGCCGGTGTAAAGCCCGACGTGCGCGTGCCCTCGAATGCGTCGACTCCGCCGACGGAGCCTCGCGCAGCCATCGCCACGCGGGTCGCAGGCGCAGTCGCGCTCGGCGCTGCCCAGCGCGTGCTCTCGCTCTATGCCGTGGCAATGCTCGCCTTTGCGGGCGTATTCCTTGGTGATCGGCTGGCAATTCGGGCCGCTGGTGATGGTGCGGGCGCATCGGTACCACTTGCTCACCCAGCAGGTCGATGCACGCATCGTCGACTCCTGGATCGCGCTCGAGCTCGACCCGTCGGACGTCCGGTATCCCGAGCACTGGCGCGTCAGCGCGCGTGAGCAGCGCTGCGTCGTGGCCGAGTTCGACGGCGAGTGGAGCGGCCCGCTGCGGCGCGCGTATTGCGGCACCCGCTTGCCCTTCGACCGCACCAGGACGCTCGCCGAGCGGCGCGACCTCTCCCCCGGAGTGGCCTTCGCTTGGCCGCGCGACGACCGCGGCTTCGTCGTGCCCGAGATCTGCACCGCCCGCGCCACCACGGCGTGGCTCAAGGCACACGTGCCGAACCGGTTCATGAACCCGAAGTGGCCCGCCGACTCCTCGCTCGACTGGATGCGCGTCGAGTTCGACCGGCCGCTCGAGCAGGCGGTGGAAGGGTGGACCGCGCCGCCACCGGTGTTGCGGCTGGCCTACGATCCGGGGCACCCCGACGGCGCGTTGCCGGCCAGCGTGGTCGAACGGCGCTCGGCGCAGATGCCCAACCCGGCCGCGCTCGCGGCGTTGTCTGCATCGATAGGCGAACAGGTGCGCGCTTTCGACGACGACCAGCGGCTGGCGCTGCTCACGGCCCTCGACCGCGACAAGCGCGTGGGGCTGGACGGGGCCGGCGCTGCGTTCGTCCCCGTCGCGAAGCTGCTGGCTGAGGACGCGGGAGCTGGTGGGCCCGTACGGCGGGCGGCGGCGAAATTTCTCCAGTAGTGCCGGCAGCGCGGATGCGCGCGCCCGGCACAGGACTTTGACAGGGTTCGTTATTTCCAGCAATATGGAAGCGTTACCGTAGCGTCCCTGCCCTGGAATCCGGCCGGATTCGCAGCCCCCGCCTGCTTGGAGAACACCCATGAGACGCTTTCACGTGCATATCCGGGTCCGCGACCTGGACGCCAACATCCGCTTCTATTCGCGTCTCTTTGGCGCGGAGCCCATGGTCCGCAAACCGGACTATGCGAAGTGGATGGTTGACGATCCGCGCGTCAACTTCGCGATTTCCACGAGCGAGGCGCACGACGGCGTCAGCCACCTGGGTCTCGAGGCCGTTGACGGCGAGGAGTTGGCCGACATCCAGAGCAGCTTCATGGCGGCCGACTCCAACACCGCCGACGAGCCCAATGCGGCGTGCTGCTATGCGCGTGCGGACAAGCACTGGGCCACGGATCCCCAGGGCATTCGATGGGAAGGCTTTCATTCCCGAGGACTGCTCGAGGACGAAGTCGCTGTGCCTGCATCGCCACCGCGAGCCGTGGGCTGCTGCGCGCCGAGGGCGGCTGTTGCGGACGAGCCCGCGGCGCGCGGCTGCGGCTAACGCGGTGGCGCCGGCATTGCGGCCGCCCGCGGGGCATCGCACCCGATCGCGCAGGATCGAGGCATGACGACAGCCGACGCGCTCAAAGCGCTGGCTGCGCTCGCGCATGACACGCGGCTGGCCATCTTCCGCCTGCTGGTCGAGGCCGGATCCGGTGGCATGGCGGTGGGTCGCATCGCCGAAAAGCTCGACTTGCCAGGCGCGACGCTTTCGTTTCATCTCAAGGAGCTCGCGCACGCTTCCCTCGTCGAAACCTTGCACGAGGGTCGGTTCATCTATTGCTCGGCGAACTATTCGAGAATGAACGGGCTCATCGGCTATCTCACGAAGAATTGTTGCATCGGCGAGTCGTGCGGTCCGAGCCTCAAAGTCGCGAAGCGAAGGACTGCATGACGGCGCTGACGGGCCTCGCGATATTGCTGCTGTTGCAAGCGGCCGGCGAGGCGCTGGCTCATGCACTCGCGCTTGCCCTCCCCGGCCCTGTGGTCGGCATGGCGTTGCTGCTGGCGGCGCTACCGGTGCGGGCGGTGCGCGACCCCGTCAAGGCGGCGGCCGACCTGTTGTTGGGTCACTTGTCGCTGTTATTTGTCCCGGTCAAGGTCGGCGTCATCACGCATCTCGACCTGGTCTCGAAGTACGGGCTCCGGTTGCTGGTGGTCATCGCGCTATCGACCTGGATCGGCATGGCGGTGACCGCCCTCGTGCTGCGTTCGCTGCTCCGGCCGCGGGCCTGGCCGAGCGAAGCTCATGACTGATTTCGTCGACCTCTGGGTTTACCTCTCGTCGACGCCCCTCTTCGGCCTGACGGCGACGCTCGTGACCTACGTCGTGGCCGCGACCACCTACGAAAGGCTGAGTCGAGCCCCGTGGGCGAATCCTGTCCTGTGGTCGGTCGTGTTGATCGGCACGGTCCTGGTCGCGACCCGTACGTCCTACCCCGCGTACTTCGCCGGCGCGCAGTTCGTGCACGTGCTGCTGGGCCCGGCAGTCGTGGCGCTGGCTTGGCCATTGTGGCTGCGACGCTCGGAATTGCGTAGTCGCGGCGGTGCCTTGATTGTCTCCGCCGTGGTTGGAGGCATCGCCGCGGGCGGCAGTGCGTTCGCACTCGGATGGATCTTCGGCATGCCCGACGAGGTACTGCGTTCGCTCGCGCCGAAATCGGTGACCGCGCCGGTTGCCATGGGCATTGCGGAACGGGTGGGGGGAGTCCCCGCGCTGGCGGCCGTGTTCGCCGTGGCGACCGGCCTGGTGGGCGCGCTGTCCGCGAAGTATCTGTTCGATTTCCTGCGAATCGACGCCTGGGCGGTCCGCGGATTTGCGCTGGGCACCGCTTCGCACGGCATCGGCGCAGCGCGGGCGATGCAGGTGAACGCCGATGCCGGAGCCTACGCCGGGATCGCGCTCGGTCTGCAGGTGTTGCTCGCGTCCCTGGTCGTCCCGCTGGCGTTTCGCTGGCTCGCCTAAAGCGTCGAGACCATGCAGATCGACATCTGGCTGGTCTACTGCTCGGCCGCCATTGGTCTTTCCTTGTCGCCGGGCCCGAACGGCTTGCTTGCACTCACGCACGGCGCCTTGCACGGCCGGCGCAAGGCCCTGTACACCATGTTCGGGGGAGCCCTCGGGTTCGTGGCCGTGATCGCGCTGTCGATGTTCGGCATTGGTGCGCTCCTCATGGCATCGGGTGGGTTGCTGGCGTTCATGAAGTGGGTGGGCGGGGCGTACCTCGTCTGGCTCGGCATTCAAGTGTGGCGCTCGCCCGCGATCGGCATCGAAATCCGGGGCTCACCTCAGCCGAGACCGGGCTGGTCGTTGTTTCAGCAGGGCGCACTTTCGGCGCTGACGAACCCCAAGGCGCTGCTCTTCTTCGTTGCGTTTCTTCCGCAGTTCATCGAGCCGGCGAGAAGCCTCGTCGTCCAGTTCGCCATCATGGCGGGGACGTTCGCCGCAGTCGAGATCGGGACGGAAGTGCTGATCGCGAGCATGGCCCATCGCATCAGTCCATGGCTCGCGCGAGTCGGACGGCGCTTCAACCAGGTCTGCGGTGGAATTTTCGTGGTGATAGGAGTGGTGCTGCCACTGCGGAGTTGAGCGGATGAAGTCGCCACTGCGACGGCGAGGACGCGTTTCCGGGAATGCTCCGTTGAGGAGTTGAGGAATCGCTTCGAGACTGCACCAGAGATCTAACCTAGCAGGCGCCCGTGCAGCCTTTCATCGTCATTGAGCGGGAATAACGCGCGATCGTGGAAGCCATGAGGGCGACTTGAGCTGTACGACGAGCGGGCTTGTCATCATAGGCGCGGCTTTGGCAGCATCGGATCATGTCGTTGCGCCGTCGAAAGCATCTGCTGCACGAGCTGTCGGGTCTGCCGTGGTGGTTTAGCCTGGCACTATGGTTTCCGTTCTCGTTATTCGCGACGCTGCCCTGTGCTGACGACATGATCCCGATCGTGCCGGTCGGGAATACCAGGTCCTGAAGTGTCTCGACGACCCGCATCGGACTTAACGCGTTGGCGATCATTACTCATTGCCCTGCAATCGTTCGGGCGACTTCCCAAATAGACTGGTAAAAGCAGACAATTCCTGAGTTGTCCAACGAATCATTTTCAATGGAGACTACATGTTGCCCTACGTCGACGCCATCCTAATTCCGGTTCCCCGCGCCAGCCTCGACGCGTACAAGCGCATGTCCGAAGAATGGGGCAATACCCACTTGCGTCACGGCGCGCTGTATTACTCTGACTCGATCGGCGATGACATCCAACCTGGCACGGTCACGTCGTTTCCACAGGCCGTGCAGCTGAAGGACGGTGAAGTCATTGCGCTGGCGTGGGTTGTGTATCGAAGCAAGGAGGATCGTGACCGCATCGGCAAGGCGGTCATGGACGATCCGCAGCTAAAGGAGTCGATGGACCCGTCGAAGATGCCCTTCGATGGCAAGCGGATGTTCTGGGGCGGGTTCCAGAGCATCATCGGGATTGCGGGCAAGCAGTAACCCAATCCGGGGGGGCGTGAATCTGAGCCTGCGCGCGACTTGACCGCACCTTGAGTCTCAAAGGTTCGAGCGCGGCGCGGACGCCACCGTCTGCCCCGAGGCGGACACCCTCTCCTCGCGTCACAGGTCATATTCAGCAGCCGAGTCGACGAGCGAGCCGTGACGGGGGGCGACTCGCTTTTGCGCTGCTGCTCTCCCTGCTGCTGCACGCGCTGCTATTGAACGTCGTCTTCGGTGGGCAGGGACCCGGGCGCCCCGGCTTCGGCTTCCCGTGGAGTCGCCGGATCGTGGTACCTGACCTCCGGCTCTTGCTAGTCCCGACGCGCGTCGATGAAGCAACGCCGGCGAACGTATCGGTCGCGGATCCTTTGCAGCAAGCGGCGATCGAGCCCCCCGCTTTGGGTGCGCCGACTGTGGTTCCATCCGTGCCGCCAGCGCCGCGCGCGGGCGCGAAGACGACAGCGATCGTTCGCTCGGCTGACCCAACCGAAGAAGCCAGCTCGACGCGAAGCATCGCTGCCGGCGCGGAGGCCGCGAAAGCGACATTGCGCGCGGATGGGCACGGTGAGGTGGCGGCTCTTCCGCCTGATCCACCGCCTGATCCGCCGCCTGATCCGCCGCCTGATCCGCCGCTGACCGACGCGGGCTCATCGGGCGAAGCCGTCTCCGCGCGCTCCTTGCTATCGGTGCCACAGTCGGTCATCGCGGTCGCGCCAAGTGCTTTGAGCCCCGATACCGAGAGGTCGGCATTTCGTGGCGACCGTGCGGTCGGGCACGAAGCCGCACGACCGGCAGCGGCGGAACTGGCGGCCCAGCGGCAAAAGGCCGCCCGGCAGGAAGAAGACGCGCGAGCCGAGGCCGCACGACGGGCGGTCGAACGTCAGGAGGCCGAACGTCAGGAGGTCGAACGTCAGGAGGTCGAACGTCAGGAGGTCGAACGTCAGGAGGTCGAACGTCGGGCGGCCCAACGTCAAAATGTCGCACGCCAGGCCGAAGAAGAAGGAACTCGCGTCGAGGCTGAACGACAAGACGTAGAGCGAAAGGAGGCCGAGCGAAAGGAGGCCGAGCGAAAGGAGGCCGAGCGAAAGGAGGCCGAGCGAAAGGAGGCCGAGCGAAAGGAGGCCGAGC
>JBBSEG010000038.1:0-44936 GCA_038239945.1 Burkholderiales bacterium
CCCGCCCCCGTTTCACCGGCATCGCATCCCGAGGCGGCCAAGCCCGCCCAGCCGGTGCATCCCGGCGTCCCGAAGAACCCGGTGAACCCGAGCTAGGGAAGCGCGTACTCAGGAGCCGAGCGGGGCGAGGCGCTTGCCGCCGTCGACCAACTTCACCCGGTCGCCCTGGTTGACCGTCGGCCGCGTGCCATACGTGAGCGCGCGCGTGCGGCCGTCGTCCATGCGCAGAGCGACGGTCCAGTACGACCGCTTGTTGCGGTGCTTCTCGACTTGGTTGCCCGCATAGGCGCCCGCGCCGACCCCGGCAATGGTGGCGACCGTGTTGCCCCGCCCGCTGCCGAGCTGGTGCCCCAGCACGCCGCCCAGCACCCCGCCGGCCACGGCGCCCACGCCGGACGCCTCGCCCTTCTGCTCCACGTAGCGGATCGACTCGACCGTCCCGCAGGTGGCGCACGTTGCCGCACCGGCGGATCCCGGCGCAGGGGGCGCGGCGGGTTGCGAATAGACCGGCGCTGCGGGCGGCGGGTACGTCGGCGGGGGTCCGCCGCCACCCATGCTCTGCGCGCCGCACGTGCCGGTCCATGCGACGAGTGCGGCCATCGTCACGGCCGCTGCCGCGTCCTGCCACCGTGTGCCTGAGATGCCGACCTCCATCGTGTCGTTGCCGTCCAACCTGGGCGGGTGGGCGCCGCTCACGCGTCGGCGCGCTGCCGCGCGTAGCTGCCGGGCGCCGGACCGATCGCCTTGAGCTTGCCCTTGCCGGGCACGCGCGGCGACACTTCGCGGCCGACGTGGCCCGCAATCCATTTGCGCCAGTCGCTCCACCACGACCCATCGTGCGCGGTGGCGCCGGCCAGCCAGTCGTCGGGCGTGTCGGCCCGCGCCTCGTTGGTCCAGTACCCGTACTTGTTCGCGGCCGGCGGGTTGACGATGCCGGCGATGTGCCCCGATCCCGACAGGACGAAGCGCGCGGCGCCGCCCAGGATGCCAGGCCCCGCGTAGGTGGTCTTCCATGGCGCGATGTGGTCCTCCATCGCGCTGACGAAGTAAGCGGGCACCGTCACCTTCGACAGGTCGATCCGCGTGCCGGCCAGGGTGATCCCGCCCGGCTCGCGCAGCAGGTTCCCCATGTACATGTTGCGCAGATAATAGCTGTGCATCTTCGCGGGCATGCGCGTCGAGTCGCAGTTCCAGTGCAGGAGGTCGAACGGGAACGGATCGCGCCCCATGAGGTAGTTGTTGATGACGAACGACCAGATCAGGTCGTTGGCACGCAGCATGTTGAACGTGTTCGCCATCTCGCTGCCCTCGAGGAAGCCGCGCTCACTCATCTTGCGCTCGAGCGCTGCGACCTGCTCCTCGTCAATGAACACCTCGAGCTCGCCGGCCGCGGTGAAGTCGATGAGCGAGGTGAGGAAGGTCGCGCTCGCCACGCGCTTCTGCTGCTTCTTCGCGGCGAGATGCCCGAGGGTCGCGGCCAGGAGCGTGCCGCCGAGGCAATAGCCGACGACGTTGGCGTCGGGCGCGCCGGTGGCCTTCTCGATCGCGTCGAGCGCAGCCAGCGTGCCTTCGGTGAGGTAGTCCTCGAAGTCCTTGTGCGCGAGCGTCTCGTCCGGATTCACCCACGACACCACGAATACCGTCATGCCTTCGCCCACCGCCCAGCGGATGAACGAGTTTTTCTCCCGCAGGTCGAGGATGTAGTACTTGTTGATCCACGGCGGGATGATCAGGAGCGGCCGCTGCCATTGCTTCCTGGTCGCGGGCTCGTACTGGATGAGCTGCATCAGGTCGGTCTGGAACACCACCTGCCCGGGCGTGGTGGCGATGTTCACACCGAGCTCGAACGCCTTCGAGTCCGTCATCGAGATCTTGAGCTGGCCGTTGCCGCGCTCGATGTCGTCGAGCAGGTTGTTGAGGCCGCGCACGAGGTTCTGGCCCCCGGTGGCCACCGTCTCGCGAAATACTTCGGGGTTGGTCAGCGCGAAGTTGGACGGCGCCATCGCATCGATGTACTGACGCGTGAAGAAATCGATCTTCTTGCGCGTGGGCTCGGGCAGGCCCTCGACGCTCGCGACCTGGTCGTGCAGCCAGCGCGCGGTGATGAGATAGGACTGCTTGACGTAGTCGAACAGGAAATGCTCCTGCCACGCGTCGTGGCGGAAGCGCTTGTCGCCCTTCGCCGGCGTCGCAACCGGCGCGGCCGGCGCGCCGAGCATCTTCAGCACCGAGCTCTGCCAAAGGCTCATGTAATTCCACCACAGGTTCATCTGCCCCTCGGCCAGCCGTGCCGGGTTGGCGATCATCTGCGCGGCGAGCTCCATGAACGCCTTGCCGACGCCGAGCTCGTCGGACACGAGCGAATGCGGGCGACCGGCGTTGCGCGCCGCGAAGTCGCCCATCAGCTTGGCGCCCTTCTCGGCGGCGCTGGCGAGCGAGTCGGCGAGCGCGACGGGGTCGTAGCCCGCGTGCGCGGTCATGGCGCCTGGCAGCGCCGCGGCGGGCGGCGCGACGGGCGGTGCGGCCGGAACGGGAGTAGGCGCGGAGGTGGACATCAGTCTCTTCGGTTGGACGCGGCGACGGAGCGGATTCTACGCGGCGAAGCCGATCCGGCCGCGGGCGTCGACGACGCGGCTGGCGCGGCCTCGGTGCCAGAGGTAGTTGAGGTGCGCGATCGCCTCGCCCATGGCGAAGAAGCGCTGCTGCGCGTCGAGCGGCCTGCGGAACAGCACCGGCAGCACATCGGCCGCGCTCTGCGGCGAGGCGGAGGCGCGCAGCGCCGCGTCGAGCGCCTCCAGCCGCTCGGCATGATGGGCGCGCAGCGCCGCCACCCGCACGGCGGCGCCCCGGAACGGCAGGCCATGCGACGGAAGCACCAGCGTGTCCGCGGGCAGCGCCGCGAACGCGTCGAGCGAAGCCAGGAAGCGGGCGAGGGGGTCGCCGTCGGGATCGGACGGTCCGACCGCCACATTGGTGCTGATGCGCGGCAGGAGCATGTCGCCGGCGATCAGCAGCGGCGCGGGCGCTGCCGCAAAGAGCGCCGCGTGCTCGGGCGAATGGCCGTAGCCGGGCACGACGGCGAAGCGCCGGCCGCCGAGGGCGAGCGTGTCGCCGCCGACGAGCCGCCGGTGACGCGCCGGGAGCTCCGGGACGCCGTTCCGGTAGCGGCTGCCCAGTCCGGCGAGCGCGGCGAGATCGGCATCCGACGTGCCGTGGGCATGGAAATGTGCCGCGAAGTCGGCTGCGCCGAAGCCGGCCTGGTCCGCGTGCACTGCGTGCGCGACGGTGAACTCGCCGAGCGTCATCTCGACGACCAGGTCGTGCCGGCGTGCGAGCCACGCGGCGTTGCCGAGGTGGTCGGGGTGGTAATGTGTGGCGATCACGCGGGTGAGCGGAGCGCCGCGGAGCGTGGCGCCCAGGTGGGTCTCCCACAGCGCGCGGGTGGCGGCATCGCCGTAGCCCGTATCGACCACGGCGTGCCCGTCCCCGTCCTCGAGCGCCCACACGTTCACGTGGTCGAGCGCGAACGGCAGCGGCAGCCGCAGCCAGCGCACCCCGGGGGCGACCTCGAGCGAGCGGCCTGGCGCGGGCGGCGCGGCGTGGGGATAGTCGAGCGCGGGAGGGAGCAGGACGTTCATCGTGGGGCCGCGCGCCGGAGCCCCGGCGCAGGCCACGCCGCGGCCGGCGCGCGTAGACGCTATGGTATCGTGGACCGCTGCCCGCGCCAGCCCGCGCAGCGTCCCGCGCTTGCATAGGTCCGCCACACCGTCGCGGCGGCAAGCCGCCCTGCACGAAGCGTCTTGGCGAAGCGAAGCGCGCAGTCGCCGTCGCGCGGTGCCCCGCATGAAGGAACGGCTCCCATGACCGAATATCCCGGCCTCGACTTCGCGCTCGGCGAGACCATCGACCTCTTGCGGGCGAGCGTGCGCTCGTTCGCGTCGGCCGAGATCGGGCCGCGGGCGGCGGACATCGACCGCAGCAACCTGTTTCCGGCCGACCTGTGGCGCAAGCTCGGCGACCTCGGCCTGCTCGGCATCACCGTCGAGGAGGAGTACGGCGGGGCGGGGCTGGGCTACCTCGCCCACGTGGTCGCGATGGAGGAAATCTCGCGCGCGTCGGCGTCCGTGGGGCTGTCGTACGGGGCGCATTCGAACCTGTGCGTGAACCAGATCCGCCGCAACGGCAGCGAGGCGCAGAAGCGGCGCTACCTGCCGCGCCTCATCAGTGGCGAGCACGTCGGCGCCCTGGCGATGAGCGAGCCTTCGGCCGGGTCGGACGTCGTGTCGATGCGCACGCGCGCCGAGCGGCGCGCCGACGGTTGGGTCCTGAACGGCAGCAAGATGTGGATCACCAATGGCCCCGACGCCGACACGCTGGTGGTGTATGCGAAGAGCGACCCGGCCGCCGGCGCGCGCGGGATCACCGCCTTCTTAGTGGAGAAGGGGATGCCCGGCTTCACCACCGCGCAGAAGCTCGACAAGCTCGGCATGCGGGGCTCGAACACGTGCGAGCTCGTGTTCCAGGATTGCCGGGTGCCGGCCGCCAACGTCCTGGGCGAGGAGGGTCGCGGCGTGGCCATCCTGATGAGCGGCCTCGATTACGAGCGCGCCGTACTGGCGGGCGGATCGCTCGGCATCATGGCCGCCTGCCTCGACGCTGTGCTGCCCTACATCCATGAGCGGCGCCAGTTCGACCAGCCGATCGGCGAGTTCCAGTTGATGCAGGGCAAGGTCGCCGACATGTACACGACGATGAACGCCTGCCGCGCGTATGTTTACGCCGTGGGCGCCGCGTGCGACCGCGGCCGGACCACGCGCAAGGATGCGGCCGGCGCGATCCTCTATGCGGCCGAAAAGGCCACCTGGATGGCCGGAGAGGCGATCCAGTGCCTGGGCGGGAACGGATACGTCAACGAGTTTCCCACCGGGCGGCTGTGGCGCGACGCGAAGCTCTACGAGATCGGCGCGGGCACGTCGGAGATCCGCCGGATGCTGATCGGGCGCGAGTTGTTCAACGAGACCAAGTGAGCGGCCGGCGTTGGAAACGTATCGCGGCGTCGTCTACCCGTGGCATTGCGATCATGTCGGGCACATGAATGTCATGTGGTATGTCGGCAAGTTCGACGAGGCGACCTGGTTCTTCCTCAACCGGATCGGCCTCACGCGCGCGTTCCTCGCCGCCCAGCGGCGGGGCATGGCCGCCGTCGAGCAGCGCATCGCCTACCTGCGCGAGGTGCGTGCCGGCGATGCGCTCGCGGTCGACACCACGCCGCTCGAGGTGCGCGACAAGGTGCTGCGTTTCGTCCATCGCATGGTCGTGCCGGACACGGGCGAGACGGCCGCCGTGATGATGCAGGCCACGGTCCACCTCGATGCGCAAACGCGCAAGTCGACGGCGTTCCCGGCGGACGTGCGGGAGCGGGCCCGGGCGCTGGTTGGCTTGGTCGAGCTGCCGTGGGACGCGCGGGGCTGAGGACGGCGATGGGACTGGCGATGAAGCACGAATGCGAGCGCTGCGCGGTCCCGCTCTTGCCGGACGGCAACAACGCCCGCATCTGCAGCTACGAATGCACGTTCTGCGCAGCCTGCGCGACCGGACTGTCCGGGTGGTGTCCGAACTGCGGCGGCGAGCTCCTCGCGCGGCCGCGCCGCGACCACCGGCTCGCGGGGCCGCCCGAATCGCCGGTTCCGGGGGAGTGAAGGGGCGGGAATGCTGAACGATCCGATCTGCGTCGTGGGCGCCGCGCGCACCCCGATGGGCGCCTTTCAGGGCGAGCTCGCGCCGCTGACCGCGAGCGACCTCGGCGCCGCGGCGATTCGCGCGGCCGTGACGCGCGCGGGCATCGCGCCGGGCGACGTCGACGAGGTGATCATGGGCAACGTGCTCACCGCGGGCCAGGGGCAGGCCCCCGCGCGGCAGGCGGCGCGCAAGGCCGGCCTGCCGGACAGCGTCGGCTGCACCACCGTCAACAAGATGTGCGGCTCCGCGATGAAGGCCGCCATGCTCGCGCACGATCTCATCGCGGCGGGCAGCGGCTCGATCATGGTGGCGGGCGGCATGGAGAGCATGTCGAATGCGCCGTATCTCATGCCGAAGGCGCGCGCCGGGTATCGCATGGGCCACCAGGTCGTGCAGGACCACATGTTCCTCGACGGCCTCGAGGATGCCTACGAGCACGGCCGGCTGATGGGCAGCTTTGCGGAGGAATGCGCCGACGCTTTCGCGTTCACGCGCGAGGCGCAGGACGAGTTCGCGCTCGCCTCGCTCACGCGCTCGCGCGCCGCCGGAGACGACGGAACGTTCGCGTGGGAGATCGCGCCCGTCGCGGTGCCGGGACGCAAGGGGGAGACGATCGTCGCGCGCGACGAGCAGCCGGCCAAGGCGCAGCCGGAGAAGATTCCCGGGCTGCGGCCGGCGTTCCGCCCGGGCGGCACGGTGACCGCCGCGAACTCGAGCTCGATCTCCGATGGCGCCGCCGCGCTGGTGCTGATGCCCCGCTCGGTCGCGGCACAGCGCGGCCTCGCGCCGCTCGCCGTGATCGTCGGCCACGCGACGCACGCGCAGGCGCCGGGTGCGTTCACCACCGCGCCGGTCGGCGCGATCGACAAGCTCTATCGCAAGATCGGCTGGACCACCGCCGACGTCGACCTGTTCGAGGTGAACGAGGCGTTCGCCGTGGTGACGATGGCGGCCATGCGCGACCATGGCATACCCCACGAGCGGATGAACGTGCATGGCGGCGCGTGCGCCCTCGGCCATCCGATCGGCGCGTCGGGTGCGCGCATCATCGTGACGCTCATCGGCGCGCTCCGCGCGCGGGGCCTGCGCCGCGGAGTGGCCGCGCTCTGCATCGGCGGCGGCGAGGCAACGGCCATGGCGATCGAGCTCGTCTAGACCACATCCGCCGCCGTCCCGTGCGCCTATCCGACGAGCAGGGCCTGATCCGCGACACGCTGCGCGCGTTCGCGCGCGCGGAGCTCGCCCCGCACGCCGCCGCGTGGGATCGCGAGCATGCCTTCCCGCGGGAGGCGCTGCGTGCGCTCGGCGGGCTCGGTGCGATGGGCGTTGTCGTGCCGGAGCGCTGGGGCGGCGCCGGTCTCGACTACGTGTGCCTGGCGGTCGCGATCGAGGAGATCGCGGCCGGCGACGGCGCCACCTCGACCATCGTGAGCGTCCAGAACTCGGTCGTGTGCGGCCCGCTGAACGCCTTCGGCACGGACGCGCAGAAGTCGCGCTGGCTCCCGGCGCTGGCGCGCGGCGAGGCGCTCGGCTGCTTCTGCCTCACCGAGCCGGGCGCCGGATCCGACGCCGCGGCCATCGCCACGCGTGCGGAGCGCAACGCGGACGGCTACGTGCTCGACGGCGTGAAGCAGTTCATCACCACCGGCCAAAACGCCGACGTCGCGATCGTGTTCGCGGTCACCGACCGCGCCGCGGGCAAGCGCGGCATCAGCGCCTTCGTCGTCGACACGGGCACGCCGGGCTTCCGGGTGGCGCGCGTCGAGGACAAGCTCGGCCAGCGCGCCAGTGACACCGCGCAGATCGCGCTCGAGCATTGCGTCGTGCAGCCGGACGCGCTGCTGGGCGCGGAGGGCGAGGGCTATCGCATCGCGCTCGCCAACCTGGAGGCGGGCCGCATCGGCATCGCGGCGCAGGCCGTCGGCATGGCCCGCGCGGCGCTCGAGGCCGCGCTCGCCTACGCTGCCGAGCGCCACGCGTTCGGCAGGGCGATCGGCGAGCACCAGGCGGTGGCGTTTCGCCTTGCGGACATGGCCACCGAGATCGAGGCCGCGCGCCAGTTGACATGGCATGCGGCCGCGCTGCGCGATGCGGGCCTGCCCTGCCTCACGGAAGCTTCGATGGCCAAGCTGTTCGCGTCGGAGATGGCCGAGCGCGTGTGCTCGGCTGCGCTGCAGGTGCACGGCGGCTACGGCTACGTGACGGACTTTGCCGTCGAGCGCATCTACCGCGACGTGCGGGTCTGCCAGATCTACGAAGGCACGAGCGACATCCAGCGGCTGGTGATCGGCCGCGCCATTCAACGCTGACGCCCGACGACCAATGCCCGCGCCCATCGCCTTCTACTTCGATTTCTCGTCGCCCTACGGCTACCTGGCGGCGCAGCGTATCGACGCCCTCGCGGCGCGCCGCGGACGCACCGTCGACTGGCGTCCCATGCTGCTGGGCGTCGCCTTCAAGCAGACCGGGATGATGCCACTGACCGCCATCCCGATGAAAGGCGACTACGTCCGGCGCGACTTCGCGCGCACCGCGCGCTTCCTCGGCATCGACGGCTTCCGCATGCCGTCGCGATTCCCCATCCCCACGCAGGCGCCCGGCCGGCTCGTGACGTGGCTGAAGTCCGCGCAGCCGGCCGCAGCCATCCCGGTTGCCAAGGCGCTGTACCGCGCCTATTTTGTCGACGACCGCGACATTTCGGACCCGGACCTTGCCTCCGCGGTCGCGGCGGATGCCGGCATCGATCGCACGGCGGCGCGCGCGGCCCTCGACGATCCGCAGGTGAAGGACGCGTTTCGCCGCGGCGTGGAGGAGGCGGTTGCCGCGGGCGTGTTCGGCTCGCCGTACGTGGTGGTCGACGGCGAGCCGTTCTGGGGCGTCGACCGCTTCGAGCAGCTCGACCGCTGGCTCGCGACCGGCGGCTTCTAGGGATTCGGCGCATGGCGGAATACACGCTGCACTGCTTCGCGCAATCGGGCAACGCCTACAAGGCCGCGCTGCTGCTCGAGTTCGCTGGCGCCGACTGGGAGCCGCGCTTCGTCGATTACTTCAACGGCGCGACGCGCACCCCGGCCTACCGGGCGATCAACGCGATGGGCGAGGTGCCGGTGCTCGAGCACGCGGGCCACAGGCTGAGCCAGTCCGGCGTCATCCTCGACTATCTCGCCGAGCGCTATCCGGCCTACGGCGCACGCGACGCGGACGAGCGGCGCGAGATGCTGCGCTGGCTCCTGTTCGACAACCACAAGCTGACGAGCTACACCGCGACGTTCCGGTTCATGCGCGCCTTCCTAGCGACGCCCAACGCCGACGTGATGGCCGAGTTCCGCAAGCGCGCCGAAGCGGCGTGGGCAGTGCTCGACGAGCACCTTTCCCGGCGCGCCTTTGTGGTCGGCGAGCGCCTCACCTTCGTCGACGTGTCGATGTGCGGCTACCTGTTCTGGCCCGATGAGATCGGCGTCGACTGGAACGCCTTCCCCGGCATCGACGCGTGGCTCGCGCGCATCCGTGCGACGCCCCGCTGGCGCGCGCCGTACGACCTGATGCCCGGCCATCCGCGCGTGGCGGCGCCCGCATGAGCCGGCGGACGCGATGAGCGGCGTGCACGATCTCGGCTGGTTCGTGCTGGCCGGCCTGCTGCTCAACCTCACGCCCGGTCCCGACATGGCGTACATCGCCGCGCGCGCGGCGGCGGGCGGATTCCGCGACGGCGTGGCCGCCGCGCTGGGCATCGCCGCGGGCTGCGTCCTGCACACCCTCGCGGCCGCGCTCGGCCTCTCCGCGATGCTGGCCGCCTCGGCCTCGGCGTTCGCGGTGGTGAAATGGGCGGGCGCCGCGTACCTGCTCTATGCCGGCGCGCGCATGATCGCGGCGGCTTGGCGCGCGCCCGCGGCTGCGGCGGCTCCCGCGCCGTTGTTGTCGCCTGCCGCGCCGGGCGCCATCGTGCGCGAGGCCCTGCTGATCCACGTCCTGAACCCGAAGGTGGCGCTCTTCTTCCTCGCGTTCCTGCCGCAATTCATCGCAGCCGATGCGCCGGCGCAGGCGCTGGCGTTCGTGGCGCTCGGCTGCCTGTTCAACGCGAACGCGCTGTTCGTGAACGTCCCCGTCGCATGGCTCGCGAGCCGCGCGGCGCGGTGCTTCCGGGCGCACGGCCGCTCCGCGCGCCTGCTCACCGGCGCGACGGGTGCGCTGTTCGTTCTGCTTGCCGCGCGCGTGGCGACGCTCGAGCGAAGCTGACCGATGCCGATCCTGGAGTCGAAGCTCGACCGGCGCGCCCCCGTGTTCGCCGCCAACCGCGCCGCGATGAGCGCGCTCGTCGACGACCTGCGCGCTCGCATCGCGGCCATCGAGTTGGGCGGCGGCGAGGTCGCGCGGGCGCGCCACGTCGGTCGGGGCAAGCTCCTGCCGCGCGACCGGGTGCGCACGCTGCTCGACGCCGGCAGCCCGTTCCTGGAGCTTTCGCAGCTCGCCGCCTACGGCATGTACGACGACACGATCAACGCGGCCGGCATCATCACGGGGTTGGGACGCATCGCCGGACGCGAATGCGTGGTGGTATGCAACGACGCGACCGTCAAGGGTGGGACCTACTATCCGCTGACGGTCAAGAAGCACCTCCGCGCGCAGGACATCGCCCGCGAGAACGGGCTCCCCTGCGTCTATCTCGTCGATTCCGGCGGCGCGAACCTGCCGAACCAGACCGACGTGTTCCCCGACCGCGATCACTTCGGCCGCATCTTCTACAACCAGGCCACGCTCTCGGCCGCCGGCATTCCGCAGGTGGCCGTGGTGATGGGCTCCTGCACCGCCGGAGGCGCCTACGTGCCGGCGATGGCGGACGAGTCGATCATCGTCAAGGAGCAGGGCACGATCTTCCTGGGCGGCCCGCCGCTCGTGAAGGCGGCCACCGGCGAGATCGTGACCGCGGAGGACCTGGGCGGCGCCGACGTGCATACGCGCATCTCCGGCGTTGCCGACCATCTCGCACAGGACGATCACCATGCGCTCGCGATCGCGCGGCGCATCGTGGGCAAGCTCAATCGCAACAAGCATGTCTCGCTCGACCTCGCGCCGCCCGTCGAGCCGCGCTATCCCGTCGACGAGCTCTACGGCGTGATCAATGCCGACATCCGCAGGCCCTACGACGTGCGCGAGGTCATCGCGCGGCTGGTGGACGACTCCGACTTCGACGAGTTCAAGGCGCGCTACGGCACCACGCTGGTCACGGGGTTCGCCCGCATCCACGGCTACCCGGTGGGGCTCGTCGCGAACAACGGCGTGCTGTTCTCGGAGTCGGCGCAGAAGGGCGCGCATTTCATTGAGCTGTGCGCGCAGCGCGGCATCCCACTCGTGTTCCTGCAGAACATCACCGGTTTCATGGTGGGCCGCAAGTACGAGGCGGGCGGCATCGCGAAGGACGGGGCGAAGATGGTGATGGCCGTGTCGTGCGCGGCGGTGCCGAAATTCACCGTCATCATCGGCGGCAGCTACGGCGCGGGCAACTATGGCATGTGCGGGCGCGCGTTCAACCCGCGCTTCCTGTGGATGTGGCCGAACGCGCGCATCTCGGTGATGGGAGGCGAGCAGGCGGCCACCGTGCTCGCCACGATCCGGCGCGACGCCATCGAGGCGAAGGGCGCGGCGTGGACGCTTGCCGAGGAGGACGCGTTCAAGGCGCCGATCCGCGCGCAATACGAGCTCGAGGGCCATCCCTACTACGCCAGCGCGCGCCTGTGGGACGATGGCGTGATCGACCCCGCCGACACGCGCCGCGTGCTCGGGCTTGGCCTGTCGGCGGCGTTGAACGCGCCGAACCCGCCGACCCGGTTCGGCATCTTCAGGATGTGACCGATGGACCCCGTGCCCACCCACCGACGTCCGCGCGCCGACTACACCACGATCGCGCTCGAGCAACGCGGGCCGGTCGCGCGGATCGCGCTCGCCCGGCCGCAGCTCCACAACGCCTTCGACGAAGTGATGATCGCCGAGCTCACCGATGCCCTGGAGGCGCTCGACGCCACGCCGGCAGTGAGGGCGGTCGTGCTCCTCGGCATGGGCCGCAGCTTCTGCGCCGGCGCGGACCTCAACTGGATGCGCCGGACGGCCGCGTTCGGCGAGGCCGAGAACCTGGTGGACGCGCGCGGGCTGGCGCGCCTCCTGGCGACGCTGGCCGGGCTGTCGAAGCCCACGCTCGCACGGGTGCACGGCAACGCCTATGGGGGTGGCGTCGGCCTCGTCGCCTGTTGCGACATTGCGCTGGCCGCCCCGGAGGCCACATTCGCGCTCTCCGAGGCGAAGCTCGGCCTCATCCCCGCCACGATCGGTCCCTACGTGATCGAGGCGCTGGGCGCGCGTGTCGCGCGCCGCTACATGCTGACCGCCGAGCGCTTCGGCGCCGCGGATGCGTGCCGCCTGGGGCTGGTGCACGAGGTCGTGCCGCTCGACGGTCTCGACGCGCGCATCGATCTGCTGCTCGCGACGCTCCTCGCCGCCGGCCCGCGCGCGCAGGCCGAGGTGAAGATGCTGGTGCGCACCGTGGCGCATCGCGGCATCGACGCCGCCGTCGTCGACGCGACGGCGCGACACATCGCGGCGGTGCGCGCGTCGCCGGACGGACGCGAGGGCGTGGCCGCGTTCCTCGAGAAACGGCCGGCCGCCTGGCTGCCGCCGGCGCCGTCCTCCGCAGGCGAGGCGGGTCGATGAGGATCGATCGTTGAATCCCCTCGACCACGTCGACACCTGGCAGCTCGTGGCACTCGCGTCGGCGCTCGGGTGGGCGAGCGGCATCCGGTTGTACGCCGTGCTGTTCGTCACCGGCGCGCTCGGCTATTTCAACGTGGTCACACTGCCCGGCGGACTCACGGTGCTCGCGCATCCGTTCGTCATGGCGGCGGCGGGCTTCATGGCCTTCGTCGAGTTCTTCGCCGACAAGATTCCCGGCGTGGATTCACTGTGGGACGTGGTGCATACGCTGATCCGCATTCCGGCCGGCGCGGCGCTGGCTGGCGCGGTGTTCGGCGACATGGGCGGCGCCGCCACCGTGGGCGCGGCGATCCTGGGCGGCGGACTCGCGGCCGGCAGCCATTTCGCGAAGGCGGGGGGCCGCGCCGCGATCAACACCTCGCCCGAGCCCGTGTCGAACTGGACCGCCTCGCTCGCGGAGGACGTCGGCGTGGGCGTGCTGCTGTGGCTCGCCTTCGCCCATCCCGTGCTGGCGCTCGTGGCGGTCGCGCTGCTCATCGCGCTCGCCGCGTGGCTCGTGCCGAAGGTCTGGCGCGGCGTGCGTCGCTTGGGCGAGCGCCTGGCAGGCCTGCGTGCGCCGGCGCCACGCAACGGCGCCTGACGATGTTCGACAAGCTGCTCATCGCCAACCGCGGGGAGATCGCCGTGCGCGTCGCCCGCACCGCGCGCAGGCTCGGCGTGCGCACCGTCGCGGTGTACAGCGACGCCGACGCGCGCGCGCTGCACGTCGAGGCATGCGACGAGGCGTATCGGATCGGCCCTCCGGCGCCGCGCGAGAGCTACCTCGATGGCGCGGCCATCCTCGAGGCGGCGCGGCGCAGCGGGGCCGCCGCCGTGCATCCGGGGTATGGCTTCCTGTCGGAGAACGCGGGCTTCGCGCAGGCGTGCGCCGACGCGGGCATCGTGTTCGTGGGGCCGCCGCCCTCCGCCATCGCGGCAATGGGTTCGAAGGCGGCCGCGAAGACGATCATGGCGGGCGCCGCCGTGCCGCTCGTGCCGGGCTACCACGAGGAGGACCAGTCGCCCGGGCGCCTGGCCCGCGCGGCCGAGGCTATCGGTTACCCGGTGCTGATCAAGGCGACCGCCGGCGGAGGTGGCAAGGGCATGCGCATCGTCGTGCGTCCGGCCGACTTCGCGACCGCGCTGGCCTCGGCGCAGCGCGAAGCGCGGGCCGGCTTCGGCGACGATCGCGTGCTGGTCGAGAAATACCTGGTCGCGCCGCGGCACATCGAGATCCAGGTGTTCGCCGATACGCTCGACCACGCCGTGCACCTGTTCGAGCGCGACTGCTCGGTGCAGCGGCGCCATCAGAAGGTGCTCGAGGAAGCCACTGCCCCGGGCATGCGCGCCGAAACCCGCGCCGCGATGGGGGCCGCCGCCGTCGCCGCAGCGCGTGCGATCGGTTACGTCGGCGCGGGCACCGTGGAATTCATCGTGCCGGCGAGCTTCGCGCAGGACGGCGCGTTCTATTTCATGGAGATGAACACGCGGCTGCAGGTCGAGCATCCGGTGACCGAGATGGTGACGGGCCAGGACCTGGTGGAGTGGCAGCTCCGCGTCGCATGCGGCGAGCCGCTGCCGCTCGCGCAGGCGGACATCGCCGCGCACGGCCATGCCATCGAGGCGCGCATCTACGCCGAGGACCCTGCGCGCGGCTTCCTGCCCTCGATCGGCCGGATCGCGCACTGGCGCATGCCCGCCGAGGGCAACGGCTTGCGCGTCGACACGGGGTTTCGCGCCGGCGACGAGGTCTCGCCGTACTATGACCCGATGCTCGCCAAGGTGATCGTCCATGGCGCGGACCGGCCTGCGGCGCGCGAGGCAATGCTGCGCGCGCTGCGCGATTGCGAGGTCGTGGGCGTGAGTACCAACGTCGAGCTGTTGCTGCGCATCGTGGGGCACGAGGCATTCGCGACCGGGCAGCTCGACACGGGGCTCATCGAGCGCCACCGCGACGCGCTGTTGCCGCCAGCCGCGCCGGCCCCGGCGGCGGCGCTGCGCGTCGCCGCGCTCGCCGAGTACCGCGCGCTGCAGGCCGAGCGCGCCGCGACGGCCGCGGGAACGGCCGACCGCTGGTCGCCCTGGAACGCGACCGATGCGTGGTGGAACGGCACCTCGTCGTCCGGCATCGCGCTGTCGTTCGACGACGGCGTCGCGCTACGCACGGTCGTGCTGCAGCCCGGCGCCGCCGGCGCGTGCGTCGTGCGCGACGCCGAGGGCGCGCACGCCGCAACGCTCGCCGGCAAGGGCGAGCGGCTCGCGATCAGCGTCGACGCGCACGCGGGCGACTACGCCGTGGTAAGCCTGGGGTCCCAGCGTTACGTGTTCGGCGAGGGCCTGCGCGTCGCCGTCACGCGCGTCGATCCGCTCCAGCAGTCCGGCGAGGAGGTGGCGCATGCGGGACACCTGATGGCGCCGATGTCGGGCTCGATCGTCGCGGTGATGGTCGCTCCCGGCGATGCGGTCGAGGCCGGCGCGCCGCTGGTCGTGCTGGAAGCCATGAAGATGGAACACACGATCAGCGCGCCGGCCGCGGGCATCGTGCGGGCCGTCAACTGCGCCGTCGGCGAGCGGGTGGCCGAAGGCACCGACCTGGTCGATCTCGACGAGCGGCCCGCGGCGCCAGCGGCGTCTGCCTGACGGCGTTGCGAATGAACGGGTCGCCAACGCTTCCGCGCCGCGTCCGCTTGGTCGAGGTCGGACCCCGCGACGGGCTGCAGAACGAGGCCCAGCCCGTGCCGACCGGCGTCAAGGTCGCCCTGGTAGACGCGCTCACCGAGGCCGGCTTTCCCGCGATCGAGACCGCCTCGTTCGTGTCGGCGAAATGGGTACCGCAGATGGCCGACGCCGCCGAGGTCATGGCGCGCATCCAGCGCAGGCCGGGCGTCCGCTATCCCGTGCTCACGCCCAACCTCAGGGGCTTCGAGGCCGCGCTGGCGGCGGGCGCCGACGAGGTGGCGGTGTTCGTGGCAGCGTCGGAATCGTTCTCGCAGCGGAACATCAACTGCGGCATCGCGGAGAGCCTGGTGCGCGTCCGGCCGGTGTTCGACGCTGCCCGCATGCACGGCGTGCGCGTGCGAGGCTACATCTCCACGGTGCTCGGCTGCCCGTACGAAGGCGCCGTGGACCCGGCGCGGGTCGCCGACGTGGCGGCCGCGCTGCACGGCCTCGGCGCCTACGAGATCTCGCTGGGCGACACCATCGGCACCGGCACCGCGGGCGCCGTGCAGGCGCTGTTCACGCAGGTCGCGGCGCGCGTGCCGATCGACGCGCTCGCCGGCCATTTCCACGACACCTACGGGCAGGCCCTCGCCAACCTCTACGCGGCGCTGCAGCTCGGCGTCGCGACGTTCGACTGCTCGGTCGCGGGTCTCGGCGGCTGCCCGTACGCCAAGGGCGCCACCGGCAACGTCGCCAGCGAAGACGTGCTCTACCTGCTCGACGGGCTCGGCGTGGAGACGGGCGTGGACTTGAGCCGCCTGCGCGCGGCGGGCCGGATGATCTCCGCGTTTCTCGGCCGGCCGCCGGCGTCGCGCGTCGCGCGGGCGCTGAATGCGCGTACGGGGGTCGCCGATGCCGCCTGACGACGCGGTTGAAATGACGCCCGTGCCGTCGCCGTGCATCAGCGTGTGCGTGGTCGACCCGCGCGGCTCGGGGGTCTGCGTGGGCTGCGGCCGCTCGCTCGACGAGATCGGCGCGTGGCTCGAGCTGGACAACGAGGAGCGGCGGGCCGTGCTCGCGCGGCTGCCGGAGCGACTCGCTGCGTTGCGCGACCGCTCCAGGCCGACGGAGAGTCCGGACGATGCCTAGCGCCGACTGGTACTTCGACTTCATCTCCCCGTTCGCGTATCTGCAGTCGGAGCTGCTCGCGCAGATCGCCGTGCACGCCCGCGTGCGCTATCGGCCGATCCTGTTCGCCGCACTCCTCGACGCCAACGCCAGCAAGGGTCCGGCCGAGATTCCGGCGAAGCGCGCGTTCACCTATCGCTTCGTGCTCTGGCAGGCGCGCCGCCTCGGCATTCCGCTGAAGTTCCCGCCGGTGCATCCGTTCTCGCCGCTCGCGCTGCTGCGCCTGGCCATCGCCTGCGACTGCCGGCCCGATGCCGTGCAGCGTATCTTCCGCTTCGTCTGGCGCGACGGACGGCTGCCCGACCTGCCGATCGAATGGGCGGAGCTAACGCACGAGCTCGGCATCGCCGACGCCGACGCGCGCGTCGCCGACCCGGATGTCAAGGCGACGTTGCGGCGCAATACCGACGAGGCGCTCGCGCGCGGCGTGTTCGGCGTGCCCACCCTCGCGATCGGCGATGCGCTCTTCTGGGGTGTCGATGCGACGGAAATGGCGCTCGACCACCTGCGCGGCACGCTGCGCTTCGACGAGCCGGAGTACGCGCGCATCGCCGCGCTGCCCGAAGGCGCGACGCGCAGCGCGGCCGGGACGCCGCGCAAGCCCGGGCGCTGAGGAGGCTGCGCTCATTCCGGCGCGACCTGCGGGCAGCGGACGACTCCGGCCGCCTCCCAGCGGGCAAGCGTTGCCTCGTCGCAGCCGAGCTCGCGCAGCACGGCGCGCGAATGCTCGCCCTGCGCCGGCGCCTTGCGTCCCGCCGTGAACGCGTGGCCGGACATCCGGAACGGCGGCGCGATCTCGCGGCTGCCGTCGCCGCGCCGCCGCACCATTTCCCGCGCGACGAAGTGCGGATCCTCGAGCGCGGCGGCGAGGTCGAGCACGGGCGTGACGCAGCAGTCGACCCCGCTGAGCCGCTCGACCCAAAGCGCTTGCGGAGCGGTCGCAAAGATGGCCTCGAGCTCGGCCCGCACGCGCGCGCCGGCGGCTCCGCGCGCGAGCCGCCCGTTCACCAAGTCGGGCCGCGCGAGCGCGTCGCACAGCGCCTGCCAGAACTTCGGCTCGAGCGCGCCGACGGCCAGGAATCGACCGTCGCCGGTGGCGTAGACGCCATAGCACGGCACGCCGCCGGTGAGGAGGTCGGCGCCGCGCGGCGCCGTCGCGCCGCGCGCCTCGAGCGCGTGCAGCGCGAACACGTTGTGCGCCAGCGCGGCATCCGCCATCGCGATGTCGATGAAGCGGCCCGCGCCGCCACCGCGCACGCCGACCAGCGCTGCCAGGATCGCGATGGCCGCGGGAGCGGCGCCGCCAAGAAGGTCGGCGATCTGCACGTTGCCCAGCACGGGCGGGCCGCCGGCGGCGCCCGTCTGCTCGAGCACCCCCGCATAGCCGAGGTAGTTGATGTCGTGCCCGGCGGCCGCGGCGCGCGGACCGTGCTGGCCGTAGCCGGAGATCGAGCAATAGACGATCGCCGGATTCACGGCGCTGCATGCCGTGTAGTCGACGCGCAGCGCCGCCGCCACGCCGGGGCGAAAGCCTTCCACCACCACGTCGGCGGTGCGCACGAGCGCGAGATACGCGGCATGCCCGTCGGCCTGCTTGAGGTCGACGCAAAGCGAGCGCTTGCCGCGGTTGAGCGCGCGAAAGCACGCGTTCGGCGTGCCGCCGGCGGGATCGAGCGTGCGCGCGTAGTCGCCCGCGCCGGGATCCTCGACCTTGATGACGTCCGCGCCGAGGTCGGCCAGATAGAGCGTGGCCATCGGACCGGGCAGGAGCCGCGTGAGGTCCAGCACGCGCACGCCCGCCAGCGGAGCGGTCACGGCGCGTCGTCCGGCAGCTCGAGGACGCGGCGCACGCTGCGCGCGGCCGCCAGCGCGTCGTCGAGCGTGACGCCGAGGCACGTGACGTGGCCCATCTTGCGGCCGCGGCGGGGCGTGCGCTTGCCGTAGAGGTGCACCTTCGCGGTCGGATGCGCGAGCACGGCGGACCAGTCGGGCTCGCGCAGCGCGTCGCCGCCGGCGAACCACAGGTCGCCCAGCAGGTTCACCATTACGGCGGGCGTGTGCTGCGTGGTGGCGCCGAGTGGCAGGCCGGCGAGCACGCGCGCCTGCTGCTCGAACTGCGAGGTCACGCACGCGTCGATGGTGTAGTGGCCGCTGTTATGCGGGCGCGGCGCGATCTCGTTCACCAGGAGCTCGCGCTCGCGCGTCACGAACAGCTCGACGCACATCACGCCCTCGTAGTCGAGCGCGACGGCGACGGCCGTCGCGATGGCGCGCGCGCGTGCCTCGAGCGGGGCGTCGATGCGCGCCGGCGCCACGGACACGTCCAGGATGCCATCGCGGTGGTGATTCTCCGCGACCGGCCAGCACGCCACCTGCCGCCGGTCGTTGCGCGCGACGAGCACCGACAGCTCGCCGGCAAGCGGCACGCGACGCTCGAGCACGCATGCGCCGGCCCCCATCGCCGTGAAGGCCGCCGCCGCCTCTGCCGGCGAGTCGACCGTGCGCTGGCCCTTCCCGTCGTAGCCGAAGCGCGCGGTCTTGACGATGCCGGGAAGGAGCGACGGATCGGCGTCCCGCGCGTCCTGCGCACTGCGCAACACGGCGTACGGCGCGACGGCGAAGCCGTGGCCGGTGAGGAAGGCTTTCTCGCGGACGCGATCCTGCGCGATCACCACGCTCGCGGCGACCGGCGCCACGTAGGCGCGGGTCGCCAGGAACTCGAGCGCACCCGCGGGCACGTTCTCGAACTCGGTGGTCGCGGCGAGGCAGCGCGCGGCGAGCTCGTGCAACGCCGCGGGGTCGAGGTAGCCGGCGCGGAGGTGGGCGTCGGCGACGCTGCCGGCGGGGCTGTCGTCGCCCGGGTCAAGGACCGCGACGCGGTACCCGAGGCTCTGCGCCGCCATGCAGAACATCCGCCCGAGCTGCCCGCCGCCGAGCAGCCCGAGCCAGGCGCCGGGCGGCACCACGGCGCGTTGCGCCGCGGCGGGGGCTTCGGCGGGGGCGTCGGCGGAGCCCGCGGGACCGGACCGCACCGTTCTCCTAGCCGGAACGGGCCGGCAGGCGCATCGCGCGCGCCCGCGCGGTTCGCGCCACGCGGGCTGCGCCCAGGCGCCGCGCAAGCGCCGGGTCGCCGGGGGCCAGCAGCGCGGCGGCGAACAGCGCGGCGTTGGCCGCGCCGGCTTCACCGATGGCGAACGTCGCGACCGGGACGCCGCGCGGCATCTGGACGATCGACAGCAACGAGTCGAAGCCGTGCAGGTGCTGCGAGGGGATTGGTACGCCCAGCACCGGCACGAGCGTCTTGGCGGCGAGCATGCCGGGCAGGTGCGCCGCGCCGCCGGCACCTGCGATGATGGCGCGCAGGCCGCGCGCGGCCGCGCCGTCGGCGAACGCGAACATGTCGTCGGGCATCCGGTGCGCGGAGACGACGCGCGTTTCGTGCGCGATGCCCAGCGCGGCGAGCTCGGCGGCGGCGTGCTGCATGACGTCCCAGTCGCTGACACTGCCCATCACCACCGCGACCAGCGGCGCTGTCTTGCGCTGCGCCATGCCTTTTCTCCGCGCGGGGCTTCGTCGAGCGCGATTCTAGCATCGGGCCTACGGCCGCCGACACCGCGCGCCTTCGAACGCGCGGCGCATCCGCGGGTCGAAGCCGCGGTGCGCCGGTCGTCGACCCTATTTGTCATTCGACGGGCGCTCCCCGACAATCGCACATGAGATCCCGTTTGAATCGCCGCGTCGCGTGCCTCGATGCGCTGCTGCTGGTGGTGGCGCTCGGCGCCGCTCTGCCATTCGCGGTGGGACGCGCACATGCGCAATCCGACGCCGACTTCCTGAAGGCGAAGGAAGCGTTCGACCGCGGCGACCGCCGGCGCCTCGACGCGCTCGCACCTTCCCTGCAGGGCCACCTGCTCCTGCCCTGGGTGCGCTACTGGCAGCTGCGCGTGCATCTCGACGACGCCGACCCGGTGGATGTGCATGCGTATCTCGCGGCGCAGGCCGGCACGCCGCTCGCCGAGCGCCTGCGCACCGAGTGGCTGAAAGCACTCGCCCGCCGTGGCCTGTGGAGCGAGTTCGGGCAGGAAGGCGTCGGCGTGGCGATCGAGGACGCCGAGCTCGCGTGCGACGCGGCCCAGTATCAGCGCCAACTCGACCCGGCGGCCCCGCTCGACTCGTTGCGGACGACCTGGCTATCGGGACAGGCCACGCCCGACCTGTGCGAGCCGCTGTTTGCGGCGATGTTCGCCGGCGGCGTTCTCACCGTGGACGACCGGCGGGCGCGGATGCGCCTTGCAAGCGAGGCCGGCAACGTGCGCCTGGTGCAGGCGGTGGCGGCCGATCTGCCTCCGGCCGAACGCCCGGTGGCCGCGGACTTCGCCGCGATCGATCGCGACGCCGTCGCAGCGCTCGCGCGGGGCGGCTTTGCCTGGAAGACGCGCGTTGGACGCGACCTCGCGCTGTACGCGCTCGAGCGGGCCGCGCGCAAGGACTCCGGCGCGGCGCACGCCGGCTGGGTGCGCTGGCGCGACAAGCTGCCGCCCGACGAGCGCGCATACGGCGGACGGCGGCTCGCCTACCACGGTGCGCGCGCGCTCGAGCCGGCGGCGCTCGAGTGGTTCCGCGATACCGGGCCGCCGGCCGGCAGCATCGACGAGCTCGCCTGGCGGGTGCGCGCCGCGCTGCGCGCCAAGGCCTGGCCCGAGGTGCTCGCCACGCTCGCGGCGCTGCCCGACAAGGACGCCGACGAGCCGGCGTGGCGCTACTGGAAGGGGCGCGCGCTGTCGGCCGACGGCCGCGCGGTGGAAGCCGAAGCGCTGTATGCATCGCTGTTCGGCGACACCGGTTTCTATGGCCTGCTCGCCGCGGAGGCGCGCGGCCAGGGTCCGCAGCAGCTCGCATCGCTGCGCAGCGATGCGCCCGCGCCTGACGCCTCGGCGCTGGCGGCGTTCGGGGCCCGTCTGCCGGTGCGGCGCGCGTTGAAGCTCCTCGCGCTCGACCTGCGCGCCGACGGCATTCGCGAATGGTCGGCGCTGCTGCGGAGGGCCTCCGACGACGAGCTCCTGCTCGCCGCCGAATTCGCCCGCCGCGCGGGCATCTACGATCGCGCGATCAGCGCCGCCGAGCGCACGGCGCAGCGGCACGACTACTCGATGCGCTATCCCGCGCCGTTTCGCGTCGAGTTCGCCGCGGCCGCACGCGACCAGGGCGTCGACGAGGCCCTGCTGTACGGCATCGCCCGCCAGGAATCGCGCTTCGTGCCCGACATCGTGTCGTCGGCCGGCGCCGTGGGGCTGATGCAGCTGATGCCCGGCACGGCACGCTGGGTGGCGGGCAAGGTCGGCCGCGCCGACTACCAGCCGGCGCTGATCGCGAGCGTGCCGCTCAACACGCAATTCGGCGCCTTCTACTTCCGCTATTGGCACGATCGCCTCGAGCAGCGGCCGGCGCTTGCGGCCGCTGCCTATAATGCAGGACCGGCCCGCGCGCAGGCGTGGCGTCCGGCGTTCGCGCCGCTCGAAGGCGCCGTGTGGGTCGAGACGATTCCCTTCAACGAGACGCGCGACTACGTGAAGAAGGTCCTGGCCAACACCGTGCTGTACGCCCGGCTGCTGAACCTGCCGTACGTGCCGCTCACCGACCGCCTGGGCGTGGTGACGCCGCGCGGTGTCGGCGTCGGCGCCGGTGCCGATCCGGCGACAGTCGCGGCCGGGTCGCCGTGAGCGTGCGGCCTGCGCCGCCGGCGTCGCGGCAGCCGCCGGTCGAGTCCGCGACGGCGCCGCAGCACGTCCTGGTGCTGGGCGGGAGCGGCTTCATCGGCCGCCACCTGGTTGCCCGCCTGGCCGCCGCCGGCCATCGCGTGACGGTGCTCACGCGCCGGCGCGCGGCGGCGCGTCACCTCATTCTGCTTCCCACGGTGGATGTCGTCGAGGGCGATCCGTACGATCGCGGCACGCTCACCCGGCTCGCCGTGCCCGCGACCGCGGCGGTCAACCTGGTCGGCGTGCTCCACGAGGGTGGCGGCCGGACCTTCGCCCGTGCGCACGTCGACCTGCCGCGCCTGCTGCTCGACGCGTGCGCCGCGAGTGGCGTGCGGCGCGTGCTGCACATGAGCGCGCTGCACGCCGATCCAGCCGGCCCGAGTCGCTACCTGCGCTCGAAGGGCGAGGGCGAGGCGCTCGTCGTCGCTGCGGGGCTCGCCACGACGATCTTCCGGCCGTCAGTCGTGTTCGGTCGCGAGGACCGCTTCCTGAACCTGTTCGCCAAGCTGTCCCGGTGGTTCCCCGTGCTCCCGCTCGGCGGCGCCGACGCCCGCTTCGCGCCGGTCTACGTGGGCGACGTCGCCCAGTGCTTCGTGCATGCGCTCGGCGACGACGCCACTATCGGGCAGCGCTACGACCTGTGCGGGCCGAAGGTGTACACGCTGCGCGAGCTCGTCCGCTATGCCGGGGCGGTCGCCGGCCATCCGCGCCCGATCATCGGGCTACGCGGCGCCGCGGCGCGCCTGCAGGCGCTGGCCCTCGAGATCCTGCCGGGCGGGCTGATGAGCCGCGACAATCTCGCCTCGATGAAGCAGGACAGCGTCTGCGCCGGGCCGTTTCCGCTCGTGTTCGGGATCGTTCCCACCGGACTGGAGGCGGTCGCGCCGACGTGGCTCGGCCGCGAGTCGGTCACGTCCCACTACGACGCGTTCCGCGAGCACAGCGGGCGCTGAAGGTCGATCGCGCCGCACGCCGTCGCGCCTACCAGGGAAGCGCGCGGCGCTCGCGCAGAACGCACCGGCCCCTCCTCCCCGGCTCACGCACCCATGGGACGTCCCCGGCCGCAGGCCTTCACCGTCTATCGCGTCGGCGGCTCGGTACGCGACGAGCTGCTCGGGCGGCCGGATGCCGACCGCGACTATGTCGTGGTCGGCGGCACCCCCGAGATCCTGCTCGCGTCGGGCTACACGCCGGTGGGCAAGGACTTCCCGGTCTTCCTGCATCCGGAGACACGCGAGGAATACGCTCTCGCGCGCACCGAGCGCAAGCACGGGCGCGGCTACCGCGGCTTCGAGTTCTTCGCCTCGCCGGAAGTCACGCTCGAGGACGACCTGCGCCGGCGCGATCTGACCATCAACGCGATGGCGCGGGCGCCGGACGGGACGTTGATCGACCCCTACGGCGGAGCGGCCGACCTCGCGGTCGGCTTGCTGCGCCACGTCTCCGAGGCGTTCGCGGAGGACCCGCTGCGGGTGTTGCGGGTCGCGCGCTTCGCGGCCCGGCTCGACTTCGCGGTCGCGCCCGCCACCGAGGCGCTGATGCGCGCCATCGTGGCCTCCGGCGAGCTTTCGACGCTCGCGCCGGAGCGGGTCTGGCAGGAGCTCGCACGGGGCTTGATGGAGCGTACGCCGTCGCGCCTGTTCACCGTGCTGCGCCGCTGCGGGGCGCTGGCCGCGCTGCTCCCGGAGGTCGACGCGCTGTTCGGGGTGCCCCCGCCGCTTGCGCGTCATTCCGACGGCGACATGGGCGTGCACGTGCTGCGTGCGCTCGACTGGTCCGCCGCGCATGGCCTCACGCTGCCGGCGCGCTTCGCGGTGTTGGCGCACGACCTCGGCAAGGCGGTCACGCCGGTGGACGTCCTTCCGCGCCAGCGAGGGTACGAGCGGCGCAGCGTGCGGCTGGCCGAAGCGCTCGCAGCGCGGCTGCGCGTTCCCGCCGACTGTCGCGACGCGGCGCTGCTCGCCGCCCGCTCGAACGGCATCGTCAACCGGGCGCTCGAGCTCACGCCGGCGAAGCTCCTCGACCTGCTGTTGGCAGCGGACGCGCTGCGCCGGCCGGCGCGACTCGACGATCTGCTCGCCGCCTGCCGCGCCGACGCGTGCTCGCGTCCTGACCGCGCCGACGCCTATCCGCAGGAAACGCACATCCGCGCGGCCCTGCTCGTGGTGAAGGGGGTCGACGCAGGCGCGGTCGCGGTGCGGGCCGTGGCGAGCGCGGCGGCGCGAAGGCTGCCTTCCGGAACCGACGCACGGGAGAGGCCGGAGGCGAAGATCGCCGAGGCGATCCGCGCCGCGCGCATCGCGGCTCTGCGCGACTGGCGGCGCGCGCGGCCTGGCGCGTGAGCGCGCCCGGTGCGACGGCGCGTCAGATCCGGTAGGCGATCGAGCGCATCGCGTCGGCCGCGACGCGCATGGCGCCGCGCACGGGGAACGGCAGCGAGTCGCCGCCCGCGGCCTGGGCCATGGCGGCGTGCCGCGCCTCGTCCTCCCGCATCTGGTCGACGATCGCGCGGCTCTTCGCATCGGCCGGCGGGAGCCGGTCCATGTGCACCGTGAGGTGCTCCTCCACCTGCCGCTCCGTCTCGACGACGAAGCCCAGGTTGGTGCGGTCGCCCATGAGTCCTGCGGCAACCCCGATGGCGAACGAGCCCGCGTACCACACGGCATTGAGGAGCGAGGGCCGGTCGCCCAGAGCGCGCAGGCGCGCCTGCGTCCACGCCAGGTGGTCCTCCTCCTCGCGCGCGGCGGAGGCGAAGCGGGCCTTCACCGCGGCATCGCGGGCCATCAGCGCCTGCGCGGCGTACAGCGCCTGGGCGCAAACCTCCCCCGTGTGATTCACGCGCATCAGCGCGCCCGCGTGGCGCCGCTCCGGCGCGCTCAGCGATGCTTCGGCGAGGCTCGCGCCCGGCTCGGGTCGCGCGCTCGCAGCAGTGCCGGCCAGGGTACGCAGCGCGCGGTCGAAGCCGATGATCAGGTCGTCGAGCATGCGCCATTGTATAAACAAAACGGGCGCTCGATCGAGCGCCCGTCTTGCTGGCGAGTCCTTAGCGAACCGGGACGCCGCCGCGTACCTTGGAACAGGTTAGAACAGGTGGATCATGCCGAGCACGAGGCCACCGGGCTTGCCGTTGCTGCCGCAAGCCAGGTCGGCTGCATTGCCCGTGCCATTGCACGCCGTCCCGATCGTGTAGCCGTTGATGTTGTACGAGTAGGCCGCGTTGCGATCGTTGTCGATCTTGACGTAGCCGGCGTACACCTGGGTGCGCTTCGACAGCGGATAGGTGTAGCTGATCTCGTACTGGTTGGTGCCGGTATCCGAGCCCTTGGTCAGGCCACCGACACGGGTGCCCGTCGCGGCGTCGCCCTTGCCGTTGCCGGCGGAGCCGTAGAACGCGTAGATCACCCCCGGGCCGACCGGCGCGGTGACGCTGGCGCCCCAGAAGTTGCGCTTCAGGTCGCCCGACGGCGTGTCGTACTTCAGGCGCTCGTATATCAGCGCCGGACGCACGACGCCGAAGTTGTAGGCACCGGTGATCGTCCAGTCGTAGTCGGACAGGTTGGGGCCGCGCACCTTGACGTTGCGCTCGTAGCCCAGACCGGCCTGCAGCGGTCCGTTGTTGTAGAACGCCGCGCCGCCGAACACGTACGCGTGCCGCAATTCCTGCGTGTGGTCGCCGTTGTCGCCCGTGCCGATGGCCGGCGCGGCGGTGGCGAAGTTGTCGTTGAAGCCGGACGAGTCGCGCAGCGCGACCTGGCCGCTGAAGTTGAAGCCGCTCCACACCGGCGAGTCGTAGCGCAGCGAATTGCCCAGGCGCGCGTCGAAGCCGCCGTTGAACTTCGATTGCGCGCCTTGCGCCCAGATGTCGGCGGTCGACAGGATGGAGGTGGTGTACGTCGGCACGTTACCGAAGATCGGGTGCGTGTCGTCGAGGGGCATCAGGAACTTGCCCATCTTGACCGTGCCCCACGTGCCCTGCAGCCCGACGAACGTCTCGCGACTGGCGAAGCCGGAATTCTGGCTGTTGCCCGTGTCGCCCGACACGTTCTGCTCGATCTGGAATATTGCGTTCAGTCCGCCACCAAGCGCCTCCGTGCCGCGCACGCCCAGCCGCGACGAGTTGGAGCTCAGGCGCGATACCCGCGGGTTCGAACCGTCTGCTTGCCGGCCGTTGACAATTTCGTAGTCGATATTGAGGCGGCCGTACAGCGTGACGTTCGCGTTCTGCGCCTGCGCGGCCAGCGGGGCAGCGAGCAGGCCCGCGACCGCGGCAGCGACGAGCTTCTTGTTCATCGAGTCTCTCCTCTAACGGATAAAATTGGCAAGGAAACAGCCATTTGCGCCTGCCATCGGAACCTTCTCAGTTCAGTCGAGAAGTTGCGCCCCATTGTGCCAAAGCGTCGAAAGCGTTGGCAAGGCGAACCCCCGGTGCACGAGAATGCGCGATGTTCCTGTTGTGCCGTAGCAACATCGGCCGCCGGTCCGGGTACGCCGCATTGACGCGGCGCTCGCCTGCGGTCCATCGAGAAACCTGCAGGTCCCGTCGATAACGCGATGATAGCGAAAGGAAAAAATTGGCGCTTTCGGCGCGCCAGCGCGAATTTCGCGCCAAGCCCGCGTTTGATCGCCTTTTGTAGGCGGGAAAGGGCCGTCGGGACGAGCGCTCGCGTGCTCCGGGCGGCCCGTTGGCAACGCGGTGGAGGGCCGGCTGCGGCGGCCGCGTGCCCGAGGGGCGCGGCGTGAACCCGGTGGCGACCGCCGCGGCGCTGGGGCTGGCCGGGAGCGCTGGGGTGGTGCTCGCGATCCTTCGTCTTGCACCGCGGCTACCCGCCGCGGCGCCCAATGCGCGCTCGCTCCACCGCGCGCCGGTGCCGCGGGTCGGCGGCCTCGCGTTGTGCGCGGGGTTTCTGCTCGGCGCGGGCGGGAGCGTGGGCGACCTCCCGGGCGGCGCGGCTGGGTGGCTGCCGGCCTGGCTCGTGCTCGCCGTCGTTTCGCTCTGGGACGATGCCCGCGGCGCGCCGGTGTCCGCGCGCCTCGCGGCGCAGGCGGCCGCCGGGCTGTGGGCGGCCGCCTGGCTCCTGCGCATGCCGGGCAGCGCGCTTCCCGGCGTGGCCCCGGGGGTCGCGTACCTGCCGGGACTGGCCGTCGTGGCGGTGATCCTCGTCTGGTCGGCGAACCTCTACAACTTCATGGACGGCAGCGACGGGCTGGCGGGAGCGATGACGCTGGTGGGCTTCGGCGCCCTCGCGCTCGGCGCGGATGCGGATCCTGCCCTGCGGGTCGCGACCACCGCTCTCGCCTGCGCCGCGGTGCCGTTCCTGGCGGCGAACCGGCCGCCGGCGCGGCTGTTCATGGGCGACGTGGGCGCCGTGCCCGCCGGCTTCTTGGCCGCGCTGCTCGGTCTCGGGGGGGCGCTCCGGGGCGACTGGCCGGCGTGGTTTCCGGCCCTCGTGTTCCTGCCCTTCGCCGCGGACGCCACCGTGACGCTGCTGCGCCGCGCCTGGCGCCACGAGCGCGTGTGGGAGGCGCACCGCGATCACTACTACCAGCGCCTGCATCGCCTCGGTGCGGGGCATCCGGGCACCCTCGCGGTCTATGGCGGCGCGATGCTCGGCACCTCCGCCACCGCGCTCGCCTGCCGGGCCTTCGCGCCGCACGCCGGGACGGCCGCGCTGCTCGCCTGGTGCGCCGCTCACGCGATGCTGTTCGCCGCGATTGATTATCATTGGCGCCGTCGGCCCTCGGCGATCCCATGACCCAACAATCGAACTGGCGCGCCTGGCTCGCGTTCGTGCACGACGTGTGTGCCGCGGCGCTCGCCTGGGTGGGCATGTACTGGCTGCGCGTGAATCTCGACATGCGCGAGCCCTTCGCCGCCGACCTGTTCTTCACGCTCGCGTGGATCGTCCCGGTGCAGGCGGCGATCTTCCTGGCACTCGGCCTCTACCGCGGCCTGTGGCGCTTCGCGAGCCTCCTCGACCTGCAGCGCATCGTGCTCGCGGCCGGGCTGGGCGCGGTGCTGATCCCCGTCGGGCTGGTCATGCTGCAGTTGCAGGCGATCGTTCCGCGCAGCGTGCTCGTGCTCTATCCGATCGTGCTCATCTTCCTGATGGCCGGCTCGCGTTTCGCGTACCGCATCTGGAAGGAGCATCGCCTCTACAGCCCGTTCGCGGCGCTGGGCGAGCCGGTGCTCATCGCAGGCGCGGGCGAAGCCGGCGCGCGGCTCACCGACGACCTCGCGCGAAGCCGGCAATGGCGCGTGGTCGGGCTGCTCGACGACGACCCGGCCAAGCAGCGGCGGCTCCTGCGCAACGTCAGCGTGCTGGGCCCGATCAGCGACCTCGGCATCTGGACGCGGCGCTACGGCGTGCGCAAGGTGATCATCGCGCTGCCGTCGGCGAACCACGTGGTGCGCCGGCGCGTGGCGGAGCTGTGCGCCGCGGCGCGCGTCGAGGCGCTCACCGTGCCGTCTTACGAGGACCTCATTTCCGGCCGCTCCGCGCTCACCACGCTGCGCAACGTGGAGCTCGACGACCTGGTCGGGCGCGACCCGGTGGTGCTCGACAACGCGGGCCTCGCCGAATGGCTCGGCAACCGCGTGGTGATGGTCACCGGCGCCGGCGGGTCGATCGGCGCCGAGCTCTGCCGCCAGATCGCGCGCTTTCGCCCGGCGCGGCTGGTGCTGTTCGACCTCTCCGAGGCGGCGATCTACGAAATCCAGACTGCGCTCGCCGACGCGTTTCCGCTGCTGCCGCTCGTGCCGGTGGTGGGCGACGCGAAGCACGCGACGCTCGTCGACGCCCTGCTGATGCGCGAGAAGCCGAGCGTCGTTTTCCACGCGGCGGCGTACAAGCACGTGCCGCTCATGGAGGAGACCAACGCGTGGCAGGCGGTGCGCAACAATGCTTACGGCACGTTCGTGATGGCGCGCGCCGCGGTGGCCGCGAAAGTCGAGAAGCTGGTGCTCGTGTCCACCGACAAGGCAGTCAACCCGACATCGGTGATGGGCGCGAGCAAGCGGATGGCCGAGATCGTCTGCCAGAGCCTGCAGGACGGCGCCACGCAGTTCGTGCTGGTCCGCTTCGGCAACGTGTTCGGCAGCGCCGGCAGCGTGATCCCGCGCTTCACCGAGCAGATCGCGCGCGGCGGCCCGGTGACGGTCACGCATCCGGACATCACCCGCTTCTTCATGTCCTCGTCGGAGGCCACGCAGCTCCTGCTGCAGGCGGGCCTGCAGGGCAAGGGCGGCGAGATCCTGGTGCTCGACATGGGCGAGCCCGTGCGCATCGTCGATCTCGCGCGCGATCTCATCCGCCTCTACGGGGCCGACCCCGACCACATTCCCGTGGTGTTCACCGGCCTGCGGCCCGGCGAGAAGCTCTACGAGGAGCCGCTCGCGTCCGAGGAGTCCACCAAGCCGACCACGCATCCGAAGCTGCGGATCGCGCAGGCGCGCGATGCCAACCGCGATGCCGTGGGCCAGATGGTCGCGTGGTGCGAGCGCGACCGCGCGGCCGGCGACGCCGAGGTGCGGGGCCGCCTGTCGAGTTGGCTGCCCGAGTACGCGCCGCCCGCCGGCGCGCCGGTCGAGCCGATCGCCGCCGACAAGCCCGGCCGCGAGGAAGGCGTGCCGGTTCCGCTACGCGCGCCGCGGCGTCGCTAGCACCGGCTCGACCGCCACGGTCGCCACCGCCGCCTCCGCGCGCAGCCGCTCGACCGCCGGCAGCGGCACAGCCGCGGGCGCGCCGACCTCCCGCTCCCGCGCCAGGCCGAATCCCGCGAGCATTCCGAGCATCGCCCACAGCTCGCGCGCGTTGTTGCGGAACAGGAAGTCGTCGGTGAAGTTCTTCACCACGAACCCGGCGAGGAGCGCCAGCCCGATCACTCCGGCCAGCGCGAGGCGCCGGTCCTGCGAGCGCACGAAGCGCAGGAAGCGCCACGCCAGCGCGCCCAGCGCGAGGACGAGCAGCAGCAATCCCACCGCGCCCGACTGCAGCCACTGGCTGATGAACACGTTGTGCGCGTGCGTGAGCAGCGGGTCGTGCAGGGAGGTCGCGAAGTCCGCGGCGAGGATCCCGCGCCCGTAGCCGTAGCCGATCCACGGATGCGCCGCGATGCGCTCGAAGGCGAGCGTCCACAGCCGCAGCCGCGGGTCGTCCACGAAAGTCTGGCTCACCGATGGCAGCGGCAGGGTCAGCGAGAGCTGCAGCACGCGCTCCTGCGCGGCGTGGAAGAAGCCCGCGACGCAGATCGCGAGGCACGCGACGCTGACGAGGGCGAGGCGGCGGCGGCGCCGCACGTCCGCCTGCGCGCAATGCAGGGCGAGCGTCGCGACGATCACCTCGGCCATCAGCGCCGGCCACAGCATCCGGTTGGCGGTCAGGCGTGCGGCGATGAGCAGCAGCAGGACCAAGAGCGCGCAGGCGAGGCGTTGGCGCCGCCCGAGCGCGAGGCCCTCGGGCCCGCGCGCGAGCAGCAGCAGGGCGAAGGGCGCGACCATGACGAGGTGCGTCGAGTAGCCGCCAACGCCGTGATGGGCCAGCGCGGCGTCGAAGCCGCCGGCGAGCGCCGTCGCGAGCGCGACCGCCGCCATGAGCGCGGACATCCCCAGCAGCGCACCGACGATGCTGCGGAACCCGCGCGGCTGGCGCGCCGCGTGGAGGAACGCGACGAACGTGACGAACCCGGCCAGTCCCTCCGTCAGGATCTCGTCGAGCGAATAGTGCGGGTCGCGCGACCAGGCCAGCGACAGCGCGGACCAGGCGATCCACGCGAACTGCGGGAGGACGAGCCAGCGTTCGCCGTGCGCAATCCTCGCGCTGCCCGGCGGGTGGCGCTGCAGCACGGCGACCAGCAGCACCCCCGCCATGGCGGCGAAGCTCGCCGATCGCACGAACGTGATGCCGCTGGTCTGCACGAAGGCGATGTAGGCCGCGCAGCACGCCACCAGGGCCGCCTGCAGGCGCGCGGCGAGCGCGGCGACGCGCGCCGCGTTCACGCGGTGGCCGCCGACGGCACCAGCGCCTCGCACAGGCAGTCGGCGACCGCTTCGGGGGAGACGCGCGTCACGTCCTCGCCGCGGCCGAGCAGCGGGCGATGCACGAGGCCCGGGTTGGGCGACGCGCTGCCCTGCTTCAGCACGCCCTGGCGCGGGTCTGCCCACAGGGACACGACAAGGAGGTCCGCCGGCGCGTCGAGGTAGTACACGGTGGAGAGGACGCCGCTGTCCGGTGCGACCACCGCGCGGCAGCGGCGGATGACGGCGAGCATGTCGAGCAGATCGGTGCGCCCGCGCAGGTCGAGCACGTTGGCGCCTCGCAGCGGCGGCGACGGCGCGTGGCCGACGATCACCCAGCGCACCGGCACCCGGGCGTCGACGAGCCCGAACAACCGGGCCCAGTGCTCCGCCGGCCAGTCCTTCGCGTAGCGATAGTGCCGCGCCGTCTCGCTGGCGGCGTGGATGCCGATGCACGGCCGCGCATCGTGCGGGTCGATGAAGCGCGCGGCGCGGGCGTCGTCGGCGCGGTTCCAGCGCAGCACCGGGGCGAACGGCGCGCGCGAGCGCAGCCAGCGGTCCGGATCGGGGTCGGCGAACACCGCCGCGGCGTCGCCAAGTGCTAACCCGAGCGAGGGGGCGACGGCGCGCAGGTTCAGCGGCGCTCCGCGAGTGAGGCCCGGCACGGCCACCACGCGGTCGGCCCCGGCGAGCGCCATCGCCTGGGCAAGGTCGGCGCGCGTGACCACGACGATGCGCGCGGCCGGCTTGGCGGCGCGCACCTGCGCGAACAGAGGCAGGAGGCCGAGCGGAATGTCGCCTAGGCCCCGGTTCCAGGCGAACACGACCTCGGTGCGGCGCGTGCGCGCGGCGCCGCGCAGTCGCCGCTCGAACGCGTTGCCGAGCAGGTGGTCGACGAGCGCGCGCAGCGCCTGCCGTGGGCTCATGCGCGCTGCGGGCAGCGCATCGAGCGTGCGACGTGGGCCAATGCGTTCGAGGCGGGTGCGTGCATCGGGGTGAAGTCCGGAAGTGACGCGCTGCGCGGCGCGAACGTGAAGGCGTGGCGCCCGAAGCCGATGCGTCAGTCGGGCGCGTAAGAATAATGTGTTTTGCGAAGGCGGGGCAACCGCGCTGGCCGCCGCCCGCCCGTGAGCGTAGGCTGCGGTACACTGCGTCCGGCCGGCGCCCACGGCGCGTAACCAGCCGAAGTGCGCCTCGTCTCATGTGCGGGATCGCGGGATACGTCAGCTCGAGCTCCTTCGACGACGACGTGCTCGTCGCGATGACCCGCGCGCTCGTCCACCGCGGGCCCGACGCCGAGGGCTACGTTCGCTCCGGTCCGGCCCATCTCGGCCACCGCCGCCTGTCCGTCATCGACATCGCCGGCAGCCCGCAGCCGATGACGAGCGAGGATGGCGCGCTTTGCGTCGTCTACAACGGCGAGATCTTCAATTTTGCCGAGCTGCGGGCCGAGCTCGCGGCCACGGGCTGGCGCTTTCGCTCGGCCGGCGACACCGAGGTGCTGCTCGCGGCGTGGCACGCGTTCGGCGAGGCCATGGTGACACGCCTGCATGGGATGTTCGCGTTCGCGCTGTGGGACGCACGGACGCGCCGGCTGTTCCTCGCGCGCGACAATCTGGGCGTGAAGCCGCTCTACTACGCGTTCGACGGCGCCACGTTCGTGTTCGGGTCCGAGCTCAAGTCGGTGCTCGCGCACCCGGCGGTGGATCGCGAGCTCGACCTTGGCGCGCTGCGCCTGTTCCTCGAATGCCAGTTCATTCCGGCGCCGCACAGCATCTTTCGCGGCGTGCGGCAGCTCCTGCCCGCGCATACGCTGACGCTCGAAGCCGGCGCGGTGCGACATGGCCGCTACTGGCGGCTCGACTACGCCGACAAGATCCGCTGCTCGGACGACGAGGCGGTGGAGGCGACCGACGCTGCGCTGCGTGCCTCGGTCGCCTCGATGCTGGTCGCCGACGTCCCCGTCGGCGCGTTCGTGAGCGGCGGCGTCGACTCCGGCGTCGTCGCGGCGATCATGACCGACCTCACGGGTGCGCCGGTAGACACCTTCAACCTCGGCTTCGAGGGCGGCGCCGTGGAGAGCGAGCATCGTGAGGCCGCCGCGGTGGCCGCGCATCTGCGCAGCCGCCATCACAGCGTGATGCTGTCGCCCGACCGCGTGCTCGATGCGTTCGACGCCTGGACCGACGTGTTCGACGAGCCGTTCGCCGATCCCGCGGCGCTGCCGACGATGCTGCTCGCGCAGGAGGCGCGCCGGCACGTCACGGTGGTGCTCACCGGCGAAGGCGCCGACGAGGTGTTCGGCGGCTACGGCAACTATCGGAAGCGGGCGGAGGAGGAGCGCCTGACGCGCTGGCTCGGCCACGCGCGCTCGCCGCTGCCTGCCATCGTGCGCCGGCTGCCGGCGGCGGCGCGCAAGGACCGGCTGCTGCGCGCCATCGTCGAGCCGCTCGCGCGGCGCCACCGGACCGTGCCGAACCTGTTCGACATCGCGCTCCACCCGGAGCTCCTGTCCGCCGCATTCCTCGCGGCCACGCGCGGCGCCGACGACGTCGGTGCGTTCGCCGCCCGGGCGTTCGCGACGTGCAACTCGCGGGCCTACCTCGACTGCCTGATGCACGTGGATCTCAACCTGTGGTTGCCCGACGACCTGCTCACGAAGGTCGACCGCGCCACCATGGCGCATTCGCTCGAGGCGCGCGTGCCGTATCTCGACCACGAATTCGTCCAGTTCGCCATGCGCCTCGATCCTGCGCACAAGATCCGCGGCACGACGCACAAGCACGTGCTGAAGCGCGTGGCCGAGCGCTACCTGCCGCGCGCGGTCGCGCACCGGCCGAAGCAGGGCTTCGTGCTGCCGCTGTCGGACTGGCTCGCGGGCCGCCTCGCGGGCGAGGTCGACGCGCGCGTGCTGGGGACCGGGCTCGCGCGCCGGGGGCTCTTCCGGCCGGGCGCGCTCGAGCGCCTCGTGGCCGAGCATCGCGGCGGCCGGCGCCATCACGCGCAGCGGCTGTGGGCACTCATCGTCCTCGAGCGCTGGTTCCTCCGCCATGCGCCGGAATGGCGGCTCGCGGCGTGAGCCTTTCGATCGTGCATACCGAATCGTCGCTCGGCTGGGGGGGCCAGGAGATCCGCATCCTCACGGAAATGGCCGGCATGCAGGCGCGCGGGCATCGCGTGCTGCTGCTCACGCCGCCCGACGCGCAGATCCACGCCGCAGCCCGCACGCGCGGGCTGCCGGTGCAGGCGGTCGAGACGCGCCGCAAGAGTGTGCGGGGCTTGGTGGCAATGCGGCGCGCGCTTCGCGCGGCGGCGGGCTTCGACGTGATCAACACGCACAGCTCCACCGACAGCTGGCTCGCCGCACTCGCACGGCCGACGCTGCGCAGCGCGCCGCCGATCGTGCGCACCCGGCACCTGTCGACCAGGGTGAACCGCTCGGTGGCCACGCGGTGGCTCTACCAGCGCGCCAGCGCGCACGTCGTGGTCACCGGCGAGGCGCTCAAGACCCAGCTCGTGCGCGACAACGGCTACGACCCAGCGACCATCACCTCCGTGCGCACCGGCATCGACCTCGCCCGGTTCCGTCCCCTCGACCGTGCGGCGATGCGCGCCCGGCTCGCGTTCGACGCACGACCGGCGCTCGGCATCGTGGCCACGCTGCGCGACTGGAAGGGGCACGACGACCTCCTCGACGCCTGGGCGATCCTGCATGCGCAAGGCGGCGACTGGCAGCTCGTGGTCGTCGGCGACGGCCCGCAGCGCCAGCGGCTCGCCGAGCGCGTGCGCGTCATGGGCCTCGACGGGTCGATCCGGTTCGCGGGCAACCAGGAGGACGTGCCGGCCTGGATGGCGTGCCTCGACCTCGTCGCGCTGCCGTCCTGGGGCGAGGAGGGCGTGCCGCAAAGCCTCATGCAGGCGGCCGCGTGCGGGCGCGCCGCGGTGGCGACGCCCGTCGGCGCGATCGGCGAGGCGGTTGTCGACGGCGTCACTGGCCTGCTGGTGCCGCCGCGCGACCCGGTGCGGCTGGCCGAAGCCCTGGCGCGCCTGATGGCCGATCCGGCGCTGCGCGAGCGCATGGGGGCAGCGGCACGGGCGCGGGCGGAGGCCGAGTTCGGGCTCGACCGCATGCTCGACGCGATGGAGCGGGTGTTCGCCCGCGTCGCCGCGCAGGTGCGCTGATGTGCGGCATCGCCGGGCACGCCGGCCGCGCTCGCGGACCCCAGGTGCGCGCGAGCATGCTGGCGGCGCTGCGCGTGCGCGGACCCGACGCCGAGCACATCGCGACGTTCGACCGCCATGGCGACGCGTTGCCGCCGAACGGAGACGCGCCCGTCGGCCTCGTGCATGCCCGCTTGTCCGTCATCGACCCGCGCCCGGTGGCCGACCAGCCGATGCCGAACGCAGACCGCAGCGTGTGGCTCTGCTACAACGGCGAGATCTACGGCTGGCAGGACGATGCGCGCGCGCTGGCGGCGCGCGGCGCGCGCTTTCTCACCCGTTCGGACACCGAGTACCTCCTGCACGCTTACGACGCGTACGGGATCGCCGGGCTCCTGCCGCGGCTGCGCGGCATGTTCGCTTTCGCGCTGGTCGATTTCCGGGCCGGATGCGTGCACCTCGCGCGCGACCGGATGGGATTGAAGCCGCTCGTCTATGCCCATCTGCCGGGCGAGTTCGCGTTCGGCTCCACCGTGCGCAGCCTGCTCGCCTGGTTGCCCCCTGACCGGCGCGGCCGCAGCGCCGAATCGATCGACGCCTATCTTGCGCACCGCTACATCCCGGCGCCGCGCACGATCCTCACGCATGTCGCGCGGCTTCCCAACGGCCATCGGCTGACCTACGACCTCGCCTCCGACCGGATCGCCCTCGCGCGCTACTACGTCCCCGCGCCGGCGGCGGACGATTGCGCCGCGCGGCTCGACGAAGCCGTGGAGCTGCGCACCGTCGCCGATCGACCGGTCGGCGTGTTCCTCTCCGGCGGCGTCGACTCGGCGGTCGTGGCGGCCCGGCTCGCGGAGCTGGGCCACGCCGGACTGCCGACGTTCTCGGCCGTGTTCCCGGGGTCCGAGTATGACGAGAGCGGCGCGGCGGCCGCGACCGCGCGCGCGCTCGGCCTGCCGAACCAGGCCGTTCCGGTGCCGCTTTCGCCCGGCGCGGACTTCGAGGCCATCGTGGCCGCGCTCGACGAGCCGTTCGCCGATCCGTCGGCGTTCCCGACGTGGTACCTCGCTCGCGCGACCGTGCGTCAGGTCACGGTCGTGCTCGGCGGTGACGGCGGCGACGAGCTCTTCGGCGGGTACAAGCGTCACCGCGCGCACCTGCGCCACCGCTGGCGCGGCCGGATGCGCCTGCCGCTGCCGATCCTGCCGCAGGCCGCGAGCAAGGGCTGGCGCAAGGTGGTGGGCGAGCTCGCGCTCGACTGGGAGAGCGCGTACGCGCTGCGCTTCTCGGGCCTGTCGCCCAACCAGCGCGCGTTCGTGCAGCCGGGCCTCGCGTCGCCTGCGCCGCACTATTGGCGCGCGCCGGACGCGGCAGGCACCAGCGCCCTGGACCGCCTGGTGCGCGTGGACCTCGCGAACTACCTGCCCGAGTACGTCCTGCGCAAAGCCGACCTCATGACCATGGCGCACGGGCTCGAGCTGCGCGCGCCGCTGCTCGATCATCGCTTCGTCGAGGCGGTGCTGGGGCTGCCGCCACGCGTGCGCTTCAGCACGCCGCCGAAGCGCTTCCTCGCAGGCCTCGCTCCGGCGCTCGCGCCGCTGCGCGTGATCGAGCGCGGCAAGCACGGCTTCAACCCGCCGCTGCGTCCCTGGCTCGACGAGCCCGAGACGGCGGCGCGCCTGCCGCTGCTGGGCGCCGCGCTGGCCGCGCGCACCGGCGGGCAACTCGATGCGGCCCGGGTCGACGCGCTCGTGCGGCGCGACGCCCGCGATGGGCGGCTGGCCGAGCAGGTGCTGTCGCTCGTCGTGCTCGAGGCGAGCCTGCGCCAGCTCGACGTGGAAGGCGCGCGTGTCGCGTAGCCGCTTCCCGATGCGCGCGCTCTCGCTCGCGGCCGGGCTCGCGCGCTGGGGGTGGCGCCGCCGGCCGGTGGAGCACCCGCGCCGCATTCTCGTGCTCCATCACCTGCTGCTCGGCGACACGCTGATGGTGACGCCACTGCTCGCGAAGCTGCGCGAGCGGCACCCGGCGGCGCGCATCGAGATGACGGTCCGCCCGGCGCTCGTTCCGCTGTACGCGGGCCGGCCCTACGGCGTGGTGGCGCTTCCGTTCGACGGGCGCGACCTGCGCCACCTGCGGCCGCTGTTGCACGGCGCACGGGTGGATCTGGCGCTCCTGCCCGCCGACAATCGCTGGTCATGGCTCGCCCGCGGCCTGGGGGCGCGCTGGATCGTGGGCTTCGCCGCCGACCGCCCCGCGCACAAGAACTGGCCGGTCGACGAGCTGCGTCCTTACGCCGCAGCCGAGGAGGCGTTCGGCGACACGGCCGCCACGCTCGTCGACGGTCCCGCGCCCGCGCCGTTCGACGCCCGCGACTGGCCGCTGCCGTCCCCGGCCCGTGCGCCGGCGCTCCCGCCGTCGCCGTATGCAGTGCTGCACGTCGGCGCCAGCAGCGCGCTCAAATGGTGGCCGGCCGAGCGCTGGCGCTCGCTCGCCCGCGAGCTGCAGGGAGGCGGCTACCACGTCGCGTTCAGCGCCGGCCCCGGCGAAGGGGCGCTCCTCGACGCCATCGCGCCGCCGCCCGGCCAGTCGCGCTACGCCGGCACGCTTGCGCTCGATGCGCTGGCCGAGCTCGTCCGCCGCGCCGCGCTGCTGGTGTGCCCCGACACGGGGGTCGCGCACCTGGGCCGCGTGACCGGCGTGCCCACGGTCACGCTCTACGGGCCGGGTGCCGCGCTGCTGAACGGGCCGGGCCTCTTCTGGGCCGGGCAGCCGGGCCGCGCGGTAACCGTCGACCCGTTTCCATGCCGCGACCAGCAGGTCCAGTTCTTCCGCAGCGTTGCCTGGCTGCGCCGCTGCGAGCGCGCGTTCGGTCCCGGCGAGGGGCAATGCGCGCGGGCGCTGTGCATGGAGGCGATCGACACGGGCGCAGTGAACGCCGCGGTCGCCGCGCTCGAGCGCCCGGCGTCGCGCGTACGCTCAGCCTGAGCCTTTCCCGCGCAGGTACGGATTGAGCGCGGGGTCGTTGTACATCTTGAACTGCCGGTAGATCCGCCAGCACGCCGCGCCGCGCGCGGCGCCGGCTAAGAGGTCGTCGAGGCATCCGGCCAGGTCGTCGCGCTGAAGGGACAAGCGCGCGAGCCGGTCGCGGCACGTCGCCACGTGCGCGGCGTCGACGTCCGTGCGGCGGGTCTGCTCACCCATGTGGAACACCTTCAAAGCGAGGATCGACAGGCGGTCGATCATCGCTCCCGCCGTCTCCGAATGGAGCCGCGCGCCGGCGCGCGGCGCTATCTCCGCGAGGCGCGCCAGCAGGATCTCGTCGATCCGCTCGACCGCGTCATTGCGCTTCTGGTTGAACCCGTCGATGGCGCGCTTGTTCGCGGCGATCGCGGCGTCCGGCACGTCGCGCCGGCGGGCCTGGTCCTCGGTGTCCCAAAGGAGCCGGTTGAAGCGATGATTGGCCTCGATCCACTGCCACGCCCCCGCGTCCATCGCCGGTGGGGCCGCGGCCCATCCGGCGTCCTGCACGCCAGCGGCGTGGAACGCGACGATCGCGCCCGCGCGGACATCGTCGAAGGGGAACGCGTCGTGGCTCACTTCGCTCCCCGGCGAACGTCCGACCGGGCGCGCTCGAACACCGCTTCCATTCGGTCGAGCATGGTGGCGAGGCCGAAGCGTGGGAGCGCGTAGGCGCGCGCCCGCTTCGCGAGTGCGGCGCCCACGGAGGGCACCAGCAGCAGCCGGTCCAGCGCCGCCGCGAGCGCGGGCGCGTCCTCGCGGGGCACGACCAGCGCGGTCTCGCCGTCGCGCGCGATCTCGGGGATTCCGCCGACGTCGGTGGTGACGCACGGCACGCCGGCGAACATCGCCTGCACGAGCACCTGCGGCAGCCCCTCGTTCGCATAGGACGGCAGCGCACAGGCGTCGCACGCGGCGAGCCAGGGCGTCACGTCGCGCTGCTGGCCCGCGAACAGGACGCGTGCGCGCAGGCCCAGCGCATCGACCTGCGCCTCGAGCGGCGCGCGCTGCGGTCCCTCGCCCACGATCACGAGGCGCACCTCGGCGCGGCGGAGCTGCGTCATCGCGTCGAGCAGGACGCGATGCCCCTTCCAGCTGCGCAGCGCGCCGATGATGCCGACTAGCGGCGCACTTTGCGACAGGTTGAGCTCGGCGCGCGCCGCCGCGCGGTCGCGCGGCGCGAACGTGGCCGGGTCCACGCCCGTGGGAACCGAGTCGATCTTGCTCGCGTCGATGCCGTTCTCGCGCATCAGCTGCTGGCGCAGGAGCTCGCCCGAGGTGACGATGCGTGCCGCGGCGCGCTGGTACAGCCACCGGGTCGCGCGGTTCTGCGGCACGGGAATCGACACATGGCGCGTGCGGACCAGCGCCGGATACGGCCGGTCGCGCACGCGTAGCCAGCGGCAGGCGAGTGCTGCGAGCCATGTGTCGGTGGAGCTGTGGCCGTTCACGATGTCGACCGGATTCGCCCGAAAGGCGCCCACCAGCGCGCCGACGCCCGGCGGCTGCTTCTCGCCGATCTGCATCGCCACGGCGGGCACGCCGAAGCGCGGCGCCTCGGCCAGGATGCGCGCGTCCTGCGGGGCGTAAATCAGCACCTGGTGACCCCGTCCGATCAGCCCGGCGGCCTCGGTGAGCGTGCGGATCTGCGGCCCGCCCCATTCGAGCGAGGCTTCGGTGTGGGCGATCGCGAGCGGTCCGCTCATGCGTGAACCGCGCGCGCCTTCACGCCGCCGCGGCGACCGAGGCGAACTGAATCCGGTGCAGCCGGGCGTAGACGCCGTTGCGCGCCAGGAGATCCTGGTGCGACCCCTGCTCGCAGATGCGGCCGTGCTCGAGGACCACGATGCGATCGGCGTGCTCGATGGTCGAGAGCCGGTGCGCGATCACGATGGTGGTGCGGCCGCGCATCAGCGTTTCGAGCGCCGCCTGCACCTGGCGCTCCGACTCCGAATCGAGCGCGGAAGTGGCCTCGTCGAGGATCAGGATCGGCGCGTCCTTGAGGATGGCGCGCGCGATCGCGATGCGCTGGCGCTGGCCGCCCGACAGGCGCACCCCGTTCTCGCCGACCTGCGTGGCGAACCCCTGCGGGAGCGCGCGGATGAACTCGAGCGCGTGCGCCGCGGCGGCCGCGCGCTCGATGGCCTCCTGCGGGGTATGGGACAGCGCGCCGTAGGCGATGTTCGCGGCGACCGTGTCGTCGAACAGCAGCACGTCCTGCGCGACCAGCGCGATCTGCGCGCGCAGGCTCGCGAGCGTGAGCGTCGTCACGTCGTGCCCGTCGACGAACAGGCGCCCCGCCGTGGGCTCGTAGAAGCGGGGGATCACGTTGACGAGCGAGGTCTTGCCGCTGCCGGAGCTGCCGACCAGCGCGACCGTCTCGCCGGGTCGGATCGACAGCGTCACGTCCGCGACCGCCTCGCGCTCTGTGCCCGCGTAGCGCAGGAACAGGTGGTCGAAGCGCAGCTCGCCGCGCGCCCGCGGCAGCGAAAGCGTGCCGTGGTCGGGCTCGGCGTCGCGGTCGAGCAGGGCGAAGATGCTCTCCGCCGCCGCCAGGCCGCGCTGGATCGCCGCGTTCACTCCCGAAAGCGACTTGAGCCGCTCGAGGAGCGTGAGCAGCGCGATGATGTACGAGCTGAACGTCGCGAGGTCGAGCGCGCCGTTGCGGCTCTGCGCGAGCGCGACATACACGATCAGCCCCACCGCGAGCGCCGCGAGGATCTGCGTGAGGGGCGAGCTCTCCGCGTCTGCCGACGATTGCTTCGACATGGTGCTGCGCAATGCATTCGCGGCGTCGACCGCGCGCCCCCGCTCGTAGTCCTGCCCGCCGAAGATGCGCACGATCCGGTGGCCGCCGATCATCTCCTCCAGCACGTGCGTCATGCCGCCGGTGCGCGACTGGACGTCGCGCGCGATGCGCCGCAGGCGCCGGCTGAAGTAGCGGATCACCACCGCCACGGCGGGCAGGATGAAGAAGGTCATCAGCGTGAGCCGCCAGTTGATCCACAGGAGCCAGCCGAGCATCGTGGCGATCGTCAGCGTGCTGCGGATCGCGGTGGTGATCGTGCCCGACGCCGCCGAGGCGAGCTGGTGCGCGTCGAACGTGAGCTTCGACTGGATGACTCCGGAGGGGGTGACGTCGTAGTACGGCGTCGGTAGCCGGAGCAACTGGTCGACCAGCGCGCGGCGCAGGTCAAACACCACGCGGTGGCCGGTATACGCCATCCCGTACTCGGAGACGTAGGAGCCCATGCCCCGCAGCAGGAAGACGCCGAAGATCGCGAGCGGCAGCCACTGGCTGCGCGCGGGGTCGGGGTTCTGGAAGTTCTGGACGATCGGGACGACCATCATCGCCATCACGAGGTCGCCCGCGGCCACCACCACCATCCCGGCCACCGCCAGTCCGAAGGCCCACCAGTAGGGTCGTACGTACTGGAGCAGGCGGAGGTAGAGATGGACTCCGGTCATCGGTACGAGCCCGCGCGGTCAGCGAAAAGGCGCGGGCAACGCAGCGGAACGCTGCGTGAGTTACGCGGTGCACGAGTATAGCGCAGGGTCCTCAGGCGCCCCGGGGCGGGCGGGACGGCGCGGCGGGATCGGGCGGCGGCGCGTCGCGCGCGGCGCGCGTCTCGTCCGACGCCGCGACGGTCGGCGCCGGCGAGCCCGACGGGCCGGACGTGGCCGGCCCCGGCGTCATCGCACCCGGCGCGGGCATGGTGGGCGCGGCGTCGTCTGGGAGCGCCTCGATCGACAGTGTCCCCGCACGCCCGTCCGCCGGTTCGGCGGGGTCAGCCGGTTCGGCGAGCACGGTCGGCCCGGCGTCGGACGCGAGCAGGTCGTCCGGGTCGGCCGCGGCGCGGCCGTCGCCGGACGTGAAGTCGTGGAGGCCGCCGGATGGCCGAGCGTCCGGTTCGCCGGTCGCGTGGTCGCCGGCCGGCGCGATCCGGGCAGGGCCGAAATGCGCTTCGGAGTCGCGGGCAGCGTCACCGGTTGGATCCGCCGCGGCCCCAAGCTCCGGCCCTGCGGCGCCGCGCGCTTCGGCGCCGGCATCGCCGGGCGCGCCAGCGGGGGCCCGCGCGGGCGCTGCCGCCGCCGCTCCCGCGCGGTTAGCGCCACGCCGCGCCTGCCGCCGCGTCGAGGCCGCCGCCAGCAGATCCTTGTAGATGAGCACGAGCTTGAGCGTCATCGCCGACGCCGTCAGCGGCAGCACGGCGGCCCTGGCGCGCGGGCCGAAGCGCGCGCGCTGGTTGGCGTCGAGCATCACGGTCATGTGCGCGGCCAGCCCCGCCACGTCGCGCGCCGGACAGACCAGGCCGGCTTCGTGCTCGAGCACGAGCTCGGCGGCGCCGGACGAGCTGCTGGTGACGACCGGAAGGCCGCACGCCATGGCCTCGAGCGCGGCGTTGGGAAACGGATCGTAGAGGGTCGGCAGCACGAACGCGTCGGCGGCGCCGTAGAACGGCCGCGGGTCCGGCTGCGGCCCCGCGAGCAGCACGCGCCTGCCGACGCCAAGACGCCGTGCCAGGGCCTCGTAGCTCTGCGCGTGCTTGTCGCGGCCGACGACAACGAGATGGGCCGGCTCGCGCAGCTCCGCGAGGGCGGCGATCGCGTCGGCCACGCCCTTGCGCTCGAACCCGGACCCCACCAGTAGGAACACCGGCGCGTCCTGCGGTATGCCGTGGCGCACGCGCAGCGAGGCGCGCTCGCGGATGAGCGCGGGCGAGAACGAGTCGCAGTCCACTGCGTTGTAGACAATGTGCAGCCGCGACTCGGCCACGCCGAACCGGTCGCGGATGTCGTCGCGCACCATGCGCGAGTTGCAGATGACGGCCGACAGCCACCGGCTCGCGAACATTCGCCGCTCCATGCGCAGCGTGTACTGGTGATGCGGCGACAGCGCCACACCGAGCCGCTTTTGCAGCGGCGCGCCGGCGAGCCGGCGTTCCAGCCACGTGGCATGCACGCCGTCGCCGGCTCGGAAGATGTCGCAGCAGAGGAGGCGCTCGTGCGACTGGACCAGGTCGAGCTGCGCGCGTCCGACGGCGCGGCAGGCGGCGCGCGCGAAGCCCCAGTCGCGCCACAGCCCACCGATATGGAACGGGTCGATGATGTGCGGCTCGAGCAGCTGCAGCTTGGTCTGCGGCCACTCGCGGGTGTACAGGGTGATGGCGACGTTGCGCTCGAGCAAGGCCTCGAGCGCGCCTTCGATGAAGCGCTCGGCGCCGCCGAACGGGGTATAGCGCTGTCGGATGATCGCGATGCGCATCAGGCGCCGTCCGTCGCGCGGAGGAGGTCGCGCACCGCGTCGTGCACGCGGCCGACCGGCAGCGTGGTGAGGCATTCGGATACCTTGCCGCCGCCGCAGCCGTCGATGCCGCAGGGCCGGCACGCATGCCCGGTCGAGGCGACCACGCGCGCCGGGACGCGCCACGGCCCCCATTCGTGCTCCCCGGACGGGCCGAACAGGGCGACCGCCGGAGTACCCATCGCGGCGGCGATGTGCATCGGCGCCGAGTCGACGCCGATGAACAGGCGCGCGAGCCCGGTGAGCGCCGCGAGCTCGCGCAGCGTGAGCGCGCCGCTTACGTCGACCACGCGCCGGCGGGCCGCCGCGGGCAGCGCGGCCACGATCGCTGCGACAAGCCCGCGCTCGTCGGCGTCGGGCGCGCCGGTCAGCACCACGGTGTGACCCTCGCCAACAAGCGCGCCAATCAGTGCGGCGGTGCGCTCCGCCGGCCAGCACTTGAACAGCCACCGCGAGCCCGGATGGACCTGCAGGAACCCGCGCGGCGCAAGCCCATGCTGCGCGAGCAGCCCGCCCGCGCGTGCCTGCGCGGCCGCGCCCGGCACCAGGCTGAGCGCCTTGTCGGCCTCGGCCGGCTGCACGCCGATGCGGCGCAGCGCGTCGAGGTTGGCCTCGACGGCATGGCGCGGAGTCGCCCGCGGCAACCGGTAGAAATGCGTGAACTGGCGCGCCCAGGTGCGCGCGTGGCGGTTCCGCTCGCGCGTCACCGCGTAGCGCGGGGACAGCAGGCGCGCCAGCACGAGGCCGCGCGGATGCTCGGTCAGATGAATCAGCAGGTCAAAGCGGCGCGAGCGCAGCGTGCGCAGCAGCGTCCATTCCCGCGCCACCTGGGTCGTCCAGCCCTGGCGCTTCCAGTCGCGGTCGATCGTGTGCAGGCGCGCGACGCAGGGATGGTCCTCGAGCATCGGCGCCGTCTCGCGGTAGACCAGCGCATCGATCTCGAGTCCCGGTGCGGCGCGTTGCAACGCGGTGAAGACGGGCGCGGCGAGCAGGACATCCCCGTGGTGGCGGAGCTTGGTGACGAGCGCGCGACGAAGGTCCGCGAGCGGCACCGGGTCCTGCAGCGGGCTCGACATGGCCCGCCACGATACCAAATTCCGCGCGCGCCGGCGCGCCTTCGGACGGCCCGCCGGTCAGCGCTCACTTAACGGGCGGGCCGCGCGTGTCGCGCCTCTTCCATCGGGTACAATCGGTCGCTCCGCGCGAGTCAAGCGCTGCATCACGCGCCACGGGTCGAACGCCACGGTCGAATGCTAGCGGTCGAACGCCACGGTCGAACGCCACGGTCGAACGCCACGGTCGATCGCCTCGGTCGAACGCCACGGTCGAACGCCACGGTCGAACGCCA
>JBBSEG010000039.1:0-44900 GCA_038239945.1 Burkholderiales bacterium
GGACCGTGGCGTCGAGCGGGAGGCCTTCGTCGTCGATCGAGTTGCGTTCGTACGCCATGCGGTAGAAGTCGAAGGTGGCGCCCAGCCCGTCGTACGCTTCGTCCGCGGCCGCGTCACCGGTTGGCGCGGCGCCTTCGCTGCGCACCCGCTTGCCGGGAAGCGATTCGGTGCCGGCCGTGTCGTAGACCGTGCGCTGCCGGACGACCTCGCCGCCGGTCGCCAGGGCGGCGTGCGAACCGGACTCGAGGAGGTCGCGCGTCGCGCGCGTCAGCCGTACCGTCTGGTCGACGGCCAGCGTGGCCAGCGCCGCTGCGCGCTGGGCCGGATTGCCGCGCTCGGCTATGCGCAGCAGGAGCCTGGCGGGAACGAAGCGGCAGGTGCAGGTCATCTGCGGGTCGTCTAGCGTCGCTGCGACGCGCCGCGCCCGCGCCACAGGCGGAGCAGCGCGTAGCCGCCCACCATGCCACCCAAGTGCGCGAAATGCGCCACGCCCTCCTGCGATCCCGTCACGCCGAGGAACAGCTCGATCGCCGCGTACAGCAGCACGAACACGCGCGCCGGCAGCGGAATGGGCGGAAACAGAAGCATCACCCGGTTGTGCGGGAAATAGATGGCGTACGCGAGCAGCAGGCCGAACACGCCACCCGACGCACCGATGGTGGGATAGATCGCGCCCGTGAGCGCGGCAACGGCGAGCTGCGTGATCCCCGCCGAGATGACGCAGACGAAGTAGTAGACCAGGTAGCGGCGCTCGCCGAAGACGCGCTCGATCGCCCCGCCGAACATGTATAGCGCGAGCATGTTGAAGCCCAGGTGGAACAACCCGCCATGCAGGAACGCGTACGAGACCAGCTGCCAGGGCGCGAAGCTCACCTCTCCGCCCGTCGCGGCGCTGCTGCCAAGAGGCCAGAGCGCAAACGGACCGAGCAGGCCCGGCGCCAGCCCCTGCAGCAGGAAGATGGCAACGTTGGCGACGACGAGGCCGAGCGAGACGGGAGGCATTGAACCCACGTGAGGACACGAGGAAAGCAGCGCAAGGCCCGGCCGCGAGTTGCGTTCCGGTCCCCTCGTCACTGTACCGGAGCGCCCGGATCCGGCGCAGGCCCCCCGACGCATCGCGCCAGGGCCGTACCCGGAGCGGCGCCGGGGTGGACCGTTCTCCGGTCCGACCGTTGCGCGCGAGCCTCCCCTAAGCCCCCGATTTTTAAGGCAAGGTGAGCGACGCGGACTCTGCCGATCGCAGGCTTGCGGACGGTGGCTCGGCCGTTGCTTGCTCCTTCGGGTTGCGCGGTTTCCCCGTCCCCATTGTCCGCCGTGACCAATCCCGACCCCCGCCACCTCGCCCTCCAGCCGGGCGCGCCCGACCCGCCTCGGCGGAGGCGTCCACGGCTGCGACCCGCGGCAATGGCGCCGGGCCGGTGGCGCCTGCTGCGCATGATCTGGCCGTTCGTCGTCACCGTCGCGCTGTTGCTCCTGCTGGGCGACGCGACGCTGCACGTGATCCACGGGGTGCGCGCCTACGTGAGCGCGGAGAGCCTCTGGTCGAACGCGCAGAAGAACGCCGTCGGCTACCTCGAGCAATATGCGCAGACGCGCAACGAGGACTACTTCGCCCAGTATCTCGCCGCGATCGCCGTCACCCTCGGCGACCGCACGGCGCGCCTCGCACTCGATCATCCGGCGCCCGATTTTCCACGCGCGCGAGCGGGCCTGCGCGAGGGCCGCAATCATCCGGACGACATCGCCAGCATGATCGACCTGTTCCGGCGCTTTCGAAACGTCGGGTTCATGTCGCACGCAATCGAGTTGTGGGTGCAGGCGGACGCTGCCGTCGCCGAGCTGGATGTCGCCGCGCGCGACCTGCAGCGATCGATCGTCGCCGGCGTGGTCGATCCTGCGGACCTGCAGCCGTACCTGACGCGCATCCGAACGCTCGACCGCGAGCTCACGACGCTGACGCGCGCCTTCGCGGCCACCTTCGACGAAGCGTCGCGCCGCATCGAGGTGATCCTGACCGCCATCAACGCCGCCATCGCGCTCCTCCTGCTCGCGATCGCAGCGCTACGCACGCGCCGGCTGATCCGCCAGGGGGAATTGTTCGAGCGCGCGCTCCGCCTCTCGGAGGAACGCTACGACCACGCCGTCAGCGGCACCAACGACGGGATTTGGGACTGGAGTCTCGCGCATCCCGTCCTGTACGTTTCTCCGCGCCTCGAGTCGCTGCTGGGGCATCTCCCGGGCACCCTGCAGGTGACGCCGGCGCAGTTCCTGCGGGTCGTGCACGGCAAGGACCGGCGGGGGATCGTCGCGCGGTTCCGCCAACATCTGCGCACCGGCGACCCGCTGGACGTGGAGCTCCGCCTGCGCGTGCGCAACGGCGGCTTCCGCTGGTTCCGCGCACGCGGCCGCTCGTTCGCGGGCGTCGACGGCACGCCCGTCCGCATGGCCGGCTCGCTGGCGGATATCTCCGAGCGCAAGCATGCCGAGGCGCAGCTCTTCGCGGAGACGGAGCGCGCGCAGGTCACCCTCGCGTCCATCGCAGACGCGGTGATCACCGTCGACGTCGGCGGGCGCGTGGAGTTCGTGAACCCCGTGGCCGAGCGTCTGACCGGCTGGAGCCACGCCGAGGCGCGCGGTCGCCCGCTCACCGAGATCTTTCCGGTGCATGACGAAACGACGGGCCGGGCGCTGGCGGACCCGGTCGCGCGCTCGCTGCAGGACGGCTCGCCGGTGAAGTCGGACAGCAACGTGGCACTGCGCCGGCGCGGCGCGCCGGCGGTGGCGATCGACTACAGCGCGGCGCCGATCCGCGGGCGGGCCGGCGCGACGGTCGGCGTGGTCCTGGTGTTCCACGACATGAGCCGCGAGCGCCAGTACGCGAGCCGCCTCGCGCACCTCGCGAGCCACGACGCGCTCACCGGCCTGCCCAACCGGCGCGAGTTCGAGCGGCGCGTCCGCGTGGCGCTCGGCGCGCGCGGCGCGCTCGCCGGCAGCGACGCCGTGCTCTACCTCGACCTCGACGAGTTCAAGCTGGTCAACGACACCAGCGGGCACGCCGCCGGCGACGAGTTGCTGCGCCAGGTCGGCGCGCTGCTGCGGCCGCTCCTGCGTGAAGGCGACATGCTCGCGCGCCTGGGCGGCGACGAGTTCGGCGTGCTGCTCGAGCGCTGCCCGCCGGGCGAGGCGCTCGGCGTCGCGGAGGCGTTGCGCAAGACCATCGGCGAGTTCCACTTCGTTTGGAAGCAGCGCCCGTTCAAGGTCGGCGTGAGCATCGGGCTCGTCGAACTTCGCGACGGGCCGGGGACGCTCGCGCAAGTGCTCTCCGCAGCCGACGCCGCCTGCTACATGGCCAAGGACAAGGGGCGCAATCGGATCCAGGCATGGAGCGCCGCAAGCGACGAGCTCCTGCTGCGCCATGGCGAGATGGAATGGGTCAGCCGCCTGCACGACGCGCTCGCGCAGAATCGCTTCTGCCTCTACGCGCAACCCGTCGCGGCGCTGCGCGGGGACAGCGGACATCCGCCCTACACGGAGCTCCTGCTGCGGCTTTCAGACGATGCCGGCGACATCGTGCCGCCGACGTCCTTCATCCCGGCGGCGGAGCGCTATCATCTGATGCCGCAGATCGATCGCTGGGTGATCTCGACGGCCTTCGCGCTGATCGCCGAGCACGCCGCAGCCGGCATGCTCGACCGGCTCGGCACGTGCGCGATCAACGTGTCTGGAGCTTCGCTCGGCGACGACGATTTCCTCGACTACGTGCAGGACCAGTTCGTGCGGCATCGCGTGCCGCATGCGGCGATCTGCTTCGAGATCACGGAGACCACCGCGGTGACCAGTCTGTCGAAGGCCGTCGACTTCATGACCGCCCTGCGTGGCTGCGGCTGCCGCTTCGCGCTCGACGACTTCGGCGTCGGCGTGTCGTCCTTCACCTACCTCAAGCACCTGCCCGTCGACTACCTGAAGATCGACGGCTCCTTCGTGAAGGACCTGCTCCAGGATCCGGTCGACCGCGCGATGGTCGAGGCGATCAACCGGATCGGCCACCTGATGGGCAAGCTCACCATCGCAGAGTCGGTCGAAAACACCGCGACGTTCGAGGCGCTGCGCGTCATCGGCGTCGACTATGCGCAAGGGTTCGGCATCGCCACGCCGGCGCTGTTCGCGGCACCCGCGCGGCTGCGCCTCGTGCAGGGGGGCGTTTAGGTGCCGGGGCTCGCCGAAGCGACGCTCGCCGCGGCGCTCATCGCCGGCTGTCCCGTGCTGCCGGCCGACAGCATCTGGAACAGCGCGGTGGACACGCTGCCACTCGACCCCGCCTCCGCCGCTTATGTCGCGACGATCGGCGCGGCGCGGGCGGTGCATCCCGACTTCGGCACCGTGTACGCAGGGGCGCCCAACGGCATCCCGTTGATCGTCGTCGGCGCCGGCCAGCCGCGGGTCGCCGTGACGTTCGGCTACGCGGACGAAAGCGATCCCGGACCTTATCCGATCCCGCCCGCAGCACCGATCGAAGGCGGCTCGCAATCGACCGGCGATCGTCATGTGCTGGTGCTCGACCAGGACGCCTGCCAGCTCTACGAGCTCTATGCGGCGTATCCGCTCGCCCGCGACGCCTGGCAGGCCGGGTCCGGCGCGGTGTTCGACCTTCGCAGCAACGCCCTGCGGCCCGCCGGATGGACGTCCGCCGATGCCGCCGGCCTGCCGATCCTGCCCGGGCTCGTGCGCTTCGACGAGGCCGCCGCCGGCGACATCACCCATGCGCTGCGGTTCACCGCCCCGCAGACGCGTGATGCCTACGTCTGGCCCGCCCGCCACCGCGCCTCGAGCCTTACGGGCGCGCAATACCCGCCGATGGGACAGCGGTTCCGCCTGAAGGCGAGCGTCGACGCAAGCGCGTTCGGTCCGCGCGTGCAGGCGATCGTCCGCGCGTTGAAGAAATACGGGATGATGCTCGCCGACAACGGCAGCAGCTGGTACCTGTCGGGAGCGCCCGATCCGCGCTGGGACGACGATGAGCTGCACCAGCTCGGCCGGCTCACCGGCAGCGACTTCGAGGCGGTCGATGTGTCGATGCTGCAGAGCGCGCCCGATTCCGGACAGGTGCGCGGGGCTGCGCCGCCGCCGGATGCCACGCTTGCGGCGATCGAGTTCTACCGGGCCGGCGTGGACCACTATTTCGTGACCGCCGCGACCGCCGAGATCGCCGCGCTCGACACGGGCGTGCTGGCGGGCTGGCTGCGCACCGGGCTCGGGTTCGACGTATGGCCACCCGACACGGCCACGCAGGCCGGGCGCACGCCGGTGTGCCGCTTCTACGGCCGGCCGGAGGCGGGCCTCGACTCGCACTTCTATTCGGCTTCCCCGGCCGAATGCGCCGCGGTGGCGCAACGCTTCGGGGACCACTGGCTGCGCGAATCGGACGACGTGTTCGCGGTTGCGCCGGCCGATCCGGTCAGCGGAGCCTGCGCAGCCGGCACGGTTCCCGTCTACCGGATGTACGACGATCGCGCCGACGCGAATCACCGCTACACCACGTCGCCGTCCGTCGCCGCCGCGATGCGCGCGGCCGGCTGGGTGCCCGAGGGCTACGGACCTTCGGCGGTCGCGTTCTGCGTGCCGGGCTAGCCGCGAGTAAGACGATGCGCTACGAGCTCCTGTACTGGCCGACCATTCCCGGACGCGGCGAATTCGTGCGGCTCGCCCTCGAGGACGCCGGCGCGGAGTACGTCGACGTGGCGCGGCTGCGGGGCGGCGTGGCGAAGCTGCAGCGCGCGCTGCACGATGCGAGCGCCACGCGACCGCCGTTCGCGCCGCCCATCCTGCGTGCGGGGCGCCTCATGATCGCGCAGACCGCCAACATCCTGCTCTACCTTGGCGAGCGCCACGGCCTTGCGCCCCGCGATGTCGCCGGCCGGCTGTTCACCCACCAGCTGCAACTCACGCTCGCCGATTTCGTGGCCGAGGCGCACGGCACGCACCATCCACTCGGAACGAGCCTGTATTACGAGGACCAGCGGGCCGCCGCGCGACGCAATGCCGCCGCGTTCACAGCGGAACGCATGCCGAAGTTTCTCGGCTATTTCGAGCGCGTCCTGCGCCGCAATCGCGACCGCTGCGCATGGCTCGCCGGACGCCACGCGACCTACGCGGACCTGTCGCTTTTCCAGGTGGTGGCGGGCCTGCAATACGCCTTTCCAAATGCGATGGCCCGCCAGGTCCGCCGCTATCCGCGGGTGCTCGGACTTGCCGCTGCCGTCGCAGCGCGGCCGCGCATCGGCGCGTACCTCGCTTCGCCGCGGCGCCTGCCTTTCAACGAGGACGGGATTTTCCGGAACTATCCCGCGCTCGACCGTTGACGGCGCAGACCACGATGCGGAGACGGCGCCCGTCGCGCCTCAGATGGGCGTCGCGAATCCGTTGCGCCCGACGCTCAGTCGCTCGACCACCAGCGCGCCGTCGGCGTCGCGGCGCACGTAAGCGACGACCGTCGCGCCCGGCACGAGCAGCGTGCGATCGCCCGGCTCGCTCGCGATGATCGGCACTTCGTCGGGCACGACGACCGTCTGCTCGCCGCCCGGATAGACGAGCTTCAGGCGATGGCCCGACCCGCCATCGGCGACGCCTGCCACCGTGGCGTTGGTCATGGTGTCACGGGGACGGCCGGCGACCACGCTCGCGACCGTGGCGTTGGTCATCGTATCGCCGGGCGTGTCCATGGGACGGTGCCCTTCGCCGGCGCCGCGCTGCGCCTCGGTGAAGATGTGAACTTCCTTCGCCAGCAGCGTGCCGTCGGGTCGCGGGACGGCGGTGGTGCCCACGTAGCTGTTCGCGCCAATCGCCGACCAGTCGGTCCGCGCTCGCGCGGTGATGCGGGCGCCATCGGGCAAGCGCAGGCGTTGCGTCTCGGCGCCCGTAGCAACGGTGAGCGCGGTGCCCTCGAGCGACACCACCGCGCCGGCGAGGCGTTGCACCTGGGCATCGGCGACGCCACCACTGGCGAGCACCAGCGCTGCGACCCACGCGGCGCGGCGCAACGAGCGGAGCAAGACAGTCCGATATGACGTCATGCTAGCGGCACTCCTTGGGCAGGTAACGCGCGGGGATGTCGATCGGGATGCAGAACCACCGTACGTGCTGGAACACGTCGAGCGCGGGAGCGAGCAGGAGCGTCTTGCCCCACAGCTGCGGCACGCCGGGGCCGAGCAACAGGCGGAGCCGTCCGGTCGCGGGATTGACCGACAGCTCGTCGAGGACTTGCGTCCATGCATCGGGTATCTGCCTCAGGTCGGCGGCCTGGTGAGGCGGATGGCCGGAGCGCTCCCATTGCTCCTCTACCACCTCCTGCACCTGCTTCACCGAGGCGATGGTCTGCGCCACCTGCGTGCGCACCGCGTGCTCGCTGTAGCTGCGCAGCATGTCGGGCGCGACGATGCCGAGCGCCAGCACGATGGAGCCCGCGCCGATCAGCAGTCCCGCGGCACCCGATGTCGCGGGGCGGGCGATGATGACTTGCGCCGCCTGGGCCGCGTTGACGGTGCAGGCCTCGGCGTTGCGCACCAGGCGGCGGATGCGGCGGTAGAGAAAGCTGTGCGCAAGCGTGGCCGCGCAGAGCGACGGCAACAGCCAGATGAGGAGCGCCGCGCCGATCAGCCACGGCACGTTCCAGTCGTCGAGCTGCTCGCTCAGCGCCTGGATGGCGAGCGCGCCCCCGACGGGCATGGCGGCGTACACCGCTCCCGCGATCCACAGCCGCCGGTAGAAGGCCCACAACGGGCCGAGCATCATCGCCTGCCAGTGGAATCCCGGCTGGCTGTGGCCGGCCTGCTCGTAGCGCAGGAACCGCGGCGCGTAGTAGTCGGCCGCCGGACCCACGGCCAGGCGATACAGGACGGCCAGCGTCGGGCGAATGCGACGTTCTTCGGGATCGCCGACGACGTCTTCGGGGAGGTCGAACGGATCGCGTCGTCCGAGCGACACGGCGGGAGCGGCGGACAGCGCCGCCGCGGGGGCAGCCTGCCCCATCGTGCGAACCACGAAGCCGGCATTGCACACGGCGCACACCGGCATCCGGGGATTCAGTGTTCGACTACACCCGCTGCATACCACCGGTCCGGCCCATCTCGGCTGACAACCGGGCGATGTTACCAATCATGGGCGCCACCGGGTTGCATTTGTTGCAATCCCGTAGGACTTAACGAAGCGGCGCTCGCCTCCCCGGAACACGGGAAGCGCTGCCCGGCCGGTAAAGTCAGCCGAACGACCGGCCAGCCCGCCAGCCGGGCAAGGCGCTACTGCCCGACGTAGCGAGCCGGGAACTCCTGCTTAAGCGCCGCGAGCTTCGGCAGGTCGTTGAACACGATGTAGGGCTGGCTGGGATGCCGCGCCAGGTAATCCTGATGGTAGTCCTCGGCGGCGTAGAACGCCGGCAGGGTCGTGACCTCCGTGACGATCGGCGCCGGGAACGCCTTCGCATCCGTGAGTTGGCGGATGTAAGCCTGGGCGACCTTGCGCTGCTCGTCGCCGGTGACGAACACCGCGGAGCGGTATTGCGGCCCGTGGTCGGGGCCCTGGCGATTGAGCTCCGTCGGGTCGTGTGCCACCGAGAAGAAGATGCGCAGGAGCTCGCCATAGCTCACCTGGGCCGGGTCGTACGTGACCTGTACGGATTCGGCGTGGCGAGTGCTGCCGGTGCTGACCGTCTGGTAGTCGGCGGTCTCGCGCGTGCCGCCCGCGTAACCCGAGACGGCCTTCGACACCCCCTTCGTGTGCCGGAAGACGGCCTCGACGCCCCAGAAGCACCCGCCGGCGAACACGGCCGTCTGCGCACCGGCGGCGGCCGGGCGCAGGTCGGTGGCGGCGACCGGCAGGGGGGCGGCGGACAGCGGTGCCCCGCAGGCCTGGAGCAGCGCAAGGAGGCCGGCACCCAGGGTGAGCTTGAGCGACATGAAACTGATGCGTGAAGCGGACATGGCGTGGTTTCCTTCGTTGGCCGGGCGCGCCGGCGTCCTGCATTGGTCGTTGATCGCACCCGATTCATTTCACGGGCAGTGGCGCCCTTCCGGGCATTTCGGACGGGTTCGCCAGCACGGCGCCCGCGCCCAGCGGCTCGACCCTCACCTCGCCGATGGAAATGCCATGGAGGCCGATCGCGGCGGCCGCACGGGGCGTGAGGTCGATCAGCCGGTTGCCGACGTTCGGGCCGCGGTCGTTGATGCGCACGATCACGGTGCGCTGGTTCTTGACGTTCGTCACGCGCACCAGCGTGCCGAATGGGAGCGACCGGTGCGCGGCCGTGAGCGCGTTGCGGTTGTACTGCTCGCCGCTGGCGGTGGTCCGGCCGTCGAGCCGGTCGTGATAGATGCTCGCCACGCCGATCTTCGAGGCGCGCGCCGCGGGCAGCGGGGCCTGCGCGGCCGGCAGGCGGTCCGGCGGGTTGGCATCGCTAGCCGCCACCGGCAGTGGTGCCGCCGCCCCCAGACCGGCGGCAAGCAGCAGGCTCCGGGCAAAGATGCCTGAGGCGGCGTGAAAGGAACGGACGGTCGGCATCGACATGACGGAGTGGAGCATAGACCGGGCGCGGCGGAAATCGTGCCCTGCGAACCCAGGAGGACGCGCGGGGTCTCATCGGCAGGCCGACCATCATAGTCAAAGACTATCGTCACAATCAGATAATTAAAATTGATTGATGGGCGGGTCGGCCCCACCATTGATGCATGGATCAACCACGTACCGGAGCCTCTACCATGCCCTCCCCCCTGCCGAATCACGAAGGCCAGTCGGTTCCCGGCGTCACGCTGCGCGTGCGCCGGAATGGCGAATGGGCCACCGTCACCAGCGACGAGATCTTCGCCGGCCGCAACGTGGTCGTGTTCTCGCTCCCCGGCGCGTTCACCCCGACGTGCTCGTCCACGCACCTGCCGCGCTACAACGAGCTCGCACCCGTGTTCAAGGCGAACGGCATCGACGCCATCGTCTGCGTGGCGGTCAATGATCCGTTCGTGATGGAGGAATGGGCGCGCGATCAGGAAGCCGACAACGTCATGCTGCTGCCCGACGGAAACGGCGAGTTCACCGAGAAGATGGGCATGCTGGTCGACAAGTCGGACCTCAACTTCGGCAAGCGCTCGTGGCGCTACTCGATGCTGGTGCGCAACCGGCGGATCGAGAAGATGTTCATCGAGCCGCAGGAGCCTGGCGACCCGTTCAAGGTCTCGGACGCCGACACGATGCTGAACTACATCAACCCGACGGCGCAACGCCCCGACCGGGTCGCCATCCTGACGCGCGAAGGATGCTCGTTCTGCGCGAAGGCCAAGGCGCAGCTTGCCGCGGCCGGCCTCGACTACGCCGAGATCCCGCTGCCGCACACGATCCGCACCAAGGCGCTGGGCGCCATCGCGAACGCCGCGACGGTTCCGCAGGTGTTCGTCAACGGCCGGCTGATCGGCGGCAACGAAGCGCTCGAAGACTACCTGCGCAAGGCCGCGTAGCCCCGGCATGCAGATGCGCAACCTCGACACCGACGTCGCCATCATCGGCGCCGGCACGGCCGGCCTGGCCGCCTATCGCGCCGTGAAGTCGGCCGGCCGGCGCGCGCTGCTGATCGAGGGCGGCACCTACGGTACGACGTGCGCCCGGGTCGGCTGCATGCCGAGCAAGCTGTTGATCGCGCCCGCCGAAGCAGCGCATTCGGTCGACCGGTTCGCGGCATTCGGGCTCGCCCTGGACGGCGTCGTGCGCGTCGACGGGAAGGCGGTGATGGCGCGGGTCCGCCAGGAACGGGATCGCTTCGTGGGCTTCGTGGTCGACGGAGTGGAAAAGCTGCCCGCCGCGGACCGGGTCCGCGGCTTCGCGCGCTTCGCCGACGCCCACACGCTGCTCGTCGCGCCGGTCCCGGGCGGGGAGCCGGACCTGCGCCTCTGCGCCGACCGGGTGGTGATCGCCACGGGATCGAGTCCCTTCTATCCACCCGCCTGGCACACGCTCGGCGACCGGCTCGTCAGCAATGCCGAGGTCTTCGACTGGACCGACCTGCCTGGCAGCGTGGCCGTGTTCGGTCCGGGGGTCATCGGGCTCGAGCTCGGGCAGGCGCTGCATCGACTCGGCGTGCGCGTCAAGGTGTTCGGGCGGGGCGGGGGCGTGGGACCGCTCTACGATCCGACAGTGCTCGAGTACGCGCGCCGAGCGTTCGGCGCCGAGTTCTACCTGGACACCGACGCGCACGCGGAGGTTTCGCGCGACTCCGATGCGGTGCTCGTGCGATTTCGAGCGCTCGACGGGAGTGCGCAGTCGGAGCGCTTCGATTACCTGCTGGCCGCCACCGGGCGCCGGCCCAACGTCGGCACCCTCGACCTGGCGCGCACGGGCATTTCGCTCGACCGGCTTGGCGTGCCGCTGTTCGACCGCGCGACCCTGCGCGCGGGCACCTCGCACATCTTCATCGCGGGCGACGCCAACAACGACCTGCCGCTGCTGCACGAGGCCGCCGATGAGGGACGCATCGCCGGGACCAACGCGGCCCGCTTCCCGGACGTGCGCCCCGGGTTGCGGCGGGCTGGGCTGGGCGTGGTCTTCACCGACCCGCAGATCGCCACCGTAGGGGGCGGCTACACCGCCGCGCGCGACGTGCATCACGTTACGGGCCTCGCCTCGTTCGAGGAGCAGGGCCGTTCGCGGGTGATGTTGCGCAATCGCGGGCTCCTGCACGTCTACGCGGCTGCGGACTCGGGCCTGTTCCTGGGCGCCGAGATGATCGGCCCGGACGCCGAGCACATCGGGCACCTGCTCGCGTGGTCGAGGCAGATGAACCTCGCGGTCGAGCAGATGCTTGAGATGCCGTTCTATCATCCCGTGGTGGAGGAAGGGCTGCGCACCGCGCTGCGCGACGCGCAGACGAAGCTCGACGCCGTCCGGTCCCATCCGCGCGCAGCGTAAGGCGCCCTACCTGTCGATCGCAGTCGCTCTACCTGTCGATCGCAGGATCGGGCGGGCCGGTTCGGCTACCCGGCCGTCTCGTCGCACGGCGCGTGGGCGCAGCCGCAGCGGCTGCCTTCCGCCGCCGAGCCGCCGCGGGCAGCCTGCTCGGCGCAGTGATCGCTGCAGAATCGCTGGCTCGGCGGCACCGTGCACTTGCACAGCGAGTGGGCGCATTGCGGCTGGCGGGTGCTTTCGTTCATCGTTTCGGGCATAGGGCCTCCTGGCGTGTTCGACCCGCGTCCGCGTCCATAGTTGCGCGGGCGACATCAAGGCACGCGGGCGCACGGTGTGTCGGTGCGCCTTACGACCACTCCGGATACGGCCGGGCGCATCCATCGCAGGTATATGAATCAAAATAATAAACATATCGCGGCATGCGGCTTGCTCACAACCGCCGGGCTCGCACCGCCCCCATCCTTCCAGGAACTCTCCATGTCCCGCATCGCCTGCCTCTTGGTTGCCGCGCTCGGCCTTGCCACGGTGCCGTCGCTTGCCGTCGCGAACCTCATCGTGAACGGGGGCTTCGAGGCGCCGGTGAATTCCGGCGGGACCTACCAGATCTTCACCTCGATCCCCGGCTGGACGTCCACGATCGGCGACGGCATCGAGATCCAGCGTGGCGTGGCGGGCTCGCCGTACGAAGGCGCCCAGCACGTCGAGCTCGACAGCAACAACAATTCGAACATGTACCAGGACGTCGCGACCACGGTGGGCGACACGTATACGCTGAGCTTCGCCTACTCGGCGCGGCCGGGCATTTCCGCGGCCAGCAACACGATCCTCGTGTACATCGACGGCGTGCTGCGCGACACGCTCTCGGAAAGCGGCATCGGCAACGGCGACACCGTCTGGGGTCTGCACAGCTATACCGTTACCAGCGACGGCAGCACGCGCATCGAGTTCCTTGCGGCGGGACCGAGCGATTCGCTGGGCGGCTACTTGGACGCGGTGAGCTTCGACGTCGGGCGCGTTCCCGAGCCCGGCTCGCTGGCGCTGGCCGGACTCGCGGTGGTGCTAGCAGGCTGGGTCGTGCGTCGTCCGGCCCGGCGCACCTGACCGGCCCCGGTCGTCAGGCGCCAGGCGCGGGTGAAGTCCCGCGCGCTTGACCCTCGCCGAGCAGCTCGATCGCGCTGCTCGCCTCCCGCGCAACCTGCGTCTCGGTGCATTGCGCAGGCGCCTTGTCCGGCCGCCACCGCAGGAACCGCGTGCCGTGCCGAAAGCGGCCGCCGCTGAAGTGATCGTATTGCACCTCGACGACGCGTGGCGTCGCGAGCGGCTCCCACTCGCCGCTGCGCTCGGTGCTCCAGCGGCTCGGTCCGCCCGGACTGCGCCCCGTGAATCCTGGCGGCCCCACCAAGGGCTCGAGCTCGCGCGCCAGGGCGACCCGCTCGGGCGCCTTGAAGCTCGACGTGAAGCCGACGTGGTTCAGGAGCCCGGCGTCGTCGTACAGGCCGAGCAGCATCGAGCCTAAGATCCGCCCTGACGCCGCGTAGCGGAACCCACCAACCACGCAATCGGCGGTGCGCAGGCGCTTGTACTTGTCCATGCCCGTGCGCTCGCCCGAGCGATAGCTCGCGTCGACGCGCTTGGCGACGATGCCGTCGAGTCCGATCCCCAATCCCTCGAGCCACGCCTGCGCCACCATGGGGTCGTGGGTCGCGGGCGACAGCCGCACGGCACTGCCGGGCGGAGCGTGCTCGACCATGAACGCCAGCAGACGCTCGCGCCGGTAATGCAGCGGCTCGCCGGTCAGCGCCACCCCCGCCGCGTCGACGAGCAGGTCGAACACCACGAAAAGCGCCGGATGCTCCTGCGCGAGCTTGCTGACGCGGCTCGCGGCCGGATGGATCCGCATCAGAAGATCGTCGAACGAGAGCTCCGTCCCGACCGGAACGATGATCTCGCCGTCGAGCACCGCGTGGGGCGCGCCGAGCGCAGCGACCTCATCGACGAGCTCCGGGAAATACCGGTTGAACGGCTGTCCGGCCTTCGAACGTAGATCGACGGCGGCGCCGTCCTTGAACGCGAGGCATCGAAAGCCGTCCCACTTGGGCTCGTACTGCCATCCCGCTCCGTGCGGCAGCTCGGCAACCAGGCGCGCCTCCATCGGCGCGTACGACGTTTGCAGCGGCAGGCTCATCGGGCTCCCCTTCCGGGCCCGCCGTCCAAGCGAGCCGCGCTCACAGCAGCGGCCCGAGATCGAGACGTCCTGTTTCCGCCATCACGGGTGCCCACAGATCGCCGCGCTCGCGCACGCGGGCCGGCATGTTGTCCAGACGAAAGTCGTCGATCGACGCGCCGGCCTCGAGCTCGTCCCACGTGACCGGCGCGGAGACGGTGGCCAGAGGGCGAGGCCGCGGCGAATAGGCCGAGGCGAGGGTGCGTCCCCAGGCGTTCTGGTTGTAATCGACGAGGACGCGATCGGCCGGACGCTTGGCGATGCGGTACTCGGCGGTGATCAATTGCGGGTGCAGGCCGGCGAGCGCGAACGCTAGGCGCTTCGCGAAACCCCACACCGCCTTCTGGACCGGCCCGCGCACGATCGGGACGTAAACGTGGATCCCCTTGGAGCCGGTCGTCTTCGCGTAGGCCGGCATCCCGAGCTTCTCGAGCGCAGCGCGCACCACGAACGCCGTCTCGCGCACGGCGTCGAAGGTCGCGCCCGGCACGGGATCGAGGTCGAAATGAAGGAAGTCGGGCCGGTCGACGTCGTCGCAGCGCGCATACCACGGGTTGAGGTCGATGCAGCCGAGATTAACCACCCACAGCAGCGATGCCAGGTCCTGCACGATTGGAAAGTCGATCACGCTGCCCGAGCCGTGCTCGACCGCGCACGTTTCGATCCACGCGGGCCGGCTCGACGGAGCGCGCTTCATGAAGAACCACTTGCCGGCCGCGCCGTCGGGGTAGCGCTTCATCACCATCGCCCGCGCAGCGACATGCGGCAGGAGCGCCGGCGCGATGTCCGCGTAATACTGAAGTAGATCCCGCTTCGTGTGCCCCGCCTCCGCCCAGAACACCTTGGTCAGGTTGGTCAGGTGCACGCTGCGCCCGTCGAGGTCGAGCGTCGCTTCCACCGCGTCCGCGGGGAGCGCGATCGCCGGCGGCGACGGGGCGCCGGCGTGCGGCCGGGCCGCGTCCAGACCTGGCGCCCGCAGCGGCGTTCGGTTCGCGGCCGGCACGGGAGTGCGTCCTGCCATGGCGTTTGCACCTATTGTCAAAGTGGCCCGGCGTTCAACCGGTTCGGCCGTGCGAGCGGATAATGGCCGACCCCGGATGGACGCTCGAGATGCTTCGATCCTACCTTGCCACGCTCCGACGCTCCAACCTTGCCCGCCGCGGGCGCGGCGCGGCAATCGTCGCGCTGGCCGGCGTCGTGCTGGCGGGCTGCGTCTCGCTGACCGTCGAGCCGCGGGCGGTACTGTTCGATTCCGACGGAAGGGTGCTGGTGCAGTCGCTGGCCTGCACCGGGCCCGCCCTGGTCGCGCGCCGCGCGCGAACGCTGGCGGACACCGAGTCCCTCGACCCCGCCTCGATCCGCCTCCTCACGTGGAACATTCACAAGGAAGGCGACCCCGGCTGGGACAAGGACCTCGCGACGTTCGTGGCGGCCAACGACGTGGTGCTCCTCCAGGAAGCCGTGCTCCTGCCCTCGCTACGCTCCATCGTCGAGGGCGCGGGGCTGCGCTGGGTGATGGCGAGCTCCTTCCTGCACGCCGACATCGACATCGGCGTGGTGACGGGCAGCCGCAAGACGCCGCTGGCGAGCTGCACGCAGCGCGCGGTCGAGCCGTTGATCCGCATTCCGAAATCCGCCGTGATCACTTGGTTCCGCATCGCCGGCCGCACCGATACGCTGGCGATCGTCAACGTGCATGCGATCAACTTCGCCGTGAACCTCACGGGCTATCGCGCGCAGCTCGAGTCGCTCGCCGCCGCGCTCGAGGATCATCCCGGCCCGATCGTGTTCGCGGGCGACCTCAACACGTGGACCAAGGCGCGCTACGCGGTCATGAACACCCTCGCTGCGCGCCTGCACCTGACCGAGATCACCTTCAAGGAGGATCACCGCTCGATCTTCCTCGGCAAGCAGCTCGACCACATCTACCTGCGGGGGCTCGAGCTGGTCGACGCCGACGCGCTGCCGGTGAAGTCGTCCGATCACAATCCGGTTCGCGCCACGCTGCGCGTTTCCGGGATTGCGGGCGGTGCCCGGTGAGCGCGCCCGGCACGCCCTTCGATTCCGACGCCGAGAACGCGCGACTCGTGGGCGAGCTCGAGAGCGCGGAGGCCTACGAGCAGCGGCTGCGCCAGGTGATCGTCGACGTGCGCGACATGCTGGCCGGCGGCCACACCGCGCGAGCCCTGTCGATGCTCAACGAGGCGCTGCGCGAGATCGACAACCAGGCGGATGTCGTCGCGCCACACGATCCGGCGCGCCCGCGCGGGTAGCATGGCCCCGGCACGCGTGTGCCGGCAAAGCGATTGACAACGACACGGGAGACTCCATGCAAGCATTGCGTTGCGCCGCGCTTGTCGCCGGCCTCGCGTTCGTCCTGCCCGCGCACACGACGGGCTTCGATGTCGGGCGCGCCCTGGGCGCGGCGGCGGATCTCGGCAAGGCCGCCACCGTCTCCGACGACGAGGTGCGCACCTATGCGCGCCAGATGCGCACCTACGAGGAGCGGAGCCGCGAGAAGGTCGCGCCCGCGTCGAGTCCCTATGCGCAGCGCCTGGCCGGGCTCACCGATCGATACCGCAACTACGACGGCCTGGCCCTCAACTTCAAGGTCTACCAGAGCCGGGAGGTGAACGCGAATGCCTCGGCCGACGGTTCCGTGCGCGTGTATTCCGGCCTGATGGATCTCATGACCGACGACGAGCTGCTGTTCGTGATCGGCCACGAGATCGGCCACGTCAAGCGCGGCCATTCGGCGAAGGCCATGCGCACCGCGCTTGCGACCAGCGGACTGCGCAAGGCCGCGGGCGCGGCGTCGAATTCCACGGTGAGCACCCTCGCCGACTCGCAGCTCGGCGGCCTCCTGCAGGCGGTGGTCAATGCGCAGCATTCGCAGGCGCAGGAAACCGAATCGGACGACTACGGCCTCGCGTTCCTGCGCAAGGCCAAGGCGAAGCCCGAGGCGGCGGCCAGCTCGCTGCGCAAGCTCGCCAAGCTGTCGGGCGGAGGCGGCGCGACCATCCTGTCGTCCCATCCCGATCCCGCGCGCCGCGCCGAGCGCATGGCGAAGAGCTGAGAGGAAAAAGCTACCCGCCGCGGCGCGACGGCCCGGGCACGTGCTCGAGGAAGATCTCGTCGACGTAGCACCACCCCCACGACTCGCCCGGCTCGAACGAGCGGATCACCGGATGGCGCGTCTCGTGGAAGTGCGCAGTCGCATGCCGATTGGGGGAGTCGTCGCAGCAGCCGACCTGGCCGCAGGCGAGGCAGATGCGCAGGTGCAGCCATCGGTCGCCGCGTTTCTCGCACTCCGCGCAGCCGTGCGAGCCCGGCGTGACCGGACGCAGGCCGGCAAGGTGCGTGCATTGCGCATCGGCCATGGACGACTCCCGGCATCGAGGGCGTTCATTGTAGCAACCGCTCGCCGCGCCCCGGCGCCCGCGCCGGGGCGCGCGCCACCCCATGCTATTCTCGATTGCCGCCCGCGGGTTCCGCGCGGGCCCGGCGCTTTATCCCGGAGGTTGCCGATGCGCCGTTGCATTCTCGTCGCCAGCGCCGCGCTGTGCCTGCTCGCAGGCGCCGCCGGCGCACAAACGCTGCGCATCGGGCTGGCCGAGGACCCCGACGTGCTCGACCCGACGCTCGCGCGGAGCTTCGTCGGACGCATCGTATTCGCGGCGCTCTGCGACAAGCTGTTCGACATCGACGCCAAACTCGACATCGTTCCGCAGCTCGTCGCGTCCTACGAGTGGTCGCCCGACAGCAAGACGCTCACGCTGAAGGTGCGGCCGGGCGTCACGTTTCACGATGGCGAGAAGCTCGACGCCGCCGCGGTGAAGTTCAACCTCGACCGGCACAAGACGATGCCGGGCTCGAATCGCCGCGGCGAGCTCGCGCCGATCGCCAGCGTCGACGTCGTCGACGCGGCGACCGTGCGCATCAACCTGTCCGCGCCGTTCGCACCGCTGCTCGCGCAGCTCGCCGACCGCGCGGGAATGATGGTCTCGCCCAAGGCCGCGCAGGCCGAGGGCGAGCGCTTCGGCGCGAAGCCCGTGTGCTCGGGGCCGTTCCGCTTTGTCGAGCGCATCGCGCAGGACCGCATCGTGCTCGAGCGCTACCCGGCGTACTGGCGGCGCGACGAGATCCACTTCGACCGGATCGTCTACCTGCCGATCCCCGATTCGACCGTGCGCCTCGCGAACCTGCGGGCCGGCCAGCTCGACTTCGTCGAGCGCCTCGCGGCCTCGGATGTCCCGCAGGTGCACAGCGACGCGCGCTTGCGGCTCGCGAAGATCACCGAGATCGGCTACCAGGGCATCACCATCAACGTGGGCAAGAGCGAGCTCGCGCAGAAGACGGCGCTTGGACGCGACCCGCGCGTGCGCGAGGCGTTCGAGCTGGCCCTCGACCGCGACGCCATCGTACAGGTGGCGATGGACGGCGAAGCGCTCCCCGGCAACCAGTGGGTGGCGCCGGACAACCCGTTCTACGCGAAGAACGTGCCACTGCCGAAGCGCGACGTCGCCCGCGCCAGGGCGCTCCTGGCCGAGGCCGGCGTCCCGAACCCCGCGGTCACGCTGATGACGCCGACGACCGCCGACGCACAGCGCATCGCCCAGGTGGTGCAGGCGATGGTGAAGGAGGCGGGCTTCGACGTGAAGATCCAGTCGACCGAGTTCGCGACCTCGCTCGACCTCGCCGACAAGGGCCAGTTCGAAGCCTACGTGCTCGCGTGGAGCGGCCGTGCCGACCCGGACGGCAATGTCTTCAGCTTCGATGCATGCAGGCAGCCGCTCAACTACGCGGGCTATTGCAAGCCCGAGGTCGACGAGCTCCTCGCCCGCTCCCGCACGCTGCGCGATCCTGCCGAGCGGCGGCGTGCGTTCGAGCAGGTCGCCGCCATCGTGCTGAAGGACCGGCCGATCGTGTACCTGTACCACCGGAACTGGCTGTGGGCCTATACCGCGAAGCTCGGCGGCCTGCGCACGATCCCCGACGGGCTCGTGCGCGTGCAGGGCCTGCAGTTCCAGTAGCGCCGCGCGCGCCGTCGCGCGCATGCCTTCGATGCTGACGTTTCTCGCCCGGCGCATCGCGATCGTCGTGCCGACGCTCGTGTTCGTATCGATGCTCATCTTCAGCCTGCAGCAGCTCCTTCCCGGCGATCCGGCGGTGGTGCTCGCCGGAGAGGACCGCGACCCGGCGGTGGTCGCCTACCTGCGCGGCAAGCTGCACCTGGACGAGCCGCTGGCCGTTCGCTATGCGCTGTGGGTAAAGGGCGTGCTGCAGGGCGATCTTGGCGAGTCGCAGCGGATGCAGAAGCCCGTGCTCGGGCTGATCCTGGAGAAGCTGCCCGTGACGCTCGAGCTCGCCGCGCTGGCGATGGCGATCGCGCTGTGCATCGGCATACCTGCCGGCGTGCTGTCGGCCGTCCGGCGCGGGACCGCGTGGGACTACGCGGCCAGCATGGTCGCCTTGTGGGGGCTGTCGACGCCCAATTTCTGGCTCGGCATCCTGATGATCCTGCTGTTCTCCGTCACGCTCGGCTGGCTGCCCGCATCGGGCTACGTGAGCCCTTTCGAGCCCGCGCGCGCCACCCTGGCGGGGTGGGGGAGGCCCGCCTGCGTGGTCGGCACCGCCATCGCCGCGGTGCTGATGCGCCATACGCGCAGCGCGATGCTGCAGGTGCTGTCGTCGGACTACGTGCGCACGGCGCGTGCCAAGGGCCTGGCCGAGCCGCGCGTCGTGCTGCTGCACGCGCTGCGAAACGCGCTGATCCCCATCGTGACGCTGGGGGCGCTCGAGCTGGGGACGCTGCTCTCCGGCGCGGTGCTCACGGAGCAGGTCTTCACCATCCCCGGCTTCGGCAAGCTGATCGTCGACGCCGTGTTCAACCGGGACTACGCCGTCGTGCAGGGGGTAGTGCTGTTCACCGCCACCGCCTACATCGCGCTCAACCTGCTGGCGGATGTGGCCTACGTGCTGATCGACCCGCGCATCCGGGTGAGCTGAATGGCCGGGTCCGCTCCTGCGCCCGCCGCGCCCGCCTCCGCGCGGGAGCCCCTCCTGCGCCGCCTGCTCACGCGCCGCGCCGCCGCATTCGGCCTTGCCGTCGTCGTCCTGTTCGGCGTCGTGGCGCTCGCCGCGCCACTGCTCGCGCCCGCCGATCCGCTCGCGACCAGCTTCGGCGCAATCCGCAAGGCGCCCTCCGCCGCCCACTGGATGGGCACCGACGAGATCGGGCGCGATGTCTTCGCGCGCGTGCTGTTCGGCGCGCGAGCGTCGCTGCTCGCGGGCATCGTATCGGTCCTGATTTCGCTTTCGATCGGCGTGCCGGTGGGCCTCCTGGCGGGCTACGCGGGCGGCCTCACCGACCAGCTGATTTCCCGGCTGACGGATGCGCTCCTCGCCTGCCCGTTCCTCATCCTCGCGATCGCGCTCGCCGCATTTCTCGGGCCGAGCCTCACCAACGCGATGATCGCGATCGGCATCTCCGCTACGCCGATCTTCATCCGCCTGACGCGCGGGCAGGCGCTGTCGATCAAGGCGGAGGACTACATCTTGGCCGCGCGCGCCGTGGGCAATCCGGGCTGGCGCGTCGCCCTGCGCCATGTTCTGCCCAACGCCGCACCGGCGCTCATCGTGCAGTCGACGCTCGCAATCGCCGCCGCCATCATCGCGGAGGCCAGCCTCTCGTTTCTGGGCCTCGGCCAGCAGCCGCCCGCGCCGAGCTGGGGCAGCATGCTGAACACGGCCAAGAACTATGTCGGCAACGCCCCCTGGATGGCGGTCTGGCCGGGGCTGTCCATCTTTCTATTGGTACTGTCGTTCAACCTGGTCGGGGACGGCCTCCGCGACGCGCTGGATCCGCGCCGCACGCCCGGCGCCTGAGACGAAACCGAGGACGAAACTCGCAGGCGCGGCTGCGGTCCTACGACGATCGGTGCGACAATCGTGCACCCGCATATGCTTCGGAGACCTTTCATGCGCAACCCGACCTCGACCCTGCTCCTTACCGCCGCGTGCGCGTTGCTCGCCACGCCTGCGCTCGCCCAGCACCAGGGAGGCGGCGCCCACGGCAGCGGCGGGTGGAGCGGTGGCGGTGGGCACGGCAACAGCGGCTGGCACGGCGGCAACGGCTGGCACGGCAACAATGGCTGGCACGGCGGCAATCGCTACTACCGCGGCGGCTATGGGCTCGGGTATCTGGGCCTGGGTGTCGCGCTCGGCTCGGCCGCCTATTGGGGTTACTGGGGCTCGCCGTATTGGGGTCCGGCCTATGGCCCGGCGTACTACGACTACGGCGTCGTGGAATCGTATCCGTCCGCCTCGTCTCCGTCCGCCTCGTATCCCGCGGCCTCGTATCCGTCCGCTTCGTTCGCCGTGCCCGCTCCGGCGCCGGGAACGACCGGCGCCATGCCCCCGGACTACGCACCCTCGTCGGCCCCCACCTACCAGTACTATTGTCCGAGCGGCGGCTACTATCCGGCCGTGGCGAACTGTCCGCAGGGCTGGTTGCGCGTCCTGCCGCGCTGATCGCGACGCGCGACGCCGTCGCGACGCCGTCGCGGCGACGCGCGGCAGTTGCCCGGCGTGCCGCGCGGCCCTAGGATGGGGGCCGGAGGTTTCATGCGCATACCCTTCCTGATTGCCGGCGCGGTGCTGGCTGCGGGGCTCTCGTCCCAGGCAGCCGCCCTGCCGTGCTACACCGTGCTCGACCGGAACGACAACGTGATCTACCGCGATCCGTATCCGCCGGTGGACATGAGCGACCAGGGCGCCGCTGAGCGGCAGCGGATGCGCACTCGTGGCGAGCATCTCATCGGGATGGACTCCGACCGGTGCCCCGCCCTCGAATTCTTGATGGGCAACGCCGGCTCGACAGCCCTGAATGTCGACCAGGTGGTTGCGGGTGTGTCGGTGCGAGGCGCTCGCGCACCCGACGCCAATGCGCCGCCGCCCGCGTCCGGCGCCGTGACCGCTCCGCGCCCGCGCGAGCGCGGAGCGCGTCCGGCCGCCACCCCGGCGCGCTGACGCGCGGTCCCTTCGACGACGACCGCGGTCCCGCATCGTTGCGCTCCGCGCTGCGTTGTCCCGCTTGCGCCCGTCCACCCGCATGACCTCGCCTCCGTTCACCCGGCGATCGGGCCTGCTCGCCCGGGCCACACCCGAAGGACTGCCAGCATGACGCGAAGCCGCCTGACTTCAATCGCAACGCTTTGTGCGTGCATGCTCGCCGCTTGCTTCGCCGTCGCCCCGGCCGTGGCGGCCGAGACGCCGGCCGATCGCTGGGACTTGGCCGACCTGTTCGCCAGCGATGCGGACTGGAATGCCGAGTTCGACCGACTGGGCGCCGCGAGTGCCGAGATCGAGACCTGCCGCGGTCACCTGGTCGACGACGCGTCCGCGCTGCTGCGCTGCCTCGACCTCCAGGCGGCGCTCACCAAGCGGCTCTATCGACTGGACTCCTATGCGACGCAGCTCCTCGATGCCGACACCGGCGCGGCGGCCAGCCTCGAGCGAGTGCAGAAGCTCACCGTGCTCAACTCGCGCCTCGACGAGCGGCAGGCGTTCATCGAGCCCGAGCTCATCGCCGCGGGCCGCGCGCGCATCGACGCCCTCCTCGCGGCCAATGCGTCGCTGCGACCCTACGCGCACGGGCTCGACGATACCCTGCGCAAGGCCGCGCACACGCTCGATCCGGCCGGCGAGGGATTGATTGCCGCGTTCGGGCTTACCCGCGATGCCTCGCAGAACACGTTTGCCATCCTGAGCACGGCCGAGCTGCCGTGGCGCCGCATCCGCCTTGCGAACGGCACCATGGTCACGATCGACGAAGCCGGCTACGCCCGCGTGCGCACCTCCGCCAATCGCGCCGACCGCAAGCGCGCGATGGACGCGATGTACGGCGCAATGAAGGGGTTCGAGCGCACGTTCGGCGTCACGCTCTACAGCCAGCTCAGCCAGGCAAGCGTCGACGCGAAGGTGCGGCGCTACGACGACTCGCTTGCCTACACGCTCGACCGGCAGCGCATGCCGGTGGCCGTGTACGACCAGCTCATCGCGCAGGCGAACGCGGGTCTGCCGACCCTGCACCGCTACTTCCGGCTGCGCGCGCAAATGCTCCATGTGCCGCAGATGCGCTATTACGACATCGCTCCGCCCCTGGTGCCGAGCACCGTCAAGTACCCCCTGGATCGCGGCAAGTCCTTGGTCGAGGCGGCGATGGCGCCGCTGGGCAGCGACTACACGGCCGCGCTCTCGGCAGGATTGCACGCGCGCTGGATGGACGCCTATCCGCGCGCCCGCAAGAATCCAGGCGGCTACATGAACGGCAACGCGTACGACGTTCATCCGTACCTGCTGATCAACTACCAGGACGACTACGATTCGCTCACTACGCTCGCGCATGAATGGGGCCATGCGATGCACTCGGTGCTCGCAAACGGCGCGCAGCCGTTCGTCACCGCCGGCTATGCGAGCTTCGTCGCCGAGATCGCCTCGACGCTCGACGAGGCATTGCTGCTCGAGCACATGCTGGCCGGCGCGCGCGACGACCAGGAGCGCCTGCTCTACCTCGGGTCCGCGCTCGAGGGCCTGCGCGGCACCTTCTTCCGCCAGGCGATGTTCGCGGAGTTCGAGCGCGAGACGCACCGGCGCGTGGACCACGGCGAGACGCTGAGCGGCGCGGCCTTCACCCGAATCTACGGTGAGCTGGTGCGCCGCTACCATGGCGACGCCGTCACCATCGACGACCTGTATACCGTCGAGTGGGCGCGCATCCCGCACTTCTACCGCAGCTACTACGTGTACCAGTATTCTACGTCCATCGCGGCGAGCGCGCTGTTCGCCGAGCGCATCCTCGCGGGCGTGCCCGGCGAGCGGGAGCGCTACCTCGGCATGCTGCGCGCGGGCGGCTCGGACTATCCGTACGAGCTCGTGCGCCGCGCGGGCGTCGATCTGGCCGAGCCGGCGCCGTACCAGGCGCTCGTCAAGCGCATGGACGCCATCATGGATCGCATCGAGGCGATACTCGCCCGCCGGCGCTGACGCGAGCGCCGTTGACAAGGCGGCGACCGCAGGCATTCAAGCTAGGATGCGGGCGCAGCCGCGTGGCTGCTTCGCGGAGTTACGCATGCGCATGCTGCTGGCCTACGTCGTCGCGCTGGGCACGCTGGCCGTCCTGGATTTCGTGTGGATCGGCGTCATCGCCAAGTCGTTCGTGCAGCGGCAGATTGGCCCCCTGCTGCTGCCTACGCCCAACTGGGTCGCGGCAGCGGTGTTCTACCTGGCGTACCCCGTCGCGCTACTCGTGTTCGCCGTGCCGCACGTGCACGCCGGGGGCATCGGACGCGCCGCGATGTACGGCGCGCTGTTTGGAATGTTCGCGTACGCGACCTACGACCTGACCAACCTCTCGACGCTGAAGGGCTGGAGCGTCGAGTTTGCGGTAGTCGACGTCCTCTGGGGCACACTGCTGAGCGGTACCGCAGCGGCACTCGCGGCGTGGGTGATGCGCGCCGCCTGAGCGCTACTGGCCGTGGTCGTTGACCACGCCTCCCGGGCACTGCGCCACGCGACCCCAGTTGCCGTCGCAGTAGCCGGCGCGCACGCGGTGCTCGCACCCGAGGCGCGCCAGGAGGCCCTCGCCCGCGCAGCGCGACAGCGCCTCACCCATGCGTTGCCATGGGTCGACCGATATGGGCGGCACCCGTTCGATCACGGGTGCCTGCGGCGGCTCGGGCGCGGGTGGGTCGGCCAGCGGCGCGGCCGGTGGGGGCGTGGGTTCTGCCGCCACCCGCGGTCGCGGCGCGCGCGGGACGCTGCGCGGCCCGGGATTGACCGGCGGCGCGGGGTCGTCGTCCACGAATCGCGACAGCGTGCCGCTGCGCAGCGCGGACACGGCCATCGCGGCGGGCGGCTCGACCGCAGCGGCCGGCGCCAGGACGGCCGGGTTCGCCACAACCGGCGAGGCGACCGCAACCACGTTACCAATCGATTGCGCCGCGACGGCATCGGCGGAATCTGCGTGGGGCTGCACCTGCACGAGGCGCACCGCGGCTACCACTCCCGCGGTGACGCACAGCGCGGCACCGCCGACCGCTAAGCCGCGCCATCCGGACAGCCGCGAGCCGATCACCCAGCGCGAGGGCGGCTTCTCTTCTCCAGCAGGTGGCGGCGGTACGCTGGCGGCACGGGAGGCATGCGCGGCCGGCATCTCCCACACGCTGTCGTCCTTCGCGCGCTTGAGCGCCGCGCGGCAAGGGGTGCACAGCTTGGCGCCGGGCAGCGTTCGCGTTCCGCAGATCGGGCATTTCATGTGGGATGACCGCGTCGGGTCGTGGCGCGAAACGCCGCGAGCCCAGCCTATGACAATGTCATTGTAGCTGCGATCCCCGGCCGCGCACTCAAGCGCTGCCCCCGTTCGTCGGCTGTCGCAACTCGTCCACCACAGGGTGTGGCGCTCGGCTACTTCTTGTCTTTCTCCTTTTCCTTTTCCTTTTCCTTTTCCTTTTCTTTTTCCTTGTCGGTGGTCGGATCGCGCGGGGCGCCCGGACGGGCATCGGGTGGCCGCGCTCCGGCGGGGGCGGGTGCCGCGGCCGGACGAGCGTCGGCCGGCGCGGGCCTCGCAACCGGAGCCGGCGCCGGCGGTGGCCGAGGTGGCGGCGGCGGCGCCACCGCCGGCGGCGGGGACGGCACCGGTGCGGCGGCGCTCGAAGGACCGGTTGGGTGCGGCTGCGGCTGCGGCTGCGGCTGCGGCTGCGGCTGCGGCTGCGGCTGCGGTTGCAGTTGCGGCTGCGGTTGCAGTTGCAGTTGCGGCTGTGCCGGCGGCGGGGGAGGCGGCGGTGCGAATGTCGTGGCTGGGCGGGACGCGGGCGCCCCGTTCGGCGCGGCGGACGGCAGAACCGGAGCCGGCGACCGGGGTGGCGGCGGGGACCCTCGCTCGACGCCCGGCTGGGGCGGCGGAATTGCGCGCGGCGGGGACTTCTCCGGCACCGCCGGAGAAGTCAATGGCGACGCCGATTCGAGGCGGGGCAAGGCGGGGCGCGGCTCGTTGCCTCGCGGCGCAGGCGGCAATCCCGGCGGAGCGGCGCTCGGGGGCATCGCGGGGCTGCCCGGCGCGGGCTGCACGGCCGGACGCGCATCGGTCGGAAGCGGCGGTCGCGACGGCGCTTCCACCGGAGCACGGGGCGACGGCGCCAAGACCGGTGGCGGGAGGGCCGGAGCAGCCGGTGGCGCGGCGTGCGATCCGGGCGGCGCAGCAGGTGCTGGACCCGGAGGCGGGACGGGCGCGCCGGCCATTGGCGCGGCCGGACGAGTCGGGTCCGGCGCGCGAGCGGGCGGCGCGGCATTCGCGCCGGGCTTGGCCGCCTCGACGACGTGGACGTTGTTGCGAACCGCCGGGGCAGGCCGTTCGGACCCGGACGCGCCTGGCGCGCTAGCGGGCGCGGCGCCGACGCTGGATGGCCCGGGGGGCGCATTGGCCGGGCCGGGAGGACGGGCAGACGGTGGGGTCTTGGCCATCACCTGGCGCTGCTCGACCCCGGCGGGCGGGCGAGCCTGCGCGGGGCCGACAGCTGCGCGCACCTGCGGGGCGGGCGCGACCTTGGCGAGCTCGACGATCGAGCGCTTGTCGAGCGCCGCCGGCGCCACCGCGACCGCGGCGCGGACGATCGACTGCGCGCCCGCCATCGCGGCCGGAGGCACGGCCGTCACGCCGTTCGGGGCGCGCAGGTTCGCGTAAGCGTTGACCTGGCCCAGGGTGCCCGGGCTGTTGTAGACATTGTTGATGATCGCCACGTTCGCAATCGACGTGTTGCTCACGTTGACCCGGCGGAAGTAATCCTGGCTGACCGCGTACGGTGGCCGGTACACATCGCGCGGGGCGAGCGGGAACCAGCCGATGGCAGGCCCGCCGGCGACCGTGAGCGCAGTTGCACCGCCGCCCACGAACGCCACCAGCGCCGGCGCATAGACGGCGCGCGCGGTCACGGGCCCCGGCACCCAACCCCACCCACGCTCGGCATGCACCCAGCGGCCGTAGTGGAACGGCGCGAAGCCCCAGGGCGCATCGTCCACCCAGGTCCATCCCCAGGGCTCGATATGGGCCCAGTGACCGCTGCTGTACGGGGCCCAGTCGCGCGGGGTCTCGCGCGGAAACCAGGCGTTGCCGTAGTCGGGGACAGCCGACCATGCGCCGTAGCGGTCCAGCTCCTCGTAGCCGATCACGTCGGCCGAGACGTAGCGCGACGAGACCGAGCGGTCGAAGCGGCGATCGCGGTCCGCCGCGAAGCGCTCGAGCGCATCGGGCGGCGGCAGCGCGTAGAACTCGCTGTCGCGGACGTCGGTGCCGTAGAAGCGATAGGACTGCCCGCGCGCGACGACATACGATGCGCGCTCGCCGTAGACCTCGCCCGCGCCGTCGCGCACCGCGACGAGCGTCGATCCGCCGCGCTCGTCGACGCTGATCCGGTAGCGCCCCGGACGTGTGACGACGAATGCCAGGTTCGGGGTGTCGATCTCGAACGTCTCGCCCGCGGCCAGCCGCCGCACGCGCACCGACAGGTCGCCTTGCGTCACCTCGAGCTGGGTGAGGTTATTGTCGAGGCCCACGACATTGAGGCTGGTGCCGGCACCGAGCCACAGCAGACCGCTGCCGAGCTCAAGCTCGCTGCGCCCGCCCCGATCCACCCACATCCGGTCACCCTGGACGATCGGGCGATTGACGACGGCGAGCAGCCAATCGTCGTTGCCCGCAGGCGCGAAGCTCACCGCGCCGGTCACGTAGGAAAGGCGCATCACCCGCGCCGGTGGATCGGCGCTCGCCGCGCCGCTCAGCGCGACCAGCAGGACCGCCACGGCCGCGGCCCACCGCCTGCATCGCCGCGCGGCGCCCGCGCGCGGGCCGCGATCGCTGGGTCGGCGCAAAGGCGCGCCAAATGCCGGGCTAGGTCCGTGGAAAATCATCGTCTCGCTCCTCCGCGCGGCGTCGCATCGCGCCGCGCCATGTCGTTCGTTGTCGCACGGCGGACGCCGCAGCCCGGCAGGGGCGGCGGCGGACGGAGTGGGTCATCCACGCGCCGTTGGCGCGCGTCGGTGCTCCCATTCAACGTTCGGTCGGCGGCCGGCGATGACCGCGGGATGGCCGCGGACCTCACGCGGTGGTTCCGCGGTGGTTCCGCGGTGGTTCCGCGGTGGTTCCGCGGTGGTTCCGCTCTGGTTCCGCTCTGGTTCAAACGGTGGTTCGGTCGGTGGTTCGATCGTCCGCTCAGCCCAGGGCCCCGAGCGCGCGGGCATGGACGGCCGGCAGCCCGGCCGTCGATTCCATGCGCGTGTCGAGATCGCGCAGCAGGCCGTCGGCCAGCGCATAGATCCAGCCGTGCACCGTGAGCGGCTGGCCGCGCGCCCACGCGTCCTGCACGATCGTCGTCTCGCAGACGTGCAGCACCTGCTCCAGCACGTTGAGCTCGCACAGTCGATCGAGGCGCTGTTCGGTGCCAGGCAGCGCCGCCAGCGCGGCGGCATGCGGCGCCGCGACGTCCTGCACGTGCCGCAGCCAGTTGTCGATCAGCCCATGGCGCTCGGCGTGCAGCGCCGCGCTCACGCCGCCGCAGCCGTAGTGACCGCAGACGATTACATGCGGCACGCGCAGGACGTCCACGGCATACTGGATCACCGACAGACAGTTGAGGTCGGTATGCACGACGACGTTGGCGACGTTGCGGTGGACGAACACCTCGCCCGGATCCAGGTCGACGATCTCGTTAGCCGGCACGCGGCTGTCCGAGCACCCGATCCACAGGTAACGGGGAGTCTGCTGCGCGGCCAGCCGCGCGAAGAAGCCGGGATCGCGGGCCTGGACGCGGGCAGCCCAAGCACGGTTCTTGTCGAGCAATTCGTTGAGGTCGGGCATCGGATGAGGCGATCGGCAGGACTGATTGTAACGATCCGTTGCACCGTCGGGTGCCACGTCAACCGTCCGGTCCGACGGCCCGTTCAGCCGGAGGGACCGTCCGCGTCCGGCGCTTCGTCCGAACCTATGCTGCCGGGCGCCAGTCCAAATGAGCATCAGTCACGCTGAATTCGCGGGAGAGATCATGAATCGCTTCGCATTCGCTGTTGCCGCCGCCGGTCTGGCGGCGGGTCTTGCCGGTGGAGTCGCCTCCGCCGCCACCGCGCCGCCCGCCCCGCCGGGGGCGACCGCCGCGCCGTCGGCCGACGTCGCCCGGCAGATCGACCTGTACCGGGTCGAGGTGAATGGCCGCGTATCGCGCGGCGAGATCAACGCCGAGGAGGCCGACCGCCTGTTGCGCTGGCGCGAGTGGCAGCTGAAGCAGCAGGCGGCGGGCCTTGCCCCAGCCCCGGCCACCTACACGCAGGCGCGGCCCTTGGTTCGCGAGGAGGTCTACGCAGCACCGTCCTATGCCGCGCCGTCCTATGCCGCGCCGTACTATGCCGCGCCCTACGATGGCTCACCCTACTATGCCGCGCCCTATTACGCGGAAGGTCCCTACTACGGCTCCTACTTCTATGGACCGCGGCCCTATTACTGGGGCCCCCGCATCTGCGCGGGCGGATTCGGTCGCCACGTCGGCGGGCGGGTCTGCTTCTGATCGACCCGTAGGCAAGCCATTGCCCGAGCGGCATCGCCGCAGCGGTGAGGTCCGTCGACCAGGCGGCTAACGCCCCGCGCGACGCGCCGGCGACGTCCGCGCTTTAGCCGAGCCAAGCCCGACCGCGGCCCTCCTTCAAGGCGTTGCCGGAGCGCGGACCGCTAGCCGGACCGTGCCCGGAGGTCGTGCGCCGTGCCCCAAGGCGCAGCGCCGCGTTCCGCGTCGACGGCTCGCCGCCCACTCCGGCAACCTATACTGGCGCGGCTTCGCGACCGGAACCCGTCTCGAGTGTCCCGCCTTTCCTCGCTCGTCATCGCCCTCGCCGCGGCGCTACTGGCCGCGACCCCCGCGCCGGTCGCGGCCTTCGGCTTCGACGACGTGGCAACCCGCGCGCGCGCGCTCGCGGCCGCCCCGTATCGCAAGCCCGAAGGCACGCTGCCGAAGGAGCTGCAGGGGCTGACCTATGATCAATACCGCGACATCCGCTTTCGACCGGAGAAGGCGTATTGGCGCACCGCGCGACTGCCGTTCGAGCTGATGTTCTTCCATCAGGGCCTCTACTACGAGCAGCCGGTCCGGCTGCACGAGCTCGCCGGCGACTCGGTGCGCGAAATTCGCTTCGACCCCGACCTGTTCGACTACGGCAAGAATGCGCTCGAAGCGAAGCGCTTGCGCGGCCTCGGCTTCGCCGGGTTTCGCGTGCACTACGCCGTGAACACGCCTAAATACAAGGATGAAGTCCTCGTCTTCCTCGGCGCGAGCTATTTCCGCGCGCTCGGCAAGGGTCAGCGCTACGGGCTCTCCGCACGCGGTCTCGCGCTCGACACCGGGATCATGTCCGGCGAGGAGTTCCCGCGCTTCACCGAGTTCTGGATCGAGCGGCCCGATGCGAACGCGCGGGAGCTCCGCATGTTCGCGCTGCTCGAGTCGCCGCGTGCAACGGGCGCCTACCGGTTGGTCCTCAAGCCCGGCGGCGAAACGGCCGTGGACGTGCGCGCCCGGGTGTTCCTGCGCGAGAATGTCACCAAGCTGGGCGTCGCGCCGCTGACCAGCATGTTCCTGCACGGCGAAAACAGCCGGCCCGCCGTGGAAGACTATCGGCCGGAAGTGCACGACTCCGACGGGCTGTCCGTCCAGGCCGGCTCCGGCGAATGGCTCTGGCGCCCGCTCGTGAATCCGCGCCGGCTGCTCGTCACGTCCTTCGCCACGGTGAACCCGCTGGGCTTCGGCATCCAGCAGCGCGACCGCGACTTCACGAGCTACCAGGACCTCGAGGCCCGCTACGACCTGCGCCCGTCGGGCTGGGTCGAGACGCGCGGAAAATGGGGCGCCGGCCGGGTCGAGCTGGTGCAGATCCCCACGCCGGACGAGACCAACGACAACATCGTTGCTTACTGGGTGCCGGATGCGCCCCCGCCGCCGTTGCAGCCGCTGGACATCGAGTACCGCTTGCTGTGGCAGCGCGAGACCGAGACGCGTCCGCCGCTCGCATGGGTCACGCAGACCCGGCGCGGACATGGCTACGTGCGCAAGTCCGACGAGTCGTTGTCGTACGTGCTGGACTTCGACGGCCCGGCGCTGCGCAAGCTGCCCGCGGATGCGCCCGTCGAGGCGGTCTTCACCGTCGATGCAAATGCTGAGATCGTCGAGGTGAATAGCTATCGCAACGAAGCGACTGGCGGCTGGCGCGCGACGCTGCGCTTCCGCCGCCTCGACGACAAGAAGCCCATCGAGATGCGCGCGTTCCTGCGGCATCAATCGGTCACGCTGTCGGAGACCTGGAGCTACGTGGTCCCGCCCACATGAGCGCGCCGCCGCTGGCGGGGCTGGCCGATCTCGCGGCGACCACGCGCGGACGCGCGGAGCGCGCGGGCACGCTTGCCACCCGCTACGTCGAGCGCCTCCCGGTCGTCGCCGAACGGCGGCGCGAGCTGATGGCGCGGGCGCTGGAGCCCGACCAGGATCCCGCCCATGCGCTGCAGGCCGTGCACCAGGCGCTCGCGGGCGGGACCGCCGAGCATGCCGTCGCGGCGTACGACTCGGTACGCGCACGTGTCGCGCTCGGCTACGGCGCGGCGCGCACGCCGGCAGGACCGGTCCTCGCGCACGATGCGCATGGCCGCGAGCGGCTCGGCACCACCCCGCCGCTGGCCCGCGCCTCGATGGCGCCACGGGCGTGGCCCGGCGCACGCTGGGCGGCGCGGCTGCGCTGGCGCGGCCGCGCGGTCGAGCTGCGCCGCACGAGTGGCGTGCATGGCACGCGCGACGACGCCGCGCAGATCGAGTCGCCCGATCCCCGCGGCCGCTGGAGCCATGCCGCGGCGCGGCGGCGCATCGTGCTCCTCGCGCTGATCATCGCGCAGACGTGGATCGCCACCGCCTTCATGACCAACGTTCTGCCTTATCACGGCACGCAAGCGCTGGAGATCGCCACGCTGGTGCTGTTCGCGATCCTGTTCGGCTGGATCTCGGCGGGGTTCTGGACCGCGCTCGCGGGCTTCGCGCTGCTGGCCCGCGGCCGCGATCGGCATGCGATCTCGGCCGCGTTGCGCAACGGCGGCGCCCGCCGGCCCATCCCCGCCGATGCGCGCACCGCGATCGTGATGCCGATCTGCAACGAGGATGTGCCGCGCGTGTTCGCCGGCTTGCGCGCGACCTACGAATCGCTCGCGGAGACCGGCGCGCTCGACCGCTTCGACTTCTTCGTGCTGTCGGACACCGGCGGCGCCGACACCCGCGTCGCCGAGGTCGAGGCGTGGATGACGCTCTGCCGCGCCGTCGAGGGCTTCGGCCGCATCTTCTACCGCTGGCGCCAGCACCGGATCAAGCGCAAGAGCGGCAACATCGCCGATTTCTGCCGGCGCTGGGGCCGCAACTATCGCTACATGGTGGTGCTGGACGCCGACAGCGTGATGACGGGTGCCTGCCTCACCGCGCTGGTCCGGATGGCCGAGGCGAACCCCAACGTCGGCATCATCCAGACGGCGCCGCGCGCGGCCGGGCGCGATACGCTGTATGCGCGCGTGCAACAGTTCGCGACCGGGGCCTACGGTCCCCTCTTCACCGCGGGGCTGCACTTCTGGCAGCTCGGCGAATCGCACTATTGGGGCCACAACGCGATCATCCGCGTCGCGCCATTCATGCGCCATTGCGCGCTCGCGCGGCTGCCGGGCAGCGGCGCGCTGTCGGGCGAGATCCTGTCGCACGACTTCGTCGAAGCCGCGCTGATGCGCCGCGCCGGGTGGGCGGTGTGGATCGCCTACGACGTGCCCGGCAGCTACGAGGAGATGCCGCCCAACCTGATCGACGAGCTGTCGCGCGACCGGCGCTGGTGCCAGGGCAATCTCCTGAACTTCCGCCTGTTCCTGATGAAGGGCCTGCATCCGGCGCACCGCGCCGTGTTCATGACCGGCGTGATGGCCTACCTGTCCGCGCCACTGTGGTTCGCGTTCCTCATCCTGTCCACGGTGATGCTGTCCGTGCACGAGCTGTCGATCCCCGAGTACTTCACCGAGCCCTACCAGCTCTTCCCGGTGTGGCCGCAATGGCGCCCCGAATGGGCTGTGTCGCTCTTCTCGGCGACCGCGCTTCTGCTGTTCCTGCCCAAGATCCTCGCCGGGGTGCTGATCGCCGCGCGCGAGCCGGCCGGCTACGGCGGCCGCGCGCGCCTGTGTGCAAGCCTCGTCGGGGAGATGGCACTCTCGGCGTTGCTGGCACCGATCCGCATGCTGTTCCACACGCAGTTCGTGCTGACGGCGCTCGCGGGCCGATCGGTGCGGTGGCGCTCGCCGCCGCGCGACGACGCGCAGACGTCCTGGGGCGACGCACTCGCCCGGCACGCGGTGCACACGCTGCTCGGCACGAGCTGGGCGGCGTTCGTGTGGTGGCTCAACCCGGCGTACCTGTGGTGGCTGCTGCCGGTCGTCGGCGCCCTCATCCTGTCCATCCCGCTGTCCGTCTACACGAGCCGCGTCGGACTTGGCCGGCGTCTGCGGCGGCGCCGCTACTTTCTCATTCCCGAGGAGGCGCGCCCGCCGGCCGTGATTCGCGCCACGCGCCGCTACGTCAAGCGCGCGCTCCCGCCGGCCGACGCGGCGATGGCCGTCGTCGATCCGATGCTCAACGCGCTCATGGCCGCACACGGAACCGCGCGCTTTCGCGTGCCGGCAAGCGCGCGCCGCGCGCGCGCCGCGCTGGTGGAGCGCGCGTTGCGCGATGGACTCGCAGGACTGGCACCCGCCGAGCGCGGACGGCTGGTCGGCGATCCCGTCGCGCTGTCGGAGCTGCACCTGCGCGTCTGGAGCGAGCCGGCCGCGGACGTGGCCTGGAGCGCCGCGCGCGAGCTGGCGCGGCCCCCGCCGCCCGCGCCATGGCGGCCCGTGGCGGCGACGCTCGCCGCGCGTCCAGCCGCCTGAACGCGCGTTGCGCCGGGCGCCCGTGGAGCGCCGCGAGGACGCCCATCGGGACGATCGGCGGCCCGCGCGATGCGCGGTACACTCGTCCGCGTCATGGCCTCCGCCCCGAACCCGCGCGCTGCAGGGGCGCGCCTGCTGCGCATCATCTGGCCGTTCGTCGCCATCGTCGCGCTGATGCTCATCCTCGCGGCGGCCAGCCTGAGCGTCATGTCCGCAGTGCGCGCCTATGTCGGCGGCGAGAGCCTCTGGTCGAAGGCGCAGAAGACTGCGGTCCAGTATCTTGGACGCTATGTGCGCACTCGTGCGCAAGCCGATTTCGACGTCTACCGCGCCTCGGTGGCGGTGATCTTCGGCGACCGCGAGGCGAGGCTCGCGCTCGACGTTCCCGCACTCGACTACGCGCGGGCGCGCGCGGGCTTCCTCGCCGGACGCAACCACGCGGACGACGTACCCGGCATGGTGCGGCTCTACCGCTACTTCAGGGACGTGCCGTTCATGGCCCGCGCCATCGGCTACTGGTCCGAGGCGGACGCCATGATCGTCGAGCTCGACGGCGTCGCCTCGAGCATCCACGCAGCGGTGCTGGGCGACGCTCCTCCGGAGGCGCTCGTGCCGCTGCTCGGTCGGATGCGCGAGATCGACGCCGCGCTCACGCCGCTAGAGGAACGCTTCTCCGCGACCATGAGCGACGCGTCGCGCACGGTCGACCGGCTGCTCACGGCGATCAACATCGTGGTCGCGGGCGCGCTGGTCGTATTCGCGCTCGTTCGCACGGGCCGGCTGCTGCGCGCGGCGGAAGCCTTCGAGCAGGCGCTGCGGATGAGCGAGGCGCGGTTCGACCGGGCGGTCAGCGGCAGCTCCGACGGCATCTGGGACTGGGACTTAGGGGGAGGCTCGCTGTTCCTGTCGTCGCGCTTTGCCGAGCTCCTGGGCTACGCGCCGGGGTCCATCGACGACACACCGCGCGCATTCCTGCGCCGCATGCACCCGGCCGACCGTGACGCGATGGTCGCGAGCCTGCGCAATCACCTGCGCCACGGCGCCCCGTTCGACCTCGACCTGCGGCTGCGCACGCAGGCCGGCGATTACCGGTGGTTTCGCTGTCGCGGCCGGTCGGTGGGCGCGGCCGCTGGCGCGCGTCACTTCGCCGGCTCGCTCACCGACATCGCCGACCGCAAGCGTGCGGAAGGTGCGTTGTTCGAGGAACGCGACCGCGCGCAAGTCACGCTAGCGTCGATCGCCGACGCGGTGATCACGGTCGACCTGCAGGGGCGGATCGAATATCTCAACCCGGTCGCAGAGCAGTTGACCGGCTGGCGCAACGACGCCGGACAGAACCGGCCGGTCGGCGACGTCTTCGTGGCGGTGAGCGAGAACACCAGCGCTCCTTTGCCGGACGTCATCACATGCGTGCTGCGCGAAGGCCGCACGGTCGAATCGGAAAGCGGCCTCGCGCTCATGCCGCGCGAGGGCGCGCCCATCGCCATCGACCGCAGCATCGCGCCGATCCGCGACCGCGGCGGGCGCATCGTGGGCGCCGTCATCGTGTTCCACGACATGCGCCGCGAGCGGCTGTACGCCGCGCGCTTGTCGCACCTCGCGAGCCACGATGCGCTGACGGGTCTCCTCAACCGCCGCGAGTTCGAACTGCGCCTGCGCGCGGCGCTCGACCGCGCGCGGGACGGCGACGTCCACCACGCTGTCCTCTACCTCGACCTCGACCAGTTCAAGGTCGTCAACGACACGTGCGGGCACGCGGCCGGCGACGAGCTGCTCCGCCAGATCGGCGCCCTCCTGCGGCCGCGCCTGCGCGAAGGCGACACGCTCGCGCGTCTGGGCGGAGACGAGTTCGGCGTGCTGCTCGAGCAATGCCCGCCCGAGCCTGCGTTACGCATTGCTGAGACGCTGCGGCGCAGCATCGCCGATTTCCGCTTCACGTGGCACCGCCGCACGTTCGCGATCGGCGTGTCGATCGGCGTGGTCAATGTCACGCAGGGTCCCCGCACGCTGTCCGGCGTGCTGTCGGCGGCCGACGCCGCGTGCTACATGGCGAAGGACAAGGGCCGCAACCGCGTGCAGAACTATCGCCCCGAGGACAGCGAGGTCGCGCTGCGCCATGGCGAGATGGAGTGGGTGAACCGCATCCACCGCGCGCTGGCGGAGAACCGCCTGCTGCTCTACGCCCAACCGATCGTTCCGCTGCACGGCGACGGGCCGGTCAGCCACGAGCTCCTCGTGCGGCTCTTAGACGAGCGCAACGAGGTCATCCCGCCGATGGCCTTCATCCCGGCGGCCGAGCGCTACAACCTCATGCCGGCCATTGACCGGTGGGTAATCCGCACGGCGTTCGCCACGCTCGCCGCGCGCGGCACCGGGCCCGGCACCTACGCGATCAACCTGTCCGGCGCGTCGATCGGCGACGAATCGGTCCTCGCATACGTGCGCGAGCAGTTCGACCGCTTCCGCGTGCCGTACGCGTCGATCTGCTTCGAGATCACCGAGACCACTGCCGTGACCAGCCTCTCGCGCGCGGCGGAGTTCATCGGCGCGCTGCGCGCCCTGGGCTGCCCCTTCGCGCTGGACGACTTCGGCGTCGGCGTGTCGTCGTTCACCTATCTCAAGCACCTGCCTGTCGACTACCTCAAGATCGACGGCAGCTTCGTCAAGGGCATGCTCGACGACCCGGTCGACGCCGCCATGGTCGATGCCATCAATCGGATCGCGCGCGTGATGGGCAAGGCAACGATCGCAGAGTCGGTCGAGTCGGAGGGCGTCCGCGCTGCCCTGGCCCTCGCGGGAGTCGACTTTGCGCAGGGCTACGGCATCGCGCTGCCCGCGCCGTTCGCCGGGCCGCAGCAGCCGGGCGTCGCGCCCGCCGCCGCGAGCCCGGCTCCGGCGGGCGCATCGACGGTCGCGCCAACGGCGCTGCGGCGCGCGCACGGCTAAACCGTCCCGCGCGCCCGCCGTTCGCGCACGCTTTAGCCGTGCGCGTGGCCGCCGCCGACAATGCGCTAACATCGCCGCCCCAGCCGCTTCCAATGGATCGAGCGATGACCCCGAGCCGCCCGCAGATTGCCATCGTCACCGGCGCCGGTTCCGGCATCGGCCGCGCCGTCGCCCGTGCGCTACTCGGCGCGGGCTATCACGTCGGCCTCGCGGGCCGGCGACGCGCGCCACTCGAGGAAACGGCGGCCGACGCGGGCGCGCGCGCGCTCGCCGTGCCCACCGACGTTGCCGACGCTACGTCGGTGCGCGCCCTCTTCGCCGCCGTGCAGGACCGCTGGGGCCGCGTGGATCTGCTGTTCAACAATGCGGGCATCGGCGCGCCGGCCGTGCCGCTCGACGAGCTGACGCTTGCCCAGTGGCAGGCGGTCGTCGATATCAACCTGACGGGAACATTCCTGTGCCTGCAGGAGGCGTTCCGCGCGATGAAGTCGCAAGCGCCACGAGGCGGGCGGATCGTCAACAACGGATCGATCTCGGCGCACGCGCCGCGGCCCAACTCGGCTCCCTACACCGCCACGAAGCACGCGGTCACCGGTCTCACCAAGGCCGCCTCGCTCGACGGGCGAAAGCACGACATCGCGTGCGGCCAGATCGACATCGGCAACGCCCACACGGAACTCGCGGCGCGGATGGCCAGTGGGGTGCCGCAGGCGAACGGAACGATCGCGGTGGAGCCGCTCATGGACGTAGGCAACGTCGCGAGCGCGGTGCTCTATATGGCCAGCCTGCCGCTCGATGCGAACGTGCAGTTCATGACCATCATGGCCACCAAGATGCCGTTTGTGGGACGCGGCTAGGTCCCCACGGCTGACAGAGCCTAGGTGCAGCCGCGCAGCAGGTAGATGAGGATCAGGATCGGAATGGGCACCCCTACCAGCCACGCCAGGATGTAGCCCCAGCGGCCTTCCTGACGACGGCGGAGCGCCGGAATGCGGCCGCGCAACCGGCTCAGCGCGGCGGGGGGACGGGCCATGGATGACTCCTCGAATCTGTAACGTAGGGTGAGCCGGGCGGATGGCTCATGCGGCATGCGCCTCGATAACGTCGGGAGGAAGGACGGGGTCGAAGTCGGTCCACTTGCCGTTTTGCCACGCGCCCGTGGCGCGCTCGATCATTCGCGCGCCGCATGACCGCAACCGGTCGATTGCGGTGCCCACATCGACGGCCCCCGCACTAGCCGTGTGCACGGCTACCAGCACGCCGGCCGGACGCAGCCTCGGACCCGTGCCCGCGTGGTCGCCCATCGTGTTCACCGCCCCGGCCATCGAACCGACATAGGCGCCGGCCGCAAGACCACCCGCTATGGCCGCCGGACCGATCAGTGGGGCGGCTGCAAGGCCGGCGACGATGCCGACCGCCGTCCCGACCACGGCGCCCGTGATGGCACCCATGCCGCCACCTTTCGCCTCGGGGTCGGCCTGCTCGTCGCCGCCGAGCGGCAGCGTGTCGTGGCGTCCGGGCGGGCTAACGTCAAACGTGTCGAGATCGCCGGCGCCCACGCCCGCCTGCCGGAGCTCGGCAAGCGCGCGCTCCGCCTCCGCCTCGGTGTCGAAGGTGCCCGCCACGATGCTCGCCATCCGGTGTCCCGTTCGTGTGCGCCGGTACGTGCTGCGCCCGACGGAGCGTCGAGCGGATTGGCCGGCGGCTTGAACCATTGAGACTAGCGAGCGGCTGCGCCGATGATCATCGGTGTGCGGAGGAAAGCGGTGTCGGGTGCCGGCCTACAACCGGACACCCGAGGGGAGCGCTAGAGCGTGCGGATCACTGGCCGTGATCGGCGTTGGCGGTGCCTGGACATTGCGCGACGCGACCCCAGTAGCCGTCGCAGAAGCGCAACCGCACCCGCTGGTCGCAGACGACACGATTGATGAAGTCCTCGCGCGAGCAGCGCTTGAGCTCGTCGCCCATCTGCGCCCAGCGGTCGGTGGGTACGGGAGCGGGCGCAGGCGGACGCGCCGTCGGGACCGGGGTCGGCCGGGGCGCGACCTGTGCGGGAGCCGCGGGCGGCTGCACCGTCGGCGTCGGAGCAGCATCAGTGCGCGGCGGTTGCGCCCGGGGCGGCTGGCGCGCGGGTCGCCCGTTCCCCACGGCAGGCAGCTCCTGGGCGGGCGAGCCCGCAGGCGCCGCCCCGACCGGCGGGACCGCGGGGGCGGTGTCCACCGGGACGGGAACATCGACCCGCGCCGGTTCAGCCGGCGCGTCGGAGCGCACGGCATCTGGCGTCGCATCCACCCCTGTGGTTCCCGGACCGGACGACAACGGCGCGGGTTCAGCGACGGGGGGCGGAGTCGTGTCGCGCGCGCCGGCCGACGCAACCTCGGCTTCACGGGCGTGGTCGCGCGACAGTTGGTAGGCGAAGAAGCCGCCGATGCCCAGGACGCCGAGCAGCGCCAAACCCAGCACCACGAACATCCCCTTGCGACCGGACGAAGCGGCGTTGTAGGCCGGCGGCGGCGGCACCGTATCCGCGGCGGGCGGCGGCAGGTCGAATTCCGGCGCCGGAACGAAGGGCGGCGGTCGTGTGGCGCCGCGGGGGATCAGGATCGTCTCCGAACCGCTCGGGTCGGAACGAAGGGTCGCCGCGGTATCGGAGCGCGCGGCGCTGCCGCCGCCGGCCGCTCCCAGCCCCGCCATGATGTCGTCGGACGGGAGCGGTGGCGATGCCGCCGCAGGCGTCGCAGGTTGGGCGGTTCCGCAGTGCACGCAGAAGCGCGTGCCGGGCGGATTCTCCTTGCCACAATTCGGGCATGCCATGAGTCGCGATCCTCGCAATGGCGCAAGCGGCCGCGCGAATCGCGAGGCCGCGACGCAGCGCCGCGCTCGCATCGTGCCTCAAACACGCGCTGCTGGGAAACCCCCGCGCATCGGAATATTTGGTTGGGCGCGCCGCACGCGTGCTTCGGCACCGCGCGCCGTCCGGCACCAGCCGGGCCGCGCGTCCGGCCCAACCGGCCGTCCGGCCACGCCGCCGGCGCACCATCGCAGCGCGGGGTGGTACACGCGACTACAATCCGGGGTCGAGCGACCGCGCCCATGTCCAGCCCTCCCCCCCTTGCCGCGTTGGAGACCGCCGATCCTGCCGACGCCGACTTGCGCCTGACGCCGGCCGAGGCGCGTGGGCTGCTCCAGAGCTGCTACACGCAATACGCGATGAAGCTGCACGACGTCGTGCGCTCTTCGCTGGAGATGTCGGGAGACCTCTTCGAGAACGAGAGCCACATAGCGGACGGCGAGGTGCAGGGATTCCGCAACAAGCGCGGCGAATGGATGGAGCAATTCAAGCGCACGCTCGACCAGCTGTTCGCCAAGCGCCTCGCCGGTCACAAGCGCAAGGGACGCCGGCTCGATGCCGATGCGTCGGTCGCCACGCTCAAGGTGCTGACGGCCTTCGACCATGAGAAGCAGGCCGCGCTGACGACCTCGACCAGCTTCCTGCGGCGCTTCGTGACCAAGGAGCTCGCGGCGCTCGACCTGCGCGTAGACGCGCTCATTCCCGAGAAGAACTTCCGCGACATCGACAACCCGTTCGCGCCGGACTACATCCTCGATGCGGTGGGCTCGACCTCGCGCGCGATCTACCCCAATCCGCGCATCTGGCGGCCGGTGATGGAGCGGCTTACCGCCGATCTCACCCCCGCGATCAACAAGATCTACATCTCGCTCAACCGGTTCCTGGCGGACCGGCATGTGCTGCCGGAGATCAAGGCCGCGCTACGCGCCCGCAGCGAATGGCGCCCGCAGGACGACACCGAGCTGTTTCCCGCATTCAGCCGGATGCTGGCGGAAGTCGGCCAGGTCCCCGACGTGGTCGTGCCGGAGTCGTTGTCGCTGCCGGGGCAGGCGCCGGGGCTGCAGTTCGACGAGCGCGGCCACGCCGCGGCGCGGCCGGCGCCCCCGGAAGACGACCCGCTCGCCCTGGTCCTGCCCGCCGATCCGCTGTCGAACGTGACGGTTCCCGCGCCCGCGTTCGTGCCCACCGCCGATATCCTCGCCGGCCTGTCCGCGCTGGCCCGCCTCGCCCAGCAGGCGCCCGCGGCTGGCGGGGGTGAGCCCGGCGAATTTCCGGGCCTCGACCCGATGATGGCGCTCGGGACGTCGACGCCGCTGTTCAACATGCTCGGCGCCTGGCAGCGGCTCGACCTCCGCACGGCGCTGGCCCAGGCGATGCCGCAGGGCGCGGCCGGCGGCGACGGCGCGATCATCCCGCTGAACCTCATTCCGCACATCCGCACGGCGGTCGCCGACCAGATCGCCAACCCGACCGACCGCATCACGATGGACGTGATCGCGCTGCTGTTCGACTATGTCTTCCGCGACGGCTCGATTCCCGAGACGCTGCGCAGCCTGTTCGGGCGGATGCAGGTGCCGATCCTCAAGGCCGCCCTGCTCGATCGGGCGTTCTTCTCCGACAAGAAGCACGCCGCACGGCGGCTGCTCGACCACTTCGCCGAGGCCGCGGTGGGCGCCGGCACCGACGACGCCTACCACCGGGCGTTCTCGACCACCGCCACGCTCGTCATCGACGAGGTCTGTCGCGACTTCGAGATCGACATGGCGGTGTTCGAGCAGGCGGACGCCAAGCTCGCACGCTTCATGGACAGCGATCGACGCACCACCGAGGAGGCGCTCACCAAGGACGTCAACGAGGCCCTGTCCGCCGAGGAATCCGGCAAGGACCGCGCGCAGGTGCTCGCACAGATCCGCGACAAGCTCGCCGGGCTCGACGTTCCGTTCGACGTGCGCTCGTTCGCTGAAACCGTGTGGGTGGACTACACCGCGTCGCTGGTGGACAGCGACGGCGTCAATGCCGCGCCGGTGCAGGCGGCGCTGCGCACGCTCGACGACATGCTGTGGAGCATTGTGGCCAAGGAGCGCACGGCGCAAAAGGCGCGGCTCACCAAGATGATCCCGGCGCTCATCGGCACCCTGCGCCGCGGCGCGCAGTCGCTCGCCGTTCCAGCCGAGCGCGCGAAGGCGTTCTTCGACGCGCTCTACCAGCTGCATATCGCGGCGATCAAGCCCAGGGAGCGGGCGCCGGCCAAGCCGGGCGAGCCCTTGCCGGAAGGCCCGGTCACGCGCCCCCTCCCGGTCGCGAACGTGCACGACTACGTCAACGAGATGGTGCCGGGCACGTGGCTGCAGTTCCGCGTGGAGGGCGCCCCGATCAACGCGCGGCTCACCTGGATCAGCCCGCTGCGCACCAAGTACATCTTCACGAGCCGCTCGCGTGCGCGGGCGTTCATCTACTCGCCCGAGGACCTCGCCTACCAGCTGAGCGCCGGACGCGCCGCGCTGATCGTCGAGCCGGTGCCGCTGTTCGACCGCGCGGTGAGCGCCGCGCTCGATACGCTTGCGGCAAGCCGCGCGCGACCGGGCGGAGCGGCCGCGCTCGCGCAACCGTAGGAGCCGCTAGGACGGCGCGCTGCGCGGGTCGGCGCGGCGTCGGCCGTGTGCTAACGTCGCAGCTTCCCCTTCCGTCAATTCGAGCGATGGCCGTCGACCTCGACCGCGTCAGCTACCTCACCCGCGAGCTTCTGGTCGCCCTCGGCGAGGATCCCGCCCGCGAAGGCCTCGCCAAGACGCCTGATCGCGTCGCCCGCGCGATGGCCTTCCTGACCTCCGGCTACCGCACCACGCTCGCCGAGGTCGTCAACGACGCCATCTTCTCGCAGACCGCCAACAGCATGGTGATCGTGAAGAACATCGAGCTCTACAGCCTTTGCGAGCACCACATGCTGCCGTTCTTCGGCCGCTGCCACATCGGCTACATCCCGACTGGCAATGTGTTCGGCGTGAGCAAGCTCGCGCGGCTGGTCGACATGTACGCGCGCCGCCTGCAGCTGCAGGAGCGCCTCACCGAGCAGGTATCGCAGGCGATCATGGACACGATCGGCGCGACCGGCGTCGGCGTGATGATCGAGGCGCGCCACCTGTGCATGATGATGCGCGGCGTGGAGAAGCAGAACTCGGTGATGGTGACCTCATCGGTGGTTGGCACGTTTCGAGAGTCGCAGGCCACCCGCGAGGAGTTCCTTGCGCTGGTGGGCCAACGGGCGAGCTGAGTCCCCGTCCGCGCCATGTGTGCCCGCGCGTCGCGCCGCCAGGAGCAGCCGCCGGCGACCTGAGGATGAACGGACTCGCCCACTTCGTCGGACTGACCGCACCGCTGTTCCTGCTCGTGCTGTTCGGCTACGCGCTGTCGGCGTTCGCGCGCTGGCCGCGCACGGCTACCGATGCGCTGACGCGCTTCGTGTTCACCGTCGCCATGCCGGCGCTGCTGTTCCGCCTGATGAGCGACTTCTCGCGCCTGCCGCGCGTCAACCCGCGGATCCTGGCCGCGTACTTCGGCGGCTGCCTGATCGTCTACCTGGCGGGCCGCCTCGTCGCGGCGGCGTGGTTCCGCCTGGACGGCGTGTCCGCGTCGGTGTTCGGGATGGGCGGCATCTTCTCGAACAACGTGCTGCTCGGGTTGCCGATCGCGCAAGTGACGCTCGGCGAGGACGCGCTGCCGGCCGTGTCGCTCGTGCTGGCGTTCAACTCGCTGATCCTCTGGACGCTGGTGACGGTCTCCGTCGCGTGGGCGCGCCATCGCGAGCTGTCCTTCCGGGGCCTCGCCTACACGACGCGCGGCGTACTGGCGAACCCCATCGTCGCGAGCATCCTGGCCGGCACCGGCTGGGGCTTCACAGGCTTCGCGCTGCCCGCGTTCGTCGACCGGACGATGGAGCTCATCGCGCAGGCCGCGCTGCCCCTGTCGCTGATCGCGCTCGGCATGGGGCTCGCGGAGTTCGGCGTGCGCGCCGGGTGGCGCATCAGCGCCGCGCTGGCCGGGCTCAAGCTCCTGGTGCAGCCGGCGGCGGTGTACGCGCTGGCGGTGCTGCTCGGGCTGTCCGCGCTCGACACGTCCGTGGTCGTGCTGCTCGCCGCGCTGCCGATCGGGGCCAACGTCTACCTGATGGCGCGCCAGTTCGATGCGCTGACCGGACCCGTCGCCTCCGGTATCGTGTTCACCACGGCGGCGGGCGCCTTCACCACGCCGTTCGTGCTTGCGCTCACCGGAGCCCCCCTGCGGTGAGGCAGCGCTCGCGCCACGGCTCCGGTCCCCGGGCATGCGCAGCCGCTTGATGGGGGTGCTCGCCGGCGCCGGCGCGCGGGCGCGCGGCGCGACCGCCACGCGGCCAGGGCGGCGCGCCTTCCTGCGCGGCAGCGCTGCGCTCGGTTTCGCAGCCGCCATCCCGTGCGCGTGGGCCGCGAACCTGCCACGGCCGGCGCGCGTCGTGGTGGTCGGTGGCGGCTTGGCCGGACTGTGCGCAACCGACGCGCTGGTTCGCGCCGGGGTGCAGGCCACGCTGTTCGAGGCGTCGCCGCGCGTCGGGGGCCGCTGCCTCACCGAGCGGCGCGCGCTCGGCGCGGCGATCGCCGCGCGCGGCGGCGAGTTCATCGACACCGGGCATTCCGCCATTCGCGCGCTGGCGGCAGAATTGGGGCTGCCGCTCGACGACGTGCTCGCGGACGAGCCGCCCGGGTCGGCTCCCCTGTGGTGGCTCGACGGCGCACCGTACTCGCTCGCCGACGCCACCGCCGACCTGCAGGCCATGCTGCCGGCGCTCGATGCCGACATCGCAGCGCTGACGGATTCGTTGCCCACCTATCTGCGCGCCCCGCCGGCGCAGCGCGCCCTCGATGCGCTCTCCGCCGCGCAGTGGCTGA
>JBBSEG010000040.1:0-44566 GCA_038239945.1 Burkholderiales bacterium
GCATCCATTTATCAAGTGCCTTGAGCCGCGCTGCAGGGCGATGCATGAGGCTATTGAAAAGGGGGCGTTGCTGGTAAGCAGGGAATAGACGAGAGCGCCGCGCCCTCCGTGAACAGTGACTTGAGATAGGGAACAGAAGACCATGACAACGCACAACGCCGAAAACGAACGGATCAAGCGCCGTTACTTCGCCTACCTTAAGGAAGCGAAGCGCCACAGCGAGTCCACGGTGGACGCGGTGGCAAAGGCGTTGGCGCGCTTCGAGGTGGATACCCGTCATCGGGATTTCAGGGCGTTCCACTTCGAGCAGGCCATCGCGTTCAAGAGGCGATTGACCGAGCAAAAAGCGCAGCGTACCGGTGAGAAGCTGAGCAAGACGACCCTGAATGCCACCCTTGCGAACGTCAAACGATTCTTCTACTGGCTTGCGGGGCAGCCTGGGTACAAGTCGCGCTTACAGTATTCCGACGCGGACTATTTCAACCTGTCGGAAAAAGACGTGCGCGTGGCCACGGCCAGGCGAGAGCAGGTCGGCCCGACTGTTGAACAGGTGAAGCATGTCATAGCGAAGATGCCGGCCGAGAGTGCGATTTAGCGTCGCGACCGTGCCCTAATCGCATTCACGCTTCTGACGGGCGCAAGGGACAGCGCGATCGCCTCGATGAAGCTGAAGCACGTCAACCTCGCAGCAGGTTGTGTCGAGCAAGATCCGCGCGAAGTCAAGACCAAGTTCAGCAAGACCTTCACCACGTACTTCTTTCCCGTCGGCGACGAAATTCGCCGGATCGTGGAGGAGTGGGTGGCGTTTCTTCGGGAGGAAATGCTGTGGGGGAATGACGATCCGCTCTTCCCGGCAACGCGCGTTGCGCTGGGACCGTCTCGCCAGTTCAAGGCCGTGGGGCTGGAACGGGCGTTTTGGAGAAGCGCCACGCGCATCCGCACCAACTTTCAGGACGCCTTCGCCAGAGCCGGCTTGCCCTACTTCAACCCGCACAGCTTCAGGAACACCCTCGTCCGGCTAGGGCAGTCTGTCTGCCATACCCCCGAGGAGTTCAAGGCGTGGAGCCAGAATCTGGGGCACGACACGGTCCTGACGACCTTTCTGAGCTATGGGCAGGTTGAGAGTCCCAGGCAGGGGGAGATCATCCGCGCGCTGGCGGCGCCGCCGCTTGCCGCCAAGGCGGACGTCATTGAATTGGCGAAGGCGCTGGTGCAGGAGATGCGGGGGGTCCGGAGTGGAGGCCGTGATCAAATGACCTGATGGCGGTAAGCCGTGCCTCGGCCGTTTGGACCTGCGGCTCTCGGCCACCTCCAGATATATCAGCAGTACTCTGAATCTTCCCTGAACCGGACATTCCCCGCATTCAGATTCGAAAGGTGCTGGTTTGGGGGCTCGTTGCGCAGATCCTTGAGGACCTATCGAATGGCCATTGAACGGGTTTGTTCCGCGTGCTTTGATGACAAAGACTTACGCCGCTGAATTCGCGATACGAATAAACCGAGAGGCTGCGATGCCTGCGGCAAATTCGACTCCCGCACCTGCGAGTTTTCCGAACTTGGCCACCACATTTTGCCGAGCTGCAACGCCCGGCGCCGGTGGCGACTGCGCTGCAATGCGCGCAGGTGGCGAGCTCGGCGACGTCGATCCCGGTGAGCTCGGAAACGCTGGTGGCGCTGCCCGGTTGTGCCGCTGGCTACACACGTACCGGCAGTAGTTGCTCCGGCACGGCCAACATTGCAGGCGGCTACTTGCTGGAAACGAGCACCACCGGGTGCCTGTTCCGCAATCTCAGTTCCATAGTGACCTACAACGGCACGGCGACCTCGATTTGTTGCCGGATTCCAGGACGATAACTGTTGCGTGGCGCCGTAGGGGCGTGCCTTCGGTAGTACGGCAGATGGTGCGTGACTTCAGGCTTCCGTGCGAGCACCCACCACGCGAGAGCGCCGCGCGGCATCGCGCTGCCACATCCCTCTACATCGCGGTACCTCGTGACAAACGGGCAGTTTCGCGTGTGGGATAACCCATCCGCCATCGGTAGGAACGTGACGCGCACTGCGAGTACGCGACCATGTCCTGCGTGTTGTGCCAGTCAATCAGTGCAGGCACGAGCGGAACGAACGTCGATCACCTAGTGCCGCGAAACGCATTGCGAAACGTTTGCGAAAGATGACGATATTTTCTCTCTATACAAACCCCGCTGCATCATCGGCGTGTGGCCGATGGGTGCATGGCCGCCCGGCGTCGCCGCGGCCGGCGCCGGGCCGGTCACGGGGCGTGCGGGCGTATCCATGCGTGCTTCCCCGACGTTCGGCTAGCGCCGCGACGGCGGCCGATGTCCGCCGTCATGCGCAGCTCAATGCCCGGTCGAATCGCCCTGGCGGCTCGCCTCGAACAGGAACCACGTGCGCCGCTCGGTCTCGTCGATCCACACCTCGATCAGGCTCGCGGACGCGATGTCGCGGTGGTCGTCGCACACGTCGTGCACTTCGCGCAGCCGAGCGGCGAGCGTCTTGTTGTCCTCGCGCAGCTCGGCGAGCATGTCGAGCGGCTCGACGTACTCCGCGTCGTTGTCGGATACGCGCTGCATGCGGGCGATGTGGCCGATCGAGCGCAGCGTGGATCCGCCCAGCTTGCGCACGCGCTCGGCGATGGGATCGGTCATCGCGTAGAGCTGGTCCGCCTGCTCGTCGAGCAGCAGGTGATAGTCCCGGAAGTGCGGGCCGCTCATGTGCCAGTGGAAGTTCTTGGTCTTTATGTAGAGGGCGAACACGTCGGCGAGGATGCCGTTCATCGAGGCGGCGATGTCCTTGGTGTCCGCGCGCTTGAGATCGGTGGGCGTGACCAGCGGCGCCTTGCGGACCTGTTCCAGTTCCTTGCGTTTCGCAGCAGTGGGCTTTTTCATGAGCGATTCCTATGAGATGACGCGAAAGATGCGCGATGGACGGCGGGCCGCGGCGCGAGCCACTTCGAGCGGCGCCGCCAGCCGGCGCGTGAGCCCGCGATCATAGCCCGTCCGCGCCGCGCGACCGGCCCCGCCTACTTGCCGAGCCCGAGGCGTTTCGCGCTTTCGGTGTAGAGCACCGTCTTCTCCTTCATGAACGAGTCCATCTGGTCGAGGCCCACGTTCACGAGCTCGAAGCCGCTCTTCGCGGCGAGGTCCTTCATCTCCGGATCGGTGTTGATCGCCATCCACAGTTCCGAGAGCCGCTTCCTGGCCTCGGCGGAAGTGCCCTTCGGCACGCCGATGCCGCGATAGGCGCCGTCCACCCAGTCCACGCCGAGCTCGCGAAACGTGGGCACGTCCGGCAGCAGCGGGTGCCGGCTCGCCATCGCCACCGCCAGCGCGCGGACCTTGCCGTGGTTGTTGATCGCGAAGGCCGTGTACGACATCGCCCCGCCCACGTGGCCGCCGAGCACGGAGGTCGTCATGTCACCGGTCCCCTTGAACGGCACGTAGGTGGTCTTGAAGCCGAACGCCGCGTTGAGCCGCTCGTGCGCGCCGTGGTTGGCCGAGTTGAGTCCCGATCCGCCAAGCGCTATCGCATTGGGATTGGCCTTCGCCGCCCTCGCGAAATCCTCGAAGGTCTTGTACGGGCTGTTGTCCGCGACGACCAGGGCGTCGGGCGTGTAGTGGAACCAGAACACGGGCGTGACGTCGTCGAGCTTGTACTGCACCTGGCCTTCTAGCGGCTGGAAAACGATGTGGGGCAGGTTGATCCCGACTACGTTGTAGCCGTCGGCCGGCAGCTGGTTCATCTGCGCCCACAAAAGCGCGCCGCCCGCGCCCGGCTTGTACTGAACCACCGTCTCGATGGCTGGGCACCGACGCTTGAGGATCACCTGCTGGTGGCGGGCCGCGATGTCGGACTCGCCGCCGGCCGGGAAGGCCTGCCAGTAGAGCAGATTGCGATCCGGACACGCCTGGCCGAGCGCGGACTGCGCGGCGAGGCACGCGAGCAGGAGCAGGAGCTTTCTCATCGGCGGATTTCCCTGAGGACGCGACGGATGCGGCGCAAAGCCGCGATTATGGACCGCCCGGCACGCGGCGCCGTCAGTGCAGCTCGCGCGCCTCGGGAAAGATGTCCCGCAGGATGTACGCCTGCAGCTCTGTGTCGTCGGCGGGCCGCGCGGAAAGCGTGACTACGCTGCCGCGCCGCGACATCCAGGTGAAGTCGCCCGTGACCTGGTCGCGGATGATGCCGATCATCCGGCGCACCACGGCCACGCGGATGTCGCTCGCCGCGCCGCGCCGGACCTCGATCAGCTGCTTGGCGTTGCGGTTGATGTCCTTGTTGAGCCCGAGAAAGTAGAAGTCCGCGGCGTCGTACTCGAGCCGCACGATCTGGAACAGCCCGCCGGCGCTCTTGGGGTCGTAGCCGAAGGTGGGCGTCTTGTTGAGCCCGAGGTTCGCCGCCACGGTGCGGTTGAGCCGCTCGCGGTCGCTTTCGGCCGGCGGCGCGTCGGGCGTTGCACCCGGTGCCGTGGAGACCTCGCCCCGAGCGCGGCGGCGCGCCTCCACGTACGACGCGAGGTCACCCTCCATCGGCGGTGGCGGAGTGGCGTTGCGCGGCGTCGTGGAAGGCGGGGCGGGCGGCGTGACCCGCGGGACCGGCTCGGGAGGCGACCGGTCCGTGGTGATGACGGGCGGCGCGGGCGGGCGCGCGCTCGGGCGGGGGATCCGGACCGGGGGCGGACGGCGCGGGGGCTCGACCCGGGCGGCCTGCGCGACGACCGTGGGCTGGGCCGGCGGCGGCGCCGCGGGGGCCGTTTCGCCGCGGGTCCGGGCCGGCGCCAGCTGCACGGCCAGCGAGCTGGTCTGGTCGGTCTGCGCCGGCTCCGCGGCGGTCAGCGGGTGCATCCGGCGCAACGTCACGAACAGGGACCCGCCATGGATCAGCAGCGACAGCACCACCGCGATCCAAATGATCGGGATGGAGATCGCGTCCCGGCGGCGGGTCGGGACGGTCAGCCATTCGGTCATGCGGGTCCGGCGGCGCGCGCGTGCGGCCACCGCGCCGGCGGGGCGAGCATGCAGGGCGCGCAGAGGGCGAAGCGGCCGAGGCCGCGGAAAACATCGTCGAGAAAGCGCACGGGTACCGGCGTGTGCGGCGGCCCGGGGGTCGCGGAAAGGCGGCCATCATCTCATGCGCGCCGCGCGGGATTGACACGCGTCGGACACGGCTCCGCGGCGGCAGTTCCGACGCGCCGCCGACGCGGGCCTGCCGCCCCCGCGCTCGACGCCGTCTTAAGGCTAAGGCGCGCGCGAGCGGCGCGCCTGCGGACGCTCCTGCGGCCGATCAGCCGACCGGCGGAGCGAGCTCCAGCGCGAGCGTGGGCATCGCATAGCGCCGGTGCACGGCCGGACGCCCCGACCAGCGCGCGCGGGCGATCGCCCGGAGCAGCGGATGGACGGCGCGGCCGCTCCGCGACGGCGGACGGCGACGCCGGCCGGTCCTCACATGAGCGCGGAGCACGACATCCAGGCGGGGAGGCCAGCTGCAGGGGCGGGTAGGTTTCATGACGGCTGAGGCTTACCCATGGGCTATCGGCCGATCGCGCGGTAACTTGACCCCCCCCCCGCATCGCCCCGCGAGCACGTTGCGGCACAATTCCGGCCATGCAAAAACCCGTCACAGGAGTCTGGCCCGTGCTGGCCACGCCGTTCGACCCGGCCGGCGCGCCGGACGAGGCCGGCTTGCGCGCCATCGTCAGCTACGCGCTGCGCGCGGGGGTGGACGGCGTCGTTTATCCGGGAGTGGCGAGCGAGTACGAGACCTTGTCGGAAGCGGAGCGCGGGCGCCTCGTCGACGTCGTCGCCCAAGCCGTCGGCCCCGCTGGCGCGCTCGTGGTCGGCGGGTCGGCGACGGACCTGGCCACCACGCAGGACGCCATGCGCCAGGCGCAGCACGTCGGCGCGAGCGCCTTGATGGTGATGGCGCCGAAAGACCGCACCGACGTCGCCGCAGTCACGGCGTTCTTTCGCGCAGTGGCCGACGCCGGCGACGTGCCGCTGATGCTCCAGAACGCGCCCGCGCCCACCGGCAGCGGGTTGTCCGTCGAGACCATGCTCGAGGTGGCCGGCCGGGTCGACGCGATCGCGTACGTGAAGGAGGAGGCGCTGCCATCGGGCGCGCGCATCTCGCGTTTGCTCGACGGCGCGCCGGCGAGCCTGCGCGGCGTGCTGGGCGGGGCGGGTGGACGTTACATCACCGACGAGCTCGCACGCGGCGCGACCGGAACGATGCCGGCCGTCGAGCTCGCGGAGCTTCATGTCGCGCTGTTCGCTGCGCATCGCCGCGGCGACCGGGCCGGCGTGCGCGCGCTGTTCAACCGGATGCTGCCCGTGCTCAACCTGCAGGCGGTGTTCCGCTGGTCGCTGACCAAGGAGGTGCTGCGCCGCCGTGGCATCGTCGCGCACGCCGGCAAGCGCGCCGCAGGGCCTGTGCTCGATGCCGGCGACGAGCGCGAGCTCGGCGAATGCCTGGGGGAGCTTGCGGACGTGCTGGACCCTCCCGTCGCTCGCCCATGAGCGCAGGTCGTGTCGCCGCGCTCGAATGCTGCGTCGTCCGCCTGCCGCGCGACGTGCCCTATCTAGGTCCGCTGCTGCCGGGCGAGTCGGTCAACGCGCAGGGATATTTCGTCCGCCGCGGCAATCGGACCGTTTATCCGAGCGCCGACATGTCCGTGATCGTCAAGGCGACGGCCGCGGACGGTACGATCGGCTGGGGCGAGACCTACGGCATCGCGGCGCCCGAAGCGGTGGTGGCACTCATCGATCGGCTGCTTGCGCCGTTCGTCGTGGGCCGCGTGGTGCAGGCCCCGGACGACGCCGCCGCGATCTGGCAGGACCTGTACGACCTGCAACGCGTGCGCGGCGCGAGCGGCGGGTACTACGGCGACGCGCTGGCGGGCATCGACATCGCCCTGTGCGACCTGGCCTCGCGCCGCGCCGGCGTGTCGCTGTGCGCGTGGCTGGGTGGCAGTGCGCCGGCGCGGATGCCTGCCTATGTCTCGGGCCTGCCGCGGGCCACGCTGCCCGGGCGCATCGCGCTGGCGCAGGAATTCGTCGCGCGCGGCTACGCGGCGATCAAGTACGCTGCGCCGGTCGCGGGCGCGGGCATCGTCGCGGAGATGCGCGCCTTGCGCGAGGCGCTGGGCGACACCGTCGAGCTGATGGTGGACCTGCACTGGCAATTCGAGGCCGCGGCGGCGCTGGAGCTCCTGGACGAGCTCGCGCCGTATCGACCATGCTTCGCCGAGGCGCCGTGCGCGCCGGAAGATCTCGCGGGACTGGCGCGAGTCGCGGCGCATCCGCGCGTTCCGGTCGCGGCGGGCGAGGAGTGGCGCAACGTGTACGAGGCGGGCTGGCGGCTCGACACGGCCGCGCTCGCGGTGGTGCAGCCGGAAATTGCGCACACCGGCGTGACGCAGTTTGGCGCGATCGCCCGGCTGGCGGCCGCGCGCGGCGCTGCGCTCATGCCCCACGCGACCATCGGCGTCGGCCTGTTCATGGCGGCCAGCCTGCAGGCCGCCGCGGCCGCCGGCGGGGTCGCCTATCACGAATACCAGCACTCGGTCTTCGACCGCAACCTGCGCTATGTCGACACCGCGATGGCGTGCGAGGCGGGTTATTATCGGCTGCCCGACGGGCCCGGCCACGGCGCAACGCCGCGACCCGAATTATGGGAGTACCTGCGGCGCTGAAAGGCGATTGCGCTCGCGGCACTTCCGGAGGAACGAGTCATGTGGAAGCGTTGGTTCGCGGCGGCGTGCGCGCTGCTGGTCGCAAGCGGCGCATGGGCGCAGGCGCGCCCGATCGAGCTCGAGTTCCCGTCGTGGCAGATCGAGGAGCCGGGCGCGGGCGAATTCTGGAGCGAGCTCACCCGGGCGTTCGAGGCGAAGTACCCGAACGTTCGCATCAAGCGCCAGCAGATCCCGTTCCGCGAGTTCGTGGACAAGCTTACGGTGCGCTTCGCCGGCGACAACCCGCCCGACATTGTTCATCTGCCGGCGCGCAACTTCCTCGCCTTCGCCAGCCAGGGCTGGCTCGCGCCGCTCGACGACGTCCTCGCGCAGACGGACGTCAAGGCCACCTACACCAAGCTCAGCGACGAGATGCGCTACGACGGCAAGACGTACGGCGTGTTGATGATGGCTTACGGCATGATGTTCTACTACAACGAGAAGCTGCTGCAGGATGCGAAGGTCGCGGTGCCGCGGACGAGCGACGAGCTCGTCCGCGCAATCGCCGCGACCACCGATGCGAAGGCCGGCCGGTTCGGCTGGGGCGCGCCCACGACCGAGCACCCGAATTTGTACGTGGAGATCGGCACCTGGGTCACTGGCGAGGGCGCGAGCTTCTACAAGGGCAACCAGTACAACTTCACCGACCCCGCGGTGATTCGCGCGGTCGACAAGTTCCGCGCCGCCGTCCGCAACGCGCCCAAGGGCACCACCAGCGAGCAGGCCCGCCAGCTCTTCGTCGACGGCAAGATCGCCATGCTGCGGGACGGCCCATGGGTGAACGCGCAGCTCAAGCGCGCGCCGGAGGCAACCCGCGGCGCGCTCAAAATGGGGATGATTCCCTTCGCCCATGTGCCGGGCGGCACCAGCAACAGCCTGCACATGCCCGCGAAGCTCGACGCCGAGAAGCGCCGCTACGTCGCGGAGTTCATCAAGCTCACGACCACACCCGAGTGGCAGGCGAAGTACACCCAGCTGACCGCGTCGCCGGCGCCGCGCCGCGGCGCGCTGTCGGCGGCCGAGCTCGCGGCCAATCCCGATCTGGCGCTGGTGAACCGCGCCGCCAACGAAGCAGTCAACCTGTTCCCCGAGAACGTTGCCGTGCGCGAGAACTACAACGAGTTCGCGAAGGTGTTCGGCGAGGCTGGGATGAAGCTCGTGACGGGCGATCGCCAGACCGCCGACGTAATGAAGGACCTGCAGGACGAGCTCACCCGGCGGATCCCGCTGCAGTAGGGGAGCGTCGCATGCGTCGCGCCTCGCCGCTCGCGCGCGCCGAGCGCCGCTTCGCCTACGCGCTGCTCGCACCGGCGGTGATCGCCGTGGCCGGCCTCATCGCGTGGCCGATGTACCTGATCGTCTCGATCAGCTTTCGCGAGGGCCGCAGCCTCAACTTTTTGGCCCTTCGCAGCCGTCCGCTCGGGCTGGGCAACTACCGCGTCGTGCTGGGCGATCCTGCGACCTGGCACAGCGTGCTGGTGTCGCTGGTGTACACGGCGGGTACGCTCGCGCCCGCGTTCCTGATCGGCCTTGCGACCGCGCTTCTCCTCAACCAGTCGTTTCCGCTGCGCCGCTGGTTGCGCAGCGCCATGCTGCTGCCCTGGGCCGTGCCCGGGGTGATGGTCAGCGTCGTGTTCCTGTGGATGTTCGACGCGTCGTTCGGGGTGGTGAACTACCTGCTTCGGGTGACGGGGATCGCGACCTCCGACATCGCGTGGTACTCAACCGAATCGACGGCCCTGTTCGCCGTGATCGTGCCGACCATCTGGAAGGCGTATCCGTTCTTCACCCTGACGCTGCTCGCCGCGATGCAGTCGATCCCGGGTCATCTGTACGAGGCGGCGGAAGTGGACGGCGCGACGGCGTGGCAGCGCTTCGCGAACGTGACCTGGCCGGGCATCCGCGGTCCCGCGGTGCTCGCCCTGGTGCTCAACGGCCTGTGGACGTTCCGCGAGTTCGACATCATCTACGCCGCCACCGGTGGAGGTCCGGCCAAGGCCACCGAGACGCTCGGCCTGCGCGCGTACAACGAGGCGTTCGGCTATTTCTACATGGGGCGCGCCGCCGTGATCGGTGTGCTCATGCTCGCGCTGGCGCTGTGCGCCGTGCTGCTCGCGCGCCGTGCGCTGCGCAAGGAGTTCTTCCGGTGACGCCGCGCCGTCCGCGCTACGCGCTGACCGCCGTCGCGGTAGCGCTTGCGGTGGTGCTTCTCTTCCCGCTGTACTGGATGATCGTCACCGCCGTATCGCCGACGGCCGACGTGCTGTCCCGCGAGCCGGCCCTCGTGCCGGCCTGGTCGCGGCTCGACGGCGCGGCGTTCGCCACCGTGCTCGCCCGCAAGCCGCTGCTGACCTGGCTGGCCAACAGCGTGGCGGTCACCCTGGGTGCCACCGCGCTCAGCCTCGTGATCGCGGCGCTGGCCGGCTACAGCCTGTCGCGCTTCCGAACTCCGCTGCAGCAATGGACGGGCTTTACGCTGCTGCTGACCAAGATGCTGCCGGGCAGCCTGATCGTCATCCCGTTCTTCATCATGGCGTCGACCTTCCACCTCATCGACAGCCTGTTCGCCCTGATGCTCGCCAACGCAGCGGTGGGCGTGCCGTTCGCGACCTGGCTGCTGAAAGGCTTCTTCGACGGCATCCCGCGCGAGCTCGAGCAGGCGGCCATGCTCGACGGCTGCGATCATCTCGGTGCGTTCGTCCGCATCGTGGTGCCGCTGGCGCGCCCCGGGCTCGCCGCCTGCGCGATCTACCTGGCGATCCTGTCCTGGTCGGATTTCGTCTTCGCGCGCACGCTGATCAACGACCAGTCGCGCTGGACGATCACGACGGGTCTCGTGTCGTTCATCGGCGAGCATGGGGTCGACTGGCCGGCGCTGATGGCCGCCGGCGTGATCTCGCTTGCGCCGATGGTGGTGCTGTTCGTGCTGCTCGAGCCGTTCCTGGTCTCGGGCATGACCGCCGGCTCGCAACGCTGAAGACGCCGCCCGTCGCGCCGGGGGCGGCGCGACGGGGCGAAAGGACCGGCCCTGGGCTATCGGTCCTGCGTCAGCACGTAGGCCGCCTGGCCCGGAGCGCCGATCAGGAACAGCGTGTAGGTGTGCCCGGCGGCAAGCGCCAGCCCCGGAATGTCGAGCGTCGTGGCGGAGCTGGTCGCATCCACGAAGGTCACGGTGTAGCTTGCCGCCGGGAGCTCGAAATACAGCGAGGCCGTGGTGCTCAGCAGCGTCGCCACCGTCAGCGTCCCGTTCACGAAGGTCTTGACGGACCCGAGCGCGTTGCTGGCGTTCACCACGCGTAACCGGGCGGCGCCGGGCGTGGTTGGCAGGAAGTTCGCGTCCTGCAACGCGATGCCAATGGGCGCCGCCGCCGTCCCGAGCACGACGAACGTGGAATCGCCGCCCGGCGGGAACGAAGAGGAGCCGGTCAGCACATTCGTGCCCGGTGCGCTCGGATATTGGACCGTGATCGTATGCGCGCCGCCGCCGGTGGTGCCGTAGGGCGTCGTGATGCCGTACGCCGCTCCGGCCACCACCGCATTGCCATCGAGCGCCAAGTTGATCGTCGGCGCGCCCACCACGGCGTCCAGCACCCGGAACTTCGCGAGGGTCGAGTTCACGGCGGCGCCGGATCCGAGTGTGTCGAGCGTCAGGAGCTCGCCGTTGACCAGGGCGGGATCGCCGCGGCTGTAGGCGACGAACGAATAGGCGTTGCGCTCGCTCGGCGTGATCTGGCCGGAGTCGTAGACCACGGTCTTCGTGCCCGCCGCGACGATGCGCAACTCCACGCTGCTGGAGTTGAGCAGCACGAAGTCCGACGCCCCGCCCAGCGCGACGTTCGCCAGCGTGGGCGTCGCCGTGTCCAGCGAATCGCCGAATGCGGTGACGTAAAGATCGAGCGGTCCCATCTCGGTGGCCGCGTTGAGGAAGCGCAGCTTGTATTGGCCGCTGCCGGGCAGCTCGATGTTGTCCACCACGGTCAGCGCGCGCGGGGCGTTCGGCCGGCCGTACAGCACCTGCGTGTAGCGCTGTCCGTTGGCGAAATCGACCGGGGTCTGCAGGATCACCGGCGTGGTGCCGGCCTGCATGATGCTGACGGTTTGCGTGCCGGACGGCGCGTTCACGTAGCTCGCCGAATTCTCGTACCCCAAGGTGCGGAGCGTCTGGATCGTGGCGATGTCGATATCGACCGCGCCGATGTCGTACGCGGCGTTGAAGAAGCGGATGCGCGGCGGGCTGGTGGTGTTGTAGCCGCCGCTCTTGACCGTGCAGCCGACGATGCCGGCGATCAGCAGGAAGGCGACGCACAGCCATGGTGCGCGGACGCGGGTGGTGCGGGAGAAGACGGACATGCGAACTCCGGTCGACGTTGGAGGCTGCTGCGCCGCAAGCCATGGGCGCCGTGAACGCCGCCAGCGGAGAGGCCTCCGAACAGGCGCACAGGATACCATTCGGCCTCGCACGGACCTCCCCAGCCACCGGCCCGACGGCCGGCCGCCGATGACCCCCCTCGCCATCGTCCCAGCCGCCCTCGACCTCGCCACGTTGCGCGCGATCTGGGCGCGGCCGGCACCGCTCGCGCTCGACCCCGCCGCGTGGCCCGGCGTCGCCGCGGCCGCGAACACGGTGGCTCGAGTCGTGTCCGCCGACCGCATCACGTACGGGGTGAACACCGGCTTCGGCGCGCTGGCGCGCACGCGCATCGAGCCGCAGCGCCTGCTCGAGCTGCAGCGCGCGCTCGTGCGGTCGCATTCGGCCGGCACCGGCGCCTGGCTCGACGACGCCGTGGTGCGGCTGACGATCACGCTCAAGATCGCGTCGCTCGCCCGCGGCCATTCGGGCGTCCGGAAGGAAGTGATCGAGGCGTTGCTTGGCCTCGCCAACCGGGGGGTGACGCCCTGCATCCCGGGCCAGGGCTCCGTGGGGGCGTCGGGCGACTTGGCGCCGCTTGCGCACCTTGCATCGGTGCTGATCGGGGAGGGCGAGGCGCGCTTCGGCGGACAGCTGCTCGGGGGCGGAGCCGCGCTGGCCGCCGCCGGCCTGCGCGCGTTGACGCTCGCCCCGAAGGAAGGGCTGGCGCTGCTCAACGGCACGCAGGTGTCGACCGCGCTCGCGCTCGCGGCGCTGTTCGCCGCGGAGCGCGCGATCGCCGGGGCCTTCGTGGCCGGTGCGCTGTCGGTGGATGCGTGCCTGGGCAGCGACACCCCGTTCGACGCGCGCATCCAGGCGCTGCGCGCGCATCGCGGCCAGATCGACGCCGCGGCGGTGTATCGCGCGCTCCTGTCCGGCAGCGGGATCCGCGCTTCGCACGTGGCGTGCGAGCGCGTGCAGGATCCCTACAGCCTGCGCTGCCAGCCGCAGGTGATGGGCGCCTGCCTCGACGCGATGCGCCACGCCGCGCAGGTGCTGGTCACCGAGGCGAACGGCGTCTCGGATAATCCACTCGTGTTCGCCGACACCGACGAGGTGCTGTCCGGCGGCAACTTCCACGCCGAGCCCGTCGCGTTCGCCGCGGACCACCTCGCGCTCGCGATCGCGGAGATCGGCTCGCTCTCGGAGCGGCGCATCGCGCTCCTCACCGATGCGCACCTTTCCGGCCTGCCCCCCTTCCTGGTCGAGGACAGCGGCGTCAACTCGGGCTTCATGCTCGCGCACGTGACCGCCGCCGCGCTGGTGTCGGAGAACAAGGCGCTCGCGCACCCGCATTCGGTGGATTCGCTGCCGACCTCCGCGAACCAGGAGGATCACGTGAGCATGGCGACCGGCGCCGCGCGCCGCCTGCTGCCCATGGTCCGCAACACCGCCGGCGTGGTGGCGATCGAACTGCTCGCCGCCGCGCAGGGCGTCGACTTTCGGCGGCCGATGCGCACTTCCGCCGCGCTGCTCCGCGCGCACGACCTGATTCGCAGCCGCGTGCCGTTCTGGGCGGTCGACCGGGCCTTCGCCCCCGATCTCGAGACGATCCGCCGCGAGGTGGAGATCGGAGCCTTCGTGGCGTTCGTGCCCGAGCTGCTCGACCCCGGCGTCGACCGGCGCTAGTCGGCGGGCGGGGCGAGCGCGGCGCGCAGCGATTCGAGCGTCAATCCGCCGACGCGGCGCTGGCCGTCGTCGATGACTGCCAGCGGCGCGCCGTCGCGGTCGAGCAACAGCGCGAGCGCCTCGCGCAAGGTGGCGCCTGCCGCGATGGTGCGCGCATCGGCCGGGAGGTTCATCGGCGCGGCGTACGCGCCTGCGGTGACGAGCGCCAGCCGCTTGAGCGCCCGGTCGGTGCCCACGAACGACTCGACGAACGCGTCGCGCGGCGCGGCGAGCAGCCGGGCGGGCGTGTCGTATTGGAGTACGCGTCCGTTGCGCAGCACGCCGATGCGCGTGCCGAGCTTGAGCGCCTCGTCCATGTCGTGCGTGACGAACACGATCGTCTTGCGCAGCTCGCGCAGGAGCCGCAGGAAGGCGTCCTGCAGGCTCGCGCGGGTGAGCGGATCCAGCGCGCCGAACGGCTCGTCCATGATGAGCACGGGCGGGTCGGCGGCCAGCGCGCGGGCGACCCCGACGCGTTGCTTCTGGCCGCCCGACAGCTCGCGCGGGAAGCGGCGGCGGTAATCGCGCGGCGCCATGTCGACGAGCGCGAGCAATTCGTCCACCCGCGCGTCGATGCGCGGTCGCGGCCATCCCAGCAGCGCCGGCACCGTGGCGATGTTCTCCGCGATCGACAGGTGCGGAAACAGGCCGACCTGCTGGATCACGTATCCGATGCCCCGGCGGAGCTCGACCGGGTCGACCGTGGCGACGTCGGTGCCGGCGACGAGAACGCGCCCCGCGTCCGGGTCGACCATGCGATTGATCATGCGCATGGTCGTGGTCTTGCCGCACCCCGACGGACCGATCAGCACGCAGATCTCGGCGGTCGCGACGGAGAGTGAGATGCCGTCGACAGCCGGCGCCGCAGTGCCGGGGAAGCGCTTCGAGACGGACTCGAGCTCGATCATGCGCGCCGCAGTCCTGCGGGGGTCAGGCGCCGCTCTGCCGCGCCGAAGGCGAAGTCGGCCGCGATAGCGAGCAGCGTCACCGGAATCGCGCCAACGAGCAGCTGCGGCAGCGCCATCATCGCGATCCCCGCGGTGATGTAATCGCCCAAGCCGCCGCCGCCGATGAACGCCGCGAGCACGGCGCCCGAGATCACCTGCACCGCCGCCGTCCGCAAGCCGGCGAAGATGGCCGGCAACGCGATCGGCAGCTCGATGCGGCGCAACAGCTCGCGCGGCGTCATGCCCATGCCGCGCGCGGCGTCGACCACGTCGGCCTCGACGCTGCGCAATCCGGCCAGCGTGTTCTGCACGATCGGCGGCAGCGCGAGCAGCGTGAGCGCGAAGAGGCTGGGCGCGAAGCCAGTGCCGAGGAGCGGCATGATGAGCGCGAGCACCGCCAGCGAGGGGAGCGTGCGTCCGATGTTCGCCGCTTGCGTGAGCGCGACGGCGAGATGCGGCCGGCGACTTGCGCGGATCGCCGCCGGGATGGCGATCGACGCGGCGAGCACCAGGGCCGCCGCCGAAAGCGCGACGTGCACCGCGAGCGCATGTCCCACCGCGCCGGGGTGCGCGGCGAAGTAGCGCCACGCCTCGGCCAGCATCGTCATCGCCGCCGGCGCAAGTGGCGCTCGACGCCGGCGAGGCTCGCGTCCACCGCGATGGCGAGGACGCATGCGGTCAGCGCACCCGACCAGATCTTCGGGGCGTGGTCGGTGGCGATGCCGTTGAAGATCAGCGTTCCCAGCCCGCCCGCGTTGACGTACGCGGCCACGACGGAGACGCTGATCACGGTGACGGCCGCGACGCGCAGCCCGGCCACGATGAGCGGCAGCGCCAGCGGCAGCTCGACCTTCGCCAGCACCTGGAAGCCGCCCATGCCCATGCCGCGCGCAGCGTCGACCACGTCGGGGGGCACCTGGCGGATCCCGATCGCAATGTTGCGAATCAGGACGACGAGCGAGAACGCCACCATCGCGATGATCGCGTTGGACGGTCCGAGCCCGACAAGCGGGATCAGCAGCGCCAGAAAAGCCAGCGTGGGAATGGTGTAGAGGAACCCGGCAAGCGTGATGGCGATCGCCTGCACTCGATCGTCCCGCGCGGCCCATACGCCGATCGGGAGCGACACCGCGAACGCAATCGCGAGCGCGGTGACGCAGATGCCGACGTGTTGCATCAGCGCCAGGGCGACCTGGTCCCAGTTGCGCAGCAACCAGGTCACGGCAGCGCACCCGCAGGTGGGCGTGCGCGCAGCGCCGCGGCGCGCCGTTCCACGTCGGGACCGAGCGGGCGATCCTCGTCGAGCACGGGCACCTCGGCGCGCACCTCGGCATGCAGCGCGCGCGGGCCGGTCCCAAGCATGTCCGCTGCAAGGCCGCGCAGGTCCACTGCCTGCGCCGCCACCAGCTCCTCGATGGCGACGAGGTAGCGCACGCGCTCGAGCGATTCGGCGAGCTTCTCCACGGTCGCGAGCGTGAAGGTGGCGTGGTCCTCGACGCCTTCCGACACCGCCATGGCATCGAGCGACCCGGGATTGGCGCGATGGCGGATGTCGGCGAGCAGCGCCACGGCCGTCTTCTGCACCGTCGCGAAGCCGGAATGCGACGGCCCGCGGCGCGTGAGCTGCAGCGGCAGGTCGGTCAACCCCGGGGCCATGAAGCGCAGGACGCGCGCGGCGCAGAGGTGCGCCATGTGCGCGGTCGCGATGGCGAGCGCGTCGAGGGCCAGCGCCAACGCGGGCATCTGGAAGTTGCCGTTGGACAGGAGCGCGTCGTCGTTGGCGAGGACCAGCGGGCTGTCGGCGGCCGCGTTGAGCTCCATCTCCACGATGCGCACGGCTTCGTCCAGCATCCAGCCGCCGGCGCCGTGGACCGGCGCGACCACCCGGAAGCTCAGCGGGTCCTGCACCCGGCGCGCCGACGCGGGCGTCAGCGCGCTGCCGGCGAGCAGCGCGCGCAGGCGTGCCGCAGCCGTGGCCTGCCCGGGCGCGGGCCGCGCGGCAATGGCGCGCTCGTCGAGGATCGACGGGTTGGCGCGGAATCCCTCGAAGGACAGCGCGATGGCCTGCAGCCACGCGTCGAACAGCCCGCGCGCGTCGTGCAGCACCAGCGCCGCGCGGCCGAGCGTGGCGGCGTTGGCGCTGACCAGCGCGAGCCCGTCCTTGGGACCGAGGGTCACCGGATGGAGTCCCGCCAGCGCCAGCGCCGCGGCACCGCTCATGCGGGTACCGTCGAGCTCGGCTTCGCCCTCTCCGATCAGCGGAAGCGCAAGGTGCGCGAGCTGCGGCAGGTCGGCCGCGCCAATCGAGCCGAAGCGCGGGACGCACGGATGCACGCGGCGATTGAGCAGCGCGACCAGCGCGTCGACCACTCGGGGCGACGCGCCGGAGCCGCCGGCGGCCATGCCGGCGATTCGAGCGGCCAGCATGGCGCGGACGCTCACCGTATCGTAGACCGGACCGACGCCCACGGCGCGGGCGCGTATCGCGCGCACCTGGTACGTCGCGAGGTCGGCGGGATCGAGCGGCTTGCCCGTGTTGGCGCCGAGCGCGCTGTTGAGCCCGTAGACCGGCGTGGAATGCAGCGCGTGCCGGTCGACCACAGCGCGGGCCGCCGCGAGCCGCGCACGCGCGGGCTCGGCGAGCACGACGCAGGCGCCGTCCTGCGCGATGCGGACGATATCCTCGATTACGAGCGGCGCCGCGCCGATCGTGACGCTAGCCGCTGCGCCCGCGCTCACCGGAGACGTCAGCGGACGAGCCCCTTGCGCTTCAGGAATTCCCGGGCGACGTCGCGCGGCTCCATCTTCTGGCCGTCGACCTGATAGTTCATCTCGGCCATCGCAGCTTCATCTAGCGTCGCGCTGACGCGATTCAGGACCTCGGCGAGCTTCGAATTCGCGTCGAGCGCGTCGCGGCGCACCACCGGCACCACGAAATACGGCGGCCAGAGGTTCTTGTCGTCCTTGAGGCGCTTCAGCTTCAGCGCGCTGATCATGCCGTCGGTGGCGTAGCCGTTGACGACGTCGATCTGCTTGTTGGCGAGCGCCTGGTAGCGCAGTCCGATCGCGAGCTGCTGATCGTCCTTGAAATCCATCCCATAGGTGGCCTTCAGACCCGGCAGGCCGTCCTGGCGATCGCGAAACTCGGGACCCGCGCCGAGGTTGAGCTGCTTGGCGACCCTGGCCAGGTCGCTCAGCGTCTCGAGCTTGTACTGCGCCGCCGTCTCGGGCCGCACCACCATGTTGTACGTGTTGTTGACGGGCGCCTCGTTGAGCAGCACCAGGCCCTTCTGCGCGTAGTCGGCCTTCACCTTTTCGTAGACGGCCTTCTGGTCCGACATGGGAGGCTGCTTCATCACCGCGATCAGCATCGTGCCCGTGTACTCGGGATAGAAATCGATCTGCTTTTCCTCGAGCGCCTTGTACGCGATGAGCGTGCCGCCCAGGTTGAGCTTGCGCTCGACCTTGATGCCGGCCCCCTCCAGCGCTTGCGCATAGAGCTCCGCGAGGACGAACTGCTCCGTGAAGTTCTTCGATCCGACGCGCACGGCAGGCTGGGCGAGCGCGACGGCGGGTGCCAGCACGAGCAGCCATGCGCACAGTGCTGCGCGGAACGTGGAATGGCGACGATGGCGAGCGAGCATGCGGTTCTCCGGGTGGCAACGGCGTTGGATTCTGGCGGCGCGAGCGCCGCCGGTCAATCGGCGTGGATATTCGCCTCGCGCGCGAGACTGCGCCAGCGCGCCGCCTCCGCGTGCAGCATGGCGTCGAACTCGGCCGGCGTATTGGCCACGGGCTCGGCGCCGAGCCCGGCGATCTTCGCGCGCATCTCCGTCCGGGCGAATGCCTTCGCAAGCTCCGCCTGGAGCCGCGCGACGCGCTCGCGGGCCGTCCCGCTCGGCGCCACGAGCGCGTACCACGACGTCACGTCGAAGCCCGGCAGCCCGGCTTCGGCGACGGTGGGCAGCTCCGGCGCAGCATCGATGCGTTGCAGGCTCGCCACGCCGAGCGCGCGCACGCGGCCGCCCTTTAGCTGCGGCAGCGCGGCCGCGCTCTGCGCGAAGAACAGTTGCACGTCGCCGGCAAGCACGGCGTTCATCGCCGGGCCCGCGCCGTTGTAGGGCACGTGCACCATCTCGATACCGGCCATGCGCTTGAACAGCTCGCCGGCGAGATGCGGACCGCTGCCATTGCCGGCCGACGCGAAATTGAGCGTCCCGGGCCGGGCCTTGGCCAACGCGACCAGCTCGCGCACCGAGTGCGCCGGCACGGCCGCATTCACCACCAGCACGTTGGGCACCGTCGCGAGCACGGTGATCGGCGCGAAGTCCTTGAGCGGGTCGTACGGCAACCGGGCGTAGATGTACGGTGACACGGTGAGATTGCCGACCGGCGCCAGCGTGAGGGTGTAGCCGTCCGCGGCGGCGCGCGCGCCGAGCTCCATGCCGATGTTGCCGCCCGCGCCAGGCTTGTTCTCGACGATGAACGGCTGCGCAAGCGCTGCTGCCAGCGCCTCGCCCGCGATGCGAGCGAGTGCGTCCGCCGGGCCGCCGGGCGGGAACGGCACGATGATGCGAACCGGGTGATCGGGATAGGCATCCTGCGCGGCCGCGGGCAGCGACGCGCCGGCTGCGACGAGACACAGGACGAGGACGGCGAGGCGGGCCATGCGCGCTCCGGATGCGGTCATTGCAGGACGGGGTAGCCGAGGTCGTCCGCCGCGCGGGCGCGGCTCGCGAGCACAGCATACGTGCCGGGCGCCGCCGTGGCGATGTCCGCGAGCGCCAGCTTCGCGCGCGCCGTGACCAGCGCGGCCGCGCGCCCGGCGGCGACCAGGGCCTCCGCCACGGCGGTTGCCTCGTCCGCTGGAACCGCTGCCGCGCACACGAACAGCGGCGCGGGCGTCCACGGCGTGGCCTCCAGCACGCGCAAGCGCTGCGCCGTGCCCGGCTCGTTGCGACGCAGGATCTCGAGCCAGTAGCTGTCGAGGGGGCCTGCGTCCGCCGTGCCGTCGAGCACGGCGTCGACGACGCGTCGCGGCGTGACGAGCGGACCCACCATCGCGCGGAAATTGCGGCCGGTGCGCGCGTCGCGGCGCAATGCCAGCGCATGGCGGATCGCCTGGTAGCCGCTTTGCGAGCCCGGGGTCGTGTAGGCGAAGCGCGCCCCGCGCAACGCGCCGGTCGAGTTGATGGGCGAGTCGGCGCGCACGACGATGCAGGTCCGGTACACCGGCTGCCGCTGCGCTTCCGGCACGTCGGGCACCGGCACGGCCAGCGCGCGCGGCCTGGGCGCCACGGTATCGTCCCAGGTCGCCCATGGATAGCCGCACATCAGGGCGCAGCCGAGATCGGGTCGGCGCCACAGCGCCTCGAGCGATTCACCCGGCGCGAGCTCGACATAGCGCAACGCGACGCCGGCGCGCGCCGCGACCCAGGCGAGCAGAGCCTGCCAGGCCCCGGCCGCTTGCGCTTCGACGCTGTACATCCGCGCGTTGGCCACCCACGCGCTTGGCGCCGCGCTCACGCGTAGCGCAGCGTCTGGCCCGCGCCGAGCGCCCGGGCCTTCTCGAGCATGGCCGCGCCGAGCGCGATGTCCGACAGCGACAGGCCGCGATGCCAGAGCAGGATCGTCTCGTCGTCCCGCTCGCGCCCCGGCCTGTGTCCCGCGACGATCGCGCCGAGCTCGGCGTACAGGGTCGCTGCGGACAGCTTGCCGGCGTCCACGTGCGCGCGCAATGCGCCCAGCCGGCCGCTCGCGCACTGACCCCAGTCGTCGACCACCAGCTTGTCCATGATGTCGGTGAGGTCGAGCTCCACGGCGCTCATCGTCCCGTAGGGCACCACGAAGGCGCCCGGCTTGATCCACGCCGTGCGCAGCAGCGGCTCCGGGCGTGAGAGCCGCGACGCCTCGACCACGATGTCCGCGTCGCGCACGCACGATTCCCAGTCGAGCGTCGCGAGCACCGGCTTGCCCAGATCCGCGGCCAGCCGGGCGGCGAACGCATCGCGCGACTCGGGCCGGCGCGAATGCACGCGAATGGTATCGAAATCGAACAGGTGATCGAGCAGCCGCACGTTCCAGTACGCCGTGCCGCGCGCGCCGACATGCCCCAGCACCTTGCTCCCGCGGCGCGCCAGATGACGGGCGCCGAGCGCGGTGACGGCGCCGGTGCGCATGTCGGTGAGGCCAGCGGCGTCGATCACCGCCAGCGGCGCGCCCGTGCGCGGGTCGAACAGGTTGAGCAGCCCCATCTCCGAGGGCAGGCCGACACGGTAGTTGTCGACGAAGTCGCCGACCACCTTGACGCCCGCGTAGCCCAGCGGCGCGACGTACCCGCGCAGCACGTTGAAGTGCCCGTCGATGGCGACACCCGCGTCGTCCTTGCCGGGGACGAGGTGCATGCGCGGCTCGATCACCGTCCGCCCCTCGCCCTGCGCGCGCAGCCCGTCCTCGACCGCACGGAGGATCTCGTCGTCGGTCAGCGCGAGCGCCGCCACGTCGGGCGCGTTCAGGTAGGTGAGGTTCAGCACGGCTTCGGCGGCGCTTTACGGCGGGCGGGCCTTCTGGCAACGTGTGCCCATCTTAATGCACCGCCGCGAGGCGTACCGCCGCCGTGTTGCAACGCGTCCGACCCCCGAACACCCGTCGCGCCGACCGCATGATTCGCGCGCCGCGCGGTACCTCGCTCACAGCGCGGAGCTGGCTGACCGAAGCCGCGCTGCGCATGCTCATGAACAACCTCGACCCCGAGGTCGCCGAGAACCCGGCCGAGCTCGTCGTCTACGGCGGCATCGGCCGCGCGGCGCGCGACTGGGAGTCGTTCGATGCCATCGTCGCGTCCCTGCGCGCGCTCGGCGACGACGAGACGCTGCTGGTCCAGTCCGGCAAGCCGGTGGGCGTATTCCGCACCCATGCCGACGCGCCACGCGTGCTGATCGCCAATTCCAACCTGGTGCCGAAGTGGGCCACGTGGGAGCACTTCCACGAGCTCGACCGCAAGGGCCTGATGATGTTCGGCCAGATGACGGCGGGCTCGTGGATCTACATCGGCAGCCAGGGCATCGTGCAGGGCACCTATGAGACGTTCGCCGAAGCCGGGCGGCAGCACTACGGCGGCGATCTCGCCGGCAAATGGATACTGACCGCCGGGCTCGGCGGAATGGGCGGGGCGCAGCCGCTGGCCGCGACCATGGCCGGCGCCTCTATGCTGGCGATCGAATGCCAGCCGTCGCGAATCGACATGCGCCTCGCGACGCGTTATCTCGATCGGCGCGCAGCGAGCATCGACGAGGCGCTGGCGCTCATCAACGACGCCTGCGTCCGGCGCCAGCCGGTGTCGGTCGGGCTGGTGGGCAACGCGGCCGAGCTGCTGCCTGCGCTCGTGCAGCGCGGCGTGCGGCCAGACATGGTCACGGACCAGACCTCCGCGCATGACCTGGTGCACGGCTACCTGCCGGCAGGATGGACCGTCGAGCAGTGGAAGAACGCGCAGCACGATCCGGCGCAGCACGACGCGCTGGTGGCGGCGGCGCGCCGCTCGATTTGCGCCCACGTCGAGGCCATGCTTGCGTTCCACCGACAAGGCGTGCCCACGTTCGACTACGGCAACAACATCCGCCAGGTCGCGGCCGACGAAGGCGTCGCCGACGCTTTCGCGTTTCCAGGCTTCGTGCCGGCGTACATCCGGCCGCTGTTCTGCGAGGGCAAGGGGCCGTTCCGCTGGGTTGCGCTGTCGGGCGACCCCGACGACATTCGCAAGACCGATCGCGCGGTGCGCGAGCTGTTTCCCGATGACGCGCACCTGCTGCGCTGGCTCGATCTCGCCGGCGAGCGGATCGCGTTCCAGGGCCTGCCGGCGCGGATCTGCTGGCTCGGCCTGGGGCAGCGCCACCGGGCCGGACTGAAATTCAACGCGATGGTGCGCTCGGGCGAGCTCACGGCGCCGATCGTCATCGGGCGCGATCACCTGGACACCGGCTCGGTCGCGAGCCCCAATCGCGAGACCGAGGCGATGGCCGACGGCTCCGACGCGGTGTCCGACTGGCCGCTGCTCAACGCGCTCCTCAACACCGCCGGCGGCGCCACGTGGGTGTCCATCCATCACGGCGGCGGCGTGGGTATGGGCTATTCCCAGCACGCAGGCGTGGTCATCGTGTGCGACGGCACTGAGGCCGCCGACCGCCGGATCGCACGGGTGCTGTGGAACGACCCGGCCAGCGGCGTGATGCGCCACGCCGATGCCGGCTACGCGCGCGCGATCGACGTGGCACGGGAGCAGGGGCTCAACCTGCCCATGGTTTAATGCAGGCTGTCCGCGCGGCCGCGATTCTCGTGCGAGGCCGCGCCGCAAACGGGGCACTACGGCATGGCCGATGAAGTCGAGGTGCGCTGGGACCGCATGACGGCCCCGGCATTGCGCGACGCGGTGCGCGACCGCACGGTCGTGATCATTCCGCTCGGCGCGACCGAGCAGCACGGCCCGCACCTGCCGACGCAAGTCGATTGGCGCTCCGCCTACGAGATCTCGCTGCGCTCCGCGCGTTTGATGGCGGGCCGGCAGCGTGCGCTCGTGACGCCCGCCATCCCGTTCGGCATGTCCGAGCACCACATGTCGCTGGGCGGCACGCTCACGCTCGACTACGCGACGATGGCCGCCGTGATCGGCTGTGTCGTGCGCTCGGCGGCCCGGCATGGCTTCGAGCGGATCTTCGTGCTCAACGGCCACGGCGGCAACATCGCGGCGCTGGAGACCATCGTCACCGAATTGACCATCGAGCTCGCGCTGCCGCTCGCCGGCGGCACGTACTGGTACATCGCGGCGGACTCGATCCGCGGCATTCTCGAGCGGCAGCCGCAGCTCCTGCACGCCTGCGAGGCGGAGACTTCGATCATGCAGGCGCTGTCCCCCGACCTGGTGGCGCCGCTGGATGCGTCGCTGCGCGGCGCGCACGTGCCGGGCATGTCGGCGATCCCCGGCGTCAATCCGGCGATCTTTCGCTGGCAGCATCTGAAGACCCGCTCGGCCTCGGGCGTGCTCGGCGACGCGTGGGCCGCAAGCCCCGAAAAGGGCCGGCGCCTGCTCGACGCGATCGTCCGCGACGTGGCCGACGCGCTGGCCGACCAGCGCCTGTGGGAGGCGCCGATCTGACGCGCGTTCGCGCGACGCCGGGGCGCGGCGCCGCGGGCGCGGCTCGCGCGCGACGGCACCGTTCCTACCGACCCTCGGCGTCGAAGCAGCGCGCGACCCACTTGCCGACGCCCAGCAGCCGGCGGTCCGCGCCGCGCGCACCCATGAGCTGCACGCCGACGGGCAGGCCGTGCGGGCCCGTGAACGCGGGCAGGTTGAGGCACGGGATGCCGAGCCCCGAGCCGAACCGGTTGAACATTGCCTCACCCGTGTCGAGCAGGCCTCGCGGGGCTTCCCCCGCAGCGCTCGCGCCTAGCAGCGCGTCGTACGGCGCGACGGCTCGCGCATAGAGTGTTTGGCAGCTTTCGATGAGCGCCTGCGCCTCGACATAGCGGCGGCGCGCAATCGCCGCGCCCGCCGCGAGCTCGGCGCGGCTGGATGCCGACAATTGGGCGTTCCGCTGCATGCGCTCGAACGCGAACACGCGCGCCGCTTCGAAGCGCAGCACGTCGCTCTGCGCATCCAGGAACCGCTCGAATTCGCCGGGCAGCTCGAGCTCGTCGACGCTCACGCCGTCCCGCGCGAGCTGCGCCGCAGCCGCTTCCACCGCCTGCACCGATTCCGGTTGCGCGTGCGGCCACGCCGGCGTGCGCCACAGGCCGACCCGGGCCGGGCGCAGCGCTTCGAGCGCCCGCGACGGGCGCTCCTCGCCGGACAGCACCGCGACGACCCACGCGCAATCGTCGACGCAGCGTGCGAACAGCCCGACGGTGTCGAAGCTGTTCGCGAGCGGCTTCACTCCGGTCGGGTTGATCGTCCCCAGGGACGGCTTGTAACCGACCACACCGCAGTAGGAAGCGGGACGGATGATCGATCCACCGGTCTGCGTGCCGAATGCCACCGGGACCATGCAGTCCGCGACGGCGGCGGCCGATCCGCTCGACGAGCCGCCGGGCGTGTGCGCCAGGTTGCGCGGGTTCGCCGTGGGTCCCGGATGCCGCAGCGCAAATTCGGTGGTGACGGTCTTGCCGAGCACGATTCCGCCCGCCTCGCGGGCCAGCGCGACGCACGCCGCATCCGCCGCCGGCCGATGGCCCGCGTAGATCGGCGACCCGTAGGCCGTCGGCATGTCGCAGGTGTCGATGATGTCCTTCACGCCGAAGGGAAGCCCGTGGAGTAGCCCGTTGCCGGCGCCAGGCCCCGGACGGTCGCGCGACCGCGCCTCGGCAAGCGCGCGCTCCGCGTCGATGAACGCGAATGCCTTCACCACGCCGTCGCGCTCGGCGATGCGCTCGAGGCACGCGCCGGCGAGTGCCGCCGCGGAAAGCGCGCCCGACGCCATCGCGGCGAGCGCTTCCATCGCGGTCCATTCGTTCGGAGCGCGCGGCATGGCGCATTCCTCCTGCGCGGCGCGCGGCGCGCTCGCTTGCGGACGACCCGGCCATATGCTACCAATAGCGCCCGATCGTGGGCCGCGGCCGCTCTGGCCGACGGCGACCAAAAAAGGGGGGGAGCCCATGGACATCATCCAGCGACGTCGCTTCGCGGTCGTACGCGCGGCCTGTGCATTCGCAGCGCTGCTGGCAGTGTCCGCTGCCGCGCACGCGCAATCGGTGCTGCGCCTGGTCCCGCAGTCCGACCTCAAGATCCTCGACACGGTCCAGACGACCAACAACATCACCAGCAATCACGGCTACATGATCTACGACACGCTGTTCGCGCTGGACAGCAAGTTCGTGCCGAAGCCGCAGATGGTCGACACCTACGCGAAGAGTGCCGACGGGCTCACCTGGTCGTTCAAGCTTCGGCCGGGCCTCAAGTTCCATGACGGCCAGCCCGTGACGTCGAAGGATGTCGTCGCCTCGGTGCTGCGCTTTGCGAAGCGCATCCCGGCCGGCGTGACGATGATGCAGTTCACGAAGGAGATCGTCGCCACCGGGCCGGACACCTTCGAGATCCGCCTCGCCAAGCCGTTCGGTCTGGTGCTCGAGACGCTCGCCGGCCCCGAGAATCCGCTGTTCATCACGCGTGAGGCGGATGCGACCGGCGATCCCAATACGGCTATCACGACGGCCGTCGGCTCGGGCCCGTTCATCTTCGTGCGCGACGAGTGGGTCCCCGGCAGCAAGGTCGTCTATCGCAGGAATCCCGACTACAAGCCGCGCGCCGATGCGCCCGACGGATTCGCGGGCGGCAAGCTCGCGAAGGTCGACCGCGTGGAGTGGCTGGTGATTCCCGACGCCAACACCGCCGTCCAGGCGTTGATCAAGGGCGAGGTGGACATCATCGAGATTCCGCAGACCGACCTCCTGCCGCTGATCCGCAAGGACCCCAACATCAGCGTCAAGGTCATCGATCGGGTCGGCACGCAGGCCATCTACCGGATGAATCACCTCATCCCGCCGTTCAACAACGCCAAGGCACGGCAGGCGCTGCTGTACGCGACCGGCGACCAGAAGGACTACCTCGCCTCGATGATCGGCTACGGCGAGTACGAGCGTCCCTGCTGGGCCGTGTTTGTCTGCGGCACGCCGTTCGAGACGCAGGCGGGCGTGGGCGACTGGGCGAAGGGCGACAAGCGGGCCAACATCGAGAAGGCGAAGCAGCTCCTGAAGGAAGCCGGCTACAAGGGCGAGAAGGTGGTGATCCTTGACCCGGTGGAGGCGCACCTCGCGCATGCGCAGGCCGTGGTCACGGCGCAGAAGCTGCGCGAGATCGGCATGGCGGTCGACCTGCAGGCCATCGACTGGGGCACCCAGAGCGCGCGGCGGCAGATCAAGGACCCGCCCGACAAGAACCCCGGCGCGTGGAACATCTTCCATACGTGGGGCGGTGGGCTGGCAATGAACAGCCCGTTGTCGAACACGCCCACGCCGAGCGCCTGCGACGGCAAGAACTGGTTCGGGTGGCCCTGCGACGAGGAGCTCGAGAAGATCCGCCTCGAGTTCCCGCTGGCCGCGCCGGACAAGCAGAAGGAGATCGTCGAGCGTTTGCAGAAGCGCTTCTACGAGGTCGTCCCATACATTCCGGCCGGCCAGTTCCTCACGCCCATCGCGTATCGCAAGTCGCTGTCCGGCATCCTCGACACGCCGCGCCTCGTCTTGTGGAATATCGAGAAGAAGTAGCGTAGTCCCGCGTGCTCGCGTTTCTGATCCGCCGCGCGCTCGCGGCGGTTCCCGTGATCGCGGTCGTCACGGTGTTCGTGTTCGCGCTGCTGCACCTGGCGCCGGGCGACCCGGCCGCGATCATCGCGGGCGACCTTGCCACCGCCGAGGACATCGCCAACATCCGCGCGAAGCTCGGCCTCGACCGGCCGCTGCTAGTCCAGTTTTTCACCTGGGTCGTGCAGCTCCTGCACGGCGATCTCGGCAAATCCATCTTCTCCGCACACCCCGTGACGCAGCTGATCGGTCAGCGCCTCGAGCCCACGCTCTCGCTCACGCTGACGACGCTGGTGATTTCCATCGTCATCGCCGTGCCTCTCGGCGTGGTGGCCGCCTGGCGCGCCGGATCGTGGATCGACCGCGGCGTGATGGGGTTTGCCGTGTTCGGCTTCTCGGTGCCGGGGTTCGTCATCGGCTACGTGCTCATCTGGCTGTTCGCGATCGAGCTCGACTGGCTGCCGGTGCAGGGCTATACGCCGCTCGCCAAAGGCTTCCTGCCGTGGCTCGCCAACATCATCCTGCCGAGCGCCACGCTCGCCTGCGCGTACATGGCGCTCATCGCGCGCATCACGCGGGCCGCGACGCTCGAGACGCTGTCGCAGGACTACATCCGCACCGCCCAAGCGAAGGGACTGGCTACGCGCGACGTGCTGATGGGACATGCGCTGCGCAACGCGGCCGTGCCGATCGTCACGGTCATCGGCATCGGCGTGGCGCTGCTGATCGGCGGCGTGGTGGTGACCGAGAGCGTCTTTGCGATCCCCGGCCTCGGACGGCTGACCGTCGACGCCATCCTGCGGCGCGACTATCCCGTGATCCAGGGCATCATCCTGGTGTTCTCCGGCGCGTACGTGCTCGTCAACCTCATCGTCGACCTGCTCTACACAGTGCTCGACCCGCGCATCCGCTACTGATCGATGGCTGCCATGGCCACCGACGCCACCGCCACCGCCACCGCCGCTGCGGCACTGCCCGCGAGCCGCACGCGGACGCGCTTGGGCGCGTTCGTGCGCCGTCATCCGACGGTTGCGATCGGCGGCACGCTGCTGGTCGCGATCGTCCTGGCGTCGATCGCCGCGCCCTGGCTCGGGACCGTCGATCCGATCGCCATCGAGCCCAGCCATCGCCTGCAGGACCCGTCCGCCGAGCACTGGTTCGGGACCGATCGCTTCGGCCGCGACCTCTACAGCCGGGTGATCTACGGCGGGCGCGTGTCGATGATCGTCGGGTCGAGCGTCGCCGGCCTGGCCACGCTCATCGGCCTTGCGATCGGACTCGTCAGCGGCTATGTGCGCGCCGTCGACGTGGTGGTGATGCGCATCATGGACGGCATGATGGCCATACCGGCGATCATGCTGGCGATCGCGCTCATCGCGCTGTCGAAGGCGAGCGTGCTGATCGTCATCATTGCGGTGACGCTGCCGGAGATCCCGCGCGTCGTGCGCCTGGTGCGCAGCGTCGTGCTCACCATCCGCGAGCAGCCGTACATCGAGGCGGCAACTGCGATCGGCACCAGCGTCCCGCGCGTCATGCTGCGCCACCTCCTGCCCAACGCGCTGCCGGCGCTCATCGTGCAGGCGACCTATATCGGCGCTTCCGCGGTGCTCATCGAGGCCGCGTTGAGCTTCCTCGGGGCCGGCACGCCGCCGGAGGTCCCGAGCTGGGGCAACGTGATGGCCGAGGCGCGGCCTTACTTCCAGCTCAAGCCCGCGATGGTGCTCCTGCCCGGACTGTTCCTCGCGGTCACCGTGCTGGCGATCAACCTGGTCGGCGACGGCCTGCGCGACATGCTCGACCCGCGCCTCGCGCGGAGGATGTGATGCACGCGCCCGTGCTGGAGGTCGAGGAGCTGCGCACGCATTTCTACACACGCGACGGCGTGGTCAAGGCAGTGGACGGCGTATCGCTCGCGCTCGAGCGCGGACAGACGCTGGGCGTCGTCGGCGAGAGCGGATGCGGCAAGTCGGTCACGGCGCTTTCCGTCATGCGGCTGGTCGCCCCGCCCGCCGGTCGCATCGTCTCCGGGAGCGTGCGCTTCGACGGCGCCGAGCTCCTGCAGCTCGATGCCCGGGCGATGCGCGCCATCCGCGGCAACCGGATCTCGATGATCTTCCAGGAGCCCATGACCAGCCTCAATCCCGTGATGACGATCGGCCGCCAGATTGCCGAGTCGGTCGCGCTGCATCAGCGCCTGCCGCGCCGCGCGGCCCTCGACCGCGCCGTCGAGATGCTGGCGCTGGTGCGCATCGCCGAGCCGCGCCGGCGGGCGAGCGAGTATCCGCACCAGCTCTCCGGCGGCATGCGCCAGCGGGTGATGATCGCCATCGCCATGGCGTGCACGCCGACCCTGCTGATCGCCGACGAGCCCACGACGGCGCTCGACGTGACGATCCAGGCGCAGATCCTCGAGCTGATGCTGGAGATGAAGGAGCGCACCGGCGCAGCCGTGATGCTCATCACGCACGACCTCGGCGTGATCGCGGAGACCGCGCAGCAGGTGGTCGTGATGTACGCGGGCCGCAAGGTGGAGCAGGCCAGCGTCAAGGCGCTGTTCGCCCATCCACGGCATCCCTACACGCGCGGGCTGATGACGTCGATTCCGCGCGTGAGCGGGGCGGGTGGCGCGTCGCATGGCGAGTGCCCTGCGCGGCTGGCCGAGATTCCGGGCGTCGTGCCGTCACTGGTCGGCCTCTCGCCGGGCTGCACGTTCGCCGCGCGGTGCGCCTTTGCGAGCGAGCAATGCACGACGGACTTCCCGCCGCTGACCGAGCCCGTGCCGGGTCATTTCGTCGCGTGCTGGAACGAGGCAAGGCTGCCGGAGATGGCGCGTGCCTGAGCCGTCCGTAGAGCGCGCGGCGCCGGTCGGTGCGACCCCGCGTGGGCCGCCCGGTGCCCGGGCTGGCGCGGACGCCGCTGCGGCTGCGCCGCCCGCCGCCCCCGTTCTCGCGGCGCACGCGCTCGTCAAGCACTTCCCGGTGCGCCGGGGCCTGCTGGGCGGTGAGCGCAAGGTGGTGCAGGCGGTGGACGGCGTCACTTTCGAACTGGCGCCCGGTGAGACGCTCGGCCTGGTCGGCGAGAGCGGCTGCGGCAAGTCGACCACCGGCAAGGTCGTGCTGCGCCTGTGCGAGCCAACGTCCGGCACCGTTGCGCTCGAAGGCGAGGACATCACGCGATTGAGCCGCGCGCAGATGCGGCCGCGGCGGCGGCGCCTGCAGGCGATCTTCCAGGATCCCTACGCGTCGCTCAATCCGCGCATGTCCGCGGGCGCCATCGTGGGCGAGCCGCTGGAAAATTACGGCATCGCGTCCGGGGCGGCGCGCGCGGAGCGCGTCGCGGCGCTGTTTGCGCGCGTGGGTCTGCGCCCCGACCAGATGCGCAAGTACCCGCACGAGTTCTCAGGTGGCCAGCGCCAGCGCCTCGGCATTGCGCGGGCGCTGGCGGTCGAGCCCCGGGTCGTCGTGTGCGACGAGCCGGTCTCGGCGCTCGACGTGTCGGTCCAGGCGCAGGTCATCAACCTGCTCGGCGACCTGCAAACGGAGTTCGGCCTGTCCTACCTGTTCATTGCGCACGACCTGGCCGTCGTCGAGCACATCTGCCATCGCGTCGCGGTGATGTACCTCGGCCGCATCGTGGAGCTCGCGCCGCGCCGCCTGTTGTTCGCGCAACCGCTGCATCCGTATACGGAGGCGCTGCTATCCGCCGTGCCGGTGCCCGACCCCGACCCGGCGATCAAGCGCGTGCGCATCATCCTGCAAGGCGATGTTCCGAGCCCGCGCGACCCGCCGGCGGGCTGCCGATTCCACACGCGCTGTCCCTACGTGTTCGACCGCTGCCGCGTCGAGTCGCCGCAGCTGCGCGAGGCGGCACCCGGCCGCCAGGTCGCGTGCCACTTGCGGTGAGCGTCGCCACGCTGCACGCGCGCCATGCCGAACCGGATGGGGACGGCCCCGATTCCAGCACGAACGATGCAAAGGAGTGAGCGATGGACCTGATCCTGCGCGGCGGGCGAGTGATCGACCCGGCCGGCGGCCTCGACGCGACGATGGATGTAGGGTTCGACGGCGGGCGCGTCGCGGCGTTGGCGCCTCGCATCGAGGGCAGCGCGGCGGACGAGCGCGACGTCTCCGGCGCCATGGTGACGCCCGGAATGATCGACCTGCACACCCACGTCTACTGGGGCGGTACGTCGATCGGCGTCGAGGCCGAGCCGATCGCGCGCCGCAGCGGGACGACCACCTTCATCGACGCCGGTACCGCGGGACCGGGCAATTTCCCGGGCTTCCGCCGGCATGTGATCGAGACGTCCCCGGTGCGCATCCTTGCGTTTCTCAACGTGTCCTTTGCCGGCATCTTCGCGTTCAGCCGCACCGTGATGGTCGGCGAAGCATCCGACCTGCGCCTGCTGGACCTGAACGAATGCGTTCGCGTCGCGCGCGAGCACCGCGACCTGATCGTCGGCGTGAAAGTGCGCGTGGGACGCGGCGCGGGCGGCTCGAGCGGCGTCGCGCCGCTCGACATGGCGCTCGAGGTCGCCGACGAGCTCGGCCTGCCGCTGATGGCGCACATCGACCATCCGCCGCCGAGCCGCCGCGAGGTGCTGGAGCGCCTGCGCCCGGGCGACATCCTCACGCATTGCTATCGGCCGTTCCCGAACTCGCTGTTGCGCGCCGACGGCGCCGTGCGCGAGGAGGCTACCCTGGCGCGCGAGCGCGGCGTGATCTTCGACATCGGTCACGGCGCGGGCTCGTTCGGCTTCCACGCCTGCCGCGGCCTCCTGGCGGCCGGGTTTCGTCCGGACGTCATCTCGAGCGACGTGCACGTCCTCAATATCGACGGACCCGCGTTCGACCTTTTGACCACGATGTCCAAGTTCCTCGTGCTGGGCGTCGACCCGAATGCACTCGTGGCGGCGGTGACCGCGGCGCCGGCCGCGGCCATCCGGCGTCCGTCGCTCGGCACGCTCGCGGTGGGCAGCGCAGGCGATGCGACGATCGTCGACATCGAGCACGGTCAGTTCGAGTTCTTCGACACACAGGGCGTGCGACTGCCCGCCGACCGGCGCTTCCGGTTGCAGGGGATGGTCGTGGGCGGAACGTGGTGGCCGCCGGCGCGGTAGCGCGATGCCGAAGGCGAGCACGGAACCTCGAGCGATGCACCGCGCTCGGCGTGACGCGCGGGCAGCGGCGCGTGGTTCGACGACCTGACGGAGGGCGAGTCGCGCGCGGACCGGCTCAGGCCGGGATGTCGCCGATCACCGTGCAGCGGCGGATGACGCGCTTCTGCGTGGCAGGATCGTAGTCGGTGGCGCGGTGCATAAGGCAGCGGTTGTCCCAGACGATCAGCTCGCCGGGCGTCCATCGATGGCGGTACGTCAGGTCCGGATGAGGCGCGAGCGCGTTGAGCGCCTCGATCAGCGCGCGTCCCTCGTCGTAGGGAATGCCCACGATCGACTCGGCGTGGTCGCCCAGGAACAGGCAGCGGCGCCCGGTGTCCGGATGGGTGCGGACGATCGGATGATCGACCGGCGGCGTGGCGAGGCGCTGCGCCTCGGTCATCGGGTCCTCGCCGTGCCGCCGGGTGCGCGAGAAGTCCAGGCTGTGCACGGCGCGCAACCCGGCGATGCGCGCCTTCCATGCGGCGTCGAGCCGCTCGTAGGCGCCGTACATGTCGCAGAAATGCGTCTCGCCGCCTTCCTCGGGCATCACCTCGCCGTAGATGAGGGTCGCATGACCGGTGCGCCGCCGCCACGATCCGTCGGTGTGCCATTCGAGCGTGCCGCGATCGGGGTGTCGTCCATTCGGGGCGCCGTGCGCGTCGAGGTTGGACAGGCGGTACAACTCCGGATAGCCGTCGGCGTGATACTGGTTCATGACGTGCACCTGCACTTCGCCGAAGCGGCGGGCCAGGGCGACCTGGCGCTCCGGCGGCACATCCTGCGGCGGGAACAGCAGCACCTGATGTGCGAGGAACGCCTGTTGCAGGGCCGCGAACTTCTCCTCGGACAACGCGTCGGCCAGGTTCAGGCCGTCGATGCGTGCGCCGATGCCGGACGCGAGCGGACGCGCGTCGAAGGGCCACGCCGCCGTATGCGCAAGATTGGAAACGGGTGAGGCCATCGCGCGTCCGCCCCGGCTCGGTCACGACGCCTGCGGAAACACCCACAGGTCCTGCGCCGGCAGCTCGAGCCAATGAGTGCCAGCGGCCAGCGGGTGGTCGCCGTAGGCGCGCAGCCGCGTCTCCCCGACGCGAAACAGGTGCTCCCACTTGTCGCCCAGATACATCGAGGTCGACAGCTGCGCTTCGAGGGTGTTGTCGCCGGCATGCCCGGCGAGGTGCACGCGCTCGACCCGGATCATCGCGGTGCCGGACTTGCCGACCGTCGCCCCCTGCCGCGCATCCCCCCACAGGCGCCAGCCGTCGCCTTCTATCAACGCGGCGCCGTTGCGCAACTCGGCAATCCGTCCGTCCAGGCGATTGTTGCTGCCCATGAAATCGGCAGTGAACAGCGTGACCGGCTGGCTGTACATCTGCTCGGGCGTGCCCTGCTGCTCGATGCGGCCTTCGTTGAGCAGCAGGATGCGGTCGGACATCGCGAGCGCCTCGGCCTGGTCGTGCGTCACGCACAGCGCCGACAGCTGCATGCGCACGATCAGCTCGCGCAGCCAGGCGCGGGCTTCCTCGCGCAGCTTCGCATCAAGATTCGACAGCGGCTCGTCGAGCAGGATCACCGGCGGGTTGTAGACGAGGGCGCGCGCCAGCGCCACGCGCTGCTGCTGCCCGCCCGAGAGCTGGTGCGGATAGCGCGCGGCAAGATGGCCGAGCGAAAGCTCGTCGAGCGCCTTCTGCACGCGCGCCTTGATCTCCACCGCAGGGATGTTGCGCAGCCGCAGCGCATAGCCGACGTTGTCCTGCACTGTTTTGTGCGGCCACAGCGCGTAGGACTGGAACACGAGCCCGAGATTGCGCCCTTCGGCAGGCACGTCCGTGCGCGAAGCGCCGTCGAACATCACCTTGTCGCCGATGCGGATGGAGCCCTGGTGCGGCACCTCGAGCCCGGCGACGGCGCGCAGCAGCGTGGTCTTGCCGCTTCCGGACGGGCCGAGCAGCGAAACCACCTGGCCCCGCTCGAGCGTAAGGGCGACCCCCTTGAGAATCGGGTTATCGCCGTAGCGCAGGTGCAGGTCTTCAACGGTGAGCTCGGCCATCTTCTTGCCCTTGTCAGTCGCGCAGTCGGACGCCGAGGCGCAGGGCGAGTGCCAGCCCGATGCCCACCAGGACGATGTTGATCACGGACAGCGCCGCCACGACGTCGATGGCGCCGCCCTGCCACAGCGAGACGAGCTGCGCGCCGATCACCTCGGTGCCCGGCGCCAGCAGGTACACCCCGGTGGAATATTCGCGCTCGAAGATCATGAACACCAGCAGCCACGAGCCGATCAGGCCGTGCCGGATGAGCGGCAGCGTGATCTCGCGCGAGATGCGCCCGCGGCTCGCGCCCACCGTGCGTGCTGCTTCCTCGAGCTCGGTGCTCACCTGCATCAGCGACGACGAGATGAGGCGCATGCCGTACGCGAGCCACACGACGGTGTACGCCAGCCACATGCTGATGATCGTGGTGCGCAGCGGCGCGAGCGGCGGGAAGAACAGGAACACCCACAGGAAGGCGAGGCCCGCCAGCAGGCCCGGCACGGCCCGCGGCACCAGCACGAGATAGTCGATGAAGCGCGACCAGCCGTCGTTGCGCCGGTGCGTCGCGAAGCCGATGGCGGTGTAGCACGCCACCGTGATCGCGCCGCCGACCGTGCCGAGCAGGATGGTGTTGAGGATCGCGCGCGTATGCGTGGGCTCGTCGAACACGGCGCGGAAGTTGTCGAGCGTGAACGCCTCGGCGAGGCTGACGCCGATGCCCCAGTTGGTGACGAACGCGCGCAGCACGATGCCGGACAGCGGCACCACGACGGTGAGGAACAGGAACAGGTACAGGAGGCCCGCGGCCGCCCACTTCCACTTGCCGAGCGGGAGCTCGCGCATCCGTCCCGCCTTGCCCTTGATGGTCGCGTAGCGGCGGGCATTCTGGAGCAGGCGCCGCTGCAGGAGCACCAGCGGGAACGTCACCGCGACGATGCAGATCGCGACGGCGGCCATGAGGTGGTACGACGGCGTGCCGAGCTTGTTGGTGAGCTTGTACAGGTACGTCGACAGCACCAGGTGGCCTTCCGGATCGCCCAGCACGAGCGGCAGGCCGAACAGCTCGAAGCCGAGGAAGAACACCAGCACCGCGGCGAACAGCAGCGACGGCAGGATGAGCGGCAGGCTGACGGTGGTCGCGACGCGCAGCGGCGATGCGCCGGTGACGCGCGCGGCTTCCTCCACGTCCGAGCCGAGGCTCTTCAGCGCCGACGATGCGTAGATGTAGACGTTCGGGACGTGCATGAGGCCGGCGATGACGGCCATGGCCGGCAGCGAATAGATGCCCCACGGGGCGCCACCGAACAGGTCGGTGAACCACACCGTGTAGAAGCCCACCGGTCCGGCCGCCACCACGAACCCGAACGACAGCACCATCGGCGAGACGAAGCTCGGCACGAGGATCAGCGGCTCGACCCAGCGCTTGCCCGGCAGGTTGGTCCGCTCCATCACGAACGCGAGCAGCGCGCCGAGCGGGACGGCGATGAGCGTCATGCCGCTCGCCAGCAGGAAGGAATTGAGGAACGCCGTCCAGAAATCCGGATCGGAAAAGATGAACGCGTAGGCGTCGAGCCCGGCGGTCTTGCGCGCGTCGAAGAACGGCGCGGTGAGGAAGCTCTGGTAGAGGATCAGCCCCAATGGCGCGAGCACCGCCGCGGCCGTCACGAGGATCGTGAGGCCGCGCGGTACCGCCGCCAGCGTCGCGCTGCGCATCGGTGGGCTTCCCGCGAGGCGGGCCGGCGCGGTTACTTGGCCGAGATCGCCTGCTTCCAGTTGCCGAGGAATTCGAGCCGCTTCTTCGAGTCGAGGTAGGTCACGATTTCGGAGCTCACCGGTATCGGCTTGACGTTGTTGCCGAGCTGCTGGTTGAGCTTGGCGGCCGTGAACTCGGCGTCGACGTCGTTGCGGATCGAGAACAGCTCGACGTCGCTGCCGATGAGCTTCTGGCCGCGCTGCGAGAGCACGTAGTCGGTCCACACCTTGGCGGCATTCGGATTCTTGGCCTGCTTGCCGATGAACAGCACGCGCGATAGGACCAGCGTGTAGTCCTTGGGCAGCACGACGCCGAGCGAAGGGTCCTTCTTGGCGCGCACCAGGGCATACGAGCCCAGGACGTTGTAGCCGAGCAGGTGCTCACCCGACGACACCTTCTCGAGCATGTTGCCGGTGCTCGAATACACCTTGTATTGCGTGGCGCCGAAGCCTTTCTCGAGCTCCTTCATACCGGGGAAATACTTCGCGTCCTGCACTACGAACATGAAGCCGACGCCGCTCTTCTCGATGTCGTAGGTGGTGACCTTGCCCTTGAACTTGTCGACCTTCGTGTTGATGAGCTTCGCGAACGCCGCATGGTCCTGCGGCACTTCTTCGGGAGTCACCAGGCGCTTGTTGTAGATGAAAACCGCCGGCTCGTAGGTCGTGCCGTAGGCCTGGTCCTTGTATACGGCCCATCCAGGCAGCTTGCCGGCTTCGGGCGACTTGTAGGCGAGCGCCTGCCCTTCGTCGACCAGCTTGACCTGCAAGTCCATGGCCGAGCTCCACATCACGTCGGCGGAGCCCTGGCCGGACGCCGACTCGGCGATGAAGCGGTTGTACATCTCGGTGGAGTTCGCGTCGGTGTACTCGACCTTGATTTCCGGATACAGCGCGTTGAAGTCCTTGATAAGGGGCTGCGCCGCCTTGGTGTCGAGCGCGCTGTAGACGACGACCTTGCCTTCCTTCTTGGCGGCGGCGATGGTCTGCGCGTAATCCGCGGGATAGCCGGCGGGGATCTGCGCGAACGCCGCGCACGAGGCAGCCGCGAGCAGCGCCGCGGCGAGTCGAATCAGCATGGCGAATCCTCCAGAAGACGTGCGGCCGATGGCCGGCATGGCTGGATTATAGGGGCAGGCACCAAGGCGAGCGACGCGAACGACAGCGCGGGAGATGGTCGGGGTGAGAGGATTCGAACCTCCGGCCTCTACGTCCCGAACGTAGCGCTCTACCAGGCTAAGCTACACCCCGAGGTCCCGCGTGCACGGAACGCGTCAGAACGACCGGTCCGCGGCAAAAGTCGCCAATTGTAGCAAAGTTCCGGCGGCCGGCGACGGTGCCAGACCCTCGAGCGACGCCATCGCCGCACGGGTCGCGTGCCAGGCGCGCTCGCGCGCGTAGGCCAGCGCGCCGGTCCGCACGAGCACGTCGAGGACGGGCTGGAAATCGGTGAGGCCGCCGCCGCCGACCGCGTGCCGGATCAGCGCGGCGTCGGCCGGGGCGCCGGTGGCGAGCGCGCGGATCAGCGGGAGCGTCATCTTGCCTTCCGCGAGATCGTCGCCCAGGTTCTTGCCGATCGACCCGGCTTCACCGGAGTAATCGAGCACATCGTCCATGATCTGGAACGCGGTGCCAAGATGCATGCCGAACGCAGCCAGCGCGTGCTCGAGCGCAGGCTCGGCGTCCCCCAGCACCGCGCCGAGACGGCCCGCCGCCTCGAACAACTTGGCGGTCTTGCGGCTAATCACCTCGAAGTAGGTGAATTCGGTGAGCTCCACATCGCCTGCATGCATGAGCTGCATGACCTCGCCTTCGGCGATCACGTTGGTTGCATCGGCCAGGATCTCCAACACGCGCATCCGCTCGACGCGCACCATCAGCTGGAAGGCGCGCGAATACAGGAAGTCACCCACCAGGACGGAGGCCGGGTTGCCGAACGCCTGGTTGGCGGTCGCATGGCCGCGGCGCATCTGCGACTCGTCGACGACGTCGTCGTGCAGCAGCGTGGCCGTGTGGATCATTTCGAGGACCGCCGCCAGCGTGTGGTGATCGGCGCCGCGATATCCGCAGGCGCTCGCGGCCAGCAGGAGCACTGCCGGACGCAGCCGCTTGCCCCCGCCGGCGATGATGTACTCGGCGACCTGGCGGATGAGGGCGACGTCGGAGGCCAGGCTCTCGCGCAGCACGCGATCGACCGCCGCCATGTCCGCGCCGACGGCGGCCTTCAGGAAGTCGAGCGTCACGAAGCGGGCGGGTGTGGGTGGGACGATCATCCGGGCCGGACGCTCGCGGCGTGGGCGCCGCCGCGTCCGGACGGCGAGCCGGTTCCCACATTCTAAGCGAAGTGTTCAGGCCGACCGGCCCCGGGTCGCAGCGGCGCGAGCGTGTGGCGCCAGGTGGCTGTGGCTCCGGGCCGCCGGGGCGCGGGTCGGGCGGTTGGGCCCCGGACGCGGACCCCGCTTTGACAGGAGCGGCACAAACCCGTTATACTTCAAGACTTTTCAATGCCCCGCGGCGACCCGTGGCCAGGGGTGTGCGGATAGCGGCGGCGCCCGGCGGCGAAACACACCGCCGCGCAACGCCGGCCATGCCGGAATCATTCAGGAGCTCATTCATGTACGCGGTCGTCAAGACCGGCGGCAAGCAGTATCGCGTTGCCGCTGGCGAGAAACTCAAGGTCGAGCAGATGCCGGCCGAGGTGGGCGCCGAAGTCGTCCTCGATCAGGTGCTGATGGTCGGCGAAGGCGAGAGCGTGCGCGTCGGCCAGCCCATGGTCACCGGTGCAACGGTCAAGGCGACGGTGCTGTCCCATGGCCGCGGCGAGAAGGTCAAGATCTTCAAGATGCGCCGGCGCAAGCATTACCAGAAGCACCAGGGCCACCGGCAGAACTACACCGAGCTGCGCATCGACGGCATCCTCGGCTGACCAAGGAACAAAAATGGCACATAAAAAGGCAGGCGGCAGCTCGCGCAACGGCCGCGACTCGGAATCGAAGCGCCTTGGCGTGAAGGTATACGGCGGGCAGGTCATCCGCGGCGGCGGCATCATCGTGCGCCAGCGCGGCACGCGCATCCATGCCGGCGTGAACGTCGGGCAGGGGAAGGATCACACGCTCTTCGCGCTGGTCGACGGCACGGTGGGATTTCTCCGGAAGGGCGCGGACCAGCGCAAGTTTGCCTACGTGCTTCCGGAGCACGAGCCGGCGCCCAGCAGCGCGCACGGGCACCCGCAGGAGCAAGCGGCCATGTAGCGTCGCTCGCCTCGTTCGCTTCGCCCGAAACCCCGCGCGCCGACGCGGGGTTTTCGCTTCACGCGCAGCGCCCGTTCGCACGACGGGGTGCCCCGGGCCGTCGCTTATGTCGCGCGCTTCAGCGCCGCTCGATGTACCACATCATCCCGATGGCGAGCGACGTGAACGCCGCGAGCGGGAACACGGCGGAGAATAGCGGCGGCCAGTCGTTGAGCACGCCCAAGTGGGAGAACGTGCGGCCAACCAGGAAGAACGCGAGGCCGAGGATGGTGCCTACGAAGAGCCGGAAGCCCACGCCGCCCTGCCGCCGCTGGAAATGCGCGAAGGGCAGCGCGAGGATCATCATCACCAGCACTGCGACCGGATAGAACACCTTGTTCCACAGCGCGATCTCGAAGCGCGAGGTCTTTTGCGCGCTGTTGCCGAGCACGCGGATGTTGTCGTAGAGCGCGTTGAGCTCGAGTCGCTCGGGCGCGACCTGGTACACCGACAGCAGCGACGGACGCAGCACCGTCTCCCAGTCGAGCACGGGCGCCGTGGTCACGCGCGTTTCCTCCACGCCGATCGTGGTGCTCTTCACCTGCGTGAGGCGCCACGTGCCGTCGCCGCTGTAGGTGCCTGCCTCGGCGATGCGTATCGACTGTAGCCGCAGCTCCTTGTCGAACTCGTAGATGCGCACGCCCACGAGCTTCAGGTCGGCGAGCACCGTGCGGACGTTGACGAACGTGGCGTCCTGCTTGAACCAGAATCCGGATGCGAACTGCCGCGCGATGATCCGGCTCGCGCTGCCCTGGCTCGCGGAGCGCACCGTTTGCGCCAGCCGCTCGGCTGGCGGCGCGACATACTCGCCCGCCAGGAACGTCGCGATCGCCAGCGGTATGCCCACTCGCATCACCGACCAGATCACCTGCGCGAGCGACATTCCCGACGCCCGCATCACCGTGTACTCCGAGTTCGCCACGAGCTGCGCAAGGCCGAACAGGGTGCCGATCAGCGCCGCGACCGGAAACAGCTCGTAGAGGCGCGACGGCACGTTGAGCGTGACGAAGATCAGCGCGGCGGAGATGGTGTAGCCGTTGCGCCCGACATCGCCCAGCTCGTGGATGAGGTCGAAGAACGCGAACAGCATGATCAGCGCCGTGAAGATCAGCAGCGTGGCCGACAGGACGTCGCGGCCGATATAGCGCTGGAGGGTCTTCATGCCGGGCCTTATGCGGCCGGCGCGGCGCGGCTGCCGCGCCACGGCAGGTCGCGCAGCAGCCCGCTCACCGACAGTTGCCGGCGGAACAGCACCACCACCACCAGCAGCGCGATGGAGTGGGGCACCACCAGCCCGACCCACAGCTCGAGCTTGCCCTGCGCGATCAGGCTCTGCACGATGTTGAGGCAGTTGCTGTACAGCATGTAGATGAAAGCCGCGGCGATCAGGTTGAACGACCGGCCCATGCGCGGGTTGACGTACGCGAGCGGAATGGCGATGAGCGTGAGCAGGAACGCGGAGATCGGCACCGAGATGCGCCAGAACAGCTCGGCCCGCTCGACGCGTCCGTCGGTGGCGACGAGCGCCTCGGTGGGAATCGCCTTGCTGGAGGTGGGGATGGCCCGCACCTCGGCGGGCTCGATGCGCCGGCCGAGTCGCTCGAACTCCACGATCCTGAAATCGGCGGTCCCGGGCTGGCCCTGGTAGCGGCGGCCGTTCTCCAGGACGATGAAGCGATCGCCGTTGGGCATGGTCATCAGCCGGCCCTTCGCCGCCACGGTGGTGGCGTCCTGCTTCTCCTCGACCGAATGCAAAAACACGTTGCGAACTGTCTGGTCGAGCGAATTGATGGCTTCCACGAACACGACCAGGTTCGCGCGCGGAAACTCGCGAAACAGCCCTGGCGTGATCACCGAGATGTCGTCGCGGGACTCGAGCTGCTGCTCGAATTCGAGCTTCCGCTGCTCGGCCCACGGCGACAGGTAAAAGGATAGCGCGAGGATCGCCACCAGGAACGGCGCGGCGAACAGCATGATCGGCCGGAGCCAGGCGGTGAGCGACACGCCGGACGTGAACCAGACGATCATCTCGCTATCCCGATACCACCGCGACAGCGTGAGCAGGACCGTCAGGAACAGGGAGACGGACAGCAGGATGTTGAAATAGAACAGGGCGTTGAAGCCCAGCAGCGCCAGGATGCCGTCGGGCGCAACGGCGCCGCCCGCCGCCCGGGAGAGCAGGCGCAACACCAGGTTGGTGAAGAGGATTGCGAGCAGGACGATGAACAGTCCCACCGCGGTGGCCGTCAGCTCGCGGACCATGCTGCGCCGGAAGATCATGACGACGGGAAAATTTTGACTTTTTGACGCGCTTTTGCCGATAATGCGCCAGAGGTGGCGTTACCGCAAGGAAACATCGGCGAAAACGGCTTGGGGAGCGGAATGGAATTTACCATAAAAAGCGGCAGCCCGGAGAAGCAGAGAAGCGCCTGCGTAGTGGTGGGTGTCTTCGATAACCGGAAATTGTCGCTGTCGGCCGAGCTGATCGACCGCGCCTCCAATGGCTACATCAGCGAGATCATTCGCCGCGGCGACATGGAAGGCAAGCTCGGTGCGACGCTCCTTCTCCACAACGTCCGGGGCACGCTGGCCGACCGGGTGCTGCTGGTCGGCCTCGGCAAGGAGCGCGACTTCCGGGACAAGGAGTTCCGGCAGGGTATCCGCTCGGCCGTCAAGCTGCTGAACGAGACCGGCTCATACGAGGCCGTCATCTACCTGACCGAGGAGAAGGTCAAGCGACGCGAGGTTGCCTGGCGCGTCGAGCACTCGGTCATGGTCGCAATGGACGCCGTCTACCGCTTCGACCAGATGAAGAGCACGCCCGCCGAGGTGCGCCGGCCCCTGCGCAAGCTCACCTTGTCGGTGCCGCAGCGCTCCGATCTCACCGCCGGCGAGGCCGCCGCGGCGCGCGGTCTCGCCATCTCGAACGGCATCGAGCTTGCGCGCGACCTCGGCAACCTGCCGGGCAACATCTGCACGCCGCGCTACCTCGCGGAGCGCGCGCAGGAGCTCGGCAAGGAATTCCCCGAGGTGAAGGTGACGGTCCTCGAGCGCCCCGAGATCGAGCAGCTCGGCATGGGCTCGTTCCTGTCGGTGAGCAACGGCAGCGACGAGCCGCCGCGCTTCATCGTGCTCGAGTACGACCAGTCGCAGCGCAAGCAGCGGCCGATGGTGCTGGTCGGCAAGGGCATCACCTTCGACACCGGCGGGATCTCGATCAAGCCGGCCGGAGACATGGATCACATGAAGTACGACATGTGCGGCGCCGCATCGGTGCTGGGCTGCTTCCGCGCGCTCGCGGAGCTGCGGCCGAAGCTCAATGTAGTCGGCCTGATTCCAGCGTGCGAGAACATGCCGTCGGGACGGGCGACCAAGCCCGGCGACATCGTGAAGAGCATGTCGGGGCAGACCGTCGAGATCCTCAACACCGACGCCGAGGGTCGCTTGATTCTCGCCGATGCGCTCACCTACGCGGAGCGCTACGAGCCCGAGGCCGTGGTGGACATCGCCACGCTCACCGGCGCCATCGTGGTCGCGCTCGGGCATGTCGCGGCCGGCCTCTTCAGCAACAGCGACACGCTGGCGCGCGCGCTCATCGGCGCCGGCGACGACGCCTACGATCGCATCTGGCAGTTTCCGCTGTGGGACGACTACCAGGAGGGCCTGTCGAGCAATTTCGCCGACTTCGCGAACGTCGGCAGCCGGGCCGGCGGCAGCATCACGGCGGCGTGCTTCCTGTCGCGCTTCACCAAGAAGTACGATTGGGCGCATCTCGATATCGCCGGCGTGGCCTACCGCGAAGGCAAGGACAAGGGTGCGACCGGACGCCCCGTCCCGCTCCTCACCACGTGGCTGCTGGCCCAGGAGAACGTCGCGAGCACCTAGCCCGCCGCGCGCGCCCACCTGCCATGACGTCGATCGATTTCTACACCCGTGTCGACGACCGGCTCGCCGTCGCCGCGCGCATCGTCGCCAAGGCGTACGCCGCGCACGGCAGCGTACGCGTGCTCACCCCCGATGCGGGCGCCACGACCGCCTTGGACCGGCTGCTGTGGACCACCCCGGCGCTGGCCTTCCTCCCGCATTGCCGCATGGACAGCCCGCTTGCCCCCGAAACGCCCATCTGGGTCGATGAGCGGCCCTCGCACGACGGCCCCGCCGCCGTGCTCGTCAACCTGCAGCGCGAGCCGCCGTCGTTCTTCAGCCGGTTCGAGCGCCTCGCCGAGATCGTCGGAAGCGACGACGACGACGCGGCGGCCGGGCGGTTGCGCTGGAAGTTCTATCGCGAGCGTGGCTACGAGCTGCGCCTGCACGATCTCGCCGAGCGCGGGTAAACGATGCCCACCGCGCGCGAGCTCCTGGAGCAGGCCGATGCGCTGATGCGCCGCAACCGGCTCGCCCCGTCCACGGAGCAGGACGACGGCATCCCGATGCTCACTGACGCGATGCCCATGCCGGCGAGCGAGGCGAGTGCCCCGCCCGGGTCGCCCGCGCGCGGGCTGTTCGGCGAGCTCGACGACGTGCCGTTGCTCACCGACGCCGTCGAGGAGATCGAGGCGCCAACCATCCTGGAGGAGCCGCCGGAGATCGGCGATCCCGAGGCGTGGAGCGACACCCTGACCGGCGCGCATTCGATCGTCGGCGACGCGGACCTCCCGCCGCTGTCCGTGCGCCCGCCGGCGCCGGCCGCGGGCGCGGGAGGATCCGCGTCACGATTCTCCGCGCCTGCGCCGCTTGCCCCGCCGTCGGTCGCCGCATTCGAGGAATGGGATGCGGCGATCGCGGCGTATTCGCATGCCGGGGTTTCGAGCCGCGAGACCGAGGCGGACGAGGCGCTGCTCGATGCCTCTGCGGACGCGGACGCGGACGCGGCGTCGTGGCCCAGGGATGTCGCGCCGGCCGGCGCCGTAGACGACGCGCCGGACAACGAAGCGAGCGCGAACGAAGGTCTGAGCGCGGCACATGCCCAGGCGCCGGACGCGGATGCGCGCTCCCCGTACGCCGCGGATGCCGGGCGCGCATCGACCGACGCTTTGCGCTCGAGCGCCGACTTCGCAGGGAGCCAGCCCCCGACCGCGGAGCCGGCCGCCTCGGCAGACGCGATGGCGGCCTTGGCCGACTCCCCGGGCGCGATGACCGAACCGACGACCGAACCGACGACCGAACCGACGACCGAACCGACGACCGAACCGACGACCGAACCGACGACCGAACCGACGACCGAACCGACGACCGAACCGACGACCGAACCGACGACCGAACCGACGACCGA
>JBBSEG010000041.1:0-44479 GCA_038239945.1 Burkholderiales bacterium
CTTCGGACACGCTGCCGAGCGTCTGCGCCAGCTTCAATAATCCGAGCTTGTTCTTGATAATCTTCTGTTCCTGCGTCATCTGACTTCTCCTGTTGCGCCCCGAAAGGCAGGATGATGTCAGATCAAGTCGTAGCTATTACAGCTCAGCACAGGCCGGTCTTCTCACCGCGACATTTCTGTGGGCTGGCACCTTCATTGGCGGCTCCTGGCCGATTGCGGTAGTCCAGCGATCTTCCCCGGAAGTCCGCTGCCAGTCACGTTGCCGACCTTCGCGCTGACGTGACCGAGAGTTGTTGGTCGCCCGCAGCTCAGAGCAGACGCATAAGACGCATTGCCCGGAGCGCAAAGTTCGCGTCCGCCTCGCCGGCAAGTTCGTTCGCCTGGGCTATGAGGCGATTGAAAGTCTTCCACCGCATTCCTTTAGGCTTGTGTACCAAGCCCTCGGCGTCCGCGTCGCCCAAACGGCGATAGATCCCATTTGCACGCCGCTCCAAGCGTTCGCCTGGCGCTAGCCCTTGGGATAGGTAGCGCAGCCTGAGGCACTTCCTGCAGCCCCAGTACTGCCCGTGGGTCGCCATGACGACGACCTCGCATCTCCGGTGGCAACGAGGGCAGATCCAATAGCGCCGATGGCCACCGTAACGGCACGGCATTGTCGCTATGCCAACCCTGATCTCGACTCCTTCGTCCTCCTCGAGGATCCGGTATCGCAGCTTCAGCGCGCCCAGTTCCGCCGCATAGGCAATGCTTACAGTCTGTTCGCCGTCTGCGACCCATGTCAGCCAGCCCGAGCTGGCGGGTCGCAGCCAGCCGCGTTTCTGACACGCGCGGATATCCAGCCGCTTTCGCTGTTCGACGATCCCGCGCCAGCCATGCCGCCCACTGTTATATCCGCCCATTGTTTATCGAAATCTCTTGGCTATCTTGTCACGCGTTGGCTTCCGGTACGGTCTCGAAACGTCTCTACGTGACCGAATAGGTCCGGTCTACTCGGCCAGTCTTGTTGCGTCGTTGCATTCCCTAGGGCGTGCAACATGCAACAGCCGGTGTTGCGCCGTTGCAGGTTGCGTTGCATATCGCTGTTGCGGTTCCCCACTAATCCGAGGCGTTCCCTTGTGTCCGCTCAAGTCGCCCCGCAATCTCTAGTCTCTTGCGCGCTCTAAAGACGGTGGAGCGGTTCACACCCATCTCTGTTGCAACGTCGCCGTTGGTCATTCCAAGCTGCAACAACTCGAGGATTCGGGAATCGCCCGCCGCGCCGCCGTCCTTCCAGGTCCATTGTTGAGTCCCCGCCGCGTCCGATGCCAATACTGCCTCGATGTCGTCCACATCCGGACCACGAAGGCCGCGCGCCTTTTTAAACTTGAGGATGAAGCGCGCCCCCTGCTGCTCCTGATAGTCGGATGGACGCGACAGCGAGATAACGACGTCCAGAAGGTCCTCGCGACGGCTCGATCCCCGTTGCTGTCCGTTCTTACCCTCGTGATGGACAAACAGCACTGCCCGCCCTTGTCGCCTCAGGCGCAGTGCCCATGTCGCCAGGGGGAGCCAACTTTCTCCTTCGTTTTCGGGACCCGTCCGCGACAAGGCCGAAAGGTTGTCGATCACGACCAATTCCGCGTCGCCCAAAATGGCGTCATACGCCTCCTGCCCGGCCGCAGTGGACAAATCAGGTAGCGGAAGGTCCTGAGCATCCGGCGTGACTATGCGGAAGTAGCCAGGTGGCGGCTGCTCACAGCCGTCCCGCGATGCAGTGATTGCGGCCAAACGCTCCTGGATCTGGGCACCCGGCATTTCGCCGTCGATGTAGAGCACCTTCCGCGGCTTGTCGGCTTTCCACTTCAGGAAGTCGCCGCCGGACGCTACGGCGTAAGCGACGCCGAGAGCGAAATGCGTCTTCCCAACCCCCCGCCAAGCGTGGACCATGGCGAGGGTCTGCTTGCGTAGCCACGGGCCCAGCAGCGGCTCTTGCGCCGGGAACGAGTAGGTGAGCAACTCGGCGATTTCCAACGCGACTAACCGTCCCCGATCCACGTTTGGCATCGTGGTCAGCGAAACATCGCTCTTGGCTCCAAGTGAGTCTAGGAAGGCTGCTCCTCGTTCCGTCGCGTCGTCTTTGTAGCTCATGCGCCCTCCACCGCATCGAGGGCGTTTCTGATGCGCCTGGAAGCGACCAGGAGACGCTCGCGGTCCTCAGGCGGCAGGAGGTGGCCACCAGCGACGCGGAGCGCGGCCACGGCCACGATTAGGGCCTCCTGGGCGACGGAGCGAAGGACATCCAGCGCGGGGAAGGGTCGTCGCTCGCCCTTAGCAGAGTGCCCGTCCAAAAGACGCGGCGGAAACAACTCTGCAAGCGTCAGACCGGCCGCGCGAACGATCTCATGTGCAGCACACCCCGCGAAGCAATGTACCAAGACGCGACCGTCATCCAGCTCACGGATAGCCAACGACGGACCACGGTCGTCATGCGCCGGGCACCGTGCGGTCCACCTATCGCCCCCCGTCTTGCGGACGGCATCGACCCGGTCGAGTAACGTCGCCGCGCTCATTGCTCGCCCTCTACGAGTGCGTCGAACCCGAATCGGCGGAGCCGCGCCGCAGACGCGATTGCCTCGCACTCGAATCGGTAGCGTCCCCATGTCGTCAAACTCTTGGCGTCCGCAACGTGGACGCGCCAACGTATCCAACGGCGCACGGTTGCGCTACGATGGGGTTGCGTTTGAACCTGCTGTCCGAAAGGCGGGCGCCCGCCAGCGCCCCCTTTCTCCTTCTCCGGGGACCTCATGCGGCCCGCCCGGAACCGTCGCGACTCGCGGCGATACGGGACTTTAGCCACGCCTCGATCTCCGCTGCAACCCAGCCCACGCTCCTGGCGCCAAGTCGTATTGCGCTCGGAAAGCCACTGCTGGGATCTCCCATCTTCGCGTAAATCGTGGACCGGCTCAGCCCCGTACGCGCCTCTACTTGCTTGCGCCGCAGAATTGCGAGCGCTTGGTGCATCTGTTCGGCCATATATCGCTCCAGGTGAGCGCCCCCGGCTCATCCGGGAACATGGCCATCTTCCTTAGGAGGTTACGGTATGTCCCCGCTCATAATTCGCGACTTCATGTCCCGACACTATCTCTTTATTTGGAACCGAGGGGGGCGTCACCTAAAACTACAACTTCTATCCCCGTTTTTACGATTCCTTCAAGCGTGCGGTCATCGATAGCCGTGAAATCCCAACGCATCTTCCCTGTGAGCAGCCGTTCGATATGTCGGACGTCCCGGTGAAACGCTGTGGATGCTTCGCCTATCGCCCTATTCTTCGTTGCTCCTGCGCGCACTTTTAATTCAATGAACGCAGCAACGCGAGAATTAAGAAGGCTCCGCGTGTCCGCCCTACCTCGCCGCTGAAGGCGACCCAGAGCACGGTCTGCTGGAACGCCATTGAGTATGCCCGCGAGAGCCGTCGCGAGCCAAGCGACCGCTTCGCTTCTTATTCTGTGCGGCTGTAGGTAATTTTCGATCACGTGTTGAGCGATCAATTCAAAGCTCGCGCGACTCTGCTTGCCGTTCGACAATTGTGACAAGGCAAACCCGAGCGGGTCTGGCTCTTTACCGGGCTGAGTTGCGTGGACCGGCATTAAATATGTTGTCGGCGCCTTTCCCTTCATGTGGATGCGGCGAGGCGGCGCCCCGCTTGGTGAATTGGGACTATGACGGCTCCGCTGGTCGTTGCGCTCACCATATCTGCCCATTGCTGCATCATCGTCCTGCGCTCCGCCATGTACTCGGCCCGGTTGTATGCGCTGCGAACCTTGTTTGGTTCCTTGTGCGCTAGCTGGCGCTCGATCACGTCCGGCCGGTATCCGGCCTCATTCAGCGTAGACGAGGCGACGGCCCGGAAGCCATGGCCAGTCATCTTCCCCTTGTAGCCGAGACGGTATAGCGCGAAGAGCAACGTGTTGTTGCTGATTGGCTTGTCCCCATTTCGCCCAGGCAGCACATAGCGGCTACCGGCTCCGATAGCACGCAGCTCGCCGAGGATTTCGACTACTTGTCGGGACAGCGGGACCATATGCGCGAGCTTCATCTTCATACGCTCGGCAGGTATCGTCCACGTTGGCGAGTCGCCCTTCAGGTCGGTGAATTCGGTCCACTCGGCGCCGATGAGCTCGGCCGTGCGCACGAACGTCAGGCACAGGAGCCGGAGCGCGAGCGCCGTGTGCTTGTCGCCGATTTCAGGGTAGCCGTCGATTGCCCGCAGCAACGCTGGCAGTTCGGCCTTGGTAACGGCGTGCTGGTTGCGTGCCCGGTGCGGAGTCAAGGCACCGCGTAAGTCGGCCGACGGGTCACGGTGGCAGCGGCCGGTTGCCACTGCGTACCGGAACACTTGCCCCGCCACGCCGATCATTCGGTGCGCTAGGTCATGGGCACCGCGGCCCTCTACCTTCCTCGCGGCAGCAAGTAGCTCCTGTGCCGAGATCTCGGCAATAGGGCGCGCGGCCAAGTCTGGATAGAGGTTACGTTTTAGTCGACGCAAGACGTCGTCCGCGTGACGTGCGCTCCAGCCTTTTGCTTGCTTGCCGTGCCACTCCGACGCAACGGCACCGAAGCTGTTCGCCTCGCGTATCGCTGCCTCGTTTTTTGTTGCTCGCCTCTGCGCTGAAGGGTCGACCCGCTTGGCAATGAGGCCCCGCGCCTCGTCTCGACGCAAGCGTGCGTCCGCTAACGACGTATCGGGGAAGGTCCCCAACGACAGCAACTTTTCCTTGCCGTCCAATCGGTATTTCAACCGCCACCACTTCCCACCGGCGGGCGCAACGAGTAGGTAGAGTCCGGCAGCGTCAGACAGCTTGTACGGCGTTGAGCGCGGCTTCGCATTGCGGATTGCCGTCGTCGACAGGGCCATTGGGGTAACTCCCGAGGCGGGTGGGGTAACTAAGCCGTAAGTTACCCCAAGTTACCCCCGGATTTACCTACCGCCTATCGGAACGTCTAGGATCAGTTCTGAGAGTTCCCCGCAGCGAGTGGCTGGGGCGCCCAGGCATCGTGGGAACGTGCCGGCATCAGTTCTGGCGGAGAGGGCGGGATTCGAACCCGCGTTAGGAATTAACCTAAACACGCTTTCCAGGCGTGCGACTTCAACCGCTCATCCACCTCTCCGTTGGCGGCATTTTACCCCACGCCACCGCGCCACCCTGTCCTCCTAGCCCGCCCCCCCCCGACCGCTCGTCCGCTCGCAGTCGCCCTGGCACGCCCAGTGCTCGAGTCGCTCCACGATGCCCAGCCCCGGCCAACCGTGCTCGCAGGTTCCCCGCCCGCGAGCATCGGCAGCCGTGGCGATCGGCACCAATTGACGCCCAGCGTCGCTTTCCCGACACCCGCGGCCGGATGCCGCACGTCTCACCCGAGCCGACGAGGACCCCCATGGCAATTCGACTCCGCAAGCGCGTAGGCCTGCCCCCCGGCGCGATCCTCGAGCTCACTCGCCAGGGCGTCGATATCTCGCCCAGCTATTGCCGCCTGATGGTCCGAGGCACGCCAGTCAATCTTGTCGACGACCCGCTGCAATCGCCGGCGCCCGCAGCCCACAAGGGCTTCCCGATGGACCGCCTCTTCATCGTCCTGACCATTGGCCTCACGCTGGTGTTCGCGGCATTCCTGATCCGCTGAGGCGTGTACTCCTACGACACTCCCGTCGGACAATTCTGCATCGCGCGCCGCGGCGGTGCGTGGTTCGTGGAGTTCGAGGGTTCGGTGTTCGGCCCGTTCGGCGACCCGAAGCGGGCGGCCGATGCGGTCGCGCGTGCGGCGCTGCCGATCCCGCAGGTCTCCCTGCATCCGCAAATGGCGCCCGAGCAACTCGCGCAGTGGATGCGCGGCAAGCGCTCGAACTAGCAGCGCGCCCTACCCCGCCGCCTGCGAACCGCGGTGGGCCCATCCGGTCATCCGCCGCTCGAGCACGGCGAACGCCTCGTACATCACCATCGCCATGGCGCCGATCACGATCAGGCCGGCGAACACGAGCGGCATGCGCATCGACGAGCCGGCCGCCATCATCAAGTAGCCGATGCCCTGGTTCGACGCGACGGTCTCCGAAACCACGGTGCCGACGAATGCGAGCGTGATCGCCACCTTGAGCGACGCGAAAAAATACGGCAGTGCGCGTGGCAGCCCCACCTTGAACAGGATGTCGCCGCGCGTGGCGCCGAGCGAGCGCAGCACGTCCTCCAGCTCCGGCTCGAGCGTGGCGAGCCCCGTGGCGACGTTCACGGTGATGGGAAAGAAGCAGATCAGGAACGCCGTGAGGATGGCTGGCATACTGCCGATGCCGAACCACACCACGAGGATGGGCACGAACGCCGCCTTGGGAATCGAGTTGAAGCCCACCATCAGCGGGTAGAGCGCGCGGTAGGTGAGTCGCGACATGCCAACCGCAATGCCCAGCGACATGCCGACCGCAACGCCGAGCACGAAGCCGGCCACCGTCGTCCACAAGGTCTGCCACGCATGACCCGCGATAGGCCCCGCGTATTGCACCAGCGAACGGGCAATCGCGATGGGGCTCGGGAAGATGAACTCCGAGACGTTGAACAGCGAGCACGCCGCCTGCCACACCAGCACGATGATGACGAGCAGTACGCCGGGCGCCCATCGCTCGAGCCGATCGCGCGACAGCGTCACCTTCACGCCGCCTTGCGCACGACGCCGATGCGCTCGCGCAGCTCGTGCACGATGGCGGTGAACGCGTCGGTGTAGGTGACCTCGAGGTCACGCGGACGCGGCAGGTCGACCGCGCGGCTCGCGACGATGCGTCCCGGGCGCTTGCTCATCACGTAGACGGTGTCGGCCAGGAACACGGCCTCGCGCAGGTCGTGCGTGACGAGGATCACCGTGAAGCGCTGCAACGACCACAGGTCGCGCAGCACGCACCACAGCTCCTCCCGCGTGAACGCGTCGAGCGCGCCGAACGGCTCGTCGAGCATGAGCATCTGCGGCTGATGAACGAGCGCGCGACAGATGGACGCGCGCTGCTGCATGCCGCCGGAGAGCTGCCACGGGAACTGGTCCTCGTAGCCGGTCAGCCCAACTGTCGCGAGCAGCGCCCGCGCGCGCTCGGCGAACTTCGCGCGGTCACGCTTGAAGGTCGAGCGATAGGGCTCCACGATCTCGAGCGGCAGCAGGACGTTGTCGAGCGTGGTGCGCCAGGGCAGGAGCGTGGGCGCCTGGAACGCCATGCCGACGATCTTGAGCGCTCCGCGCACCGGCGCACCGGCCACGCGCACCTCGCCGCTGCTGGGCGGCTTGAGGCCGGTGGCGAGCTTCATGAACGTGGATTTGCCGCATCCGGACGGGCCGACGATGGCGACGAACTCGCCCGCGCGGATGGTGAGGTCGATGGACTCGACGGCGTTCGCCGAGCCGCTCGCGCCGTAGGCAAGCGCCACGTCGCGAAACTCGACGAATGCCGGCGCCTGCGCCGCGTCGGCCGCCCCGGCGACGTCGGCGCGCACGTCCATGGCCACGCCTATTTCGCGAACACCATGCGCTCGGCCTTCGCGGGCAGCAGCGAGTCGTTGAAGACCTGCTCGGGCTTCACCGGATTCTTGAGGTCGAAGGCGGCGGACACCTGCGAGACCATGGTTTCCATGCGCGCCTTGGTGACGCCGCCAATGCCGTCCTTGCGCGCCGCCGGCGTGTCGATGGCGCTCTCGATGGCAAGGCGCATGCGCCGCTTCTCGAGCACGTCGTCGACCAGCGCGTCCCGCTCCTTCACGTAGCGGATCGAGCCGTCCGGATCGGCAAGCACCTCGCGCGCGCCTTTGGTGAACGCCCGCAGGAACGCCTTCACGGCCTCGGGCTTCTCCTTGAGGAACTGCTCCGACACGATGATCGCGTTGCCGTACAGGTTGACGCCGAACTGCGGATACATCATCACCTGCACGTCCTCGTCCTTCACGCCGCGTGCGTTCAGGTTGAGCAGGCTGGTGAAGTAGAAGCCCGTGATGGCGTCGACGTCGCCGCGCACGAGCATGGTCTCGCGCAGCGGCGGGTCCATGGCGGTCCAGGCGATCTTGTCCGGATCGAGCTTGTTCGCCTTGACGAAGATCGGAAACGCGCGGCGACCGGCGTCGAACACCGGGGCGCCCATCCTCTTGCCCTGCAGGTCCGCGGGCACCTTGATGCCGGACTTCTTCAGCGCGAAGACGGCGGCGGGGGTGTGATCGTAGACCATCATCACGGCGACCGGCTTGTTTGGCGCGGTGGGATTGTTGCCGATGAACTCGATGAGTGCGGCGACGTCGGCGAAGCCCATCTGGTAGGTGCCCGAGGCGACGCGATTGACCGCGTTGCCCGAGCCGTTGCCGGCGTCGACGGTGACGTCGAGCTTCTCCTGCGCGAAATAGCCCTTGGCTTTCGGCAGGAGGAACAGCGCGGCGGGACCTTCGAAGCGCCAGTCGAGCTGGAACGCGATCTTGGTGTCCTGCGCGCGCGTCGTGGACGGCAGCGCGAGCCAGAGCGCGAGAACGGCCGCGCCCAGCGCAGCGCGAATGGCGGTAATGGACATCTGGAGTCTCCTTGAATGCACCGGATCGAGCACGGCGCGGTTCATTCTGCACCACTTTCACGCACGCGCGATCGCTCCTGCAACCTGCGCACGTCGAGGCGCGATATTGAGCGAAACTTAGCGAAACGCATGCCAGCCACCGGCGCAGCGAGAACTCACCCGCAACCGCCCGCTAAAGGAACCACGAGCCCATCATCGCCGCGACCGCGAGCGCCATGGCCAGGGTCGCCACCCATCCGAGTATGCGCAGGCGCCGGGTGATGACGAACGGGCCCATGATGTCCGCGCGCACGGCCATGCGCATCATCAGCGCCATGATGGGCACTGCCAGCACGCCGTTCAGCACGGCCGAGGCCACCAGCGCCTTGATCGGATCGACCGGCGTGAAGCCGAGGCCGATGCCGATGAGCGTGGCGATGGCGATGATCGCGTAGAAGCCCTTCGCGTGCTTGAGGGTGCGGCCATGGCCGATCGGCCAGTCCATCGCTTCGGCAACCGCGTACGCCGCCGAGCCCGCGAGCACCGGGATCGCGAGGAGCCCCGTGCCGACGATGCCGGCGGCGAAGAGCAGGAACGCGAACGCTCCGGCGATGGGGCGCAGCGCCTCGGCCGCCTGGGTCGACGACGAGATGTTCGTGATGCCCGCCGTGTGCAGCGTGACCGCGGCGGTGAGCATGATGAAGAAGGCGATCGCATTCGAGAAGATCATCCCGACGTAGGTGTCGAACTTGATGCGGCGGAAGTGGGCGCGGGCATTGGCCGGCTGATCGCGCAGCGGCTCCTCGCCCTCCGCCATGCGCTGCTCCTCGACTTCCTGCGACGCCTGCCAGAAGAACAGGTACGGGCTGATCGTGGTGCCGAGCACCCCGACCAGCAGGAGCAGATAGTCCCGCGTGAGTTCGACCGGCGGAATGATGGTCGCGATGAACAGGTCTTTCCACGGGATCTTGACCGTGAAGATGATGCCCACGTAGACGAACAGCGACAGGGTGAGCCACTTCAGGACGGGCGCCAGGCGCGAGTACGGCAGGAACACCTGCATGGCGACCGCGGACACGCCGATGCCGACGACATAGGCGTGCACGGGCCCGCCCGCCACCAGCCGGATCGCCTCGCCCATCGCGCTGATGTCGGCGGCGATGTTGAGCGTGTTGGCCGCCAGCAGGAACACGACCGCGAGCCACAGGATCGGCCGCGGATAATGGTCCTTGAGATTGCGGGCGATACCATGACCGCTCACGCGGCCGATGCGCGCGCTGACGATCTGGATGCCCACCATCAGCGGCGTGGTGAGCAGGACGCTCCACACCATGCCGAGCCCGAACTGCGCTCCCGCCTGGGAGTAGGTGGCGATGCCGCTCGGGTCGTCGTCGGCGGCGCCGGTGATCAGCCCGGGCCCAAGACGCTCGAGCAGCGACGCGCGCAAGCGCGACGCGGCGGACGTGGTGTGCTGATGCGAAGGCGCGGCCATTGGGGTCGCCCATGACCGCGCGCATGGGGCACCGCCGGGGCGCCCGAGTATATCGAAAACGGTCCGCTAGGGCGCCTGCCTAGTTCGTGAATTCCCGGTGATCGCCGGCGTGCTTGGGCGGCGTGCGCGTGATCGCCGAGGCGGCCATCGAGAAGAACTGGACCAGCTTGCTGCCGCCCGAGTCCCAGTACTCGCCCTTGTCGATGTCCACGCGCAGGAGCGCCAGCTTCGGGTCGTCCGGGCCACCCGTGAACCAGGCGCCGGCCATCGCGCTCCACAGCTCCCGCACCTTGGCCGGGTCCTTGAGGATCTGGCCGGTGCCGCGCAGGGTGACGTACAGGCTATCGGACAGGTCGACGTAGTTGAGGCTCACCCGCGGATCGCGGCCGAGCTCCTCGGCGACACCGCCGTCGATGGGTACGAAGAACCACAGCACGCCGTCTTCCTGCGCCTGCTGCGTCGTGATCGGCCGCGAAGTGAACTCGCCCGCGAGGTCGAGGGTGGTGAGCATCGTCATGCGGACCTTCTCGATGCGGTGCCAAAGGGCGGCGCGCTCCTCGTCGGTCGGTGCCTGGTGCGCGTCTGGAATTTCGGTGCGGGACATGGGCGGACTCCGGGATGAAAGACGCGCCCATCATCGTCCAGGCCGGCACGGCGGCGCGTCACCCGAACGCCCGTGTCCAACTACGGGTTTATCCGATCGTGTTGTCGGCCGGACGCCGACGTGCGGGCTACAGCAGCGCGGGTTGTCGCTGCGTGCAATCGACCACCGCCAGGGCGGTCATGTTGACGATCCGCCGCACGGTGGCAGAGGGCGTCAGGATATGGACGGGCTTGGCCGGGCCGAGCAGGATCGGCCCGAGGGTCACGCCTCCGCCCGATGCCGACTTCAGCAGGTTGAACGAGATGTTCGCGGCGTCGAGCGTGGGCATCATCAGCAGGTTCGCGTCGCCCTTGAGGCGCGAGTTCGGAAAGGCGGTCATGCGTACCGACTCGTTGAGCGCGGCGTCGCCGTGCATTTCGCCGTCGACCTCGAAGTCGGGCGTGGTCGCGTTGATCATGCCGAGCGCGTGGCGCACCTTGCGCGCCTGCGGGTGGTCGCTCGTGCCGAACGACGAATGCGACAGCAGCGCGACCTTGGGCTCGATGCGGAAGCGACGGATCTCCTCGGCCGCGAGAACGGTGATCTCGGCGAGCTGCTCGGCCGTGGGGTCGGCGTTGACATAGGTGTCGCAGATGAACACGGTGCGCGTGGGCAGCAGCACGCCGTTCATCGCCGCGTAGGTTTTCACGCCGCGGCGCAGGCCGATGACCTGGTCGAGATAGCGCAGGTGCGAGGCGTAGGTGCCGTGCGTTCCGCACAGGAGGCCATCGGCCTCGCCGCGCTGGACCATCATCGCGCCGATGAGCGTCTGCGACAGGCGCATCTCGCTCTTGGCGAGCTCCTGCGACACGCCGCGCCGCTCGGTGAGGCGCCAGTAGTCGGTCCAGTAGTCGCGGTAGCGCGCGTCCTGCTCGGGATTGATGACCTCGAAGTCTATGCCGGGCGTCAGGCGCAGCCCGTAACGTGCGATGCGCTGCTCGATCACCGCCGGGCGGCCGACCAGGATCGGAAATGCGAGCTTCTCGGTGATCACCACCTTCACCGCGCGCAGCACGCGCTCGTCCTCGCCCTCCGCGTACACGATCCGGCGCGGTGACTGCTTGGCCGTCGTGAAGATGGGCTTCATCAGGAGCCCGGAGTGGTAGACGAAGCTCGTGAGCTTGGCGCGGTACGCGTCGAAGTCCTCGATCGGGCGCGTCGCCACTCCCGAGTCCATCGCGGCGCGCGCCACGGCCGGCGCGATCTGCACGATCAGGCGCGGGTCGAAAGGCTTGGGTATCAGGTAGTCCGGTCCGAACGACAGGTCCTCCTGCACGTTGTAGGCCGTGACGACGATGTCCGACTGCTCCGCCATCGCGAGATCGGCAATCGCGCGCACGCACGCGAGCTTCATCGCCTCGTTGATCGTCGTGGCGCCGACGTCGAGCGCGCCGCGGAAGATGAACGGAAAACACAGGACGTTATTGACCTGGTTCGGGAAGTCGGAGCGTCCGGTGGCCATGATGGCGTCGGGCCGCGCCGCCTTGGCGATGTCCGGCATGATCTCCGGCTCGGGGTTGGCGAGCGCCAGGATCAGCGGACGCGCCGCGAGCTTCGACAACCACTCGGGCTTGAGCACGCGCGCCGCCGACAGGCCGAGGAAGACGTCGGCTCCGTTGAGGATGTCCGGCAGCAGGCGCGCGTCGGTGGCCTGCATGTAGACGGCCTTGTGATCGTCCATCAGGGCCGTGCGGCCGGTGTGCACGACCCCTTCGATGTCAGCCACCCAGATGTTCTCGCGCCGCACGCCCAGCGACACGAGCAGGTCGAGGCACGCCAGCGCGGCGGCGCCCGCGCCGGAGCACACGAGCTTCACATCCTCAAGCTTCTTGCCGACCACGCGCAGGCCGTTCAGCACGGCGGCCCCCACGATGATCGCCGTACCATGCTGGTCGTCGTGAAACACCGGGATCTTCATTCGCTCGCGGCACTTGCGCTCGATGTAGAAGCACTCCGGCGCCTTGATGTCCTCGAGGTTGATGCCGCCGAACGTGGGCTCGAGCGCGCAGATGATGTCGACGAGCTTGTCGGGATCGCGCTCGGCGAGCTCGATGTCAAAGCAGTCGAGGCCAGCGAACTTCTTGAACAGGACGGCCTTGCCCTCCATGACGGGCTTGGCCGCCAGCGGACCGATGGAGCCGAGGCCGAGCACGGCGGTGCCGTTGGTGACCACGCCCACGAGGTTGCCGCGGGCGGTCAGCGTGGACGCCTCGCGCGGATCGCGGACGATCTCGTCGCACGCGGCAGCCACGCCGGGGGAGTACGCGAGCGCCAGGTCGCGCTGGTTGGTGAGCTGCTTGGTGGGCAGGATCGCGAGCTTGCCCGCGGGTGCGCGCCGGTGGTAATCCAGCGCTTCCTGGCGAAGGGTGTCGTCGGCCATGGGAGTCGAGAACGCCGCGCTCGATGCGCGCGCGCCGTGCGCATGATAACCCTGCGCGAACGCATCCCTGCCAGCGCGCCGCTATAATCGCCGCCTCGAACGGACGGGCACGACTGGCGCCGACATGACTACCGTGCCCCTGTTCTGGGCCATCGCGCTCGCGCTCGTCGCGGCGACTCTCGCCGTGCTCGTATGGCCTTTGCTGCGCCGCAAGATGAGCCCGGCGCCGAGCGAGGATGCCGCGCGCACGGCCATCTTCCGCGACCAGCGCCGCCAGCTCGACGACGACATGCGCAACGGCACGCTCGCCGCGGCCGACCACGCCGCGGCCACCGCCGAGCTTACGCAGCGCCTTGGCGTGGAGCTCGATGCTGATGCCCTGCCTCCGCCCAGGCCGCCGGGCGGCGCCCGCTGGGTCGCCGCGCTGGCCGCGGTGGCGATCGTCCCGACCGGCGCGATCGTGCTCTACCTGATGGTGGGCGCGCCGCAGGCGTTGAACGCGGCCAGTGCCGGACGCGAGCGTCCCGACGACGCGCAGATCGTCGCCATGGTCGAGCGCCTGGCCGCGAAGATGGCGGCCAATCCGGCTGACGCGAACGGGTGGCGCCTGCTCGGACGATCGTACGCAGCGCTCGGCCACTACGACGAGTCCGCGCGCGCCTACGCCGAGGCCGCGGGTCGCGGCGGCGACGACGCCGACGTGCTGGCCGACTGGGCCGAGGTGCTCGCGCTGGCGCGCAACCAGTCGGTGGCCGGCGAGCCCGAGGCGCTCGCGCAGCGCGCGCTGGCGAAGAACGCGCATCACCTGAAGGCGCTCGCGCTTCTGGCCACCGGGGCGATCGAGCGCGGTGATTTCGAAGTTTCGATCGCGTACTGGCGGCGCCTGCAGGTCCTGCTTCCGCCCGGCAGCCCCGAGGCGACGCAAACGATCGCCGCCATCGCCGAGACCGAGAAGCTGCGCGGGCAGGCGGGTGGGGCCGGAGCGATCGGAGGCGGGCCCGCCGGGGCCGCGGTCGCGACGATGCCTGAAGGAGCGACGACGCCCGCGGGTGCCGCGCCCCGTTCGATGCCGACGGCACCTGCGTTGGCGGCCGCGGCCGTCGCTGGGGCCGGCGTCGACGGACGCATCGAGATCGCCGCCGCGCTCGCGAGCCGGGTCGCGGCGGGCGACACGCTCTATGTCTTCGCGCGCGCCGTCGAGGGGCCGCGGCGCCCCGTCGCCGTGCAACGGACGCGCGTCACGAGTTGGCCCATCGCGCTGCATCTCGACGACACGATGGGCATGGCCGGCGGCGCGCCGCTCTCGTCGGTGGCGGCGGTGATCGTCGAGGCGCGGGTCTCGCGCACCGGCGACGCCACTCCGCATGCCGGCGATCTGGTCGGCCGCAGCGCGAGCGTCGCGCCTGGCGCGCGCGACGTGCGCATAGTCATCGACCAGGTCGTGCCCTGACGCCTTCGGTACCGCGCGGCTATACTGCGGCGACGTCCCTTCCGGCCGCCGACTGGCCCTTGACGCCGAATCTCCAACTCGAAGCGCGGCAGCTCGCCGCCGTGCGCGGCAACGCGAGCCTGTTTCGCGACGTCTCGTTTCGCATCGACACGGGCCAGGTGCTCGTCGTGCAGGGACCCAACGGCGCCGGCAAGACGACCCTTTTGCGCATCCTCGCGGGGCTCGGCTCGATCGTCGACGGCGCGGTGCAGTGGTGCGGCGAGGCGATGGCACCGCTCGACGCGCGCTTGCGCGCCGCCGCCGTGTTCGTCGGCCACGCGCCGGCGGTCAAGGACGACCTGACCGCCGCCGAGAATCTCGTTGCGATGCTGTCGCTCGCGGGCGACCCCGCCGATGCCGGCACCGTCGAAGCGGCGCTCACAGACGCCGGCCTTGCCGCGCGCGCGGCGCTTCCCGCGCGATGGCTGTCCCAGGGGCAGCGGCGACGGCTCTCCCTCGCCCGGCTCGCCTGCACTCGCCGCCCGCTGTGGATTCTCGACGAACCCGCGACCGCGCTCGATGACGCCGCGGCCGCGTGGCTCGGCAAGCTCATTGGCACGCACGCCCGGGGCGGCGGACTGGTGGTCGCGGCCACGCACCAGGCGCTGCGCCTGCCCGCCGCGCGCGTGGCGACGCTGACCCTCGGATGAGCGCCATCACGCATGTCGACGGCGTCCCGGTGGTCGCCACCCCGACGGCGCTGCGCGCGCTGCGCTGGGCCATCGCCCGCGACGTGCGCATCGCATTCCGCAACCGGGGCGAGCTCGGTGTGCAGCTCCTGTTCTACGTGATCGTGGCGGCGCTGTTTCCGCTCGCCGGCACGCCCGAGCGCACGCTGCTCGCGACGCTCGGGCCCGGCGTGCTGTGGGTGGCTGCGCTGCTCGCCTCGCTGCTGTCGCTGCCGCGGCTGTTCGCGGCCGACCTGGCCGATGGAACGCTGGAGCAGCTCGCGCTGTCTTCCTACCCGCTGCCCGCACTCGTCTCCGGTAAGATAGTGGCGCACTGGCTGTGCACGGGGCTTCCGCTCGCGGTGCTGGCGCCGCTCCTCGCCGCGCAATACGCGCTCGACGGGCCAGCGCGGTCCATGCTCTCGCTCACGCTGCTGCTCGGCACGCCCGTCCTGTCGCTCCTGGGCGCGATCGGCGCGGCGCTTACGCTGGGCCTGCGCGGCGGCGGCAGCCTGCTTGCGCTGCTGGTGCTGCCGCTCTACGTCCCGGTGCTGATCTTCGGCGCGGGCGCCGTCGAGGCCGTGCGCGGCGGCTTGAGCGGTGCGCCGCACCTGTCGCTGCTCGCCGCCTGCCTGCTGCTCGCCGCCGTCTCCGCGCCGTTTGCCGCCACCGCGGCCGTCCGCATCGCGCTCGACTGACCCGTGAACTGGTTCAAGTACGCCTCTCCCGCCAACTTCTATCCGCTCGCCGGGCGGATCGCGACCGTTGCCGCCGTCGCGGCGGCGCTGCTCGCGGTCGTGGGTCTGTACCTCGGCTTCGCGGTCGCGCCCACCGATGCCACGCAGGGCGAGGCGTACCGGATCATCTTCGTGCACGTCCCGACTGCCTGGATGGCCATGTTCACCTACCTCGTGATGGCCGGGTGGAGCGCCTTCGCGCTGGGCCTCAACACACGCGTGTCGGCGATGATGGCGCAGGCGCTCGCGCCCACCGGCGCGCTGATGGCCTTCCTCGCGCTGTGGAGCGGCGCGTTCTGGGGGCGGCCGGCATGGGGCACCTACTGGGCGTGGGACGCGCGCATGACGTCCACCCTCATCCTGCTGTTCCTCTATCTCGGCGTGATCGCCTTGCGCCACGCGATCGTCGACGCGCGACGCGCCGATCGCGCGTGCGCACTGCTGGCGCTGGTCGGCGCGGTGAACGTGCCGATCATCTACTTCTCGGTGCGCTGGTGGAACACGCTGCACCAGGGCGCCAGCGTGAGCCTGGCCGCGGCGCCGAAGATGGCCGCGACTATGCTCGCGGGAATGCTGGTGATGTCGCTCGCCGCCTGGTGCTACTGCATCGCGGTTTCGCTCGTGCGCGCGCAGGCGATCGTGCTCGAGCGCGAGGCCGGCGCCGCCTGGGTGCGGACATTACCGCCACTGGCCGGGCGCGCGGCGTGAGCGGCTTCCTGTCGATGGGCGGCTACGGCTTCTACGTGTGGATGGCGTACGGCGCGGTCGCGCTCGTGGTGCTCCTCGAGTCGCTGGCGGTGCGTGCGCGGCGCCGCCGCGCACGGGTCGCGGGGCAACGCGATGAGGCGCCTGCCGCACCCCCCGCCGCGCGCTTCGAGCCGCCGTCGCGCGCATGAAGGCGCGTCATCGCCGCTTCGCGTGGATCGGCGCCGGGCTGGCGGCCGTGGGCATTGCCGCTGCGCTGGTGTTGAGCGCCTTCCAGTCGAACCTCGTGTTCTTCTTCTCGCCGACACAGGTGCTGGCGCGCGAAGCGCCGCAGGGACGTGCGTTTCGCATCGGCGGGCTGGTCGAGGCCGGCAGCCTGGTGCGCGAGAAGGACTCGCTCACGGTGCGGTTTCGCGTGACGGACACGGCGGAAACCATCCCGGTGGTGTACACGGGACTGCTGCCCGACCTCTTCAAGGAAGGCAAGGGCGTGGTTGCGCAGGGCGCTCTCGAGCCCGACGGCACGTTCCGCGCCACCGAGGTGCTGGCCAAGCACGACGAGAACTATATGCCGCCCGAGGCGAAGGCCGCGCTCGAGCAGGCGCAGCGCAAGGGAGGCAGCATGCAGACGCTATCGCACCCGGGGGGCGCGCAGCCATGATTCCCGAGCTCGGCAACTTCGCGCTCGTGCTCGCGCTCTTCGTCACGCTCGCGCAAGCGATCGTGCCGATGCTCGGCGCCGCGCGCAACGATCCCGCCCTGATGGGCCTGGCGCCGCCTGCCGCGCGGCTTACGCTCGCCCTGGTCGCGCTCGCCTTCGGCTGCCTCGCCTACAGCTTCGCGAGCAGCGACTTCTCGGTGCTGAACGTGGCGCAGCATTCGAACTCGCGCCTGCCGCTGCACTATCGGATCGCGGCCACGTGGGGCTCGCACGAAGGCTCGCTGCTGTTGTGGACGCTCATGCTCGCCGGCTGGGCAGGAGCGGTCACGTTCTTCTCGCGCCAGCTTCCGCTCGTGCTCAAGGCCCGCGTGCTGGCGGTGATGGGCTTCGTGGGCGCGGGCTTCCTGCTGTTCCTGCTGACCACGTCGAATCCGTTCGCGCGCGCGTTTCCCGTGCCCGCCGAAGGCGCGGATCTCAATCCGCTGCTGCAGGATCCGGGCATGGTCATCCATCCGCCGATGCTCTACATGGGCTACGTCGGGTTCTCGGTGGCCTTCTCGTTCGCGATCGCCGCGCTGCTCGGCGGCCGGCTCGATGCGACGTGGGCGCGCTGGTCGCGGCCGTGGACCACGGTGGCGTGGAGCTTCCTGACCATTGGCATCGCGCTCGGCAGCGCCTGGGCCTATTACGAGCTCGGGTGGGGCGGCTGGTGGTTCTGGGACCCGGTCGAGAATGCCTCGTTCATGCCCTGGCTCACGGGCACCGCGCTCATCCATTCGCTCGCCGTCACGGAAAAACGCGGCACGTTCCGCAGCTGGACCGTCCTGCTCGCGATCGTGGCGTTCGGCCTGTCGCTGCTCGGCACCTTCCTCGTGCGCTCGGGCGTGCTCACCTCGGTGCATGCCTTCGCGACCGACCCGGCGCGGGGCATCTTCATCCTGGTGTTCCTCGCCATCGTGATCGGCGGCTCGCTGGTGTTGTACGCGCTGCGGGCGGGGGCGGTGGGCGGCGGCGCGGGCTTCGCGCCGGTGTCGCGCGAATCGCTGCTGCTCGCCAACAACATCCTGCTCATCGTGGCGATGGCCAGCGTGCTGCTCGGCACGCTCTACCCGCTGTTCGTCGACGCGCTCGGCTTAGGCAAGATCTCGGTCGGGCCGCCGTACTTCAACCTCGTGTTCGGCGCGATCATGGCGCCGCTCGTGTTCCTGATGGGCATCGGCCCGGTCGCGGCGTGGCGACGCGCGGAGCTGCCCGCGCTGTGGACGCGCCTGCGCGTCGCGCTGGCGGTCGCGATCGTCACGGCGGCGGTGCTGCCGTACGTGCTCGGGAGCTGGACGCCGCTCGTCGCGGTCGGGTTGTTCCTCGCCCTCTGGATCGTCGCCGCGACCGTCGCGATGGCGGTGCAGCGCTTCGCGGGCATGCCGCAGCGCGGCTTCGCCGATCGCGTCCGCGGCAACGCGCCCGCCTGGTACGGCATGCTGCTCGCGCACCTGGGCGTGGCGGTGTTCATCGTCGGCGTCACGCTCGTGCGGGGCCAGGAGGTGGAGCGCGACGTGCGCCTCGCCCCCGGCGACGCTGTGGAGGTGGCGGGGAGCGTGTTCACGTTCCGCGGCGTCGCCGCGGCGGCCGGACCCAATTACGACGCAGTGGTCGGCGCCTTCGATGTGGCGCGCGACGGACGCGCGGTCGCCGTCCTGCATCCTGAGAAGCGCTCGTACCGCGCGTCGGGACAGGTGATGACCGAGGCCGCCATCGACACCGGCTGGCGCGGCGACCGATACGTCTCGCTCGGTGAGCCGGTGACCGATGCGGGTGTGGCGGGCGCCTGGAGCGTGCGCATCTACATCAAGCCGTTCATCGACTGGATCTGGGGTGGCTGCCTGCTCATGGCGCTCGGCGGCTTCCTGGCGATCGCCGACCGGCGCTACCGCCTGGCGACTGCGCGCCGTGCGCTGCCCGCGGCGGCGGCAGCCGCAACGGGCGCGGACTAGGATGAAAGCGCTGCGCTGGTCGATTCCGCTCGCCGTGTTCGCGGTGCTGCTCGCGTTTCTCGCGGTGGGCCTCACGCGCGATCCGCGCGAAGTGCCCTCGCCGCTGGTGGGCAAGGCCGCGCCTGCGTTCGTGCTCGCGCAGCTGCACGATCCATCGCGCACGCTCGGCACCGCCGACCTGCGCGGACAGGTGTGGCTCCTGAACGTGTGGGCGTCGTGGTGCGTGTCCTGCCGCATCGAGCATCCGCTGCTGCTCGAGCTCGCGAAGACCAACGCCGTGCCGCTCGTCGGCCTCGACTACAAGGACCAGGCCGACGCCGGCAAGGCGTGGCTGGCCGAGCATGGCGACCCGTACCGCGTGTCCGTGATGGACGTGGACGGCCGCGTGGGCATCGACTGGGGCGTGTACGGCGTGCCGGAGACCTTCGTCATCGACAAGCAGGGCATCATCCGCCACAAGCATATCGGTCCGGTCACCGCCGAGGCGCTGGCGAAGGACATCCTGCCGATCGTGCGCGAGCTGCAGCGCTCATGAAGGCCGTGCGCGCGCACGCGCCGGGGCGCGTGACGCTAGCGCGTGCGGCTGTGCGCGTAACACTCGCGCGCCGCCTGCGCGTGCTCGCGGTCATGGCCGCGCTTGCCGCGGTGACGCTCGCCCACGGCCAGCCCGCCGACCCGCTCGATGAGCGGCTAAGGCACCTCGAGGCCGACCTGCGCTGCCTCGTCTGCCAGAACCAGACGCTCGCCGATTCCGACGCGGCGCTCGCCGTGGACCTGCGCCGCGAGATTCGCAGCCTCGCTGTCGCCGGTCGCAGCGACGACGACATCCGCAGTTTCCTGGTCGCGCGCTATGGGGACTTCGTGCTGTACACGCCGCCGCTCAAGCCCAGCACGTGGCTGCTGTGGCTGGGGCCATTCGGTCTGCTCGCGCTCGGCGCGTTCGTGTGGGCGGCGGTGCTGCGCCGCCGGGGCGCCGCGCGCGCGGCGGGCGCACCGGGGCCATCCCCGGCGGCCGCGGCGCGCGCGCAAGCGCTCATCGAGGCCGGCGAATAACGCCGGTTCCTGCGACCGCTAGAGCGACGTCCCGCAGTTCCAGCACAGCTCGAAATTGGCCGGCGAATCCTCGCCGCAAGCGCGGCAGAAGAGCTTGCCCGGCCGGCGCGCCTCGGCTTCGATCTGCGCTAGCAGCTCGCGCGCGCGATCGCGGTCGTCGTCGTTGTCGAGCCACACCTGCGGCTGCGCGACGTCGGGCGGGACATCGCCGACGATGCTGCCGGCGTGCTCGTTGAACACGTGCGCCTTGATGCCGGCATGCCGAAGGCGGCCGGCGATCAGGTAGGCGTCGAAGCGCTGGCGCGCGCGGTAGAACAGGATCATCTCGCAGGCCGCCATTCCATGAGCGAGACGACCAGCCGCTCGAGCAGCGTAGCCAGCGCGTCGGCGCGCCCGGGATCCCACGCGTACGGCGGGCCTTCCTCCATGTACGCCGGCTGCGCGACCTCGAGCTGGAGCGCATGCACGCCCGTCGCCGGCTGCCCGTAGTGGCGGGTGATGAAGCCGCCCTTGAAGCGCCCGTTCACGACATGCGAGAAGCGCGGCGTGCCGGCGATGACCGATAACGCCAGCGCACCGATCGCAGGATCGCACGACGCGCCGTCGGACGTGCCGAGATTGAGATCCGGAAGGCGCCCGTCGAAGAAGCGCGGCACCACGGCCGGAATGGAATGCCCGTCCAGCACGACCACATGAGAGTGCCGCGCGCGCAGCCGCGCGATCTCATCCGCGAGCATCGCGTGGTACGGCGCGAAGAACGTGGCGCGGCGCGCGGCGGCCTCGGCCTCGCCGGGCTGGTCGCCCGGTGCGTACAGGGGCACGTTGGCGAAGGTGCGCGTCGGGCAGAGCTCGGTGTTGTCGGCGCCCGGATAGAGCGCCACGCCGCGCGGATCGCGGTTGAGGTCGACCACGTAGCGCGAATGAGTTGCCACGGCGAGGGTCGCCCCGGTGGCGCGCGCGAACGCGTAGAGCCGGTCGACGTGCCAGTCCGTGTCCGGCAGCGCACGCGCCAGCGGCGACAGGCGCAGTGCGATCGCATCGGGGACATGCGTGCCGGCATGCGGCACGTTGACCACGAGCGGCGCGTCGCCGCGCCAGCGGTCAAAGAGCAGCATGGCGCGCCGGATCGCGGACCAGCCGCCCGCGCTGCACGATGCCGGCGCAGCGCGTGCCGCCGATGCGATAGGCCAGCTCCGCGGGCCCGGGGACTGCCCAGATCGCCAGGTCCGCGCGACGGCCGACCTCGAGCACGCCACGGTCGGTGCAGCCTAAGGCGCGGGCGCCTTCGCGGGTGAATCCGGCGAGCGCCTCCGATGTGGTGAGGCCGAACAGCGTGCACGCCATGTTCATCATGAGCGTGGGCGAGGTGGTGGGCGACGTACCCGGGTTGCAGTCAGTCGCCAGCGCGATCGGCACGCCCGCCGCCCGCAACGCCGCCACCGGCGGCAGGCGCGTTTCCCGCAGCGCGTAGAACGCGCCCGGCAGCAGCACCGCAACGGTGCCCGCGGCGCGCAGCGCGGCGATGCCCTCCGCGGTGGTGTACTCGAGATGATCGGCCGACAGTGCGACGAAGCGTGCGGCCAGCGCGGCGCCCCCCGAATCGCCGAGCTGGTCGGCGTGCAGCTTCACCGCAAGCCCGTGCGCCGTGGCAGCCTCGAGCACGCGGGCCGTTTGCGCAGGGTCGAACGCGATCGATTCGCAGAACACGTCCACTGCATCGGCGAGACCGGCCGCCGCGACGGCGGGAATCGTGTCGCGGCACACGTAGTCGACGTACGCGTCGCGGCCGGCGAACTCCGGCGGCACCGCGTGGGCCGCGAGCAGCGTGGTGCGCACGTCCATGTTGCAACGCTCGCCAAGGCGGCGCGCGACGCGCAGCTGCTTCATCTCGGTGGCGGTGTCGAGGCCGTAACCCGACTTGATCTCGACGGTTGTCACGCCCTCGTCCGCCAGCGCGTCAAGGCGCGGACGCGCGCACTCGAAGAGCTCGTCCTCGGTGGCGGCGCGCGTCGCGCGGACGGTGCCGAGGATGCCGCCGCCCGCGCGCGCGATCTCGGCGTAGCTCACGCCTTCGAGCCGCCGTTCGAACTCGTCGGCGCGCGTGCCGGCGTAGACGAGATGCGTGTGGCAATCCACCAATCCGGGCGTCACCAAGTGACCGGGCAGGTCGAGGACGTGCTGCGCCGCGGCGTCGTCCGGGAGATCGGCATCGGGACCCAGCCACGCGATCTGCTCGCCGCGGACGGCGATGGCACCGTTGGCGATGAGGCCGTATCCGCCGGGGGCGCGCATGGTGGCGAGCCCGACGCGTCGCACGAGCAGGTCGAATGCCGGTGTCACGCCCCGCCGTCGAGACCGATGCCCGCCATCACCTCGCGGTAGCGGCGCGCGACGGCGTGCTCGTGCGCGTGATGTCCGTCGCGCACGATCCAGTGCCCCGCGCTCATCACGTCGCGCACGGGGTGCCGCGCCGGACCGAAGATGGCGGCGTCGAGCACGTTTTCGGCAGGCTGCTCCGCGAGCGCGAGATCGTCGGCGTTGAGCACAACCAGGTCGGCCCGCTTGCCCGCTTCGATCACGCCGGTACGCCGGCCCATCGCCTGCGCGCCCCCGCGCGCCGCCGACTGCCACAGCGCCGTGCCCACGGTTCCTTCACCCGCGATGGCGAGCACGTTGCGCCGGCGCAGCCGCAGCCGCTGCGACCACTCGAGCTGCCGCAGCTCGACGAACGGGTCGATCACCGTATTCGAGTCGCTGCCGATGCCGTAGCGCCCGCCGTTGGCGAGGTAGGACTCGGCCGGGAACGTACCGTCCCCGAGATCGGCCTCGGTGGTGGGCGCGAGCCCCGCGACCGCTTCGCTGGCGGCCAGGCCCTTGACCTCACGCTCGGTCATGTGGGTGGCGTGTACGAGGCACCAGCGCGCGTCGACGGCCGTTTGCGTGAGTAGCCACTCCACCGGCCGCAACCGGCACCACGCGTAGCAGTCGTCGACTTCGCGCGTCTGCTCCGCGACATGGATGTGCACCGGCGCATCGGGCGCGGCGAAGCGGATCACCTGGCCGAGCTGCTCCGGCGTGACCGCGCGCAAGCTGTGTGGCGCGATGCCGAGCACGTAGCCGTGCCGCTCGCGCTCCTGCTCGAGTTTCTCGTACAGGCGCTGGAACGTGTGCGGCGCATGGATCAGCCGGCGCTGCCGCTCCGTCGGCGGCGCGCCGCCGAAGTTGCCATGCGCGTAAAACACCGGCAGCAGCGTCAATCCGACGCCGGCCGTCTTCGCCGCGCTCACGATGCGCCACGCATTCTCCGCGACGTCGGCGAGCGGCCGCCCTTCGGGGTCGTGATGCACGTAATGGAACTCGGCGACCGTCGTGTATCCGGCCTTGGCCATCTCGACGAAGGCCTGCGCGCTCACCGCCTCGAGCGCGTCGGCGTCGACGCGGTCGAGGAAGTCGTAGACCACGTCGCGCCACGTCCAGAACGTGTCGCCACGGTCGTTCGAATGGCGCCCGGTCCGGCCCGCGAGGCCGCGCTGGAACGCGTGCGAGTGGATGTTGGGCATGGCCGGCACGAGCGGACCCCGAGCGCGCTCGGCGCCGTCGGCGTCGCCGCCGGCGCTCACCTGCGCGCTCACCTTCGCAATGTGGCCCTGGTCGTCGATGTCGACGAGCACGTCGCGCGCCCATCCGCCGGGCAGCAATGCATCGGCGGCAAAGAGGCGCTGTGTCATGCGGCCGCCGGGCGCGCCGGCGCGTCGATCAGCGCAACGAGCATGCAGGCGGACCCGCGCGGCGTTACCCGCAGCGGCCGCGCCGCACGCTCGTCAAGGAAGGCGTCGCCGGATGCGAGGACCAGCGGCGCCGCGTCGCCCGGCATTTGCACCCCCACTTCGCCTTGCGCCACGAACCCGACCCGCACGGCCACCGGTGGAAGGTCGAATGGCGCGCCGCGCGCCATCGCCACCGCCGCCGGCGCGACACCCCGCACCATCACGTTGAAAATCCGCACCACACCCTCCACCAACTCACAATCGACCACCTCGCTCCCGTCGAACGTCACGGCGGGATCGCGCGCCGTCAGCACCCTTCGCGACGTTGCGCCGGCCAGGCGCACGCCCGCGCCGTCGATCAGCGCCAGCGTGCGCACCACGCCCGGAAAGGACGAGAACGGACCGCTGCGCGCGACGATCGCCACGCTGACCCGCCACGCGAAGGTCGCGAGGTCGGCACCGGCGGGCCCCGCCGCGATCTGCAGGGTCTCCCCACCCCCGTTGCGCCACGGCATGCGGACATGAGCAGCGGCCGGCAGGCGCCGCGGCAGCGCGTGGACAACGGGGGGCACGGCGCGGAATTGTACCCGGCCGCATGGCCGCCGTTGACAACCATGGGCGCGCCCCCTAGATTCGTCGCTTCCAACCCGGGGGACTTGTCATGCTCAAATTGCTCGTGCTGGCGCTTGCCAGTGCCGCGCTCGGCTGCGCCTGCGCCGCCTCCGCGCAGACCAAGGTGGCCATCGGTTACTCGGGCTGGACCGGCTTCGCGCCGCTCACGCTCGCCAAGGAAGCCGGCATCTTCAAGAAGCACGGGCTCGACGTCGACCTGAAGAAGATCCCGCAGAAGGATCGTCATCTCGCGATCGCCTCGGGGGATGTCCAGTGCGCGGCCACGACGGTCGAGACCTGGGTGATCTGGAACGCGAGCGGCGTGGCCACGCGCCAGATCTTCCAGATGGACAAGAGCTACGGCGCGGACGGCATGGCCGTGCGCAGCGGGATCGGCAGCATGGCCGACCTGAAGGGCAAGACCGTCGCCGCTTCGGCGCCCGGGACCGCGCCCTATTTCACCCTGGCCTGGTTCCTCAAGAAAAACGGCATGTCGGTGAAGGACGTGACGGTCGTCAACCTGGAGCCCGCCGCCGCCGCGCAGGCGTTCGTCGCCGGACAGAACGACGCCGCGATGACCTACGAGCCGTACCTGTCCACGGTCCGCTCGAATCCGCAGGCCGGCAAGATCATCGCCACCACGCTCGACTACCCGATGATCATGGACACGTTCGGGTGCACGCCCAAGTTCCTCGCCGAGAATCCGAAGGCCGCGCAGGCGCTCGCCGACAGCTACTTCGAGGCGCTCGACCTCGTGAGGTCCGACCCGAAGAAGAGCTACGAGATCATGGGCGCCGACGTGAAGCAGAGCGGCGCCGACTTCGAGAGCTCCGCCAAATACCTGCGCTGGCAGGACAAGGCCGCCAACCAGAAATTCTTCACCGGCGAGCACGCGCAGTTTAGCAAGGAAGCCGCGGACCTGCTGATGGAGATCGGCATCATCAAGACCCTTCCCGACATGACGGCGCTGGTGGACACGCGTTTCATCAAGTGAGCGGAGATCCGGCGTAACGCCGCATGACGCCCCTGCAGCCGATTCCACCGGCGCGCAAGTGGCTGCTCGGCATCGCGTTCTTCGTGGTGTTCGTGGCGATGTGGAGCGCGGCGACTTTCGGGGGCCTGGTGTCGCGCACGTTCCTGGCCGATCCGTGGACCATGCTGAGCGAGGGCCACGCGCTGTTCACGCAATACGGATTCGCGCGCGACGTGGGCATGACCGTATGGCGCGTGGTCGGCGGCTTCGTGATCGCCGCGCTCCTGGCGGTGCCGCTCGGCATCGCGATGGGTGCGTACAAGCCGGTCGAGGCGTTCTTCGAGCCGTTCGTCTCGTTTGCGCGCTACCTGCCGGCGTCGGCGTTCATTCCGCTGCTGATCCTGTGGGCGGGCATCGGCGAGCTGCAGAAGCTGCTGGTCATCTTCATCGGCACGTTTTTCCAGGTCGTCCTGATGGTGGCCGTCATCGTCGGGGGCACGCGGCGTGACCTGGTCGAGGCGGCCTACACGCTGGGCGCCGATGCGCGCGGCGTGGTGCGCCGGGTGCTCCTGCCGAGCGCCGCGCCGTCGATCGCCGAGTCGCTGCGGCTGGTGCTCGGCTGGGCCTGGACCTACGTCATCGTGGCCGAGCTGATCGGCGCCTCGAGCGGCATCGGCCACATGATCACCGACAGCCAGGCACTGCTCAACACGGGGCAGATCATCTTCGGCATCATCGTGATCGGCGTGATCGGGTTGATCTCCGACTACGCATTCAAGCGCGCCAACCAGCACCTGTTCCCCTGGAGCGTTGCATGACGGCGCGCCGCCGCGCTTGAGCAAGCTGGTCCTGGAAGGCATCGGCCGTACCTACGCCGGCGTGCACGGCGGCCCCCCCACCGTGGCGCTGCAGCCCACGTCGCTGTCGGTCGCCGACCACGACTTCATCACGATCCTCGGCCCCTCGGGATGCGGCAAGAGCACGCTGCTGCGCATCGTGGCGGGCCTCGACGCGCCGACGCAGGGTCGCGTGTTGCTCGACGGCGCGCTCGTATCGGCGCCGGGACGCGACCGCGGGATGGTGTTCCAGAGCTACACGCTGTTTCCGTGGCTCACCGTCGAGGAAAACATCCGCTTCGGCCTGCGCGAGCAGCGGCTCCCCGAGGCGGTCCAGCGCGACATCGCCGCGCGCTACGTCGAGCAGGTCGGACTGCGCGGCTTCGAGAGGCATTATCCGAAGATGCTCTCGGGCGGGATGCAGCAGCGCACGGCCATCGCGCGCGCGCTCGCCAACGATCCGAAGATCTTGCTGCTCGACGAGCCCTTCGGCGCGCTCGACCACCAGACCCGCGGCCTGATGCAGGAGCTGCTGCTGTCCATCTGGGAGGCCGAGCGCAAGACGGTGCTGTTCGTCACGCACGACATCGAGGAGGCAATCTTCATGGCGAGCCGGGTGGTGGTGATGACCGCCCGCCCCGGCCGCATCAAGGACGACCTGCCGGTGCCGCTGGCCCATCCGCGCCATTACACCGTCAAGACGGACCCCGCCTTCACCGCCCTGAAGGCTCGCCTGACCGACGAGGTCCGCGGGGAGGCGCTGGCGGCCGCGGGTGCTACGGCTGCGCAACCGAACTCGAATCCAGGCGCGCGGTCGCATTCTTCATGAGCGTAACCGCAACCGGGCGTCCGCGCTGGCTGCTGGCCGCAGCGCTGGCGCTCGCGCTCTGCGGCGCCGCGCAGGCCGAGCCCGATGCCCGCGCGGCGCGCGAGATCGACCACCTGCTCGAATTCGTCGGCACGTCCAATTGCATGTTCGTTCGCAACGGCAGCGCGCACCCCGCGGCCGAAGCGCGCGAGCACCTGTCGATGAAATATCGCTACGCCCGCGCCCAGCTCAACAGCGCGGAAGACTTCGTGCGCGAGCTCGCCACCGGCAGCAGCATGTCGGGGGAGCCCTACAAGATCGTATGCGATCGCCGCGAGTCGCCGGCCGCCGCGTGGCTCGGCGAGGAGCTCGCGCGCTATCGCAAGGCTGCGCCGACACCACGCTGAGACGCGGAGCGCGCTCCGCCGCCATCGCCGCGATCTGCCGCCATCGCCGGAGCGCGGCGTGCCGGCCCCCTCAGCGCACGCGATTGCGGTGCCAGCGCCACGCGTCGGCGCAGATCGCTTCCAGGTCCCGGTGGGCCTTCCAGCCCAGCAAGGCGGACGCGCGCGCCGGATCCGCGAAGTAAGCTGCGACATCGCCGGGCCGGCGCGGACCGACGCTGCGTGCGATGCCCCGCCCGCACGCTGCCTCGAACGCCTTCACCACCTCGAGCACGGTGTAGCCGCGCCCCGTGCCGAGGTTCAGCGTGGTGGCGCCGGGATTCGCGGCGAGGTAGCGCAGCGCTGCCACGTGACCCTCCGCCAGGTCCTGCACGTGGAGGTAATCGCGTACGCACGTGCCGTCCGCGGTGGGCCAGTCGGCGCCGTTGACGGTCAGCTCGGAATCCTCGCCGGCCGCGATGCGGCAGAGCAGCGGCATCAGGTTGTGCGGCCGGCCGCGCGGCGCCTCGCCCAGCATGGCGGAGGCATGCGCGCCGGCCGGGTTGAAGTAGCGCAGGATTGCGATGCGCCAGTTGGGATTCGCGCGCGCGAGATCACGGAGGAATTCCTCGACGATCCGCTTGGTGCGGCCGTAGACGTTGCTCGGCCGCAGCGGGGTGTCCTCGCTCACGGGCAGCGTGTCCGGCTGGCCGTAGACCGCCGCTGACGAGCTGAACACGAACGAGGCCACGCCCGCCTCGCCCATCACCTCGGCCAGCGCGAGGGCGCCGCCGACGTTGACGTCGTAGTACGCGAGCGGGCGCTCTTCCGATTCGGCGACGGACTTGAGGCCCGCGCAGTGCACCACGGCCGTGATGGGATGGTCGTGGAAAGCCGAGCGGAGCCCGGTGATGTCGCAGACGTCCGCGGTGATGTAGGCGATCGGCCGTCCCGCGAGCGACTGCAGGCGCGGCACGATGCCCGGCGTGCTGTTCGAGAAATTGTCGAGGATGACCGGCGCATAGCCTGCGCGCGCGAGCTCCACGACGACATGCGAGCCGACGTATCCTGCGCCCCCGGTCACTAAAACGGTATCGGCCATTCGACGACGATCCTACACGGATTTGTAGTACACCGTGTTGCAGCCGACGTGCGTCATCCCATCGTGTACCTGCGGAATATTCGCAGCGTCGTGCGCGTGCTCCTGGCACAAAAAAGCCGGGCGTTGCGGCCCGGCTGGTTCGTGTCTCAATGGGGCTCAGGCTTGCGCAGCGCCCTCACCGGACTCCACCGCACCCGGACGGTCCACCAGCTCGACCAGCGCCATCGGCGCGGCATCGCCCTGGCGGAAGCCGAACTTGAGGATGCGCAGGTAGCCGCCCGGCCGCGCCTGGTAGCGCGGTCCGAGCTCATTGAAGAGCTTCGTGACGACGACGCGGTCGCGCAGGCGGTCGAAGGCGAGCCGGCGGTTCGCCAGCGTGGCCTGCTTCGCCAGCGTGATCAGGGGCTCGGCGACGCGCCGCAGCTCCTTGGCCTTCGGCAGCGTGGTCTTGATCGCCTCGTGCGTGAACAGCGAGTTGGTCATGTTGCGCAGCATCGCGAGGCGGTGCGAGCTGGTGCGGTGGAGCTTCCGCAGTCCGTGACGGTGACGCATGGTCGTGTCCTTGTCGGTAGTGGCACGTCGCATACGCGCGCGCCGTTGTACGATTTTTGTTGTTCCTGTCGCGGACGACGTTCCGCTGTCGCCTCACGCATGCGCTAGGTGCTTCCAGGTTCTGCAAGACAAGGGATTGGCTCCGCCAGCCCCTTTTCTCCTCAAGCCCGACGGGCAGAGCGGCGCCAAGCCGCGTTGCCCGCCCCCGAAAAGCAGGTGTCTGCTTTTTACGGCCTGTCCAATCCTGCGGGAGGCCAGTTCTCCAGCTTCATGCCGAGCGACAGTCCGCGCGAGGCGAGCACTTCCTTGATCTCGTTGAGCGACTTGCGGCCGAGGTTCGGAGTCTTGAGCAGCTCCGTTTCGGTGCGCTGTATGAGATCGCCGATGTAGTAGATGTTCTCGGCCTTGAGGCAGTTGGCCGAGCGCACCGTGAGTTCGAGATCGTCGACCGGACGCAGGAGGATGGGGTCGACCTGCGGCGCAGCGCGCTCCGCCGCCGGCTGGTCGGTGCCCTTCAAGTCGGCGAACACGGAGAGCTGCTCGACCAGGACGCTCGCGGCATATCGGACCGCCTGCTCCGGCTCGACCACGCCGTTGGTCTCGATGTCGAGCACCAGCTTGTCGAGGTCGGTGCGCTGCTCGACACGCGCCGATTCCACCGCGTAGCTCACGCGCCGGACGGGCGAGAACGAGGCATCGAGCAGGATGCTGCCGATGGTGCGGCCGCCTTCGGGCTTGATGCGCGCCGTGGCCGGCTGGTAGCCGCGGCCCTTCTCGACCTTGATCTCCATCTCGATGCGCCCGCCCGACGTGAGGTGGGCGATCACGTGCTCGGGATTGATGATCTCTACGTCGTGGTTGGCTTCGATGTCGGCCGCCGTGATGGGGCCTTCGCCGGACTTGGCGAGCTTGAGCATCACGTGGTCGCGGTTGTGCAGCTTGAGCACCACGCCCTTCAGGTTGAGCAGGACATCGACGACGTCTTCCTGCACGCCGTCGAGCGCCGAGTACTCGTGCAGCACGCCGGTGATCTTCACTTCCGTGGGCGCGTAGCCGGGCATGGACGAGAGCAGGACACGACGCAACGCGTTGCCCAGCGTATGGCCGTAGCCCCGCTCGAACGGCTCCATCACGACCTTCGCGTGAAACGGCGACATGCTCTGCACGTCGATGATGCGCGGCTTCAGGAGAACATTGCTTTGCATTCGGAACCTTTATGCGAGTTCGGGGAACACGCTTGGAGAAAGCATGGGTACGACGGCCCGGGCGGCAGCCCCTGGGCCGTCGGGTGAATCCGCACGACTACTTCGAATACAGCTCGACCACCAGGTTTTCGTTGATGTCCTGGCCGAATTCGGAGCGCTCGGGCGCGCCCTTGAAAGTGCCCGTCATCTTCTTGGGGTCCACCTCGACCCAGGACGGGAAGCCGACTTTTTCCGCGAGCTGCAGGGCGTCGGTGATGCGCAGCTGCGCCTTGGCCTTGTCGGTCACGCTCACGACGTCGCCGGGTCGCACCAGCGCCGACGGCACGTTGACCACCTTGCCGTTGACGATGATCGAGCAGTGGCTGACGAGCTGCCGCGCCTCGGCGCGCGTCGAGCCCAGCCCCATCCGGTAGACGACGTTGTCCAGGCGCGACTCGAGCAGCTTCAGCAGGTTCTCGCCCGTGGAGCTCTTGCCCTTGGTGGCCTCGGCGAAGTAGCGGCGGAACTGCCGCTCCAGGATGCCGTAGATGCGGCGCAGCTTCTGCTTCTCGCGCAGCTGCACTCCGTAGTCGGACGTGCGAGCGCCGGAGCGGACGCCGTGCTGACCCGGCTTGGTGTCGAGCTTGCATTTCGAGTCGAGCGAACGGCGCGCGCTCTTCAGGAACAAGTCGGTTCCCTCGCGTCGCGCCAGCTTGCATTTCGGACCGGTATATCGAGCCACGGTATTCCCCTCGGACAGCCGCAAAACCCTGCTGGTGCCCGGATTAGTTACCTATCGATCACAGGCGCATCCGACAATTCGAGCCGGCGATCGACAGCGAAAAAAAACGACGAAAAAACTAGATGCGTCGGCGCTTCGGCGGACGGCAGCCGTTGTGCGGGACGGGCGTTACGTCCGAGATGCTGCTGATCTTCAGTCCGAGGGCGTTGAGCGCGCGCACCGCCGACTCGCGGCCGGGCCCCGGACCCTTGATCCGCACCTCGAGGTTCTTCACCCCGTATTCCTGCGCGGCCCGCCCGGCCGACTCGGCCGCCACCTGTGCTGCAAACGGCGTGGATTTGCGCGAGCCCTTGAAGCCGGCACCGCCCGACGTCGCCCACGACAGCGCGTTGCCTTGCCGGTCGGTGATCGTGATGATCGTGTTGTTGAAGGATGCGTGGATGTGCGCGATTCCTTCGGACACGCTCTTCTTGACCTTCTTGCGGGCGCGCTGTGCGGCGGCGTTCTTCTGCGAGGATTGCTGTGCCATGGGGTTCCTTGATTACTTCGTCACGCCCTTGGAGAGCGCGACCGTGCGGCCCTTCTTCGGCCCCTTGCGCGTACGTGCGTTGGTGCGCGTGCGCTGGCCGCGAACCGGCAGTCCCTTGCGATGCCGCACGCCCCGGTAGCAGCCGAGGTCCATGAGCCGCTTGATGCTCATGGTCACTTCGCGGCGCAGGTCGCCCTCGACCGTGAACCGGCCGACGCTTTCACGGAGCTTGTCCATCTGCGCGTCGGTGAGGTCCTTGATCTTGGCGCTGCGGACCACGCCGGCGGCGTCGCAGATCGCCTGCGCGCGCGCCCGGCCGATGCCGTAGACCGCCGTCAGCGCGATTTCCGCGTGCTGGTGATTCGGGATGTTTACGCCTGCTATACGGGCCATGTGTATGTACCTGGAATGTCGTCGATGCGCGAAAGGCCGAAGCTCAGCCCTGGCGCTGCTTGTGCCGCGGCTCCGTGCAGATCACGCGCACCACGCCGTTGCGCCGGATGATCTTGCAGTTCCGGCAGATCTTCTTCACCGATGCCAATACCTTCATCTTCGTCTCCGGTCGCCGCCGCCGCCGCGCCTCGAGTGGCACGCCAGGCGTCGCGCAGCGACATCTGATCCTCGGTTGGTACTGTCTGGTCCTGGGGCGCTACTTCGCGCGGAACGTGATCCTGGCGCGCGACAGGTCGTAGGGCGTGAGTTCGACCGTCACCTTGTCGCCCGGCAGGATCTTGATGTAGTGCATCCGCATCTTCCCGGAGATGTGCGCGAGAACCACGTGGCCGTTCTCGAGCTTCACGCGAAACGTCGCGTTGGGCAGCATCTCGGCCACCTCGCCCTGCATCTGGATCGTCTCTTCCTTTGCCATTCCTGTGCCAGTCGCGCTGCGGCCCGGCCCGTCCCCTGTCGCCCGCGGCGAGGTGGGGATGAGCGCGGCGCTAACGGGTGGGCAGCCCCCCCTTGAAGTTCGCCTTGCGCAACAGGCTTTCGTATTGCTGGGACATGAGGTACGCCTGCACCTGCGTCATGAAGTCCATCGTCACCACCACGATGATCAGCAGGGAAGTGCCGCCGAAGTAGAAAGGCACGTTCTTCCACGCGATCAGGAAATTCGGCACGAAGCACACCACCACCAGGTAGATCGAGCCCAGCAGAGTCAACCGCATGGTGATCTTCTCGAGGTACTTGGCAGTCTGCTCGCCCGGCCGGTAGCCCGGGATGAAGGCACCGCTCTTCTTCAGGTTCTCCGCCGTCTCGCGCGGGTTGTACTGCAGCGCCGTGTAGAAGAAGCAGAAGAACACGATCGCCGCGGCGTACAGGATCTCGTGCACGGGCTGGCCTGGCGCGAGCGTGGCCGCGAGGTCGCGGATCCACACCGTGTTCTCGCCGGTTCCCACCCACTGGGCGAGCGTGGCCGGAAACAGAATGATCGACGAGGCGAAGATCGGCGGAATCACCCCGGCCATGTTGATCTTCAGCGGCAAGTGCGAGCTCTGTCCCTGGTACACGCGATTGCCCACCTGGCGCTTGGCGTAATTCACCAGGATTTTTCGCAACGCCCGCTCGACGAACACCACGAACGCCGTCACCGCCACGATCAGCAGCGCGATCCCGATGATCAGCAGCCACGAGTACGCGCCCGTGCGGCCCTGCTCGAGCGTCTGCCCGATCGCCCGCGGCAGCCCCGCGGCGATGCCGGCGAAGATGATCAGCGAGATGCCGTTGCCCAGGCCCCGCTCGGTGATCTGCTCGCCCAGCCACATCAGGAACATCGTGCCGGTCACCAGCGTGATCGCCGACACGACCCGGAACGACACGCCCGGCTCGACCACCAGGCCGGCCTGCGCCTCGAGCGCCGAAGCGATCGCGAACGCCTGGAAGAACGACAGGCCCAGCGTGGCATAGCGCGTGTATTGCGTGATCTTGCGCCGGCCGGACTCGCCTTCCTTTTTCAGGGCCTCCATCGAGGGGACGATCACCGTGCAGAGCTGCATGATGATCGACGCGGAGATGTACGGCATGATCCCCAGCGCGAAGATCGAGAAGCGCGAGAGCGCGCCGCCCGAGAACACGTTCAGCAGCCCGAGGATGCCGCCCTGCTGCGAGCGGAAGAGCTCGTCGAGCACGGATGCGTTGATGCCCGGCACGGGGATGTGCGTGCCGATCCGGTAGACGATGAGGGCCCCCAGCAGGAACCACAAGCGTCGCTTGAGGTCGCCGTACTTGTTGCCGCTCTTCAGCGCCGGGTTGACGGTGGCCAATGGATGTCCTAGATGGCGTCGATGCTGGCGTCGTTCAAGCCGTCGCGGCGGAGGTCGCGCCGGTCTTCTTGACCAGGCGGCCGGCCTTGCCCGAGGTGTCCACCGGCTCGACCAGCGTCACGGTGCCGCCGGCGGCTTCGATGGCCGTCCTGGCGCCCTTGGTGACCAGCACGCCGGTGAGCTGCACGGCCTTCTCCAGGGAACCGGTCTTGATTACCTTGGCCTGCTTCGCGGACGGCGGGACCAGCCCGGCGGCCTTGAGCCCCAGCAAATCGATGTCGCCGGCCGGCAGGCGCGCCAAGTCGGACATGCGCACCTCGGCGGTGTCCGTGCGCGTGAGCGAGACGAAGCCGCGCTTGGGCAGGCGCCGCTGCAGCGGCATCTGGCCGCCTTCGAAACCCACCTTGTGGAAGCCGCCCGAGCGCGACTTCTGGCCCTTGTGGCCGCGCCCGGCGGTCTTGCCGAGGCCCGAGCCGATGCCGCGTCCAACGCGGCGCCTGGCCTTCTTGCTGCCCTCGGCGGGCTTGATCGTATTGAGCTGCATCGCCATTCCCTCGTCATCCCCGCAAGCGGAGACGTAGCATCGTCCCGACTACTCCGCGACCTTCAGCAGGTAGCCCACCTTGTTGATCATCCCGCGCGTCTGCGGCGTGTCCACCACCTCGACCGTGTGCATCCGCCACTTCAGGCCGAGCCCGCGCACCGTCGCGCGATGGTCGCCGCGCGTGCAGGCCACGCTCTTGACCAGCGTGACCTTGATCTTCTTCGACTCGGCCATCGTCAGGCTCCGAGGATTTCGTCGATCGTCTTGCCACGCTTGGCCGCGATGTCGGCCGGGGCGTTCACGGCTTCCAGCGCATTGATGGTCGCGCGCACGACGTTGTACGGATTGGTCGGCCCCAGGCACTTGGCCAGGATGTTGGTGACGCCCACGACGTCGAAGACCGCGCGCATGGCGCCGCCCGCGATGATTCCCGTGCCATCGGAGGCCGGCTGCATGAACACGACCGTGGAGCCGTGCTTGCCCGTGACGGCGTGATGGAGCGTGCCCTTCTTGAGGCGCACCTTGACCATCTTGCGGCGCGCCTGCTCCATGGCCTTCTGCACGGCCACCGGCACTTCCTTCGCCTTGCCCTTGCCCATGCCGATGCGGCCGTCGCCGTCGCCCACCACGGTGAGCGCCGCGAAGCCGAGGATGCGTCCGCCCTTGACGACCTTGGTGACGCGGTTGATCGAGATCATCTTCTCTTTCAACCCGTCGCCGCGGTCGTCCTGCTGCTGCGGCTGCCGCGAACCCGAACGTTGCTGAGCCATGAGGCTTGTCCCTTGCTTAGAACTTGAGACCGCCCTCGCGGGCGGCATCGGCCAGCGCCTTCACGCGGCCATGGAACCGGAATCCGGCGCGATCGAACGCGACGGCCTCGATGCCGAGCGCCTTCGCCTTTTCGGCGATCCGCTTGCCCACGACCGCCGCAGCGGCCGTGTTGCCACCGTTGGTCACGTCCTTGCGCACGTCGGCCTCGAGCGTCGAGGCGCTTGCGAGCACCTTGTCGCCCGTCGGGGCGATGAGTTGCGCGTAGATGTGACTGTTGGTGCGTCCGACCGTGAGGCGCGTCGCGCGCTGCAGCGCGATGCGCACCCGGGTTTGGCGGGCGCGCCGGACTCGAGCTTGTCGTTTGTTCATCCGCCTTCCTTCATCGCTGTTTCCGCCTGGAATTGACTGGACCTGCCAGCGATTCCAGGGAAGTCCGTCCGGCCAAAGGCAGGTGTGTACTTCCGGCCGTTGGTCATTTCTTCTTCGTTTCCTTGATCTTCACCCGCTCGTCGGCGTAGCGCACGCCCTTGCCCTTGTACGGCTCCGGCGGACGGTAGGCGCGAATCTCCGCCGCCACCTGTCCGACCTGCTGCTTGTCGATGCCCTTGACCAGGATTTCCGTCTGCACGGGCGTCTCGACCTTGATGCCCTTCGGCATCTGGTGCACGACCGGGTGCGAGAACCCGAGCGACAGGTTCACCTTGTCGCCGGAGGCCTGCGCGCGATATCCGACGCCGACCAGGTTGAGCTTGCGCTCGAATCCCGTGGTGACACCCTTCACCATGTTGGCCACCAGCGCGCGCAGGGTGCCCTGCATGGCGCCGGCTTCGTCGTCGGCCGCCTTGAATACGAGATCCTCGCCGTTGCGCTCGATGGTCACCGACGGGCCGAACGTGCGCGACAGCGACCCCAAGGGGCCCTTGACGGAAATCTGGCCGTCGGCGAGGGTCACTTCGACCTTCGCGGGGACCTTGACCGGATTGTTGCCGATACGGGACATGGCGTTCTCTCGTCAGGCCACGATGCAGAGGACTTCGCCGCCCACGCCGGTGGCGCGGGCCGCGCGGTCGGTCATCACGCCGCGCGACGTGCTGACGATCGCGATGCCGAGGCCGTTCATGACGCGCGGGATGTCGTCCTTGCTCTTGTAGATGCGCAGCCCGGGCTTGCTGATGCGCTCGATCTTCTCGATGACCGGCTTGCCTGCGTAGTAGCGCAGGGCGATCTCGAGGACGAGCTTGGCTTGCTCGCCGGCGATCTTGAAGCCGTCGATGTAGCCCTCGTCCTTGAGGACCTTCGCGATGGCGATCTTGACCTTCGACGAGGGCATCAGAACCGTGGCTCGCTCCGTCATCTGCGCGTTGCGGATACGCGTCAGCATGTCGGCGATGGGGTCACTCATGCTCATGCTGAATCACCTGTAAGAATGTCCACTTACCAGCTCGCCTTGACGATGCCCGGGATCTCCCCGCGCATCGCGTATTCGCGCAGCTTGTTGCGGCCCAGGCCGAACTTGCGGAAGTAGCCGCGCGGGCGGCCCGTGAGGGCGCAACGGTTGCGCAGGCGCGTCGGATTGGCGTTGCGGGGCAGCGCCTGCAGCTTGAGCCGCGCGGCGAAGCGGTCCTCGTCGGACACCTTTTGGTTGTCGATGACGGACTCGAGCGACGCGCGCTTCTTCGCGAACTTCGCGACCAGCTTCTCGCGCTTGTACTGCCGGTTGATCAGTGAGAGTTTCGCCATGTCGGAATCAATTCCTGAACGGGAATTTGAACGCGGCGAGCAGCGCCCTGGCCTCGGCGTCGGTCTTCGCGGTCGTCGTGATCGAGATGTTCATCCCCCGGATCGCATCGATCTTGTCGTACTCGATCTCCGGGAAGATGATCTGTTCCTTGACACCCATGTTGTAGTTGCCGCGACCGTCGAAGCCCTTGCCCGACACGCCCCGGAAGTCGCGCACGCGCGGCAGCGCGATCGAGATCAGGCGGTCGAGGAATTCGTACATCCGCGCCTGGCGCAGCGTGACCATGCAGCCGATCGGATAGCCCTCGCGGATCTTGAAGCCCGCGATGGCCCTGCGCGCCTTGGTGACGACCGGCTTCTGCCCGGCGATCTTGGTCATGTCCCCGACGGCGTTCTCGAGGATCTTCTTGTCGCCCGTCGCCTCGCCCACGCCCATGTTGAGGACGATCTTCGAGATGCGCGGCACCTGCATCGGCGACTGGTAGCCGAACCGTGCGGTGAGCGCGGGCGCCACTTCCTTGCGGTAGAACTCCCTGAAGCGCACCGGCTGGGTGGGCGCGGACGGCTTGCCCGCCTCGGCCGCCGCCGGCTTGGCGCGCTTGGCTGCCTTGGCCGCGGCCTTCTCGGTCGCCTTGTCCGGCTGCTGCTGGTAGCCCGCGCCGGGCGCCTTGGCGGCGCCCTTGGCGGCGGGCTTCTTGTCGCCCTTCTTGCCGGATTTCTTGTCGTCAGCCATTGATCTGCTCGCCGTTGGACTTGTAGAAGCGAACCTTGCGGCCGTCGTCCAGCACCCGGAAGCCGATGCGGTCGGCCTTTTGCGTGACCGGATTCCAGATCGCCACGTTGGACATGTGGATCGGCACTTCCTTGGTGATGATGCCGCCCGGCTGGTTCTTCATCGGATTGGGCTTGGCGTGCTTCTTCACCGTGTTGATCCCGCCGACGACGACGTGCGTATCGTCGACGACCTGCGAGACATCGCCGCGCTTGCCCTTGTCGCGGCCGGTGATGACGACGACGTTGTCGCCCTTCTTGATCTTGCGCATGGAATGGCTCTCCTCGCTCGCCGCGCTACAGGACTTCCGGCGCCAGCGAGACGATCTTCATGAAACGCTCGGTGCGCAGCTCGCGCGTCACCGGCCCGAAGATGCGGGTGCCGATCGGCTCGAGCTTCGCGTTGAGCAGGACGGCGGCATTGGTATCGAAGCGCACCAGCGCGCCGTCGTCGCGGCGCACGCCCTGGCGGGTGCGCACGACCACGGCGTTGTAGATCTCGCCCTTCTTGACGCGGCCGCGGGGTGCGGCGTCCTTCACCGACACCTTGATGACGTCGCCGATGTGCGCATAGCGGCGCTTGCTGCCGCCGAGGACCTTGATGCACATGACCGAACGCGCGCCCGTGTTGTCGGCGACGTCCAGCACCGATTGCATTTGAATCATGACGCTGTCTCCAACTTGAGTCCGCCCTGCCCCGTGTCGCGGGCACGATGTCGGGCGGCCAGTCTTGGACCCCGTTGCAAAGGCGCGCGAGCGCCCCGCGGGGAGTTGCCTGGGAGCCTTCGCCTACTACCTCGCGAAGGGTACGTCGCGCTTGGCTTGTCGCGAAGGCCCGCGGCAGGGAAACGAAGAGTATGGCAGGTTAATGCAGTCTTGGCAAGATACTTGCCTAGACGATCTTGGCCTTCTCCAGCACTTTGGAGAGCTTCCAAGCCTTGGTCTTGGACAGCTTGCGCGTGGCGACGATCTCGACCAAGTCGCCGGACTTGCCTTCGTTGTTCTCGTCGTGGGCGTGGTACTTCGCCGACCGCGTGACCACCTTGCCGTAGAGCGGATGCTTGACGCGCCGCTCGACCAGCACCGTGATCGTCTTGTTCATCTTGTCGCTGACCACGCGGCCGACCTCGCTCGCGATCAGCGGCTTGCGGGCCGGTGCGCTGGTGGTTGCGTCCGTCGCCACTTGCTCGTCGGGGCTCATTTGCCTGCCTTTGCGTTTTTCTGGTGCATGAGGGTGCGGACCCGGGCGATCCCGCGCCGGGCATCCCTCAGCTTCGTTGGATTGGTGAGCTGCTGCGTAGCCGCCTGCATGCGCAAGCCGAACTGCTCCCTGAGCACCGCCTCGAGCTCGGTCTGGAGCTCGGCCGGGGACTTCTGGCCAAGCGATTTGCGGGTGTCGTTGAGCTTCATGGGGGAGTCCGTCAGCCGATCAGTCGTTGCACGAAGATGGTCTTGAGCGGGAGCTTGGCGGCGGCGAGCGCGAACGCCTCCTTGGCCAGCACCTCGTCCACGCCGTCCATCTCGTAGAGCACCTTGCCGGGCTGGATCTCCGCGACGTAGTACTCCGGATTGCCCTTGCCGTTGCCCATCCGGACCTCGGCAGGCTTCTTCGAGACGGGCTTGTCCGGGAAGATGCGGATCCAGATGCGCCCGCCGCGCTTGATGTGGCGCGTCATCGCGCGCCGCGCCGCCTCGATCTGCCGGGCCGTGAGGCGTCCGCGAGCGACTGCCTTCAGGCCGTACTCGCCGAAGCTGACCTTGTTGCCGACGGTCGCGACGCCCTTGTTGCGGCCCTTCTGTTCCTTGCGGTATTTCCTTCTAGCTGGCTGCAGCATTCTTCGCTCCTGGTCCTGCGCCGGCGCTCGAGCGACGCGGCGGGCGCTTGGATGTGTCCGGCGCCGGTGCGGGCACCTGCGAGGGCTCGGCGTTGTGCGGCAGCACCTCGCCCCTGAACACCCACACCTTGATGCCGATGACGCCGTAGGTGGTGCGGGCCTCCGCGAACCCGTAGTCGATGTCGGCGCGCAGCGTGTGCAGCGGCACGCGTCCCTCGCGATACCACTCGCGCCGGGCGATCTCGACGCCGTTGAGGCGCCCCGAGCTCATCACCTTGATGCCCTGCGCGCCGAGGCGCATGGCGTTCTGCATCGCGCGCTTCATCGCGCGGCGGAACATGATCCGCTTCTCGAGCTGCTGGGCGATCGAGTCGGCCACGAGCTGCGCGTCGATCTCGGGCTTGCGGATCTCCTCGATGTTGAGGCCGACCTCGCCGCCCATCATCTTGCGCAGGTCGGTGCGCAGCGTCTCGATGTCCTCGCCCTTCTTGCCGATGACCACGCCCGGACGCGCGCTGTGGATCGTGATGCGGGCGTTCTTGGCGGGCCGCTCGATCGTCACCTTGGCGACCGAGGCGTGCGACAGCTTCTTCTTCAGGTATTCGCGGACCTTGATGTCCTGGAGCAGGGTGACCGGATAGTGTTTGCTGTTCGCAAACCACTTCGAGCCCCAGTTCCGGTTGACGGCCAGTCGGAATCCGGTCGGGTGGATCTTCTGTCCCATGTGTCTTCCTTATTTGCCGTCGCCGACGATGACGAGGATGTGGCAGCTCTGCTTGCCGATCTGGTTGCCCCGGCCCTTCGCGCGCGCGGTGAACCGCTTGAGCGTGGCCGCCTTGTCGATGTAGATCGTCTTGACCTTGAGCTCGTCGATGTCGGCACCGTCGTTGTGCTCGGCGTTGGCGATCGCCGACTCCAGCACCTTCTTGATGATCCGCGCGCCCTTCTTGGGGCAGAACGCGAGCACATTGAGCGCCTGGTCGACCGGCTTGCCGCGGATCATGTCCGCGACCAGCCGGCCCTTCTGGGCAGACAGGCGGACACCGCGCAGCGTGGCTGTGGTTTCCATCATCGGCTCCTACTTCTTCGGTCGGGCGGACGGCGCCGACACCTTGCGGTCCGACGAGTGGCCCTTGAACGTGCGCGTCAGCGAAAACTCGCCGAGCTTGTGCCCGACCATGTTCTCCGACACGTAGACCGGGATGTGCTGCTTGCCGTTGTGCACGGCGATCGTGAGCCCGACGAAGTCGGGAGTGATCGTCGAGCGCCGCGACCAGGTCTTGATCGGCTTCTTGTCGTTGACCGCGCGTGCGGCTTCCACCTTCTTCTGCAGGTGGCCGTCGACGAACGGGCCCTTCTTGATTGAACGTGCCATGTCCGTTATCCCTTGGTCGCGTGACGGCGACGCACGATCATCACGTCGGTCCGCTTGTTCTTGCGCGTCTTGTAGCCCTTGGTCGGCGTGCCCCACGGGGAGACCGGGTGGCCGCCGCCGTTGCTGCGCCCGCCGTGCGGGTGGTCGACCGGATTCATCGCGATGCCGCGCACCGTCGGCCGGATGCCGCGCCACCGCTGCGCACCCGCCTTGCCGATCGAGCGCAGGCCATGCTCCTCGTTGCCCACCTCGCCCACCGTCGCGCGGCAGTCGACGTGCACGCGGCGGATCTCGCCCGAGCGCAGGCGCAGCTGCGCATAGATCCCTTCCCGGGCGAGGAGCTGGACGCCGGCGCCGGCCGCGCGGGCGAGCTGCGCGCCCTTGCCCGGCTGCATCTCGACGCAATGCACCGTGGAGCCTACCGGGATGTTGCGCAGGGGCAGCGTGTTGCCGGCCTTGATCGGCGCCTCGTTGCCGGACATGAGCTGCGACCCCACCGCGACGCCGCGCGGCGCGATGATGTAGCGTCGCTCGCCGTCGGAGTAGAGCAGGAGCGCGATGTTGGCGCTACGATTCGGGTCGTACTCGAGCCGCTCGACCTTCGCCTCGATGCCGTCCTTGTTGCGCTTGAAGTCGACGAGCCGGTAATGCTGCTTGTGGCCGCCGCCCTTGTGCCGCATGGTGATGTGGCCGTTGTTGTTGCGACCCGAGCCGCGCTTCTGGCTCTCGGTGAGCGCATCCACCGGACGCCCCTTGTAGAGGTCCGGGTTGACCACCTTGACCAGCGACCGCCGGCCGGCGGACGTGGGCTTGACCTTGACGAGCGCCATCTCAGGCCTCCGCCGCGAAGTTGATTTCCTGGCCCGGCATCAGGCTGACGTACGCCTTCTTCCAGTTGCGCCGGCGGCCCATGTACGAGCCGAAGCGTTTCTGCTTGCCCTTGACGTTGGCGATCTGCACCGACTCCACCTGCACCTTGAACATCATCTCGACGGCCGCCTTGACCTCCGGCTTGGTGGCGTTCGGCGCGACGCGGAAGATCACCTGCTCGTACTTGTCCGCGACGTACGTCGCCTTCTCGGAGACGACCGGCGCGAGCAGTACTGTCATCAGGCGCTCGTTGCTGTACCTGACGGGTGTGCTCATGCGGCCTCCTTCGACCCGAGCATCGCCTCGAACTGCGCGACCGCGGCCTTCGTCACCAGGACGTTCTTGAACCGCACCAGGCTGACCGGGTCGACCTCGCGTGTCTCCAGCACCAGGACATCGTGGAGGTTGCGCGATCCCAGGAACACGTTCTCCTCGAGCTTGTCGGTGACCACCAGCACGGTGCCGTCGAGGCCGTAGCCCCGGATCTTCTGCGCGAAGAGCTTGGTCTTCGGCGAGTCGAGCGCGAGCGCCTCGATCACGGCGAGCCGCCCTTCGCGGACCAGCTGCGACAGGATCGAAGCGATGCCGGCCCGATACATCTTGCGGTTGACCTTGTGCGAGAAGTTCTCGTCGGGCGAGGACGGAAAGATCTTGCCGCCGCCGCGCCACAGCGGGCTGTTCGCCTGGCCCGCGCGCGCACGGCCGGTGCCCTTCTGCTTCCACGGCTTCTTGTGCGACTTGTTGATGTCGCTGCGGCCCTTTTGCGCGCGCGTGCCTTGCCGCGCGTTCGCCTGGAACGCGGTGACGAGCTGGTGGATCAGCGCTTCGTTGTACTCGCGGCCGAAGAGCGCGTCGGACCCGACGTGCGTCGAGGCCTTGCCCTGGTCGTCGATGAGCTTGAGGTCCATGTCAGCCCCCCTTCTTCAGCGGGGTCTTCACCGACGGATGCACGACGATGTGCGTCCCGTCGGCGCCGGGCACGGAGCCCTTCACGAGCAGCAGGCCGCGCTCGGCGTCCACGCGCACGACCTTGAGCGTCTGCACGGTGCGCGTGACGTTGCCAAGCTGCCCGGCCATGCGCTTGCCGGGAAACACGCGGCCCGGATCCTGCGCCATGCCGATCGAGCCGGGTGTGTTGTGCGAGCGCGAGTTGCCGTGCGAGGCGCGATTGCTGCTGAAATGGTGGCGCTTGATGACGCCCGAGAAGCCCTTGCCCTTCGTGGTGCCGGTGACGTCGACGAGTTGCCCGACGGCGAACACGTCGACACCGACGACATCGCCCGTCTTGAACTTCGTGAGCTCGTCGGCGCCGACCGGGAATTCCTTCAGCAAGGTGCCTGCCTCGACGCCCGCCTTGGCGAGGTGGCCGGCCTGCGGCTTCGCCACGCGCGAGGCGCGCCGCTTGCCGAACGCGACCTGCACGGCCATGTAGCCGTCGTTCTCCTGCGTCTTGATCTGCGTGACGCGGTTGTTGCCGACGTCCAGCACCGTGACGGGGACGGCTCTGCCGTCGTCCGAGAAGACGCGGGTCATGCCAATCTTGCGACCGACAAGTCCGAGTGACATTTCAAGCTCTCTCTATCTGTTGACCCGGTTGCCCGGGTGCCGACTGCAATTGGCCGGCGAATCACCAATCGGATCAAAGTAAAACCCTACTTTGATCCGAATCCTGCTTCCGAAAAATGCCGGGCCCAGCCCGTCATTTTTCGCTGATCACTGCGTTCACAAACCCGAGCGCTTCATTGGCCGCGCGGGTGTTTCCAAGCTGTTTTCACGAAAATCTCCCGGCCGCCCCGAAGCTTTTCGTCACTCTCCAGCCCGGTCTTAAGTAGGTTCTAACTCTTGAACGTCACTGTAATTTGATCTCGACATCGACCCCGGCCGGCAGGTCGAGCTTCATCAGCTGGTCGACCGTCTTGTCGGTCGGGTCGATGATGTCCATCAGGCGCAGGTGCGTACGAATCTCGAACTGGTCGCGTGACGTCTTGTTCACGTGCGGCGAGCGGAGCACGTCGTAGCGCTCGATCTTGGTGGGCAGCGGCACCGGCCCCTTGACCACCGCGCCGGAGCGCTTGGCCGTGTCCACGATCTCCTGCGCCGACTGGTCGATCAGCTTGTAATCGAACGCCTTGAGCCGGATGCGGATTCTCTGGTTGTTCATGGCTGCTTCACCTCTGGAACCACCGGCGCACTGCAATCGGTGACCCGTTGATACTCGGTTTTACGTCGGTGTTGCTGCACGAAAGACGCTCGGCCGCCCGGAGCTTTTCGTGCTGATCATTGGTCGACGAAAAGCAGGGGCTTGCGTTTCGACGTCATTCGATAATTTTCGCCACCACGCCGGCACCCACCGTGCGCCCGCCCTCGCGGATCGCGAACCGCAGCCCGTCCTCCATCGCGATCGGCGCAATCAGCGTCACCGTCATCTGCACGTTGTCCCCCGGCATCACCATCTCCGTCCCCGCCGGCAGC
>JBBSEG010000042.1:0-42855 GCA_038239945.1 Burkholderiales bacterium
CCCGCGGCGCGCGGCGCGCCCCGGGCGCGCCCCCCCCCGGCCGCCAACCCCCGGCGCGCGGGGCGGCGGCGCGCGGGCCGGGGCGGGGGGGGGGCGGTGGGGCACCGCCCCCCCCCCCCGCCACACCTGCATGCCATCGGCGTCGCTCCAGCGCAGCATCCGGTCGTTGTGGATGTCGCTCCACAGCACGCTGTCGTCCTCGTGCATCCATACCGGGCCTTCGCTCCAGCGTGCGCCCGTGCAGAGCCGCTCGAGCACGGGCGCGGGCGGGACCACGGCCGCGAAGCGCGGGTCGAAGACGTCGATCGCGAGTGGCGTCGAGACGATCGTCACGGGGGATGCGCCAGTGACGCGAGCTTCGCGTCGGACAGGTAGCCGTAGCGATTGATCCACGCCGGCGCCCCCGCCTCGCGCGCGAGCGCGACCCGCGCGAGCGCGTCGTCCGGAGGACCATAGCTGTGCGCGAACGCGATCACGGGCACCGCTCCTGCATGGCGGCGCGCCATTGCGAGCTTGGTGCGCTGCGCCGCTGCGCCGGCCGGATGGGGCTCCGCAGGATCGGGATAGCGATACGACGCCGGGTTCCCGGGCATCGCATCGACGAGGCCGAACAGCTGCGCGACGGCGACCGCGACCGCGTCCTCGCCGCTTCCGGGAGGGGCGCCCAGGTCGCGTGCCCAATAGCGGGCGAGCATCGGCCAGTGCATCGTGTACAGCTTCACGCCGACGGCATCCGCCACGCCGTCGAGTCGGTCGAGCGGGAAGCCGGACAGTCGCCCGAACGGCGGCGGGAATACCTGCGGCTCGAAACGCCTGCGCGCGCCTGCGACCCCGTCGAGCGCCTGCCGGCACCGCGCGAGGAGTGCGCTGGTCGCGGCGCGCTTGGCGGCGAACAGCGCGGCCAGCGCACCGGCGGGCGCCAGCAGCGTTTCCCAGTGCGGTGCCAGCGCCTTCGCAACGCCGCCGCCGGCCGCATCGGCCCGGCTCAGCGCGTCCGCAACCGCGCCGCGCGCGGCGTCGCGCCACGCGCGGGCGGCGCGCGCGACGTCGTCGGGATCGGCGCCGGCGTCGCGCATCAGCGCCTGCGCGGCCGGGTTGAAGTCGAAGAGTGCACTGGCGAGGTCGTACGGTGGATATTCGGGCCAGTCGAGCCGAAAGCCCGCCACCCGCGGATAGCGCTCGGCGAGCTCGACCAGCAGCGTTGCGACGTAGGCGCCGACCCCGTCGCAGGCGAGGCTCGCATTGCGATCCACGCGCGCGGGATGCGGCAGGAGGTCCGGCCCGAGGCATTGGTCTTCCGGCGCGGCGGCCGAGAACTGGACCCGATAGCCGGGCGGGCTCGCCGCCATCACCTGCATGTACACCCGCATCCCACGCCGCGCCGCCGCTTCGCAGACCGCGTCGAGGAGCCCCGCGTGGGCGTGGGTCAAAGCCGTCGGCGGAGCGGGCCGATAGCGCAGGCCGGCGTAGCGGCGCAGGTCGTGCGCGAAGGCGGGCGAGGTCCGCACCCATAGCTCCCGTGCGCCGAACAGCGGCCGGTCGAGTGGGCGCACCTTGCCGGCCTCGCCGTCGGGCGGCGGCTCGCGCGCGCCTTCGCCCGGGCCGACGCGCTCGAGCACGTAAGGGCTGGTGGCGATCGCTTCGGCGCCGATGGACTGCACGCGGTCGAGCACCGCCTCGACGCCCTCGTGCTGGAACCACTCCGGCATCACGGTCACGCCCAACGCCGAGGTGCCCGGCGATCGTCCGCCCGGAGCGACGGGGTGTGCTCGATCCTTCGGGCGCGGCACCGGGGCCGCGGCGTCGCGCGCAGGTTCTGCGTCAGCCATGCTGTCGACTAGTATAGGGGCTGAGCCCAGGCCTCTTCGGACCCCATGTCACGCATCTTTGACCGCTGCGCGTACGCCGCCGCCGCGCTGCTCGCCGCCTTTGCACCGTGCGCGGAGGCGCAGGACGCGTTCCCCGCGCACCCCATCCGCCTGATCGTTCCGGTGGCGGCCGGCGGCGGCATCGACACCGCGTTTCGCGCCATTGCGCCGGCGTGGGGCGAGGCGCTCGGCCAGCCGGTCGTCGTGGAAAATCGTCCCGGCGGCGGCCAGGTGATCGGCACCGATGCCGTGGCGAAAGCGAAGCCCGACGGCTACACGCTGCTGGCGGCCGGCGTCCCGATCGCGTTCAACACGGCGCTCGGCCGCAAGCTGCCCTACGACGCGGTGAAGGACCTGACGCCCATTGCCGAAGTCGTGAGCCAGCCGCTGCTCGTGGTCGTGCATCCGGCGGTGCCCGCGCGCTCGATGGCCGAGCTGGTCGCCTACGCGAAGGCCCAGCCGCAGCCGCTGCAATACACGAGCGGCGGCATCGGCAGCTACGGGCACCTGTGGTGGGAGATGCTGCGCGCGTCGCTCGGCTTGCCGGGGCAGCACGTCGCGTACAACGGCATCGCACCCGCGCTCAAGGATGTGATGGGCGGACAGGTGCCGCTGCTGATCGACGCGCTCGTGCCGAGCGGCGCGCAGGTGAAGGCCGGCACCGTACGCGGGATCGCGATCGTGGCCAAGACGCGCGCGCGTGCGCTGCCCGACGTGCCGACGCTCGCGGAGCAGGGTTACGCGGGCTTCGACGCCGCGCCGTTCTACGGCGTGCTCGGCCCCGCCCGCCTCGATCCCGCGGTCGCGCGGCGTCTCAACGCGACGCTCCTGCAGGCGCTCAATCGCCCGGCGGTGCAGGCCGCCCTCCAGGAGCAGGGCTTCGACATCGTCGGCAGCACGCCGGAGGCCTACGCGAAGCTCATCGGCGACGAGATCGCGCGCTGGTCGGCCGTCGTGAGCAGCGCAGGCATCAAGGTCGAGTAGCCCCGGGCGGGCCCTGCGGGCGATGTCCCGACTGGTCCGACCACTTGACCAGTTGACGCGCCCCGGATAGCCTTCGCCCATTCCGATTCGAGGGCTGGCGCCGGTCCGCTGCGCGCCGCGAAGCCCCAGCCGTTCGGGAGCTCGCACCGCCCGTCGCTTCCATCGCCAGAGCGCCCATCCGCCCGTGCAAGTCTGCGGGACGGTCGACGCCTTCGGGTCGCGGTCGCCGCCGGCGCGCAACTTGCCACGAGGAGGCGACATGCTGGCTTGCAAGATCCACGCGAAGGACGACCTGCGCGTCGAGGCGGATGCGATGCCCACCGCCGGTCCCGGCGAGGTCCTGCTGCGCCTGGGCGCGGCCGGCATCTGCGGCTCCGACCTCCACTATTACTTCGAGGGCCGCAACGGCAGCTTTGTCGTGCGCGAACCGCTGATTCCGGGCCACGAGGCGTCGGCAACCGTGGCCGGAGTCGGCCCCGGCGTCACCGGCGTGAAGGTCGGCGACAAGGTGGCGGTCAGTCCATCGCACGCCTGCGGCCGCTGCGACTATTGCCGGGAGGGCCGCGAGCACCTGTGCACCCACATGAAGTTCCTGGGCAGCGCCAGCCTGTTCCCGCACGTGCAGGGCATGTTCCGCGAATATTTCGTCATGGGCGAGCGCCAATGCTATCCGGTTGCGGCCGACATCAGCCTCGGCGAGCTGGCCTTTGCCGAGCCGCTGGCGGTCGGTCTGCATGCTGTGCAGCGCGGCGGGGACCTGATGGGAAAGTCGGTGCTCGTCACCGGCGCCGGCACCATCGGCTGCCTCACGGTGATGGCGGCGCGGCTGTCCGGCGCGGCCCGCATCACCGTCACCGACGTGCTCGACCGGCCCCTCGAGCAGGCGCGCGCTTCCGGCGCCGATGCGACCCTCCACGCGGTGCGCGATGCTGAGACGCTCGCGCGGCCGCAGTTCGACGTCGCGTACGAGGTGTCGGGCAACTTCAACGCGCTCAAGAGCTGCGTCAGCGCCACCCGGCGCGGTGGCATCGTGGTGCAGGTCGGCACCCTTCCGCACGAGCCGTTGCCGTTCGTCGTGAACGAGATCATGAGCAAGGAGCTCGACCTGCGCGGCGCGTTCCGCTGGGGCATCGAGTTCGACTGGGCCGTCGAGTACCTGTCGTCGCGGCGCATCGACGTGCGCCCGCTCCTGTCGGGACAATATCCGCTCGAGGACGCCGTCGCCGCGTTCCACGCCGCGGCGGACAAGAACCGCAGCACCAAGGTGCAGGTCGTCGCGGCCTGAAGCCACCGGCAGGCATTCGAATGAACACCGTCGCGTCAATGGCGCCGCAGCCATGCCATCGACCCATGCAAACCGCAGGAGGAGAAACATGCTGAACACCATTTCGAAGCTGCTCGTCGGCGCCGTCGCCGCCACCGTGCTGGTCGCCAGTGCCCCGGCGGTGGCGCAGCAGAAGCTCAAGTGGGCGCACGTCTACGAGGCGAGCGAGCCGTACCACACCGAGTCGGTATGGGCGGCCGGCGAGATCAAGCGGCTCACCAACGGCAAATACGACATCGAGGTGTTTCCCGCGTCGACGCTCGGCAAGGAGACCGACATCAACCAGGGGATGCAGCTCGGCACCGTCGACATGATCATCAGCGGTCCGTCGTTCGCGGCGCGCAGCTACCCTCGGCTTGGAATCGCCTACTACCCGTTCATTTTCCGCGACGGCGACCACCTCCTCGCCTACTCGAAGAGTGCGGTCTTCGCCGAGATGGTGGACGAGTTCCGCAAGAAGACCGGGATCCAGATCACGGCCTACACCTACTACGGCGCGCGGCATACGACCTCGAACCGGGTGTTCACCGACTGTGCCGGGATGAAAGGCCTCAAGATCCGCGTGCCGGACGTCCCCGCGTACATGGCCACGCCGAAGTCGTGCGGCGCCAATCCGACGCCGATCGCGTTCGCCGAGGTGTATCTCGCGCTGCAGAACGGCACCGTCGAAGCGCAGGAGAACCCGCTGACGACGATCGAGGCGAAGAAGTTCTACGAGGTGCAGAAGGCAATCATGCTGACGGGACACATCGTCGACGGCCTGACGACCCAGGTCGCGCCGCACGTCTGGAACAAGCTTACCGATGCCGAAAAGACGATCTTCACCGACGTCACGCGCGAAGCAGCCGCTCGGGCCAGTGCGCAGATCAAGAAGCGCGAGGGGGAGCTGGTCGAGGAATTCCGCAAGAAGGGCCTGCAGATCGTCACCGTGAACCGGCAGAGCTTCATCGACGCGGTCCTTAAGAACGCGCCTCTCGAATCGATGGGCTTCACCAAATCGGACTACGACAAGGTCGTCGCCATCAAGTGACCGTCGCATGATCCGTCCGCCAAGCTCGGCCGACACGGTCGTCCCCGGCGATGGCACCTCCGCGCCCGTGATCGACGCGGAGGGCCATTTCCACGCCACCGACGCGCCGATCGACTTCTCCCATTACCTGCTCGAGGACTGGCTGGCGCTGGCCTTCTTCTGGCTGCTTGGCCTGAACGTCTTCTACCAGTTCTTCACGCGCTACGTGCTGAACGACTCGGCGGCGTGGACCGAGGAAATCGCGCGCTACCTGTTGATCGCGACGGTGTTCGTGGGTATCGCGCCCGCGGTGCGGCGCACCCGGCATATCCACGTGGACTTCGTCTATCGGTTGATCCCGGCACGCGCCGGCCGGGCGATGTCGACGCTGGTCGACATCGGCCGCGTCGTCTTCTTTGCGGTTGCCACCGGCTTGACTGTCGAGATGATGACCCGGATGGGCAACTACAAGATGACGGTGATCGACCTGCCCGTCAATATCGTCTACGGGGTGTGCGCCCTGGGCTTTCTGGCCGCGGCCATTCGCTCGGTTCAGACCGGCGTCGAGAACTGGCGGCGCGGCTTCAGCCTGCTCGAGCGGCCCGAGCACGCCATCGAGGAAACGGTATGACCGGCGCCTTGCTGATCTCCTTCCTGGCGCTGATGATGACCGGCATTCCGGTCGCCATCGCAATGGCCGGAGCCTCGCTCGTCTATATCCTGCTTTCCGGCGCCAGCCCTCCGATGGTCGTGGTGCACCGGATGATCAGCGGGATCGACAGCTTCCCCCTGCTGGCGGTCCCGTTCTTCATCCTGGCCGGCAACCTGATGAACAATGCGGGCATCACCAACCGCATCTACAACTTCGCGCTGGCGCTGGTGGGCTGGATGAAGGGCGGCCTCGGCCATGTCAACATCATCGGCAGCGTGATATTCGCAGGCATGTCCGGCACGGCCATCGCCGATGCCGCGGGGCTCGGCACGATCGAGATCAAGGCCATGCGCGACCACGGCTACGCGAAGGAGTTCGCGGTCGGCGTGACTGCCGCGTCGGCCACGCTCGGTCCCATCATTCCGCCCTCGCTCCCGTTCGTGATCTACGGCATGGTCGCCAATGTGTCGATCGGCCAATTGTTTCTGGCCGGAATCGTGCCGGGGCTCGTGATGACGGTCCTGATGATGCTAACGGTGGCCTATTTCGCGCACAAGAACGGCTGGGGCGCCGACATCAAGTTCGTTTGGTCGCGGCTGCTCAAGGCGATCCTCGAGCTCGGCATCGTGATCGGCGTGCCGCTCGCGGTATGGGGAGCGGCAACGCTCGGCGCCAACCCGGTCGTTGCAACCATCGGGGCCGTGGTGCTGCTATTCGCGGCCGACTGGAAGTTCAAGTTCGAGGCGGTACTGCCGATCATGACGCCGGTCCTGTTGATCGGCGGCATGACCACCGGGCTGTTCACGCCCACCGAGGGCGCCGTTGCGGCGGTGATCTGGGCGTTGTTCCTCGGCCTGGTCTGGTACCGGACGCTGACGCTCCGCATGCTGGCCAAGGTTTCGATGGAGACGATCGAGACCACCGCGACGGTGCTGTTCATCGTCGCGGCAGCGTCGATCTTCGGGTGGCTCCTGACTGCCACGCGCGTGACCGACATGGTGTCGGCGTGGGTGCTGTCGTTCACCCATTCCCCGTGGGTGTTCCTGCTGCTCGTCAACCTGCTGCTGCTGTTCGTGGGCTGCTTCCTGGAGCCCACCGCCGCCATCCTGATCGCGGTGCCGGTGCTGATGCCGGTGGTCACCCAGCTCGGCATCGATCCGGTGCACTTCGGCCTCGTGGTGGTGCTGAACCTCATGATCGGCCTGTTGCATCCACCGATGGGCATGGTGCTTTTCGTGCTCGCGCGGGTGGCGAACATGTCGCTCGAGCGAACCACCATGGCCATCGTGCCGTGGCTGGTGCCGCTGATCGGCTCGCTGCTCCTGATCACCTACATCCCGGCGATCTCGCTGTGGCTGCCGAGGCTCTGGTACCACTGACGATGGCGCCGATCGAACAGGTCGAGATCCTCCAGGTCGACCTCGCGCCCAAGGTCGTGCGAACCGACGCGATCCAGTCGTTCGTGCGGCAGGAGACGCCGATCGTGCGCATCACCTGCGCCGACGGCGCCGTGGGTACGGGCTACACCTACACCATCGGAACCGGCGGCTCGTCCGTGGTCGCGCTCCTGGCCGACCACCTCGCGCCGCGGCTGATCGGCCGCGACGCGGCGCAGGTCGAGGCGATCTGGAAGGACCTGTTCTTCCACACGCACTCGACGGCCGTAGGTGCCATCACGAGCCTTGCGCTGGCGGCGATCGACACGGCGCTGTGGGACCTGCGCGCCCGCCGGGCGAACGAGCCGCTGTGGAAGATCGCGGGCGGCGCGCAATCCGCCGTTCCCGTGTACACGACCGAGGGCGGCTGGCTGCACCATTCCGTGGAACAGCTCGTCGACGAGGCGATCGCCGCGAAGGCCGCCGGTTTTCGCGGCGCGAAGATGAAGGTCGGCCGGCCGACGCTCGCCGAGGATGTCGCGCGCCTGGCGCAGGTGCGCGCGGCGGTCGGAGACGACTTCGAGCTGATGGTCGACGCGAACCAGGCCTTCACCGTCGCCGAGGCGCGCCGGCGCGCGCACGCCTACGCCGGACTGATGCTCGCCTGGCTCGAGGAACCGCTGCCGGCCGAGGACCTCGCCGGTCACGTCGAGCTGGCCGCGGTTGCCACCATGCCCATCGCGGTCGGCGAATCGCTCTATCACCCGGCGCATTTCCGCGAGTACCTGCAGCGGGGCGCCTGCTCGGTCGTGCAAGTGGACTGCGCGCGCATCGGCGGCATCACGCCCTGGCTCAAGGTGGCGCACCTCGCCGAGGCGTTCAACGCGCCCGTGTGCCCGCATTTCCTCATGGAGCTGCACGTCTCGCTCACCGCCGCCGTGCCCAACGGCGCGTGGGTCGAGTACATTCCCCAGCTCGACTCCATCACCACGTCGCGCATCACGCTGCGGGACGGTCGCGCGGTCCCGCCGGACACGCCCGGCCTCGGCATCGACTGGGACTTCCCCCGGATCGAGGCCCAGGCGGTGGCGCGCGCAACGATCGCCGCCTGAACGCGCGGACCAAGGATTCCCCATGCTCACCCGCAGCTCGCTCACCATCCGGTTGCATCCCAACGATGACGTGGTCATTGCCCGCGCGCAGCTCGTCGGCGGCACGCGGCTCCTGGAGGAAAACGCCACCGTGGTGGGACTCATCCCGCCCGGCCACAAGGTGGCGGCGCACGCCGTCGCGCGGGGCGCGCCGGTCAAGCGCTACAACCAGGTGATCGGCTTCGCCAGCCGCGACATCGCGCCCGGCGAGCACGTGCACCTGCACAACCTCGCGATGGGCACCTTCGACCGCGACTACGCGTTCGGCGCCGATGCCCGCCCCACCGATTACGTCGATACGCCCGCAACGTTCCAGGGGATCGTCCGCGCCGATGGCCGGGTGGCCACGCGCAACTATCTCGGCATCCTGTCCACGGTGAACTGCTCGGCCACCGTCGCGCGCGGCATCGCCGACCATTTCACGCGCGAGCGGCTGTCCGCCTACCCGAACGTCGACGGCGTCGTCGCGCTCACGCACGGCTCGGGATGCGGCATGGACACTCACGGCGAGGGGATGCAGCTACTGCGCCGCACCCTTGGCGGCTACGCGCGCCACGCCAATTTCGCCGGGGTGCTGATGATCGGGCTCGGCTGCGAGGCGAACCAGATCAGCGCGCTGCTCGGCGCCGAATCGCTCGACGAGGGCCCGCTGCTGCGCACGTTCTCCATCCAGGACACCGGCGGAACCGCGAAGACCATCGCGCACGGCATCGCGCTGATCGAGGCCATGCTGCCGCTCGCCGACGCCGTGCATCGCGAGGAGGTCCCCGCGTCGCACATTACCGTCGGCCTGCAGTGCGGCGGCTCCGATGGCTACTCGGGCATCACCGCCAATCCGGCGCTCGGCGCGGCGGTCGACCTGCTGGTGCGGCACGGCGGCACCGCCATCCTGTCGGAAACGCCGGAAATTTACGGGGCCGAGCATCTCCTGACCCGCCGCGCGGTCGCGCCCGCGATCGGCGAGAAGCTGATCGAGCGCATCCGCTGGTGGGAGGCGTACACGGCGCGCGAGAAGGGTGAGATGAACAACAACCCGTCGCCGGGAAACAAGGCGGGCGGGCTCACCACGATCCTTGAGAAATCGCTCGGCGCGGTCGCCAAGGGCGGGACCACGAATCTGGTCGACGTGTACGAGTACGCGCAGGCCGTCACCGCGCGCGGCTTCGTCTACATGGACACGCCCGGCTACGACCCGGTCTCGGCGACCGGCCAGGTGGCCGGCGGCGCGAACATGATCGTATTCACCACCGGGCGCGGCTCGGCGTACGGATGCGCGCCATCGCCGTCGCTCAAGCTGTCCACCAACACCGCGCTGTGGACGCGCCAGGAAGAGGATATCGACCTCAACTGCGGCGCGATTGTCGACGGCTCGGCGACGGTGCAGGAGCTGGGCGAGCGGCTGTTCGGGCTGATGCTGGAGACGGCCTCCGGTACGCAGACCAAGAGCGAGCGGCACGGGTACGGCCAGAACGAGTTCATCCCCTGGTATCTCGGGGCGGTGATGTAGGCGGACGGGGGACCGCGAGGATCGAGCGGCTCGCGACGGTAGCGGCTCGAGTCGGGGTCCTTGACTCCGGCGACGCTGATCCGTAGGCTCGTTGCAACAACGCCGCCGCGAGCGGCATTACAACAACCGGTGGGAGGAGTCGTGAGAATGCTGACCAAGTGGGTGGCGGCTGCGCTGGCCTGCGGAATGATGGCGGGCGCCATGCCGGCCGCTGCGCAGGAGAAGCTCGTCGTCTGGTGGGTGAAGGGCTTCTACAAGAGCGAGGACGACGCGCTGTACGAAGCGATCAAGAAGTACGAGGCGAAGAGCGGCATCACGGTCGAGCTCTCGCAGTACGCGGTGCAGGACGGCATTCCGAAGACGGTGTCGGCCCTCGACGCCGGAACGCCGCCCGACGTCGCCTACATCGACGTGTTCGACTTCCAGGTCACGGGCAAGTGGGCCTACGACGGCAAGCTGGAGGACCTTTCCGACGTCCTCACGCCGCTTAAGGACAAGTTCCTGCCGAACACGCTGGAGACGACCTACCTGCTGAACGCGAAGACGAACAAGCGCGCGTACTACGCGTTTCCGATCAAGCAGCAGACGATGCACATCGAGTACTGGAACGACATGCTGAAGGAGGCGGGGATCAAGGAGTCCGATATCCCGCAGACTTGGAAGGAGTACTGGAACTTCTGGTGCGACAAGGCGCAGGTCGACGAGCGCAAGGCCTCCGGCAAGCGGATCTTCGGCATCGGCATGCCGATGGGCGTCGATTCCAGCGACTCGTACTTCTCGTTCCTGACTTTCATGGACGCCTACAACGTCAAGCTCGTCGACGACAGCGGCAAGCTGCTCGTCAACGACCCGAAGGTGCGGGCGGGCCTCATCAACGTCGTGCGCGACTACTCGTTGCCTTACCAGAAGGGCTGCTCGCCGCCGTCGTCCACGAGCTGGAAAGATCCGGACAACAACGTCGCCTTCCACAACAAGACGACGATCATGACCCACAACGCGACCATCTCCATCGCCGCGAAGTGGTTCGACGATATGAACAACGCAACGCTGTCGGCGGCCGATCGCGAGCAGGCCAAGAAAAACTACTACGAGAACATCACGACCTCGGGCTTCCCGAAGCGGCCCGACGGCACGCCGATGAGCTACCGAGCGGCGGTGAAGACCGGCGTCGTGTTCACCGACTCGAAGAACAAGCGCCGCGCGAAGGAGTTCGTGACGTTCCTGCTCCAGGACGAGAACCTGATCCCGTACGTCGAGGGCTCGCTTGGCCGCTGGTATCCGGTGACCAAGTCGGGCGCCGCGCGGCTGTCGTTTTGGTTGGCGGATCCGCACCGCACGTCGGTGCAGCGCCAGTTCGCCGCCGGGACCAGCACGTTCGAATTCACCAAGAACTACAAGTTCACGATCCTCAACAACGAGAACGTGTGGGCGAAGGCCGTCAATCGCGTGGTCAGCGAGAAGTGGCCGGTCGACAAGGCGGTCGACGAGATGATCGCCCGCATCAAGGACGTCGCGAGCTGACCCGCCTCCGCGTCGTTCCCGCGAACGCGGGCACCCGGTCGTCCGCGGCCGGGTGCCGTGCCCCCGGATCCAGCCGGGGCGGGCCCCGGTCCAGCCGAGGGCACGAATGCGCAGGATGACGCATCTCCCAGGTCGCTCCACTGCCATGTCCACGCTCGCCCTTCCGCGTTCCGATCCAGCACCGGCGCCGCAGCGGCGGCGGTGGTCCACCTGGCGGACGTGGGGCCTGCTCATGCTGGCGCCGTACGCGCTGGTGTTCCTGGTGTTCGTGCTGTACCCGGTCGTTTACGGGCTGTGGCTCGCGCGGCACCCGGAGAGCTACGTCCAGCTGTTCGACGACCCGATCTTCGGCTCGTCGGTCGTCAACACGCTGGTCTTCATCATCGTCGCGATCAACATCAAGATGGTGATCGCGCTGTTCCTGTCCGGCTTCTTCGTCAACACGTCGCCCTGGGTGAAGTGGCTGTCGGTGCTCTTCATCCTGCCGTGGGCGGTGCCGTCGATACCCACCATCCTGTCCATCCGCTTTATGCTCAACCCGGAATGGGGGCTGGTGAACCAGCTGATCTTCAAGCTCACGGCGGAAGACGGCCCCAACTGGCTCAACGACCGGTGGCTTGCGCTGTCGATGGCCATGCTCGTGCACGTGTGGAAGAGCCTGCCGTTCTGGACCATGATCTTGATCGCCGCGCGCCTCGCGATTCCGCACGAGCTCTACGAGGCGTCGAGCGTGGACGGCGCCACGCGCTGGCAGAAATTCAAGTTCGTCACCTGGCCGTCGATGCGCACGCTCTACCTCACGTCGCTCCTGCTGTCGATGATCTGGACGCTCGGCGACTTCAACAGCGTCTACCTGCTCACCGGCGGCGGCCCGGCCGATCTCACGCACATCCTGGCGACGCTCGGCATACGCTATCTGCGGCTCGACCGCGTCGACCTCGCGATGGCGACCATCGTGTGCGCGCTGCCGCTCGTGCTGCCGCTCGTCTATTTCATGATGAAACGGCTGTCGCGATGAACCGGCGGCGCGTCGTCGCCGAGGCGAAGCTGCTGCTGGTCGGCATCCCGGTGGCGATCTGGACGCTGCTGCCGATCTACCATCTGTTCCTGTTCTCGATCTCGACCAAGAACGAGGCGTTCTCGGGCAAGCTGTGGCCCGACCATCCCACGCTCAATAACTTCGGCACCGTGTTCCGGCAGGAGCACTATTTTCTCAACCACTTCTGGCAGCAGCTCGGCAACTCGCTGCTGATCGCCGTGGCGGCCGGCGCGCTCACCCTGTTCGTGGCCACCACCGCGGCGTTCTCGATCAGCCGGATCAAGGCGCGCGGCGGCCGGTTGGTGCTCAACCTGGCGCTGTTCACGTATTTCATCCCCGCGGCGTTCCTCGCCGTGCCCATGTACAAGGCGATGGGCACGTACGGGCTGCTCAACAGCCAGTGGGCGCTCATCCTCGCCATGGTTACGATCGCCGCGCCGTACTCGATCTGGGTGCTGAAGCAGGCCTCGGACAAGCTGCCTTACGAGCTCGACGAGGCCGCCCGCATCGACGGCGCATCGCCGCTGCAGCTCTTCCGCCTCGTCTACCTTCCACTAATGACGCCCTCGCTTGTGGCGGTCGGCACCTATGCGCTCCTGCTCGCGTGGAACGAATATCTCTACGCGTTCCTGCTGCTGTCCCGCGACACCGACATCACGCTGCCGGTGGCGCTCGGGCATTTCCTGTCCGCCGACGACTCGCCCTGGGAGCTGCTCATGACCACGGGCCTCATCTATGCGCTGCCCCCGGCGGCGATCTACTACGCATTCAAGCGCTACATGGTGGGCGGCCTCACTTCCGGCGCCGTCAAGGCATGAACACTTCTCGCGGGACGCTCGCATGGCCTCGGTAGCATTCAGCGACATCGAAAAGTCCTTCGGCAGCACGAAGGTGATCCACGGCATCGGCTTCGACATCGCCGACGGCGAGTTCATGGTGCTGGTCGGCCCATCCGGCTGCGGCAAGTCCACGCTGCTGCGCATGCTAGCCGGGCTCGAGGAGATCACCGGCGGCACGATCTCGATCGACGGCAAGGTGGTCAACGACGTCGATTCCAAGGACCGCGACATCGCGATGGTGTTCCAGAGCTATGCGCTGTATCCGCACATGACGGTCCGCGACAACATGGGCTTCAGCCTGAAGCTCCGCAAGGCGGCCGCCGGCGTCATTACCGAGCGAGTGACGCGCGCGGCGCAGATCCTCAACCTCGAGCCCTATCTCGACCGCTTCCCGCGCGAGCTGTCGGGCGGGCAGCGGCAGCGCGTGGCGATGGGCCGCGCGATCGTGCGCGACCCGAAGGTGTTCCTGTTCGACGAGCCGCTGTCGAACCTCGACGCGAAGCTGCGTGTGCAGATGCGCGCCGAGATCAAGGCGTTGCACCAGCGCCTGAAGACCACCACCGTGTACGTCACGCACGACCAGATCGAGGCCATGACCATGGCGGACCGCATAGTGGTGATGCACGACGGGCGCATCGAGCAGATCGGCCGGCCGCTCGACCTGTACGACCGGCCCGACAACCTGTTCGTGGCGCAATTCATCGGGTCGCCGGCGATGAACATCGTCAACGGCACGTTGCGGCGCACCGCCGGCAGTGCCTACGTCGAGGCCGAGGGCGGCACGCGCTGGCCGCTCGCCGGCGCGGCCGGCACGGACGGCCAGCAGGTGGCGCTAGGCGTGCGGCCCGAGCACCTGGTGCTCGCCGGCGAAGGCGGCCACGCAGTGCCGGGCGACGTGGTCGTCGTCGAGCCCACCGGCGCCGAGACCGAGCTCCTGATTCAGGTCGGCGGCGCGCAGGTCACGCTGGTCACGTCGGGCCGCCCGATGGTCGATCCGGGCGCGCGGGTCGGCCTGGCGATCGAGCCGGGCATGGCGCACGTGTTCGACAAGGCCACGGGACAGCGGCTCGCGGCGTGATGCGCGAGATGCATCGTTTGTGTGGCATCTGGCAGGTCGCATGACCGATTCCGCCAAGCCCCCCCGCAAGCTTCGCTCCGCCGAATGGTTCGGCCGCCACGACCGCGACGGCCTCGTCCATCGCTCGTGGATGAAGAACCAGGGCATCCCGCACGACCAGTTCGACGGGCGGCCGGTGATCGGCATCTGCAACACCTGGTCGGAAGCCACTCCGTGCAACGCGCACTTTCGCGAGCTCGCCGAGCACGTGCGGCGCGGCGTGCTGGACGCGGGCGGCTTTCCACTGGAATTTCCGGTGATGAGCCTCGGCGAGACGCTCATGCGCCCGACCACGATGCTCTTCCGCAACCAGGCGGCGATGGACGTCGAGGAGTCGATCCGCGCGAACCCGTTCGACGGCGTGGTCCTGCTGATGGGCTGCGACAAGACCACGCCGGCGCTCCTGATGGGCGCAGCGTCGTGCGACCTGCCCACCATCGGCGTGTCCGGTGGGCCCATGCTGAACGGCAAGTTCCGCGGCGAGGATATCGGCTCGGGCACCCACGTGTGGAAGTTCACCGAGATGCTCAAGACCGGCCAGATGGAAGAGTCGGACCTGATCGAGGCCGAATCCTGCATGTCGCGCTCAGCCGGTCATTGCATGACCATGGGCACCGCGTCGACGATGGCCTCGATGGTCGAGGCGCTGGGCATCGGCTTGCCTACCAACGCCGCGATCCCGGCCGTCGACTCGCGCCGCCGCGTGCTGGCGCGCATGGCGGGGCGGCGCATCGTCGCGATGGTGAACGAGGACCTGCGCATGTCGCGCATCCTCACGCGCGACGCGTTCGAGAACGCCATCATGGTCAACGGCGCGATCGGCGGGTCGACCAATGCGGTGGTGCACCTGCTGGCGATCGCCGGGCGCATGGGCGTACCACTGTCCCTCGATGACTGGGACCGCCTCGGCCGCTCGATTCCCTGCCTGCTCGACCTGATGCCGTCGGGGCGCTATCTGATGGAGGACTTCTACTACGCGGGCGGCCTGCCGGTGGTGATTAAGGAGATCGGCGCCCGGCTGCATCTGGATGCGTTGACCGTCAACGGGCGCACACTGGGCGAGAACGTGCAGGACGCGGTGAACTGGAATCCGAAGGTGATCACGCCGCTCGCGCACCCGTTCAAGCCGCAGGGCGGCATCGCCGTGCTGCGCGGAAACTTGGCGCCGGACGGCGCGGTGCTCAAGCCCTCGGCGGCTACCGAGGCGCTGCTCAAGCATGCCGGCCGCGCCGTCGTGTTCGAGGACATCGACGACCTGCACGCGCGCATCGATGATCCGGCGCTCGACGTGAATCCCGACGATATCCTGGTGCTCAAGAACTGCGGTCCGAGAGGGTATCCCGGCTTTCCCGAGGTCGGCAACTTCGCGCTGCCCACGAAGATCCTCAACCAGGGCATCACCGACATGATCCGCATCTCGGATGCGCGCATGTCCGGCACCGCGTACGGCACCGTGGTGCTGCACGCGGCGCCCGAGGCGGCCGCCGGCGGGCCGCTCGCGCTGGTGCGCAACGGCGACCGGATCGAGCTGGACGTCGAGGCGCGCTCGCTGCGGCTGGTAGTGTCCGACGCCGAGCTCGCGCTGCGCCGGGCCGCGTGGCGGGCGCCGCCGCCGCATGCGCAGCGCGGCTGGGTCAAGCTCTACGTGGAGACGGTGCAGCAGGCGGACCGGGGCGTCGATCTCGACTTCCTGGTCGGCGGATCCGGCGCCCCGGTCGGCCGCGAAAGCCACTAGGCCCCCCAACTCCGTTCACGCTCGGCGCGAATACAGTCCGTCGAACACGGTGGCCCACGTCTGCCCGGCGTCTTTCGACGCTTCCCAAAGCTGGCGCACGCGTCCGTCGTCCAGCGGCTGCCAGCTCACCCGCTGCAGCGGCGCAGCCTTGCCGTCGACTGGCGGGTCCTGACCGCTCATCACCATGCGCCCGCCCTGCAGGCCGCCGTCGAGCTGCAGGAGCCCGCCGGTGTTGTCGACCCAGGTCTGGTGCCAGCGGTCGCGCGCGGGGTCGTATGCATAGAGGCTGCTGCCGGTCACGCCGCCGTTGCCCGACCACTGCTCCTCGAGCGCGCACCCGCCGTGCACGCGTGCGATGCGGTTGCGCCCGACGACCTTGCCGGCGGGGTCGCGCACGTCCCAGTCGCCGAGCCAGAAATCGAACTGGCGGCGCGCCTGCGCCTCGCACGCCTGTCCGGGCTTCGGCGGGGACGCGGGCACTTCGGCCTCGCCGTCCGCCTAGGCGGGCAGCGACGCGAGCGCCCCGCCCAGGACGCAGACGCGCAGCAAGCGGCGGCCAATCGCGCGATGCAGCGGGCGCGTCGGTGCGAAAGTCGGTTTCATGTCGCGCGGTCCGTTTCTTGGGGTGCCGGAGCGCCGCATGGTGACCATGCAATGACCCGATGGCAAGGGCCATTTCGGCGTAGCCTGCTGGGCCATTGAGACCCGATGGCGCGCGCACTCCTACTCGCTTTGACCGACGACGCCGCGCCGAGCGTGCGCGGCCGCGTGTATCGCACGTGCCTCGACGCCATCCTGGCGGGAGCGCTGCGGCCGGGCGACCGCCTGCCCTCTGCGCGCCGGTTGGGTGTCGACTGGGGGATTGCGCGCAACACGGTCGACGATGCGCTCTCCCAGCTCCAGGTGGAGGGCTGGCTGGTGCGGCGCGTGGGCAACGGCACGCGCGTGGCGCCGCTGCTCCCGGCGCCGCGCGCGGCAAGGGTCGACGCCCCGGTGCGCCCGCCCAGCGCCTTCGGCCGGGCGGCGCTGGCCGCTCTGCCCGCCTGGGGTCGCACACTCCAGCAGCGTCACGATCCGGCCGCGGTGCCGCGACCGGCGGCCTTCCTGGCCGGCATGCCGGCGCTGGATCGCTTCCCGCTGGACGAGTGGAACCGGATCGTGGCACGCCGGCTGCGCAACGACGGCGCCGCGCTCCTCGCCTACCCGCCCGCGCTCGGGCATCCGGCCTTGCGTGCAGCAGTGGCGCGGCACCTCGCCGCGACGCGCGGGCTCGCCTGCGCGCCCGAGCAGGTAATGATCTGCAACAGCGCGATGCAGGCGGTCGAGCTGATCGGCCGGGTCGTGCTGGAGCGGCGCGACGCCGTATGGCTGGAAGATCCAGGCTATCCCAACCTGTGCGCGATCCTCGGGGCGGCGGGCGCGCGCGTGGTGCCCGTGCCCGTCGACGCTGCGGGCCTCGACGTTGCCGCGGGACTGGCGCTTCACCCGCGGCCCGTGCTGGCGGTGGTGACGCCCGCCTGCCACTATCCGACCGGAGTGCAGATGTCGCTCCCGCGTCGCCTCGCGCTCCTGCGCGCCGCCGAAGCGTGCGGCGCCTGGATCGTCGAGGACGACTACCAGAGCGAGCTCACGCACCAAGGCGGCGCGGCCGCACCGATCGCACGTCTCGACCCGGCCGACCGCACGTTCTGCGTCGGCACCTTCAGCCACGCGATGTTCCCGTCGCTGCGCCTCGCCTGGTGCGTGCTGCCTGCGGCACTCGTCCCGGTGTTCGAAGCCGTGCGCCGGCAGCTCGACGACCACACGCACGGACCGCTGCAGGCCGCGCTAGCGGATTTCATCGACGAGGGACGCCTGGCGGCGCACCTGCGCCGGATGTGCGCGCTGTACGCGGCACGGCGCGACGCGCTCACGCTTGCCTGCGCGCGCCTGTTGCCGGAAGGCGTGGCGCTTGCGTCGATCGGCGGCGCGATGAGCGCGACAGTACGCCTGCCGGCGCGGCTCCGCGATTTGCTCGCAGTCGAACGCGCGGCCGCTGCGGGCGTGCAAGTCCTGCCGTTGTCGCGCTATGCCATCCGTGCGCGCAGCAACGGCTTGCTGCTCGGCTACGCGGCATTGGACGAGCGCGCGATCGCGATGGGCGTCGGGCGCCTCGCGCGCGCGTTGCGCCGGCGCTAGAATTTTCCGAACTGGAGGTACGCCTCGACCGGATCCATGCCGGCCACGAGCGCGCGCCGCATGTCGCTCTCGGTGGCGACGACCGCCTCGGTTCGCCGCACGACCTCGTCGACCAGCGCACCGGGGATGATCACGACGCCGTCGCGGTCGCCCAGCAGCCAGTCGCCGGTGGAGACGGTGACCGCGCCGATGGTCACGGGCTCGCCGAAGCGGTCCGGCACCCAGCGCTCGACGATGTCGGCGGGCGTGAGGAACGAGCAGAACACCGGAAACCCCTGCGCGAGCACGAGGTCGGTATCGCGCGAGCCGCCGTCCACCACGTAGCCCAGCACGCCACGCGCATGCAGCGTCTGCGCCGACAGCTCGCCCATCAGCGCGACCTCGTGGTTGTTCGGCTGGCACACCACGACGTGGCCGGCGGGCGCCTTCGCGAGCAGCGTGCACCAGCCGAGCAGGCAATCGTGCCGCGATCGGGTTCGATCGAGGTGGCCGGAGACCGTCCAGACTGGCCCCGCGAGCCGCGTACCCGGCGCGATGGCCTTGATCGCAGGTGGCAGCACGATGTCGTGGCGCTCCATCTGGCGCAGCACGTCGTGCACCGCGCCGGTGTAGCACGCGCCAAGGCGCTCGCGCAGGCCGGCCATGTCAGGCGGGTGCCGGCCGCTTCCAGGCACCGATGATCGCGCCGGCGACGGCGAGGCCGACGATCGCGTAGCCGGCGTTGATCAGCCACAGCGACACCGGCCGCATCTCGAATGCGTAGATGAGCGCAATGCAGGCCGCCGCCAGCAGCGCCGCCAGTGCGCCGGTGCGGGCGCCGCCGGCGAGCGACGCCGCGCCCAGCCGGTCGACGAGCCAGCCCACCAGGTAGCACATGGCCAGGATCGCGACGAACCCGATCACGTACGCGAGCGCGGCGCTGCCGCCCGCTTCCCGCATGAGCTGGTCCTGCGTCTTGCCGATGCCCGCGAGCCACGGTCCGGCCAGCAGCGTGTACCACGCGGCACCAAGCAGCCACATGACGATGGCTGCCACGATGATCGAAACATGCCGTCTGCCGCTCATGCGCATCCTCCCCGATGCCCGAGCGGGTCCGTCCGCGTCGGGGCGGCGGCAGTCTGCGCCGATGGACGGGTCCGTGCAACCGGGGCGCCGCGCGGTCGTGCGCAGCATTCCTGCCCGGTTGACAGGCAGGACCGCCGTCCGTTCGCGTCGATGCACGAGCGGTTCGCCCGCGGGCCCGCTCGCCCAGCCAACTCGCCGCCGCGCGACGGCATTGCGCCGCTACACTCGTGCGCATGGAAGCCTGCAAGGGTGCGATTGCGTGCGAGCGCCGGCGATGACGCCGGTGCTCGACGCCTACGGCAATCGCGGCACAACGGTGGTGCGCGTGGTGCGCACGTCCACGCCGGTGGGCCCGGTTCACGTGGCGAGCTTCGCCCGCGGCGTGTGCGCGCTCGTGTTCGACGATCGCGCGCAAGGCCTCGAGCCGCGCCTGCGCCGCGCGTTCGGCCCGTTTTTCCGGCTCGACGAGGGCGATCCGCTGGGTATCGCCGGCAGGCTCGCGCGCTACTTCTCGGGCGACCCTGCCGGCTCGACGGAGTTCCCGTGGCAGCGCCCGCGACGCCCATGCAGCGTCACGTGTGGGACCTGGTCGGTGGGCTGCGTCCGGGCGAGGTCACCACCTACGCCGCGCTCGCCGAGCGTCTCGGCATGCCGCGCGCGCAGCGTGCCGTCGGCGTGTGCCTCGCCTCGAATCCCGTGCCCATCCTGGTGCCGTGCCATCGCGTGGTCGCGGCCAACGGCGGGCTCGGCAGCCATCCCGGAGGCATCGGCGTGAAGGCCGCATTGCTGCGCCACGAAGGCGTGGTGCCGGTGCATGACCTGTGCGCCGCGCGCACCATGCGCCAACGCCTCGCGCGGCAGGAGCGCGCCCGGCTCGATCCTGCGGAAACGGTGGAGCTGGTCGCGTTCCCGCTCGCGGTCGGCGGCTAGCCGCGCGCTCGTGTTCGCGGATCAAAGAGCGCGGTGAAGTAATCCGGGCCTAATCGGAATCCGGCAGGCCGCGCGCCAGTCCGAAGGCTTGCTGGATGCGGGCACGGAAGCTGCGCCCGGAGGTCAGCTCGGTGACGTCGTCGAGGGTCAGCACGTATTCGCCGTGCAACTGCGGGCGCAACTCGCGCACCACGCGGATGTTCACCGCATGCGAGCGGTGCACGCGCAGGAACTCGCGCGGGTCGAGCCGCTCCATGAGGCCCGTCAGCGTCTCCTTGTGCAGGTACGGACGGTCGGTCCAGATGCGCCCGTAGTTGTCCTCCGCCTCCAGCCGGCGGATCTGCGCGACCTGCACGATCACGATTCGATTCACCGAGCGCACCGGGATGCGCGTCAGCCGCGCGGACGCGGGCAGGCCCTCGGCCGCGTAGCGCCTGGCTTCGCCGTCCGGCGGGCGAGCTGCCGCGGCGGCCTCCCGCGGCAGGGGCGAGTCGAGATCGAATATCCGGCGCATGAGTCGGTCTCCGGCGGTTGCGCGATGCCATCTGCCGCCGGCGCCGCGCGAGCCGTCCGGCAGATACATGCATATGCATGTATCACGGACACTGGCGCGAAATCCCGGCGCGCGCAATCGAACGCCGCGCTGCGGGACGGCCGTGCCGGACCCCGCGTGACCGTTGGCACGTGAATTCGGGCGGCTCGCCCCCGCTGTGCATCGGTTCACGAACATCTCATTGCGGCACGTCGGAACGGTCCCCTACGCTTGGCCGGTCGCGATGGCAACACGTGCCGATCGTGCGTCATTCAACCGAGTTAATTTTGGGGGATTTCCCATGAAACGAGTCAGGGTGCGCCGCGCGCACCTCGAGATCGCCGCAGGCCTCGCCGCAGCGGTCGCAGCGCTGTCGCCGTCGGCCGCATCCGCCCAGGGCATCCGGGTGGACGTGACCGGATCGAACATCCGGCGGGTGGAGGGCGAGGGCGCGCTCCCGGTCCAGGTCATCACGCGCGAGGAGATCGAGAAGACCGGCGCGGTCAACGCCATGGAGCTGCTCAATCTCATTTCCGCGAACAATAGCGCCGGCAATACCGTGCTCAGCAACGGCATCGGCTCGCTGACGTTCAGCAACCAGACCGCATCGCTGCGCGGCCTCGGTGGACCCTCGACCCTGGTCCTCGTCAACGGCAAGCGGCTCGGCGCGTTCGCGGGAGGCATTTCCGGCATCGAAGGCGTGAACCTCGGCGCAATCCCGTTCTCGGCAACCGAGCGGGTGGAGGTCCTCAAGGACGGCGCTTCGGCGGTCTACGGCAGCGACGCGATCGGCGGCGTGATCAACTTCATCATGCGGCAGGATTTCCGGGGCGGCGAGGCGTCGGCGCTGTACGGCAAGCCCACGCGCGGCGGCGGCGGCGGCGACCAATACACGTTGTCCGGAATCGTCGGCATCGGCGACCTTTCGAAGGATCGCTATACCGCCTTCCTGTCCGTCCAGTACGAGCAGCAGAAGGCGCTCGAGCAGCGGGCGCGCGACTTCTCGAAGACGAACTACCTGCCGGACATCAATCTCAACACCACCTCCGGGCAATCGTTTCCGGGCTTCATCTCCACCGGCGGCATCGGCAATCCGGGGTTCCCCGACTGCCAGGGCCAGCTGTCCGTCGGTGGCCGCTGTCGCTTCGATCCGGCCCGGTTCCCCGGCGCGCAGACGCTGCCGGAGACCAAGCAGACCAATGTGTTCGGCGCCGCGCGCTTCCAGGTTTCCGCGGACTGGCAGGCCTATGTCACCGGCCTGTACTCGCACCAGGAAACCAACGTCCAGATCCAGCCGGTGCCGCTGTCGGACCAGATACCAACGACGGCCACGGCAACGGGCGCAGCGGACATCCTGCTGCCCGCGTCCAGCCCGTTCTATCCGCACGGCCTGGCGCTCGCCGCCGGGGTTGACGGCCAGCCGCTCAACGTTCGCTACCGCTGCGTGGAATGCGGCAACCGCGCCTGGACCGATACCAACGAAGCGTGGCAGACCGTCGCGGGCCTGAAGGGCTCGCGCTGGAACTGGGACTTCGACGGCTCGATCAACTACGGGCAGAACACCACCAAGGAGCGCGACACCAGCGGCATCCCGCTGTATTCGCGCATGCCGCTACCCCGGTGCGCCGGCGCCGAACAGGTCGAGCTGCGGGGAGGCCGCGCGCGGCGGGCGGAAGCGCGTCGTGTCGAGGCCGCCGTGCCGGCGAACGTGCGAGCGGTCGTCGTGGCCCTGGTCGCGATTGAGGCCGTAGCGCTTGCAGGCTAGCGCGAAGCGCTTCTCGATCAGGTTGGCGAATCCGCCTTCGCCTCGCATGCGCGTGCCGAAGCCCGACTGGTAGTCGCGCCCGCCGCGCATCTGCTGCACCAGGCTCATGATGTGCGCGGCGCGCAGCGGATAGTGTGCGTCCAGCCACGCGCGGAACAGGGGCGCGACCTCGAGCGGGAGGCGCAGCATCACCCATCCGGCGGTCGTGGCGCCGTGCGCCGCCGCCGCCTCGAGGATGGCCTCGAGGTCGCGGTCGTTCAGCTGCGGGATCACCGGCGCCGTCATCACGCCCACCGGGACGCCGGCGTCGGCAAGCGTGCGCAGGGTCTGCAGGCGCCGCTGCGGCGCCGCGGCGCGGGGCTCGAGCTTTCGCGCCAAGCTGCGGTCGAGCGTGGTGATCGACAGCGCCACGCGCGCCATGTCCTTCGCGGCCATCGGCGCGATCAGGTCGAGGTCGCGCTCGACCATCGCCGACTTCGTGACGATCGTGAACGGATGCTCGCATTCGACCAGCACGGCCAGGATCGAGCGCGTGATCTGCCAGTCGCGCTCGATCGGCTGGTAGGGGTCGGTATTGGTGCCGAGCGCGATCGGGTCGCAGCGATAGCCGGGCCTGGCGAGCTCCGCGCGCAACAGCGCGGCGGCGTTAGGCTTGGCGAGCAGGCGCGTCTCGAAGTCGAGCCCGGGCGACAGGTCGTGGTACGCGTGGGTCGGACGCGCGAAGCAGTAGATGCAGCCGTGCTCGCACCCCTGGTAGGGATTGATCGACTGGTTGAACGGGACGTCGGGCGAGTCGTTCCGCGCGAGGATCGTGCGCGCCGTCTGGATCGTGACGATCGTGCGGGGACGCGCCGGCAACGGGTCGTCGCCGTCGTCTTCGCCGGTCGCGGCGGACCAACCGTCGTCGAACGCCTCGCGCGCATCGCGGCGATAGCGGTTCGCGGGGTTGAACGTCGCGCCGCGACCCTTGGTCGGCGGCACTCCAGCGCCCGGCACGCGGCTTCCCTCGCTCCGTCAGCTCGCCAGCGTCGCGTCGAGGGTGATCGTGGCGTTGAGCACTTTCGACACGGGACAGTTCGCCTTGGCGCTCGCGGCGATCTCGCCGAACCGGGCGGCGTCGATCGACGGCACCCGTGCCCGCGTCGTGAGATGAATCGCCGTGATCGCGAAGCCGCCCGGGACCTGGTCGAGCGTGAGCTGCGCCTCGGTGTCGATCGCGTCGGCGGTGAAGCCCGCGTTGTTCAGCGCGAACGACAGCGCCATCGTGAAGCAGCCCGCGTGCGCCGCCGCGATCAGCTCCTCAGGATTGGTGCCCTTGCCGTCGCCGAAACGCGCCTTGAAGGTATAGGGCACATCCTGGAGCGTTCCGCTCTGCACGGAGAGCGTGCCGCTGCCTTCCTTGGCCGTGCCTTGCCAGCGGGCGTTTGCCTTGCGTTGCATCTGCGTCTCCTGCGTGGGACCTGGGAGCGGACAGTCTATGCCGCCCCCACCGTCCCGCGGCCGGGAACCTTGACGAACCCTCCGGCGGGCGTGCGTTACCATGCCGGGCCGCGCAGCAAGCCCACCGCGCCTAAATGACCAGCCCCAAGACGCCCCGGTTCGACACGCTGGCGGTGCACGCCGGCGCCAGGCCCGACCCGGCCACCGGCGCGCGCGCCACGCCGATCTACCAGACGGCGTCGTACGTGTTCGCCGACACCGATCATGCCGCGGCGCTCTTCAACATGGAGCGCGCCGGGCACGTCTACTCGCGCATCTCCAATCCCACCTGTGCCGTGCTGGAGGAGCGCATCGCCGCGCTCGAGGACGGCGTGGGCGCGATCGCCACCGCCAGCGGGCAGGCTGCGCTGCACCTCGCCATCGCGACCCTGATGGGCGCCGGCGGGCACATCGTCGCGTCGCGCGCCCTGTACGGCGGCTCGCACAACCTGCTCGACTACACCTTGCCGCGCTTCGGCATCCAGACGACGTTCGTCGACCCGCGCGACCTCGACGCGTGGCGGGCGGCCATCACGCCCGCGACCCGCCTGCTGTTCGGCGAGACGCTCGGCAATCCGGGGCTCGACGTGCTGGACATCCCGCGCGTGGCGGCGCTCGCGCACGATCACGGCCTGCCGCTGCTGGTCGATTCGACCTTCACCACGCCCTGGCTCATGCAGCCGTTCGCGCACGGCGCCGACCTGGTGTTCCACTCCGCGACCAAGTTCCTGTCAGGACATGGCGTGGTGATCGGCGGCCTCCTCGTCGACAGCGGCCGCTTCGATTGGGATCGGCCGGACGTGCGCGAGCGCTTCGCGACGCTCACGCAGGCCTACCGGGGATTTCACGACATGGTGTTCGCCGAGGAGTCGACGACCGCCGCGTTCCTCCTGCGCGCCCGGCGCGAGGGCGTGCGCGACTTCGGCGCGTGCATGGCGCCGTTCGTGGCCTTTCAGGTGCTGCAGGGCATGGAGACGCTGCCCGTGCGCATGGCGCGCCACGTGGAGAACACGCGCGCGGTGGTCGCCTTCCTGCGCGAGCATCCGATGGTCGAACGCGTCGGCTATCCCGAGCTGCCGGACCATCCCGACCATGCGCTGGCCGCGCGCCTGCTGCCGCGCGGCTGCGGCGCGGTGTTCACCTTCGACCTGCGCGGCACCCGCGAGCACGGGCGGCGCTTCATCGAGGCGCTGCGCATCTTTTCCCACCTGGCCAACGTCGGCGACGCGAAGTCGCTGGTGATCCATCCCGCCTCCACCACGCATTTCCGGATGTCGGCGGACGACCTGCGCCGGGCGGGCATCGGCGAAGGCACCCTGCGGCTATCGGTCGGTCTCGAGGATGCGAGCGACCTCACCGAGGACCTGAGCCGCGCACTGCACGCGGCGGGCAAGGCCTGATGCGGATTTTCGTCGGCGGGCACGCAGCCTATGCCTACACCGGCGCCCGTGCGCATCACGCGGGACTGCCCGCCGTGGTGTTCGTTCACGGGGCCGGCGGCGACCACAGCGTGTGGGTGCTGCAGTCGCGCTACTTCGCGCATCACGGCCGCAACCTGGTTGCGCTGGACCTGCCCGGTCACGGGCGGAGCGGCGGTCCGGCGCTGGAGAGCGTCGAGGCGATCGCCGCGTGGCTTGAAGACATCTGCGCGACGCTTGCGCTCGAGCGCTACGCGTTGATCGGCCACTCGCTCGGCGCGCTCGCGGCACTCGCGCATGCAGCCGCGTTTCCGGACCGCGTGACGGCGCTGGCGTTGCTCGGGCCGGCCGCGCCGATGACCGTCAGCGACGCGCTGCTCGAAGCGGCCGAGCACGACTCACCGCGGGCCGCGGGGCTCATCACGGGGTGGTCGCACAGCCCGGCCCGCCAGCTCGGCGGCAATCCCGTGCCCGGGATGTGGATGACCGGCCAGGGCGCGCGGCTCCTCGAGCGCATGCGGCCCGGCGTGCTGCACGCCGACCTGCGCGCCTGCCATCGCTACGCGGACGCGCTCGCGGCCGGAGCGGCGGTGCGCTGCCCGGCGCTGTTGCTGCTGGGCGCGCGCGATGTCATGGCGCCGGCGCGCACCGCGACCGCGCTGGCGGAGGCGATCCCGGCCGCGCGCACGGTCACCCTGCCCGACGCCGGGCACGCGATGATGGCCGAGCAACCCGATGCGGTGCTCGATGCGCTGCGCGCGCTGCTGCTTTGAACGGGCGGCGCCGGTGCATCGCGTCGACGGGCGGGGCAAGGCGTGCGGCCCGGCGGTGCTGAGGTGAGCGTTGCGCACCACGATCATCCCGACGCGTTCCTGGCGGCGGCTGGGCCGCTCCTCGCGCGCGATCCCGCGGTGCGCGCGTTCGTCGTGGCGTGGCTGGCGACGTGGCGGCGGGACGCGGCGCGCGCACGTCCGACCTATGCCGCCACGTACGCGAACGGCTCCGCGCACGGCCTGGCGCTCCATCGGGAGGGACCGCTGGTCATCCAGAACAGCGACGCGGTCGCCGCGGTCGCGTTCGCAGACGATCTCCTCGACCGCCGGATCGCGCTCGACCACGTGATCGGCCAGGCGCGCGGATGCGCCGCATTCGCGGGCGCCTGGTCGCGCCGCACTGGACGAGGCCACCAGGTCGCCATGCGCATGCGCCACCATATGCTGACGCGCGTCGCGCCCGTCACGATCGGCGCCGGCCTGCTGCGCACCGCGTCGTCGGTGGACCTGCCCTGGCTCACCCGCCACGCGCTGGGGTTTGTGCGCGACGCCCATCTGCCGGATCGTCCCGACCAGGTACGCGCCTCGGTGCGGCGGCGCGTCGCCGAAGGCAGCATGTCGATCTGGTGCGACGGCGAAGGCCGGCGGGTCGCTTTCGCGTCCTGCGCGCAGGCCGGGCCCGGCGAGGCGAGGATCGGCCTCGTCTACACGTTGCCGCGCCGCCGCGGGCAGGGTCACGCCATGTCGCTCGTCGCCTCGATCGCGCGGGAGCGCCTCGCGTCCGGCGCGCAGCGCCTGTTCCTCGTCACGGACCTCGACAACCGCACCTCCAACGCGCTGTACGCCCGGATCGGCTTCCGCCCGGTGAGCGACCAGGTGCAGCTGACGTTTCGCACCGGCGAGCGCGAAACGCCGTGACGGCGCCGCGCTTCTACCTGTCGCCCGACGCCGTGATGCTGCGCCCGCACGCCGAGGTGACGCTGCCCGACGCGACGGCCCGCCACGCCCTCCAGGTGCTGCGTCTGCGCGATGGCGACGGCATCGTCGTGTTCGACGGCAGGGGTGGGGAATACGCGGCCACGCTGGCGGCGTCCGCCCGGCATGCGCGGGCGCGCGTCGGCGAGCACGCCGCCATCGAGCGCGAAGCCGCATGCCCGACGACGCTCGTCCAGGCGCTGGTTGCGCACGACGTCATGGACGCGATCGTCCGCAAGGCTGTAGAGCTCGGCGCGGCCGCCGTCGAGCCCGTCGTGGCGGAGCGCAGCCAGCGCGCCCCCGCGGATCGCGTCGATCGGCGCGTCGCGCGGTGGCAGCAGGTGGCCATCGCGGCGTGCGAGCAATGCGGCCGGAACCGCGTGCCCGTGGTGCGCGCCCCGGTGGCGCTTGCCACCTGGGTGCAGGCACGCCCCGATGGCCTGGGCCGGGCGGTGATGCTGGATCCGACCGCGCCCGCGGCGCTGGCCGTTGCCGCTGCGGAGCATGCGCCTGCCGATGTGCTGATCGGTCCGGAAGGCGGATGGACCCCGCCGGAGGTGGCCCTCGCGGTCGCCGCCGGGGCGCGGATTGCGCATCTGGGCGCGCGCACGCTGCGCGCCGATACCGCCGCGCTCGCGGCGCTGGCGATCCTCCTGGCGCGCCAGGAGCGGCCGCGCGGCTAGGCCCCGTGCATACGCGCGCGCCGGCGGGCGTGATTCAGACTAGGCGGGCGGCGTGTCGCCGGCGATCAGAATGCTGCAGCGGACCCGCTCGACCAGCATCGAATCCACCGACCCGCGCCACCAGCGGAACGCGAACTTGCGTGTGCGCCGGTGCCCGAGGATGAGGAGATCGATGGCGAGCTCCGTGCACAGCTTGCCGATCACCTCGACCGGCTCGCCGTCCTCGAGATGCGTCGTGACGTTGAAGCCGCGCTCGGTCAGACGCGCGGCGGCGTCCTGCAGGTCGGCCTCCATGCGCGAGCGGTCCACCGCGAGCGCGGGCTCCGGCACGAACTCGCCCGCGAGCAGGTAGGGCGACGGATCGTGGACGACGCAGGCGAGGTGGATCTCGCGGCCGGACAGCGTAATCAGGTGCGCGCATTCGTCGACGGCCAGGCGGCTCTCCGGCGAGCCATCGAAGGCGACGAGGATCTTGCGATACATGGCGTTCTCCCGGTCGATCCGTCCGCCGTGTCGGGGCGCGAGCGGCGCCAGCATAGCGCAACCCGGGCCGCCATGGCCGCAGCGACGGGCGTCGCCCGGCGCACGTGCGGTCAGGCGAGCGTGCGGGGGTCCGGTGGGGGCGACGCCCCGCAGAGCGCCATCGCGACGCGCTGCAGCGCCACCCAGGGACTGCCCCGGCCGATGCCTTTCGCGAGGCCGTCCAGCGGCGCCAGCGCGGCGAGCAAAGGCGTGAGCGTCGCCGCGCGGACTCGTCGCGCTGCGCGTTCGAGCGCGTTCTGCCGCTTGCCCCATACGCGAGCGTTGCGCACCGCGGCCCCGAGTGGAGTGCCGTTCGCCACGGACTGGTGCACGCCGGCGAGCGCATGGAGGTCCTCGCTCAGCTGCCAGACCACCAGATTCGCACCCTCGCCGGAGGTCTCGAGCGCGGCGAGGATGTGCATGGCGCGCGCCGCATCGCCGGCCAGCCAGGCTTCCGAGAGCTGAAAGATGTCGTAGCGCGCGACGTCGGCGACCACGCGCTCGACGGCCGCCGCGTCGAGCGCGCCGCGCGGGAGGAGGAGGGCCAGCTTTTCGATCTCCTGGCGTGCCGCGAGGAGGTTGCCTTCGCATCGCTCGGCGAGAACGGCGAGCGTATCGCGGCTCGCCTGCTGGCCCTGCGCCGCCAGCCGCGCGGCGATGAAGCGCGGCAGCGCATCGCGCTCGACCGGCTGGACCGCGACGACGGTCCCCGCGTCCGCCAGCGCGCCGAACCACGCCGACGCCTGCGCGGGCCGGTCGAGCCGCGGCAGCGTGACGAGCGTGACGTTGTCCCGTGCGAGGGCATGCGCGTAGCGCTCGAGCGCGCGCGCGCCCTCGACGCCGGGCTTGTCGGTCGGGATGCGCAGGTCGACGAGCTTGCGGTCGCCGAACAGACCGAGGTTCGCGTTTGCTGCGACCAACGCGTCCCATTTGAACGCGGGATCGGCAACCAGCACCTGCCGCTCGGTGCACCCGGCCCGGCGCGCCGCCGCCCGGATCGCGTCGCCCGCCTCGAGTGCCAGCAGCGGCTCGTCGCCGTGGACGACATACAAGGGACCGACGCCGCGGGCAAGATGCGCCGCGAGCTCCTCGGTACGCAGCTGTGGCATCGCTCGGGTCGCGAACCGGCGGTTTGGGGCGTCAGCCCGGCTTGCGGGCGGCCTCGAGCCGTCGCACGAGCTGCAGCACGATGTCCTGCTGCATCTCACGCAAGAGGCGCTGCTCCTGCGCGTCGCGGGCCAGCACCTCGCTCTCGTTGAACGTGTACGCGCGCCGCACGATCACTTCGCCCGCGGGCAGCCAATCGTTGCCGTCGGCGTCGTGCACCCGGAACGAGACGCGCTTGACGAGCTGGTACTCGCGCACCGCGCCGCTGGTGGACAGCGACAGCACCTCCTTGTCGTCCACCACGAGGGGAAGGTCGACGATCACCTGCGCTGCGAGGGGACTGTCGGTGACCTTCGCGCTGCCCGTGCCGTCGAGCGCGCGCCGCAGCGCGGCGCCCAGCGGCGGGGAGCCGGGCGCATTCACATAGACGGACGCGAATGTGTACGTGGCCGCGCCGCGCAGGTGGAAGCCGCACGCGGCCACGACGATCGCCGCCGCCCATAGCACCAGCGCGCGCATTGCAACCCGGACCCACGGCGGACGAATGCGCACGGCCACTCCTAGACCACGACGTTGACGAGGCGGCCCGGCACGACGATCACCTTGCGCACCGGGCCGCCGCCGGCGTGCCGGGCGACCTCGGGCGCGGCGTGCGCCGCCGTCTCGATCGCGATGCGGTCGGCGCCCGCGGGTACCACCAGCTTGCCGCGCACCTTGCCGTTCACCTGCAGCACGAGCTCGATCTCGTCCTGGACGAGCGCGGCAGGATCGACTTCGGGCCACGGCGCGTCGAGCAGCGGTCCATCGGCGGCGGCGTAGCCGAGCGCGTCCCACAGGTGCCAGGTGACGTGCGGCGCCACCGGATACAGCACGCGCAGGAGGATGGACAAGCCCTCCCTCGCGACCGCCGGCGCCGCCGGATCGCTGGCTGGAATGGCCTCGAGCGCATTGAGCAGGATATGCGCGCCCGAGATCACGGTGTTGTACTTGAAGCGCTGATAGTCGTCGCTGATCTTGCCGAGCGTCTGGTGGATCTCGCGCCGCTGGAGTCGCGCCGCGCCGGCGGGTTGCGGCGCGAGCGCCGCGCGACCGGCCACGCCCCGCACGGCGTCGCGATGCGCGCTCGCGTAGGCCCACAGCTTGCGCAGGTAACGCGACTGGCCTTCGACCCCGGCGTCGGACCATTCCATCGTCTGGTCGGGAGGCGCTGCGAACATCACGTACATGCGCGCGGCATCCGCCCCGTAGCGGTCGATCATGTCCTGCGGATCGACCCCGTTGAGCTTCGACTTCGACATCGTGCCCAGGCCGTCGTACTCGAGCGGTGTACCGTCGACCTTCGAGCGGCCGCCGGTGATGCGGCCCTGCTCGTCGCGCAGGGCGTCCACCTGCTCGGGCGGCACGTAGTCGAGCCCGCCACGGTCGTTGCGATGGAAGTACGCGTGGTTGAGCACCATGCCCTGCGTGAAGAGCCGCGTGAACGGCTCGCTGTAGCCCACCAGGCCGAAGTCGCGCATCACCTTGGTCCAGAAGCGGGCGTAGAGCAGGTGCAGGATCGCGTGGCTGATGCCGCCGATGTACTGGTCCATCGGCATCCAGTGCGCGTCGCGGGCGTCGACCATCGTGGCGGCGTTCGGGCTCGCGTAGCGCATGAAGTACCACGACGAGTCGACGAAGGTGTCCATCGTGTCGGTCTCGCGCCGGGCGGGTGCCGCGCAGGTGGGGCACGTGGTGCGCACGAAGTCCTCGCGCGCGTTGAGCGGATTGCCGCTACCGTCGGGAATGCAGTCCTCGGGCAGCACCACCGGGAGCTGGTCGTACGGCACGGGCACCGGTCCGCACTGCTCGCAATGCACGATGGGGATCGGCGTGCCCCAGTAACGCTGCCGCGAGATGCCCCAGTCGCGCAACCGATAGGTCGTGCGCGTCTCGCCGAGACCCTTCGCGGCGAGGTCGCCGGCGACCGCGGCCACGGCCTGCGCGTAGTCGAGGCCATCCAATTTGCCCGAGTTGACGCAGCGCCCGCGCCCCTTGTCGGCGTACCACGGCTGCCAGCCATCGTAGTCGAACGTCTCGCCGGGGACCTCGATGACGGGCAGGATGCGCAGCCCGTATTGATGCGCGAACGCGAAGTCGCGCTCGTCGTGCGCCGGCACGCCCATCACGGCGCCCTCGCCGTACGACATCAGGACGTAGTTGCCGACCCACACCTCCACCTGCTCGCCGGTGAGGGGATGGCGGACATAGAGCCCGGTGGGCACGCCCTTCTTCTCCATCGTGGCGAGGTCGGCCTCGGCGACGCTGCCGTGGCTCGCCTCGGCGATGAAGTCGCGCACGTGCGGCGAGAGCGTAGCCGCATGCGCGGCGAGCGGATGCTCCGGCGCCACCGCGCAGAAGGTCACCCCCATGATCGTGTCGGCGCGCGTCGTGAACACCCAAAGCCTGCCGTCGCCGACCGGACCCGCCGCGCCGGCGATGTCGTGCGGGAACGCGAAGCGCACACCCGTCGAACGGCCGATCCAGTTGGCCTGCATGGCCTTGACGCGGTCGGGCCAGCCGGGCATCTGGTCGAGACAGTCGACTAGCTCGTCCGCGTATTGCGTGATCCGCAGGTAGTACATGGGGATCTCGCGCTTCTCCACCGGCGCGCCCGAGCGCCAGCCGCGCCCGTCGATCACCTGCTCGTTGGCGAGCACCGTGCGGTCGACCGGGTCCCAGTTGACGATGCCGCTCTTGCGGTAGGCGATGCCCGCCTCGAGCATCTTCAGGAACAGCCACTGGTTCCACCGGTAGTACGCGGGATCGCAGGTGGCGAGCTCGCGCGTCCAGTCGATCGCGAAACCCATCGCGATCAGCTGCCGCTTCATGTACGCGATGTTCTCGTGCGTCCACTTGGCCGGCGCCTCGCGGCTCTTCATCGCGGCGTTCTCGGCGGGCAGCCCGAACGCGTCCCAGCCCATCGGCATGAGCGCGTTGTAGCCTTGCATGCGCAGGTGCCGGTAGAGCATGTCGTTGAGCGTGTAGTTGCGCACGTGCCCCATGTGCAGCTTTCCGGACGGATAGGGCAGCATGGACACGCAGTAGTACTTGCCTTTCGGGAAGCGCGCGTCGTTCTCGACCGCGCGGTAGGCGCCGGCCGCGGCCCAGGCCGACTGCGCGGCGGACTCGAGCGCGCGCGGGTCGAACGGCTGCGTCAACAAGTCGTGGTTCGCGTTCACGCCGCCGAGTATAGCCGCCGCATCGCCGGTCAATCGGCGACGAGCAGCGCGATCCCCATGCCCGCGAACAGGAGCGCCGCGACGATGCGCACCGCGCGCAGCGGGATGCGCACCGCCGCCAGATGACCCGCGAACACGGCCGGCACATCGGCGACGAGCATGCCAACGGTGGTGCCGGCGACCACGGTGACGAGCGAATCGAAGCGCGCGGCCAGCACGGCGGTGGCGACCTGCGTCTTGTCGCCCATCTCCGCCAGGAAGAAGGCGACCACCGTCACCCCGAACACGCCGAGCGCGGAGGCGACCGGAGGTGCGCTCTCGTCGGCGAGCCGGTCCGGGACCAGCGTCCACGCGGCCACTCCCAGGAACGACGCGGCGAGCAGCCAGCGCAGGAGCACGGGGTCGAACACGTTGCGGATCCACCCGCCGAGCGCGGCGGCCAGCGTGTGGTTGGCGAGCGTGGCCACGACGATGCCTGCGACGATCGGCCAAGGCTGCCGGTGCCGTACCGCGAGGATCAGCGCGAGGAGCTGGGTCTTGTCGCCGATTTCGGCCAGCGCGACGGCGGCAGCACTGAGCAGGAAGGCTTCGATGGAAAACGGTGCGGCGCGAGCGGGTGCGGTCGATTGTACGTGGGGCCGTTCCGGCGGGTCGCGCGTGCGGCGCTGCGCGGGGACCGCCCTGCCGGAGTGCGACCGGCGACCGCACGCCGCCGGTCGGTCCGAAGCGCGCGCCGGGCGCCGCCCGTCCGGGTCGGGCGCGCGTCGCCCTCGGGGCGCGTGGGATAATCGTGGGCGCGCAGCCATTGAACCGCCGCGCTTCCCTCCCATGCTCCGTTCCATCGCTTTCATGCCACCCAAATCGCGCCGCGCGTCCGTCGTGCCGGTCGTGCCGGTCGTGCGCCCCGTGGTCGCGTTCATCGTCAGCGCGGCGCTCGCATGGGCGGCCGCCGCAGGCGCGGTGCCCGTCAAGACCGAGCATGTCGAGGCCGAGCTCGTCTCGGCGCATTCCGCGCTCGCACCGGGCCAAACCGCCACGCTCGCGCTGCGGCTGCGCATCCAGGACGGTTGGCACACCTACTGGCGCAATCCCGGCGATTCGGGCCTGCCCACCACGCTCGCGTGGACCTTGCCGCAAGGATTCGTCGCCGGACCCATCGAGTGGCCCGCGCCGCACGCGCTGCCGGCCGGCCCGCTCGTCAACTATGGCTACGAAGGGGAGGTGCTGCACCTCGTCCAGGTCACGGTGCCGGCGGGCGGCAGTGGCGCACCGGTGAAGCTCGCCGCGCGTGCGGACTGGCTCGTCTGCCGCGAAACGTGCATCCCGGATGGCGCCGACCTGTCGATCACGCTACCGATGGCCGCGGGCGCCAGTGCGCCGGCCGATTCGGGCTGGGCGCAGCCGATCGCGGCCACGCGCGCCGCGCTGCCTCGCGCGCTTGCGGGCTGGACTGCCCGTGCACAGGCGCAGGGGCAAACGATCGCGCTGACGCTCGTCGCCGACGGTGCGGCGGCTTCCCCCGGCGATTTGCGCTTCTTCCCGGACGAGGAGGGCCGGCTCGAGCCGTCCGCGCCGCAGACGCTGGCGCGCGACGCAAGCGGCGGTTACGTGCTCACGCTCCCCGCCGCCAGCCAGCTCGCCGCGTTCACGCGCCTGACGGGCGTGCTGACCGCCAGCCAGGGCCTTGCGACGCCGGCGGGCGCGGTGCGCTCGGCGTTGCTCGACGTCCCGCTCGAAGGTGCGGTGGCGGCCGGTCCGAAGCCGCGCTTCGATGCGCCGGCTGCGAGCATCGCCGCCCTCGCGACGGCGCCGGCGATCCCGGGCGCGGCGACCGGCGCGCTGTCGCTCGTCACCGCCGCGCTGCTCGCGTTCGTAGGCGGACTCGTGCTCAACCTCATGCCGTGCGTGTTCCCCATCCTGTCGCTGAAAGCGCTGTCGCTGGCCGCCCCCGGCCACGACGACCGGCGGAAGCTGCAGTTCCAGGGCGTTGCGTTCGCGGTGGGCGTGGTCGCGACCTTCGTCGCACTTGCCGGGCTCCTGCTCGTGCTGCGCGCGGCGGGCCAGCAGCTCGGGTGGGGGTTCCAGCTCCAGTCGCCGGCGGTGGTCACCGCGCTGGCCGTGCTGTTCTTCGTGCTCGCGCTGAACCTGTCCGGCGTGTTCGAGTTCTCGTCGCTGGTGCCGTCCGCGGCGAGCTGGAACGCGCGCAACCCTTACCTCGACGCGGCGGCCTCGGGTGTGCTCGCGGTGGTGATCGCCTCGCCCTGCACCGCGCCGTTCATGGGTGCCGCGCTGGGCTTCGCGATCGCGCAGCCGCCGGCCGAGACGCTCGCGGTGTTCGTGGCGCTCGGGCTCGGCATGGCGCTGCCGTTCCTGCTGCTGAGCCTGTTTCCCGCGTGGCGGCGCGTGCTGCCGCGTCCGGGCGCATGGATGGAACGCCTGAAGCAGCTGCTCGCGTTCCCGCTGTACGCAACGGTTGCGTGGCTCGCGTGGGTGCTCGGCGCGCAGGTCGACAACGACGCGGTGGTGCGACTGCTCGGCACGCTGGTCGTCGTCGCGTTCGCGCTGTGGTGCTGGCGTGCCTACCGCGGCAGCGGTGCGCGCGGCTTTGCAGTCGCCGCGCTGGCCGGCCTGGCGGTCGCGGCGGTCACCGGCATGCCCTTGCTCGACGGTGCGCGCGACGCCGAGGCCGCCACGGCGCACGCGGCCACCGCGGCGGGCGATCCGTCGTGGCAGCCGTTCTCCCCGGGCAAGGTGGCCGAGCTCGCCGGGGCCGGGCGGCCGGTGTTCGTCGATTTCACCGCGGCGTGGTGCGTGACCTGCCAGGTCAACAAGCGGCTGGTCCTGAACACGGCGAAAGTGCGCGAGGCGTTCGCGGCGCGCAACGTCGCGTTGGTGCGTGCCGACTGGACGCGCCGCGATGCCGCGATCACAGCCGCGCTCGGGGCGCTCGGCCGCAACGGCGTGCCCGTGTACGTCCTCTATCGCCCGGGCAAGGATCCGCTCTTGCTGCCCGAGGTGCTTCACCAGCAGCTCGTGGAGGACGCGCTCGCCACGCTGTAGCGGCGACTCGATCGTCGCGCTTGCATGTGCCGTCGGCCCCGCCGAGCGGCCGACTTGGGCTCCTACCGGCTCGACACACCGATGGGACCGAAAAACCGGGCTTAGGTCATCCCGATAGACGGTACTTATCGTTGAGAAGTCCCATGGTATTGTTGATTACAAACAGAAAGTCAAAACACCCCGAGGAGCACATTGGCTGCAATCAAAGAAGCCGTGCGTGGCCTAGCTTTAGCGCGCCAGGTGCTTGTGCTCGTCGCTGTCTCGTTCGTACTTGCTAGTTCAGCTCGCGCCCAAATCTCCTTAGGTACCGCGCAGAGCTTCGGAGTGCTCGCGGGCTCGGCGATTACTAACACCGGCTCCACTATTGTGGCCGGCAACCTGGGAGTGAGTCCCGGTACTGCGGTCACGGGCTTTCCGCCCGGCGTCGTCACGCCGCCGGGCGTCATCCACAGCGCCGACGCGGTAGCGTCCACAGCGCAAAGCGATCTAACCACTGCGTTCAATGCCGTGGCGGCAACACCGACGTTCGTGGACCTTACCGGCACTGACCTCGGGGGACTTACGCTACAGCCGGGTGTCTATGGCTTTTCCAGCGTGGCCCAACTGACCGGTACTTTGACGCTCGACGCCCTCGGCAATCCCAACGCTCTTTTCATCTTCAAAGTCGGCAGCGCGTTGACTACCGCGACGGGCGCTTCGGTGTCGGTCATCAACGGCGGGTCAAGTTGCAACGTGTACTGGCAAGTCGGCAGTTCTGCAACGCTCGGAACCACGACGGCGTTCGTGGGCAACATTCTGGCGCTGTCGAGCATCGTCATGAACACCGGCGTGTCACTGAACGGGCGTGCCTTGGCTCGAACGGGAGCCGTCACGCTGGCGAACAATACGATTGCGGCTTGCCCAACGTCCCCGCCGGGCGTATGTCCGACCGTGACGCTGAGCCCCACGCTTGCGAGCGGGACGGTTGGGGCGGCGTACAGCCAGGGAATTGCACCATCGGGCGGCGTCGGGCCGTACACCTTCGCGGTGGCGGGTGGCGCACTCCCGCCCGGCCTTGCGCTGAATGGCACGACGGGCGTGATCTCCGGGTCCCCGGGCGCGGCCGGCACGTACAACGTACTCATCACGGCGACCGACAGCAATGGGTGTCCCGGTAGTCGAGCCTACGTCATCACGATTGCCGGTCCGGCGTGCTCTGCCATCACCCTCAGTCCAAGCACCGTGCCAGTCGGGCACATCGGCAGTGGCTACGTTGCGCCCCTGACGGCCGCGGGCGGCACGGGGCCGTACACCTACGCAATCACCGCGGGGGCCATTCCTGCCGGCCTGGCGCTCAACCCGACAACGGGCGCCATCAGCGGAATGCCGACGACGGCGGGTCCATTCGCATTCACGGTGTCCGCAACGGACGCGAATGGATGCATGGGCAGTCGGAGTTACAGCCTCATCGTCTCCGCGGTGGCGTGCCCCACGCTTTCGCTCACGCCGGTTACGCTTCCGGGCGGGGCGCTGTCGACGGCGTATGCCCAGGTCGTGGCCGCCGCCGGTGGTTCAACACCCTACTCGTATGCGATCACTGCAGGGAGCCTGCCTCCCGGGCTTGCGTTGAATGGAGCCACCGGAGCGATAGCGGGCATGTTGTCCGCACCCGGTAGCTTCGCATTCACCGTCACCGCCACGGACGCCAACGGATGCATGGTGAGCCGCGCCTACACGCTTGCGGTGTCCGGAACCACGGTACCTGTTTCCATCAGCCCTCCCACGCTGCCCGGCGGCACGGTGGGCATCGTGTACGTACAGACGATTACCGCAAGTGGCGGAACCGCGCCCTACACCTATGCGGTGACGTCGGGTGCGCTGCCATCGGGCCTGACGCTCGGCGCCAATGGTCAGTTTCTGGGTTCGCCGACGTTGCCTGGGACATTCACTTTTACGGTTACCGTGACCGATGCGGTGGGTTCGACGGCTTCCATGACCTACACGGTGACCGTCGTCGCTTCAGGCTCTACGGGCGGACCCGGCGCCTCGATCCCCACACTATCCGAATGGGGACTGGTGATCCTGGTCGCTCTCGTCGGCCTCACCAGTGTGTGGTTGCGGCGCAGATCGGGTTGACGCAAGGCGCCGTTAGGATCCCGGCTCATGCCCGCGGCCCGCAGGCGCCGCCGCGACTCAGCGACAGCGATTACAGGATGTAGCGGGCGAGGTTGTCGTCGCCGGCGATGCCGGCCAGCCGCTCGTCGACGAATTTCGCGTCGATCGACACCGTGTCGCCGGTGCGACGCGCGGCGTGGAACGAGACCTCCTCGAGCAGCCGCTCCATGACCGTGTAGAGCCGCCGCGCGCCGATGTTCTCCTGCTTGTCGTTGACCGCATGCGCGATCTCGGCGAGGCGGCGGATCCCATCGGGCCGGAAGTCGAGGTGCACCTGCTCGGTCGCGAGCAGCGCCTCGTACTGGCGCGTTAGGCAGGCGTCCGTGGACGTGAGGATGCGCTCGAAGTCGTTCACCGTGAGCGGCGAGAGCTCGACGCGAATCGGCAGGCGGCCCTGCAGCTCGGGGATGAGGTCGGACGGCCGCGACAGGTGGAACGCGCCCGACGCGATGAACAGGATGTGGTCGGTCTTGATCATCCCGTACTTGGTGGTGACCGTGGTGCCCTCCACCAGCGGGAGCAGGTCGCGCTGCACGCCCTGACGGGAGACGTCGGCGCCGTGCATCTCGGAGCGGCTCGCGATCTTGTCGATCTCGTCGATGAAGACGATGCCGTTCTGCTCGGCGGCCGCGACGGCCCGCGCCTTGACCTCGTCGTCGTTGATGAGCTTGGCGGCCTCCTCGTCGGTGATCTGCTTGAGCGCCTCGCTGACGGACATCTTCTGCGCGCGCTTCCGGCCGCCGCCCATCTGCTGGAACATCCCTTGGATCTGCGAGGTGAGGTCCTCCATGCCAGGCGGCGCCATGATCTCCATGGGGGCGGCGGAGACCGCCACCTCGATCTCGACTTCCTTGTCGTCGAGGCTGCCCTCGCGCAGCATCTTGCGAAAGCGCTGGCGCGTGGCCGAGTCGGTCGGCTGCATGTCGCTGAAGTTGACCTCGCGCGCCGGGGGAACCAGCACGTCGAGGACGCGGTCCTCGGCGGTGTCGCCGGCGCGGTGGCGGACCTTGCGCGTTTCGGCCTCGCGCGTCTGCTTCACCGAGACTTCGACCAAGTCGCGCACGATCGTGTCGACATCCCGGCCGACATAGCCCACTTCAGTGAACTTGGTCGCCTCCACCTTCACGAACGGCGCATCGGCGAGGCGCGCGAGCCGACGCGCGATCTCGGTCTTGCCGACGCCCGTGGGGCCGATCAGCAGGATGTTCTTGGGCGTGATCTCCTGGCGCAGGGGCTCGGGCACCTGCTGGCGCCGCCAGCGATTGCGCAGCGCGATGGCGACCGCGCGCTTGGCGGCGTCCTGCCCGACGATGTGCTTGTCGAGCTCGGAGACGATCTCCTCCGGCGTCATGGGAACGGTCATGGGGCTATCGTACCTGCTGGCCGTGCCTTAACAGCGGTCGAGCCCTAGTCCGGAATCGTCACCACTCCCGCGGCGAACGTGATCGCATCGCCCGCGGCCGGCGCGTTGCTGATCGGCGGCACGTTGGCTGCCGTGAGCGGCGGCGCCGATCCGGGCGTGCCGCCGCGCGGGGTGGTGCGCACCACTTGCGACGGCGGCAGCGGGGTGTTGCCCGCCAGCCGCGCGTACATCCGGTCGAGCGCCTGCAGCAGGTAATAATGCAGCGGCACCAGGCGCGAGTCGTAGCCGGGCACCGCGGGGTTGTCGATGAACGCGTCGAAGTGCTGCGCATTCGTCACCTCGATGTAGGTGAGTCCCGACGCGCTGCCCTCGGTGAGTCGGTTGAGGCCGAAATAGGGCCGCGACGTGAAGGCCACCGGCACCAGTGTATCGGTGCGCCCGTGCACGATGATCGCCGGCTTGCCATGCAGGTTCGCCGTATGGAGCACCTGGCCGACGCCGTTGCGCACGCGCATCGCTTCGGCGCTCGAGCCGGTCCACAGCTCGCGCAGGCAGCGCGCAGCGTCGATGTCGAAGTCCGCCTTGCCGGTGGAGGCGCTGACCGAGATCGCGTCGCGCATCGGTCCGCCGGCCGCGTTGTCGTTCACGATCGTCACCGCGCCGCTCGGCGGCACGCCGTTGGCCGTGCCGAAATACTGCGCGAGGCCGACCGCCGGGAACGCGGCCGGCTTGCCGTCCGCGCCCACCGGCGCGTACGACAGCCCGCACACGCGGTCATTCACGCTGAAGCGGCCGTAGGCGTTCGCGTAGGACATCAGCACGGGAGGAACCGCGAGCGCGTAGTGCGACGCGTGCAGGACATTCGACTCCGGCTGCCAGCCCGCGGCGAGCAGGAGGTCGAGCGATTCGTCGGCCTGCGCGGCGGTCGTGGTGGCGCGCAGGAGCCCGCCCGACTGCAGCGCGGCGCAGCGATTGGTGGCCGTGGCCGCCGGCACCAGCGCCGCGCCGGGCGATCCGGCGGCGCGCGGCGACAGCGTGGCGCAGGGCTGGTACAGGTTGGCGAGGGAGAAGAAATCGTAGAGCGTGCGCCCGGTGCCCGCGAGCGTCTGCGCGCCGCGGCGTACCACGACGTCGGGATTGTCGACGAGCTGGATCTGCGGCTCGGCCACGGCCACGCCGTCGATCAGCCCCTCGGTGTCCTGCTCGGCGGCCGCCAGTGCCGCGCCGGCGCCGTTGGACACGGACGATGCGATGACCAGCGTGTTGTCCGGCTTGAAGCGGCGCGCCGCCGAGCCGTCGGCGTTGCGCGCGCCGAGCTGCTCGTTCAGCACGTAGAACGCGAAGCGGATGGCGTCGAGCGTGTCGTTGCCCCAATCCTTCTCCGGGTTCTGCTGCGAATGCGCGTGCTTCACCGCGACACGGAACGGATTCGCCGCGAGGAACGCGGTGCGCTCGGACGTGGTGAGCCGCGCCGTGAAATTGGAGGCCTTGCCGGCGAGCGTGGCGTCCGCGCGCAGGCCGTCGATGAGATCCACCGTGTCGGACGCAAGATCGTGCAGACCGGTGCCGCTGCCCTTGTCGGTGTAGGCGACGGCGCAGCCATGCTTGAGCCCCCATTCGCCGGCCGTGCCGATCGCGCCGTACACGCCGCGCGATCCCGACGACGCCGCCGTCACGATGCACGGCGCGGCCGCGTTGAAGGCCGCCGGCACCTGGACCATCATCGTGACGTTGCGGTTGCCGCTGCCGTCGTCCGCCAGCGCGAGATGCTCGGTCCCGGCAATGCGGCCTTCGCCCAGCGTGCTGGCGCCGCTCGCGTCGACGTTGGGGCCGTAGAGCGTGCCGAAGCCGCTGGCCGGTGCGACGTCGATCAGCGCGCGGTAGTTGTTCCAGATCGCGAGCCGGCGCAGCTCGGCCGCCGTCGGCGCACCCGGGACCGCCACTGCCGGCGCGGTGGCGCTTTGCAGCCCCGACTTGCCCAGGCCGGCGGTCAGCAGGTCGTCGCTCGCGCCGTCGTAACGCGTCGTGCTGACGGCGCCGAGGAACGAGGGCTTGGCGTTCCCGTCCGGGCGCGACCCGGGGACGCCGTTGCAGGCGGCGAGCAGCAGGACGACGAACGCGGCCGGCGCCATCGCAGGACGAGCCGGCGCGAGTGCCGCCAACGCGGTGCGGATTCGATCGGGCATCTGGGGCTCCATGGAGTGCAATCGGGGCGCCGGCAGGAGGTCGAGCGAAGCTCGCGGAAGCGGCGGTGGCCTAGAGGGGACGCGGCCGGATGGCGCAATTGTAGCCGCAACGTGCGGCGTTTTGCACCGGCGGCGGAATGGCTGCGACGCGCCTGTATCATGGCGGCGCACGCGTGCAGACAGCGCCGGGCGCTCGCCCGGCGCGGCGCCACGCGTCAACCACGGAGATTCGCATGCTGATTCGAATGGGGCTGGCGGCAGGCGCCGCCGTGCTCGTCGCGGGCTGCGCCTCGACGATGCCCGCCGCACCGGCGTCCCCCACCGCGCGCGCCATGCTCGCGCCCACCGCCGGCAGCCAGGCGAGCGGCGTCGTGAGCTTCGTGGCGCGCGGCGACCGGGTGCAGGTCAGCGCGAAGGTCGCCGGCCTGAGTCCCGGTCCGCACGGCTTCCATATCCACGAGAGGGGCGATTGCAGCGCTCCGGATGCCACGAGCGCAGGCGGTCACTTCAACCCAACGGCCAAGCCGCACGGCAATCCCGCGTCCGGCGAGCATCACGGCGGCGACATGCCGATGCTCACCGCCGACGCCACGGGCAACGCCACGGTCGAGGCCATGCTCGACACGGCGGCCATCGGCGGCGGCGCCGGCGACATCGTCGGCCGCGCCGTGATCGTGCACAAGGATGCCGACGATTACGCGACGCAGCCGACGGGGAACTCCGGCGCGCGCGTGGCCTGCGGCGTGATCGTGCCCGGTTGAGGATGCGAAGCGTGATGCGCATGGCCGCCGGCGCAGCGGCGTTGGTGTGCGCCCTGTGCGGCTGCGCGGGCAAGTCCATCCCCGCGTCGAGCGCACCGATCGATGCCCCCAAGTACGGTCTCGAGGCGCGCCTGAAGCCGCTCCACACCGCCATCAGCGGCAAGGTGCGCATCATCGAGCGGGGCGACGGCGTGACGGTCCTGGTGTCGGCTACCAACCTGCCGAACGACCACTATCGCGTGGTGCTGCACGAGAGCCCCAACTGCAACTCGCCCAACGGCTTCGCGGTCGGTCTGCCGTGGGCGCCGGCCGGCGCCGCGACCGATCCCCGCGAGCTGATCCCGATGCTGTACGCGAACCAGGATGGCGTCGCGGAGGCGTCGGTGCACGTGCGCGGGCTGCATACGACCGGGCCCGACGGCGCCGCGGGGCACAGCGTCGTCATCTACACCGGCGCGCGCGCCACCGATGCGCTGCCCGACGTATCGAACAACCGCATCGCCTGCGGCACGTTCGAGGCGGCCGCGCCCTTCGAGCTCTAGGTCGCGCGCGCGGGCGGCGCCG
>JBBSEG010000043.1:0-41765 GCA_038239945.1 Burkholderiales bacterium
ACGAAACGCGGGACGAAGCGATCACCGATCTCTTCGCGTACATCGAAGTCTTTTACAATCGGAGCCGCCGCCACTCCACGCTCGGCTACAAGTCGCCGGCTCAGTTCCTGCACGACTGGATCACGAATCAGCATGAGCGGATTTTGGCGGCCTGATACCCGACCCTTGGAAGACGAAAAACCGAGGGAAGCTCAGTCTGACCCGGCGGTCGAGCTACGCTTACCACCTCGACAATCTCTCTTCGTCGAATGGTCAGTGATCAGGACATTGGGGACATGGCGCTATTCCTTGCGAGCCCGGGCGGGCCGGAGCATCTCGGGCCAATCCCTGTCGGCATGCGCCGGCCACGGCATGCTCGCATGAACCATCCGTTATGACACCCGATTTGAAGCCAGACGCTCCATGGATGGCCTTCCATCGAGCCGCACTGGGTCGTCCTTCACGTGAGCTCCTTCGGCGAACGCTAGGTTGCTTCGCGTTGGATAACATGGCGCCGGGGATTGCCGTTGATCTCGGTTGCGGTTCCGGCGCAGAAACGCTTGAGATGCTTCGTCGTGGATGGGAGGTGCACGCTGTAGACGTGGAAGATTCTGGTCTTGTTATGCTGAGAGACTCGGTTCCGCCCGAGTTTCAAAACAAGCTGCACACGTATGCTCGGAAATTTGAGGATTTCGAATTTCCGTCATGCGACCTGGTGTGGGCTGGATATAGTTTTCCTTTTTGCTCTGCCGCGGACTGGCCCGTTCTTTGGACCAGGCTTCTTGCTGCGTTGCGCCCAGGCGGCCGAATCGCGGGCGACATTTTTGGCGAACATCACGCGTTCGCGTCGGAGTCGGATGTATTGGTGTTTGTCGAACAGGATGTTCGCCACTTACTCTCTTCTCTAGTAATCGAAGCATTCGACGTAGAGAACGGATATCGACCGAGCGGATCCGAACTCATGCGATGGCACGCGTTTGGAATTGCCGCCCGAAAGCCCTGAGGCATGAAGAAGCGTGTTGCCTGACCCTGCGCTCAAACGGACGGACGGCACGCGTTGTCTCCGAGCGTCGGCGCGGCGGCAACTACGCGTCAGTGAGAAGACCGGTTCACCTGTGGGGCGGCGCGGGCACTCCACCATAAGCCAATCCACGCCAGCGAAAGCAGCGCCCACAGCGTCTTCCATAGCCAGCCGCCGCTGTCGGCGACCAATACACGTCCGGGCGCGCAGTTCCCCGGCGTGACGCACGTGGACGCATCGATGACGGGCTCGTGCAGGAATTCGCTGCGCGGACCGACACAGAACGCGACGAACGTCCAACATGCTGGCGAATGAAGGTGGGCGAGCGTGCCGTCCGTAGCGCTGACGTGCTTCTCTGAAAAGCCAAGCATCATGAACGGGAACAGCACCATGATGAGCACCCGTCGCATGATTTCCCAGGCGAGCGGGATCAGCAGGTAGAGGCCGATGTGGACAAGCTGCGCGCGCCAGAGGGCGCCCCACACCGCGGGCCATGACACTGACTCAGCGGCCCTGCGCGCGAGGCCACCGGCTTCGCGCAATTCGGCGAGGATGCCAGACTCTAGCGGGCGCGTGGCCTTGCGCGCGTCGGCGTACAGCGCGCGCAGGCGTGACGCTGCGAGCCACCCGAGCAACAGGGCCGCCAGCCAGAAAACGAAGCCAACCGTCACCGTCGGGCTCGCGCGGGCCTCATCGTCGCCCGGCACCACCGGCACGAGCAGCGCAAGGATCAGCTTCCCGGGCGTGGTCAGCAGCGGCGAGAAGTCGACCATACGGCATACTAGAGCATGCGCTCGCATTCGTTGACACCGTTCGACGGACATGCCATGTCGGCGCCCCATCGGCACGGTGCCGCAGCGCAGTACCGTGATCTATGGTGCCGAGAATCGGCCACACACGAACGATCTCGTGGCAGGAGAGCTCTGTGAGCGACATCGAAAAGGATATTCAACGAGTCGTCGAGGCTTACAAGACAGCGGTGCTCGCAGCCGATGCCGAGGCGTTCATGCGTCTTTACCACCCCGCAGTTCGCGTCTTCGATACCTGGGGCGTTTGGCTCTACGAGGGCGCGCCTGCATGGCGGCGCGCGGTGGACGGTTGGTTTACATCCTTAGGGAGTGAAAGAGTCCGAGCGAGCTTTTCCGAGGTGCAGGTTCTGGCTGGGCAGCCCGTGGCTGTGGTCAGTGCCATCGTCACCTATGCCGCAGAGTCGGCGCATGGAGAGCCGCTTCGCTCGATGCAGAACCGGATCACGTGGGTGCTCCGCGAATCCGGGCACGTCCTTCGCATCGTGCACGAACACACCTCTGCGCCCGTCGGCTTCGAAGACTCCAAGGCCATCCTTGCACGTGCGCCGACAACCTAGTGCGCGCGTCGCATGCCCCTTCCATCTTGCGGACGCCAAGTCCGTTGCGCGCCCTTTGGCCCGCCGCTCGTGTCGAACGTCAGGCGCCCTTCTGCGCACCTCCACCAAGTATCCTGAAGTAGCCCGCTGAATCGAAGCCCCTGAGACGGTCGTGCCGGCAGCCTAGCTCGATGCGGGACGACGCCAATTGGCGAGCTGAAGCGATTGCTCGGCAAGAACAATGCAAGTGATGCAATTTGGGCATCAGGTGCGCCTCTTCGGCATCTTCTGCCATCTGGAGTTCGTATAGTCTTCACGACTATTCAAGCACCAGCATCGGCAATTCGACCCGCGTTTGGCCGAACCGGGACTTCCGCCCGACACGTCGAAGAGTGACGCGGATCTGCTCGGCGCGATAACGTAGCTCCGCAAGCCGGGCTCCAAATTTGAGCTCGTAGCGATTGGCGCCGCCGCGTACTAGCGTGGACACGACCTCTTTCCCCATCATCTCCGGATTAACCAACCATGTGGGTGCGCTCAGCATTCTGGATCGGCTCCGCCAAGCCCGGCGCCGATGACGGTTTTCGCGACGGGATCAACCGCCAATTGATCCCCGCTCTGCGGGTTCTGCCCGGCGTCCGGGGCGCGCGAGCGCTATGGCCTCGGCGCCGCGAAGACGACCCACCGGAGATCGCGTGTCAGGTTCTCGTCGAGTTCGACCGTCGCGAGGACCTGGAGCTCATGCTCGGCTCGCCGGAACGGCGTGCGGTTCGCGTGCAGGTGGTCGAAGTTGCGGGTCTCTTCGTCGGGACCATAAGCCACATCGACTACGAGACCGCTTAAGCGCGTGGCAGGCCGCCTTTAGCGTGTACTCGCCTTCACGCATGACCAAGGAGAAAAACTATGCTTCAAACATGGAAACGCATTGCGCTCGCAGGTGCGGTTGCCTGGCTCACGGCGCCGCTCGCGGTGGCGCAAACGCCGATCAAGATCGGCTATGTCACCACGCTGTCCGGTCCGGTGGGCACGCTGGGCCAGGACATGTACGACGGCTTCATGCTCGGGGTGGAGCAGGGCGGCGGCAAGCTCGGCGGCGTGCCGGTTGAGATCATCAAGCAGGATGATCAGTTCAAGCCCGACGTGGCGACCCAGATCGTGCAGAGGCTCATCGAAAAGGAAAACGTTTCGATCATCACCGGGATAGGGGGGTCGAACGTGATGATGGCGGTGTACAAGCCGATCACGGACAAGCAGGTCTTTCTCATCGGCGGCAACGCGGGGCCGTCGCCGATTGCGGGCGCGCAGTGCTCGCCGTACTTCTTCGCTGCATCCTGGCAGAACGATAGCTGGGCCGAGGCGGCCGGCAAGTACGCCACCGACCGGGGATACAAGCGGATGATCCTCGTGGCGACGAACTACCAGGCCGGCAAGGATGCAATCACAGGCTTCAAGAAGTACTACAAGGGCACCGTGGTCGACGAGATCTACCCGGGCGTCACGCAGCCGGACTTCTCGGCGGAAATGACGCAGATCGCCTCACAGCCCCCGGACGCCGTCTTTGCGTTCGTTCCGACGGGGCCGGTCAATTTCATTCGGCAATATCAGCAAGCCGGGCTGCTCAAGTCGGTGCCGTTGCTGACGGTCGGCATGGCGGATGGGACCACGCTGCCTGCGCTCAAGGACGCGGCGCTCGGCCTTCAGTCGGTGCACTTCTGGGCACCGGACACGAACAATGCGGTGAGCAAGCAGTTCGTCGAGGCGTTCGAGAAGAAATACGATCGCATCCCGTCGAACTTCGCCGCGCAGGGCTACGACTCGGCGTTGTTGCTCGATGCTGCGATCGGTCGCGTGAAGGGCAATCTCACCGACAAGAAAGCGTTCATGGCCGCGCTGAAGCAGGGCAGCACGAAGTCCGTCCGCGGCGCGCTCAAGTTCAACAACAACAATTTCCCGATCAACGACTGGTACGCCTTCGAGGTGGCGAAAGACGCCAAGGGTCGCGTGAGCCTGAAGACCGTGGCTACGCCTCTCAGGGATTATCAGGATTCCTACCACACCCAATGCGCGATGAACTGAGGCGGGAATCGGTGTCCGGCATGAGGGACAGCAAGGAAACCGACATGACAAGCGACGTCGCGGCCGAGGCCCGCACGTACCGGCAGCTCATTGACGGAGAGTGGGTAAGTGCCGAAGGAGGAGAGACCTTCGACGACGTCAACCCCTATAGCGGGCAGGTGTTCGCGAAAATTCCGGCGTCGAGCGGCGCCGACGCGCAACACGCCATCGATGCCGCCGACCGTGCGTGCCCGGCGTGGGCCGCGATGGGCGCACGCGCCCGCCAGGCGCTGTTCCTGAAGGCGGCCGACATTCTCGAGAGCCGCACGAACGAGTTGGTGCTCATCCTCGCGCAGGAAACGGGCTCGGCGAATCCGTTTTCGCGGTTCCAGATCCAGTGGGCCGTGGGTCTCCTCCGGCAGGCTGCCGGCTACCCTTATCTTCCTGGCGGGGAAATCGTCCAGTCGGATACGCCTGGCGTCTTTGCAATGGCGATCCGCAGGCCGCTAGGCGTGGTGGCCGGCTTTTCTCCATGGAACGGCTCGCTGGCGCTGGGATTTCGTACTGTCGTTGCGCCGCTCGCCTGCGGCAACACCGTGGTCCTGAAGCCGTCTGAAGACGCGCCCGTGTGCGCAGGCATCGTAATGGGCGAAATCATGACGGAGGCTGGATTTGCGCCAGGCGTGCTCAACGTGATCACGCATGCGCCCGGGCAGGTCGGACCGATCGCAGACCGATTGTTCGAGAGCCGCAAGGTGCGCGCGTACAACTTCACCGGCTCGTCCGCGACCGGATCGATGTTGGCTGCGCGAGCCGGCAAGCACCTGAAGCGCATCGCGCTCGAATTGGGTGGCTACAACCCGATGATCGTGCTCAAGGATGCCGACGTCGACTATGCGGCGGAGACGGCCATCTTCGCGGCGTTCTTCCACCAAGGCCAGATCTGCATGAACACGCGCAAGATCTTGGTCGAGCGACCGCTGTTCGAAGGATTTCTCGAGCGTTTCGTCGCGCGTGCGCGGGCCATCAAGGCCGGGGACCCGACGGATCCGCGGACGAAGATCGGGCCTCTGATCAGCGACCGCGCGGTCGCTAATGTTCGAAACGGCATCGACCAGGCCGTCGCGAAGGGCGCGCGTGTGATGGCTGGCGGAGCGTCGGTCGGCCGCTGTTTCGAACCGACCGTGCTCATCGACGTGCCGGCGGATGCGCCCATTCATTGCGAGGAGGTCTTCGGGCCCGTGGTGCTGGTGGAACCTTTCGATTCGGAGCAGGAGGCCGTGGACAAGGCCAACGGGACCGATTTCGGCCTGTCCGCCTCCATCATGACCGCGGACGTGTGGAAGGGCGTCACGCTGGGCCAACGGGTCCAGGCAGGGATGGTCAACGTCAACGGGCCCACCATGGGCGGCGAGCCGCAGATTCCATTCGGCGGCGTCAAGGATAGCGGCTGGGCGCGATTTGGCAGGTGGGCCGTGGATATGTTCACTGATCTCAATCTCGTCACGGTCAGCCAGCACAAGCGCCAATATCCGTTGTAGTGGCGGGCGCGTCGGCGGCACTCACAGGCTCGAGGAACGACTTTGAAGAAGATCGACATCTACAACCACGTGCTTCCGCCGAAGTACTTCGAGCTCGTCAAGGCGCACTCGAAGGACGCGGGCATCGTAAAACGTATGGCCGGCTTGCCGATGCTCTGGGACCTGGAGGCGCGCGCTGAGATGCTCGTCGAGAAGTTTCCCGATGTCGTGCAGGTGTTGTCCCTGAGCGCACCCGCTCCTGAATGGCTCGGCGGGCCGGAAGATTCGCCGGGGTTCGCCCGCGTGGCTAATGACGGGATGGCGGATATCTGCAAGCGCTGGCCCAACCAGTTCCCGTTCTTCGTCGCGTCACTGCCGATGAACAACGTGCCGGCTGCGTTGAAGGAAATGGACCGCGCCATCCGCGACCTCGGCGCGCGCGGGGTGCAGATTCTGACGAACGTGAATGGCCGTCCGCTCGACGAGCCGGAATTCTTCCCGATCTTCGAGACCATGTCCGTGAAGCACGATCTGCCGGTGTGGATGCATCCGTTCCGACCCGGCACCACGTCCGACTACAAGGGCGAGGACCGCTCCAAATACGAAATCTGGCAAGTGCTGGGATGGCCGTTCGAAACGTCGGTGGCGATGGCGCGCATGGTGTTCTCCGGCCTGCTCGAGAAGCTGCCGAACCTGCGCATCATTACGCACCACTGCGGTGGAATGCTGCCCTACTTTGCGGGGCGCGCCGAGTCGCTGTGGGCGCAGCTCGGCAGCCGCAGCGCGGACGGCAGCGAAGCCGACGTGCTGAAACGGCTCTCGAAGCCGCCGATCGAGTACTTCAGGATGTTCTACGGCGACACGGTTCTCGGCGGGTCGAGCGCTGCGTTGCGCTGCGGACTGGAGTTCTTCGGCATCGATCACGTCGTGTTCGCTTCGGACTGTCCGTTCGATCCCGAAGGCGGGCCGATGTTCATACGCGAAGGCATCCGGTCCATCGAGCATCTCGGCCTGAGCGACGAGGATCGCGACAAGCTCTACCGAGGGAACGCCTTGAAGCTGATGCGCACGTCGAAAACCGAAGCGAAATGAGCGGAGCCGCGCCGATATCGACGCTGAACCTGCCCCGCACCTTGTTTTCACCCGGGGCGCTTGCCGCGCTTCGCAGCGAACTCGGTTCCTTGGGTGTGCGCCGCCCGCTGCTCGTGACCGACAGGGGTCTGGTGGCGGCTGGAGTTGCCGCCAAGGCAGTCGCGGCATACGGCGACGCCGGGTCGATGATCGTGTTCGACGGCGTGACGGAGAACCCGCTCTTTGCCGATGTCGATCTGGGCGCGGCACTCTATGCCGGCCAGACATGTGACGGCGTGGTCGCTCTGGGCGGCGGATCGGTAATCGACACAGCGAAATTCATCGCGCTGCTCGCGACAAATGCCGGCACCGTCGCCCAATATGCCGGCGTGCCGAATGTAATCCATATCGCCGGCGCGCCGATCATTGCCATTCCGACCACGGCCGGAACCGGGAGTGAAGCCTCGCTCTCGGCGGGCATCCACGCGGACAGCGTCACGGCGTCGGTAGGCATGAACTCGCGACACCTCGTCCCTCGGGTCGCCATCCTCGATCCCGACTTGACGGGGAGCCTTCCGTCGCGGCTCGCGGCGGCCACCGGCATCGATGCACTCTCTCACTGCATCGAGGGCTACCTGTCGAAAAAGGACCAGCCGCTCGGAAAGGCGATCGCGTTGGACGGGATCGCGCGCGTCGCCCGCCACCTGCGCCGCGCGGTCGCCGATCGTGACGATGCGAACGCTCGCGGCGAGATGATGCTGGCCGCCTACGCGGGAGGAATCTCCATCGGAATGGGGTTGGGTCCCGCTCATGCAGTCGCGCTCTCCTGCAGCGACCAGGGCTTTCATCACGGCACCCTGAGCGGCATCGGGCTCGTTGCCACGCTGGACGCCACCGCGGAGCGAGAACCCGAGCGAGTCGCTGCGGTGGCCGCGGCTTTCGGGATTGGATCCCCGGTCTCGATGGCCCGGGCGGTAGCTGCGTTGATGCGGGAGCTGGGCCTGCCCGCGACGCTCGCGGAGCTCCGGTATTCGACGAAGGACCTCGCTGCGCTCGCGGATGCCGCGCAGCGCAGCCACTTCAATCTGTCTGCGCCGTATCATCCGACGGCGTCCGAATACGCCGGCATGATCGGGGCTTCGTTGCTGCCGGCATAGCGCGGGTCCAACTTAATCGAGATATCGCCAAATGAAAATATACAACGTTGTCGCGTGCATCATCGCGGCGTACGGCTCCAGTCTTTCGACATTCGTTCAAGCGCAACCACTCCCCCCATTTCCCAGCAAGGTCGTGACGCTCGTCGTGCCATTTACCTCGAGCAGCGGCAGCGACATCATTGCGCGGATCATCGCGCCGAGGCTATCCCAGCGATGGGGCCAGCCCGTGGTCGTCGACAACAAGCCTGGCGCGAGTGGCAATATCGGCGCTCAGCAGGTCGCGTCCGCGACCCCTGACGGGCACACGCTGCTGATGGCGATCAACACGTTTACGATGACGCCGGCGATCTACAAGAAGATGCCGTTCGATCCCGTGACGGACTTCGCGCCCGTCGCCAAGCTCGCCGAGGCCAGCTTTGTGTTTGCCGTGAACCCCGCCGTCCCCGCAACCGACATGAAATCCCTGCTCGTCTATGTCAAGAAGAACGCGGGCAAGCTCAATTACGCCACGCCTGGCAACGGCACGCCGCAACACCTTGCGATGGAGCTTTTCAAGTCCGAAGTCGGTGCCGACATCGTGCATGTGCCTTACAAGGGAATTGCGGGCGCCATCACCGACCTGATCGGCGGCCGCGTTCAGATGATGTTCGCCACGGTGCATTCGATGCGCCCGTTCGCACAGGCCGGAAAGGTGCGCCTGCTCGCGGTCACGGGGCAGGCACGAAGCCCGCTTGCACCTGAGGTGCCGACCTTCAGAGAGCAAGGCATCAGCGTGATGGATAGCGTTGATGCGTGGTTTGGGGTGCTGGCGCCCGGCAAAACGCCCCCGGACGTGATTGCACGATTGAACCGCGATTTCGTCGAGGTGCTGAATTCGGAGGATGTCAAAGCGAGCCTGGGGGAGCAGGGCTTATTGGTTCGCACCGGCTCTCCGGGGCAATTGGGTACGCTGATCAAGACCGACCTCGTGCGTTGGAACAAGGTGGTCACGGACGCGAAGATCGAGCTCGACTGAGCCAAAACATGGAAGGATTCGAGTGTTCACGGATCAGTTCAAGCGGATAGGCCGGGATTACGTTTGAATGGTTCGACCCCGCCTTTGTTGCCCGCTTCCATGCGCCATTCAATTCGTTGCGGCAGGGCAACAACGCCGCGGACGACTCCGCAGGAATGGCGGGTGTGTTTTTCTAGCCGCATCCGACTTCTTCCAGCATCGACAAACACGGCGAGTCGAACCCGTCAGCGCATCATCCTTTCAGGCGGTTGTAAACCCGTTGCGAATTGCCGGCGAAGATCTTCCCCCGGTCGGTCGCGCTCAAATCCTGGGCGGCGTCGACGTAGCGCTTGGTGTCGTCGAAATGGAAGCCGGTCTCCGGATCGATTCCGCGAACCGCGCCCACCATTTCGGATGCAAAGAGGATGTTTTCGGGCGGGATGACCCTCAGCAGCAAGTCGATGCCAGGCTGGTGGTACACGCACGTGTCGAAGAACACGTTCTGCAGCACCAGGTCGGATAGCGGCGGCAGCCCCATGTCTTGCGCGATGCCGCGATATCGTCCCCAGTGGTAGGGCACCGCGCCACCTCCGTGCGGGATCACGAACTTCAGCGTGGGGAAATCCCTGAACACGCTCGACATCATGAATTGCACGAATGCCGTCGTGTCGCCGTTGATGTAATGCGTGGCGGTGGCGTGAAAGTGCGGGTTGCACGAGCCGCTGACGTGAATCATGGCGGGCACGTCGAGCTCGACCATCTTTTCGTACAGGGGATACCACCATGCCTTGTCGTGCAGCGGCGGGTCGGCCCACCTGCCGCCGGTTGGATCGGGATTGAGGTTGCACCCGATGAAGCGCAGCTCGTTGATGCATCGCTCGAGCTCGGCGATGCTGTTCTTGGGCGCCACGCCGGGACTCTGCGGCAGCTGGCATACGCCCGCGAAATTGTCGGGGTACAACGTGCAGATTCGGTGGATGAGGTCGTTGCAGACGGTGGACCATTCCCGGCTCGTCTGCTCGTTGCCCAGGTGGTGACCCATGCCCACCGCCCGCGGAGAAAAGATCGTCAGATCGGTGCCGCGCTCGCGCTGAATGCGTAGCTGGTTCTTCTCCAGGCTCTCGCGAAGCTCTTCGTCGCTGATGTCCGGCGGAGCGAGCATGCCGCGGTCGCCGTCGCCGCCATAGTCGGCGAGCTGCTGCTTGCGATACTCGTCGAGCTGGCGCGGAGCGGTGGTGTAGTGACCGTGACAGTCGATGATCATGGCAACACCTGGTCGGGCAGGCAGGCCTTGCCGTGAGCGACTACTTGAACACGTGCGTGGCCGTCAACACGATTATCCGCCACATGCTCCGGCGTTTTCAACGTCCGCTCGTGCAGTTCGGCGCGTGGAAGATCGACCGTAAAGACGCACCCTTTGCCCGGCATGTCCCGAACATTGAGTGTGCCATTGAACGTCTCGACGCTGCGGCGAGCAATCGAGAGACCAAGACCGAGCCCGGACCGATCCCGGCCGCTTTGGCTGAACGCGACGAACATCGATTCCGGGTCAGCCACCGCCAGTCCGCCGCACTCGTCTTCGACATCGATGCGGATGAGAGTCGCGGCCCCATAGGCAACCAGCATGACTTGACTGCCGGGGCGCGTGAACTTGAACGCATTCTGCAGAAGATTGCCTACCGCGGAAAATAGCAGCTCACGATCGCCATCGACTGCCAGGTGTCGATCGACGTCGGCGACTTTCAGTTCGCAACCTTGGTACTGGCCTCCAACGTCGCTGACACCCTGACGTCGGCGATGAAGTCGGCAAGCGAGAAGGGGCGGTGCTGAAGCGGCAAACCCGCCTCGATCCGCACGTCCGCAAGTGAGCCATCGATTGAATGGCGCAATCCGATCAAGCTGCGATCCAGCACCGCCCCCGTCGCCCCGTTAAGTCCAACGTTTCCGGAGCGAATTGCAGACAGTGACAGCGTAGCGATACTGAGCAGGTTACGCAGCTCATGAGCAAAATCCTAAACGCTCGTTGAAAGCAACGTTGTGCTGATCGGCGATGACTCGATCACGCTGGTGGTTGAACTCGGTCACCGCACCTGCGATTGCGTTATCGGGGCATCGATTGAGGGTGCGGAACTCCTCGGTGGAGATGTGCAGATGCGTTTCCACCGCAAGATCGGTTATTGCCTGGCAGAGATCGCCATAGTCATGCACCACCTGTTCAACCGTGAAGTCGTGCTTCAACAGCTCCCTGCCGTGCAGGAGTGCCGCTTCCCCAATCTCCGAAGTCGCCGCATGTGCTCGGCCTGATGGTCCCGAGACGGTGCGGCTGCGGAGCGGGTGCGACGTGTGTTCAACCCGCAACGTTTTAATGAGTTGATCCAGGAACAGGGGTATTCCATGCTCTAGCTTGGCCGCCGTTGCCCTGGGTGCTGTACGCGCGGCCACCTTGTTCCTGTATCGACCGATCAGACCGATTCGGTTGGCCGCGAGAATATCGTGCATCATCAAGCAAATATATACGAATTCGCGTCAGCTTGCCTGCCCTCGCGGGGCGTTGAGGGCAGAGAATGCCGTCAATCCCCGATGCTGACGCGTGCTCACTGCCGTCGCTACAAAGGCCGTCCTAGAAGAGAGGTCACGTTAGGCAATGGCCCAGCCAAGTTCGACCAGCCCCCAGCTATTCGCGGGTATCATTTGCGCCGGCCACAAGGAAGCGGCGATCGAGGTGCCATTCGATCCTCACCTCTTGTGGGGCATGGTGGCCGAGCGAATTGCGCCGGGACGTCGCGGGTATCGGGTAGCGGCCGTCGTGAACGACGTCGCTTTCGATAGCTTCGTAGTCGCGCGATCGAGGCGCTTTCGGCTGCTACTCGACAACGAGTGTCTGGAGCGAATCGGTCTGCAACTCGGCGAACGAGCCGATGTCTCACTGGCCCCCTCGGCTATCCGCGCCTAGCCTCGCGTTCACCTGACCTAGTCGTTCGAAAATGAGATTCGAGGCGTGTGCCATCCCGAAGCATCCACCGGGCAATTGCTCATCTCACCCACCACCAAGGAGTTTGTCTTGAAATCCACCACGCGCCCGTTCAGCCTGGTTGTATTCGTCCTCGTCGCCTGGTTGCTACCCGCCTCAGCCTCTCGGGCGGCCGACCCAATGGCCGAAATGACGTTTACCAATCCCGGCGACATCAAGTGGGGCGACGTCCCGCCCGTACTTCCCAAGGGCGCCAAGATTGCCGTGCTGGCGGGCGATCCGTTCAAGCCGGGCGCCTACGTAGTCCGCTTGATGTTGCCGGCTGGCTACAAGATCGCGCCCCACTGGCACACGCAGTCAGAAAACCTGACGGTGATCTCGGGCGCCTTCTACCTCGGTAGCGGCGACGCCATGGACATGGCGCACGCGCATGTGCTGCAACAAGGGGGCTACCATTCCTTGCCCGCCAAGGCGCATCACTTCGCGTTCACCAAGAAGCCGGCGGTGGTTCAGTTGAACGGCGAGGGACCGTTCGATATCACGTACATCAATCCGGCCGACGATCCATCGAAACCATCGAAATAGCTATTGGCGAGTCTTGATCCACTTGTCGACTTGCTCGTCCAGTATTTGCAGATACGGCCCGGGTCGTGCACGACGAGCACCGGTACTCCGGATCGCGCACCGCCGACACCCAACGGCTTCGCTTGCTCTTCGACACGGGCAAGGGCACCATGTCTTCCCGGCAGGAGGCGAATCTGAAGAACTGGATCGAGTCCGCGGCGAAGCAGTACCAGCGGCCGGGCGCGTACCACACGCCATCGCGGTGCGCCGGCTCGAACTTCACGGAGGCAGCACCATGATGCGTTGGATGCGCTGGCTCGCGCTGGCCGGCTGCACGATTCCTGCGGCGATTTGGGCGGCGCCCGCCTACATCGCCATGCCGCTCGGCTCGCTGGGCGGCACGTCGATCTATGGCACGGGGATAGATGCCGGCGGCCGCGTAGTCGGCTGGGGCGATACGGACGCGGCCGGTGCGGTTCACCGGCACGCGTTCCTGTACGTCAACGGCGTCCTGACCGATCTTGCGACCCTCGCGGGCGGCTCGCAAAGCTTCTCCTACGCAATCAACGACGCCGGCCAGGTGGCAGGCGCCTCCAACTCGGCCGGCACTTCCGTCGCGCATGCCGTGCTGTTCGGCGCAGGCACCATCGTCGATCTCAACCCGACGCTGCAAGCGCAATCGAGCACCGCGTACGGAATCGATGCCCGGGGTGACATCGCGGGCGGTTTCCGGGTGGGTGCAACGGGCACGGCCGTGCACGCGTACCGGTATCGCGCCGCGAACGGCACGACGACGGACCTCGGCACGTTCGGCGGAACGACGAGCCAGGCGTACGGCATCAATGTGTTCGGCGCCGTGACGGGGTTCGCGCATACGCCGTCGCAGGACGCCCACGCCTTTCGATACGACGATGGCGGCCTGGTCGATATCGGTACGCTCGGCGGCGTGACGAGCATCGGCTACGGGATCGGCCCCGGCGGCCAGATCGTCGGCGAATCGCTGCTGGCGGGCGGAGCGGGGCCGCATGCATTCTTCCACGATGGGGCCACGATGTACGACCTCGGCACGTTCGGCGGCCCCACCAGCAAGGCGCTGGCGATCAACGCTGCGGAATCGATCGTGGGTGAGTCGACGAATGCGCCCGGGGTCTCCCGCGCGTTCGTGTACACGGCGGGCATCATGGTCGACCTCAATACCGTCACGTCCGGGCTCGGCGGCGCCGCCCTCACCACCGCCACCGCCATCAACGATGCGGGTCAGATCGTGGCGATGAGCTGCAGTGCGCTGCTCGTCTGCCAGCAGGCGTTCCGCCTCGACCCGGTTCCGGCGCCCAAGGTCGCGGCCATCGAGTATCACCATGCGGGCTTCGATCACTACTTCATCACGGCAATTGCCGACGAGATCGCGAAGCTCGACAACGGGACGTTCTCCGGGTGGACGCGCACCGGGGGGAGCTTCAACGTCTACTCCGCGGAGCAGGTCGGCACCAAGCCCGTCTGCCGGTTCTTCAGCACCGCGTTCGCGCCCAAGAGCTCGCATTTCTACACGCCGGACCCCGCCGAATGCGCGACCGTGAAGCAGAACGCCAATTGGCAGTTCGAGGGACTGGTCTTCAACGTCGCCGTTCCCGATGCGAACGGCAACTGCCTCGCAGGGACGCAGCCCGTCTACCGGCTCTACAACAACGGCATGGGCGCTGCGCCGAATCACCGCTACACCACGAGCCTGGCCACGCGGGCGGACATGCTCGCCCAGGGTTGGATTCCCGAGGGCTATGGCCCGGACGCCGTGGGCATGTGCGCGCCGCTGTAGGCCATTCCCGTTACGGCGACTTGATTCCCGCCCGCTTGATCACGTTGCCCTTGATCGCATAGTCGTCGGCGAGCATGCGCGCAAAGTCTGCGCCCTTGCGATAGATGGGCTCCTGGCTCGCCTGGCGCGTCGCGCGCCGGAAACGCTCGTCGGCGACGACCTTCTCGCATGCGGCGTCGATCTTCGCCGCGATGTCCGGCGCCAGGCCTTTGGGGGCGAACAGTCCGCCGAAAGCGGCGCTCACGACGGGATAGCCGAGCTCCCTTACCGTCGGCGTATCCGGGATCTCGGACTGGCGCTCTGCGGCAAACGTGGCGAGCATGCGGAAGCCCTGCGCCCGCGCACCACCGATGTTGAGCATCGCGCTATCGATCTCGCCGCCCTTCAGCGCGAGAATCGCCTGCGGATCGCCGCGGAACGGCACGCTCAGCATGTCGACGCTGGTGGCGATCGCGAGTTGGCTGATCGCCAGATGCGGCGCCGTGGCGACCCCCCCGAAGCCGTACGAAACCTTGCCGGGCTGGGCCTTGGCGGCCGCGATGAGGTCGCCGAGCGTTCGATACGGGCTGTCGGGCCGCACCGCGAGCACGTACTGCACGGCGAACACCTGGCACAACGGCGTCAGGCTGTCGACCTTGTAGGCCAGCGTTGGAATGACGTGCGGCTGCACGGTGATCGGACCGTTGGGGGTGAAGGCCAGCGTGTAGCCGTCCGGCCTGGCCGCCGCGACCGCTCCGGCGCCAATCGTGCCCGACGCGCCGTCGCGCGACATCACCACGACGGGCTGATGCAGGAGCTCGCCGAAGATCTCCGCGAAGGGTCGCGCGATCACGTCGACGCCGCCGCCGGCCGGGAATGGCACGACGAGCTGGATGGGCCGCTCGGGCCAGGCGGATTGCGCGGCAGCGGTGCCGTGCAGCGCAAGCGCGATCACGAGCGACAGCACGAAGCGGCGGTTGGGCGCGTGCATCAATTTTCCGGAATCGAAAACGAATCACCGTTGGCGCATCTTGCGCAGGCGCCGTGGACAGCAAGGGTGCCACGATCACGTGCAAGCGCCCACCCGCAAGCTCTTCGACGTTCCCACGTCGATGATCGAATGCGACGTCAGCGTAGCAAACTGTGGACGGCATACCTCGACGAGATGCGCGACGGGATCTCGCTGAGCGCCTGGGCACGCGCCGTGCGCGGATTCTGGTCCTTGAGAAGCGGGTACGTGTCTTGCTGGCCCGCGCTTGGGTAGCACCCAGACAAGGCCAACGCCATCAATCCGCAGCCGAGCCAGCCAAGCCTGGTCCACGCCCGCGTGCTTGAGGCGTCCGTACCATCGGCATCCGCCACGACCTGCGCCGCGATATTCATCGACCATTCTCCATTGGCTCGGGCTCGCTCAGGCGGCGAGCACCATCCACGGAACGCGTCGCTATAAACGGTAGTCGGGGCGCAATCGGGCTGAAGCTCTTGAATCCCGCCATATGACATATTAAGGGCTTCTCGTATAATGACCCGGCGCCGGACCGCGCGTCATTTGCCGAAGAAGCCATGAAGATCGCCTCCTATCGCACCAACGGACGGGAATCATACGGCGTGCTCACCGATGCCGGGCTCGTCGACTTGGCCCCGATCGCAGAACAGGTCGGCGCCACGCTCCGGGAAGCGCTCGAACGCGACAGCCTCGCCCGCATTCGCGACTGGGCCGCGGGCCATCGCTCCAGCATGTCGCTGGATGGCCTCGACTATCTGCCCGTGATCTCGCACCCCGACAAGATCCTGTGCATCGGCATCAACTACAAGAGCCATGTCATGGAAACCGGCCGCGAGATCCCCGGACACCCGATGATCTTCACCCGGTTCGCCGATTCGCAGACCGGTCACCTGCAGCCGATCGTGCGGCCGAAGGTATCGGAGAAGCTCGACTTCGAAGGCGAATTGGCCGTGGTGATCGGCAGGCGCGCGCGCCACGTGGCGGCCGCGGACGCGCTCGGCTACGTGGCGGGCTATTCCGCCTACAACGACGGCAGCGTGCGCGACTGGCAGCGCCACACCATCCAGTTCACGCCGGGGAAGAACTTTCCCGCGACCGGCGGCTTCGGCCCGTGGCTCGTCACCGCCGACGAGATCCCCGATCCCGCCGCGTTGACGTTGCAAACGCGCCTCAACGGCGTCGTCGTGCAGGACGCACAAACCGACGATCTCATCTTCTCCGTTCCGCAGCTGATCGAATATTGCTCGACGTTCACCTACCTCAACCCGGGTGACGTGATCATCACCGGCACCACCGGCGGCGTGGGCGCGTATCGGGATCCGCCGCTGTGGATGACGGCCGGCGACGTCGTGGAAGTCGAGATCTCCGGCATCGGCATCCTGCGCAACTCCGTCGTCGACGAGTAGCACCGCGGACGACGTCGCGATGGACGATACCGCGCGGCCGAAGGCGTCCAGCCTCGAGCGCATGCTCGGCATCCTCGACCTGTTCACCGAGGAGGGACCCGCCTGGTCAGTCGACGAGATCGCGGTGCGCTCCTCCTACACGCGCTCGACGGCGTATCGATACGTACGCGAGCTCGCCGACGCGGGCCTGCTCACGCAGTCGGAGGGAGCGCGCTACCGCCTCGGACCGCGCATCCTGCATCTCGACCGGCAGCTGCGCATCGCCGATCCCCTGACGAACGCGATGCGCGCTCTCGAACCCGAACTCCCCCACTGGACCGACCAGCAGTTGTGGCTGCTGTGCCGGCTGTATCGCGATTCGGTGACCTGCATCCACCAGTCAGGCCAACTGCGCCAGGATGTGAGCTTCTCGCGCGGCTATCCCATGCCGCTGTTCCGCGGCGCGACGTCGAAGGTCATCCTCGCGTTCCTGCCCGAGCGTCAGTACACACGCCTCTATCTCGATAATCCAGCGCTCGTGAAGGCTGCAGGTCTTGGCGCCAGCTGGCTGCAGTTCAAGGCGTCGCTGCGCAACATTCGCCGGCAGGGCCATGCGGTCTCGTTCGGCGAGGTGGACGCCGGTGTCTTCGGCATTGCCGCACCGGTATTCGGACCGAACCGCAGGGTGATCGGCAGCATCAGCCTCGTGCGCCCGGCCAGCGAGCTCGCGAAGGCGCGCTGGGATGCGGAAACGCACGCGCTCATGGGGTTGGGCGCGCAGCTTTCCGGCACGCCGGCGAAAGGGACGGCGCGCGGCGTCCTCGAGAGCCTGGGTGTGGCATCGTGAGCGATCGCGCCGCCGCCGGCACCCTTCGCCCCGAGCTGGGCGTCACGCTCGACCATGTCTGCGTCCGTTCGGCCGACCCGGCGCGCCTAGCGCACTTCTATCGGGCCGCCTACGCGCTCGACGTGCAGCCGATTGCGAGTGGCTGGCATTGCGAGGGGCCGGAGCGCACGCTGCTGGTGACGCCCGGAGCGCCCAATTCGGTAGCCTACTTCGCGTACGGCTTCGACGATGCGGACGCGCTGCGCGCGCTCGGCCGGGCGTTGCGCGGCAAAGGCAGGACGCTCGAGCGCAATCCCTCGCCGCTGTTCGACAACGACGCGTTCTGCGTCACCGATCCCGACGGCCAGGTGGTGGCATTCGGCGCCCGGCGAGCGCCTGCGCAGGCGGTGGGCAACGATGCGCTCCCCGCACGCCTGCAGCATTGCGCGTTTCGCACGTCGAACATTGCGGCGATGGTGGAGTTCTACGCCGACCTGGGATTCGTGGTTTCCGATCGCGTCGAGGACGACGAAGGGACGCTTCGCGCCTGCTTCCTGCGCACCGACCACGAACATCATGCGCTGGCGTTGTTCGGATCCCCCGAAACGCGCCTCGACCACCTTTCCTGCGAGACGCGCGACATTGGCGCTCTCACCGGATGGGCCGACCGGATGGCGTCGCAGCGCATTCCGATCCACTGGGGCATTGGACGTCACGGTCCGGGTAACGACATCTTCTTCATGATCAAGGATCCGGACGACAACCTCATCGAGATCTCCGCCGACCTCGAGGTCTGCGATCCCGGGCGGGCCGCCGGCCGCTGGCGTCACGAGCCGCGCACGCTGAACCTGTGGGGCGCGGCGATCATGCGGAGCTGATCGATGGCGCAGGACGAGTTCCAGGTGGTGATCGTGGGCGCGGGTCCGACTGGCCTCACGCTGGCGAACATCCTGGGCGTGCACGGCGTCCGCACGCTGCTGGTCGAGCGCAATCTCGCCACCGTCGGCGAGCCGCGCGCCGTGTCGATCGACGACGAAACGCTGCGCACGATGCAGTCCATCGGCCTCATCGAGGCGGTGCGGGGCCGGATCGTGGAAGGCTACGGCTCGCACTACTACTCGGCCGCCGGACGCAGCTTCGCCCAGGTCGTGCCCGATGCGGTGGAATTCGGCTATCCCCGCCGCTCGGCATTCCGCCAACCGGTCCTGGAGGCGCAGCTGCGCGAGGGCGTGGCGCGCTTCCCGTGCGTGGAGATGCGTTTCGACACGCGGGTGACGGGGCTGGAGCAGAACGGCGACGCCGTCGTCGTCTCGACGGCCCGGCCGGACGGCACGCGCCGCGAGGTGCGCGCCCAATACGTCGCGGCTTGCGACGGCGGACGCAGCGGCATCCGCGAAGCGCTGGGAATCGCGATGAGCGGCAGCACGTACGACGAGAAATGGCTGATCGTCGATCTGGTCGGCTCGACGGACCGCTTTCGCCATACACGCGTATTTTGCGACCCACAGCGGCCGGGGCTGGCGCTGCCCGGGCCCGAGGGGACGCGGCGCTACGAATTCATGATGCTCCCCGGCGAGGATCCGGTCCGCCTGTTGGAAGAGGCGAACGTGCGCACGCTGCTTGCTCGCTACAGCGCCGAGGACGCGCGGCTGGAGATCGCGCGCAAGGTCATCTATCACTTTCACGCGCGCATGGCCGAGCGCTGGCGCGTCGGCCGCATCTTCCTGGCAGGCGACGCGGCGCACCTGACGCCCCCCTTCGCCGGGCAAGGCATGAACAGCGGCGTCCGCGACGCGTGCAACCTGGGCTGGAAGCTCGCGGCCTGCGTGCGGGGCGAGCTGGGCGTCGCGGCGCTGGACAGCTACGAGTCGGAGCGCAAGCCGCATGCGTGGGCCCTCATCCGGATGGCGATTCGCATGGGGCGGGTGATGATGCCGCGGGGCACGGCGCAGGCGCTGCTCACGCAAACCGCGTTGCGCGCGCTCGCCCTTTACAAGCCGGCGCGCGACTACGTGATGCAGATGAAATACAAGCCGAAGCCGCATTTCGCGACTGGCTTCGTGACGGGGTCCGCCGGACCAGCGTTGCGTGGACGGATGTTTCCACAGCCTCCGGTCGAGCGCCCGGATGGCACTCGGGTGCTGCTCGATACACTGCTGGGCAGGGACTTCGCCGTAGTCGAGTGGGACGACGGCGCGCTGCCGGTGGCCGCTCCGAACGGTCGCCGCGGACTGGCCACCGCGTTGCTTCGCGTCATCCCGCGCGATCACCGTTTCGTCGGCGGCAACGAGGACGCCGGCGTCGAACGAGTGCGCGACGCTGCCGGCGTGATCGGCGCGCTGTTCGAGCAGGCGAAGGTCCGCGGCGTCGTGCTCCGGCCGGACCGGTATGTCGCGGCGTGCCTGGACCGTGCGGCCGACGCTGGCGAGGCCGACCGGATGCTCGACGCTCTGGTGTGCGCCGCGTCGAATCCCGCCGTGCCCGTGCCGGCGGGCAAGCGCGTCGAGCTCGCCGTCGCGTGAACGTATAGCGCCACCCCAGCGCAGATCCTCTCGCAGGACCATTCGGGTGAACTCATGCCTTGCTTCGCATCCGTGGCGTTTGCCATGCTGACCGCGCTGGTCGCCCTACCGGCCGCAGGGCAGGACGCCTGGCCCGCCAAGCCCGTGAGGCTCGTCGTCCCGTCGTCGCCCGGCGGCGGCACCGACGTGTACGCGCGCCTGCTCGCTCAATCGCTGAGCGACGCGCTGAAGCAACAGTTCATCGTCGAGAACCGGCCGGGCGCGAGCGGCAACATCGGCAGCGAAGCAGTGGCACGTGCCGCACCGGACGGCTACACGTTCCTCGTCTCGGCGAACGCGGCGCTCGCCATCAACCCGGCGTTGATTAAGAACGTGTCGTTCGATGTAGACCGCGATCTCGTCACCGTCTCCCGCGGCGTGATGGCGATCAACGTGCTCGTGGTCGAGCCTTCGGTGGGGGCGACGAGCGTCGCCGAATTCCTGGCGGTGGCGAAGCAGAGGCCGGGCATCCTTGCCTACGGCTCCGCCGGAACGGGTACGTCTCCGTATCTGGGCGTGCGCAAGCTGGAGGAAGCGGCCGGCGTCAGGTTTCTCCATGTTCCGTACAAGGGTGTGGCGCCCGCCTACCAGGACCTGATGGGCGGACGGCTGCAATTCATGTATACGGACCTCGCCTCGGTGCTTCCCTACGTGATTTCGGGCAAGGTCCGCCCGCTCGCGGTCGATCGCAAGACCGCCCTGCTGCCGAAGGTGCCGACCTTCGCGGAGGTCGGGCTCGACCGGTTCGACGCGCCCACGTCGTTCAGCGTGATGGCGCCGGCTGGGGTGCAGAAACCGATCCTGCAGCGCCTGTCGGCCGAGGTCGGCAAGGCGATGAAAGCGCAGGCGGGACGGCTCGAGCAGCAGGCGCTGGTGCCGGTGTTCGATACCCCCGAGGAGTTCGCGGCGAGCCTGAAGGCAGAGCGCGCGAGCTGGGGCGAGTTCATCCAGCGAAATCGCATCACGGCTGAGCAGTAATCGGTCGCGGCGCGGCGTGCGGGCGCGGCGATGAAAGAGACGCGCTGAAGAAAGCGAACGTTTCGGTCGGGCGCCGCGAGTACCACGGCGTGACGCACGCGTTGTTCTGCACGGCAGCCCTCGTGGCTAAGACGTGGGATGCACAGGCTATGGGGGGCAACGGTGAAGCAGGCGTTCGGAATGCCGTGACGATCGCCAAGGTCGCTGGAAACGGTGACAATCCGGCGACGCGCATCTCCACCGGCGCCGCGATGGCCGACCCGCTACCACCGGATAATTCGCACACCCTCCCGGCAACCTGCCCGGGCGAGCATCGCTGCGCCAACTGCGGCAGCCTCGCACCGGGGAAGTTCTGCCCCGAGTGCGGCCAGGAAACGCGCCTCGCATTGCCCACTGCGCGCGAGATGATTCGCGACGCGGCCGGACGCGTGGTCGCGTGGGACGGGCGCACCTGGCGCACGCTGTATGTCCTGCTGTTCCGGCCCGGCGTGCTGACGACGGAATATCTGCGCGGCCGGCGCAAGCGCTACGTGCGACCCGCGCGCCTCGCGTTCGTGACCGCCATCCTGCTCTTCGGCACCATGCGAGTGGTAAACACACCCGTCGGCGTGGTCACGGTGTCGATGCCGGATCGTACGGACCCGCAGGACGCGTCACGCGCGAAGGCCCGACCCACGCCCGGTGCGAAGTCCGCGGACGGATCGCCGGCCGACCTGCAAATCGATTTCGGCACAGTGAAGGACGACGCACATCCCGGCTCGCAACCCGGCGACGGCAAGTTGCACGTCGACGTCGACGAATCGTTCGACCGGTTGGCGGCGCGCGTGGACGGCTGGCTGCCGGTCAACACGCGCGAGCATTTCGCCCGCTTCCGGCAACTGACGCCCAGCGAGCAATCCGCGCAAGTCTATTCGGCGTGCTGCGCTACGGGCCCTACGCGATGGTCGGATTGCTGCCGGTGTTCGCGTTGCTGCAGAAGCTGAGCTACTTGCGGCGCAATCCCGCTATCCCAAGCGCCCGTACCGCTACACCGAGCACCTGGTGTACAGCGCACACGTGCACGCATTCGCGTTCCTGCTGCTGATCGCCCTGACGTTGTCGCGCTGGACCATCGTCGACATCGCGCTCGCGATCTGGATCGTGATCTACGTGGGGCGCGCCAGGAAAAAGGTGTACGAGGGCGCGTGGTGGACCGGATTTTTGCGCAGCCTGCCGGTCGGCATCGTCTACATCACGCTGCTCGCGCTGGGCATGACGGCGCTCGTCGCCATCACCATCGCATTCGGCTAGCGCGTCGCGACCGGCTCGGCGAGCGACGGGCGTTCCGCCGTCGCCTGCAGCGCGACGAACAGCGCGGCGAGCGCTCCCGCGTCGCCAACCGCGGCCGCGGACGCAATGCCCACGAGGCGGGGTCGCGGGTGGCGCCCGGTCAGGCGGGCCCATCCCTGCGACGCGCGCGCTGCAAGCCGCGACGCGGTGAGGTGGCCGTCGATGCTGTACGCGGCGTACACGTGCTGCACCTCGCGGCTGCGATCGCGTTGCCAGATCGCGTGTCGCATGGTCATGCATTCGCCGTCTGCGCATCCGGTCTCGGTGCTGATGCGCTTCTCGCGCCAGATGCTGCTGTCGCCTGGCGCGAGCCGCCCTTCCGGCAGCTTCGACGTCGCGGACAGGGCGTCGACCACCACTACCTGCACACTGCTGTCGTCGTGGGCGTAGGTCAGGTCGAACGACTCGCTGCCGCCCTGCGGGTCGGCAACCCACCCGGAACCGGAGCCGGCGAGCGTCCATCCGCCGACAGCGCGCGGAAACGCGGCGGTGGTCGATCCGCCAGGCGCCGGTGGGTCGTGCGCGGGCCATGCCGCGGCGCTGCCGACGATCAGCAGGCCCGACACCACGGCCGCAGCGGGCGCGAAGCGGTGCGGAGGCGACACTCCGCCGGCGAGCGGAGGGGCGGCGACGGATGGCTCGGGCTCGAGGCGGCCCAGCACGTAGAAGAGGACCGCGAGCGCGGCGAGCAGGGCGATCCACTGGATCGTGCCGTGTGCGCTGAGATCCATCTGCGAGCCGCGCACCCAGTCGATCAGCACGATCGCGTTCACGCGCACGACGTTGGTGAGGATCCCGACCCCCGCACCCAGGAGGGCCAACCCGGCGATCCGTCCGAACGACCGGTACAGTAGCAGCCCGAAGCAATAGCCGAGGAACGATCCCAGCGTGACATAGGACAGCCCCGAGCATTCGTCGACGACGATGTAGCGGTGCGTCCCGATGAACACCACGTAGCCGTCCAGGCTGTGCGGCAGCCGCGCCAACGTGGCGAAGCCGTCGATGGATTCGAGCGTGAGCCAGCGCAACACCGGCTGCAGCAGGTCGCCGGCAGGAACCATGAGGAACAGCAGCGCCCACGCCGGGAAGCTGCGGCGATAGAGGCGCCAGCCGAGCGTCGACAAGGCGATGCCCTGGAGGGCGAGAACGAACGCGAGCTCCCGGCCGACGTCCAGATTCATCGACGCAGCGCCGATCCAGACGACCGCCGCGACGAGCACCACGAGCACGCCTGCGAACCCCGGCTGGGGCCGCACCTGCAAACCCGTTGATCGCAGCGTCGACCACGCCATGTACGCGAGCATCGGGACAACGAGCCACGCGTATTGGTACGGCTCGCTCTGCCAGGCGGTCGTCATGTCGACGACGGCCGGCCACGCGCCGAGGATCACCAAGGCGCAACCGATCGCGCCGCCGAGAAGCACCGCGAGCCACTCGGCCGTCAGCGTGACGGGGAGGAATCGCGCGTTCGTCTCGGCCAGCCATGCGTGCGCGCCAGCGTCCTCGCGTGGCGGATACTCGGCGTGCAGGTTGCGCCGGAACAGCAGCGGCTGCTGCAGCACGCGGCCGAGGCGCGTGTCGTTCGTCCGGTGAAAGTATTCGAGCCCGACGTGCGGAATGCGTGCGCTGTCGGGGTCGACATAGGTGCCGAAGCACCGGTCCCAGAGCGTCAGCACCGAGCCGTAGTTGCTGTCCGTGTGGGCGCGCACGCTCGAGTGATGCATGGCGTGCACCGGGACGGTCACGATGTACCGGCGGAGCGCTCGCTCGAATCGCGCCGGCAGGCGCAGGTTGGCGTGGGAGTAGAGCGCGACGACCGTTGCGACCAGCAGATAGACCGCGAGCGCCGGCGCCGAGAAGCCGAGGAGCAGCACGATCCCGCTGAGGACGGCCGTGCCGAGCACCGCCTCGACCGGATGATGGCGCTCCGAAGTGGTGACATCGACGTGCGTATCGCTGTGATGGACGAGATGGAAGCGCCAGAGCAGCGGCACGCGGTGCCACACTCGATGTTCCCAGTACCGCCAGAGGTCGAGCAGGAGGAACGTCGCCACCAGCTCGAGCGCGAACGGCAACCCGAGCCGTTCGAGCGGGCCCGCCGACCGGTGCTCCGCCAGCGCGATCACGCCGACCGGGAAAACCAGCCCGGTCACTACGCTGCCGATGACGAACAGGCCGAGATTGCTGGTCCAGCGCCGCGCAATCGCAACGGGCTGTCGTTGCCAGCGACGCCGGCGTTCCAGCAGGAGGAGCGCGATGGCGGTCGAGAAGAAGACGAGCGCGTAGACGCTCTCGAATGCTTCAGTCATCGCTCACCTGAGCGCGGGCCGGAGCGATGGCCCGCGGCGCCGCCGGCGCCTCAGGGCGCGCGCTTGCGCCGGACGATGCCGATGCCGACTACGAGGCTGATGGCCGCTACCACCAGCAATCCGCCACTGGCGACCGGCAGCACCGATCCCATCGGCAGTCCGAGGACGTGACCGAGGCGAAGCCCCAGGCGCGCGCCCAGCGGGACGCTCGTTCCTGCGAGTGCTGCGGTGGCTGTTGCGAACGACAGGCATCCGACGACTAGCTTTTGAACGATCAACTTCGCTCTCCCCGTAGTGACGTTTGGGCGCCGCGTCGGCCCTGATCGGCCCGAGCGGTCGCGCGCCCAAACGACCGGACGGACGCGCGTCGCAATCGAGCGCATGTCCCGTGCCAGTGACGTTTTAACCAAATTAATCAGTAGCTAGCGTGAGCCCGCCACGGGTAGGCTGCCACAGGCGTAAGATTTTCCGACAGCGTCACCCGCCGGAGGAGCCAACCGTGAGCAAACCCAACGAACATTGGACCGTGCTGCCGCACGGCGAACTGATCGAGGTCAACCCCGACATCCTGACTGTCGTGGGCCAGATTCGCATGCCGCTGATGAACCTGCCCCGGCGCATGACCGTGGTGCGCCTCGCCGGCCGGCGGCTGGTCATTTGGAGCGGAATCGCCCTCGCCGAGCCGCAAATGGCGGAGCTCGATGCCTTCGGGCGGCCGGCGTTCCTCGTCGTGCCGAACGACCATCACCGGCTCGACGCCAAAGGGTGGAAGGAGCGCTACCCGCAGGTGCAGGTAGTGGCGCCGGCCGGCGCGCGCGACAAGGTCGCGGAAACCGTGCCGGTCGATACGTCGGCCCCGGATTTCGGCGATCCGCACGTTCAGTTCGTCACCGTGCCGGGAACGCGCGATCACGAAGCGGCACTCGTCGTGCGCAGCACCGACGGGACGACCCTGGTGCTCAACGACCTGATCGGCAACATCCGGCACGCGGCGGGCATCGAGGGCTGGCTGCTCGGTCTCGCCGGATTCGCCGGCGATGCCGCGCAGATACCGGCGGTCGTCAAGCTCGCCCTGGTCAAGGACAAGGACGCGTTGCGCGCCGCGCTCGTCCAGTGGGCGGGGCTCGAATCGCTGAAGCGCATTCTCGTGTCGCACGGCGACCCGATCGAGTCGAACCCGCGCGAGGTGCTGCGCGGGCTCGCCGGCGCGCTGTAACGGGTCGCTTGCGCACGGCGGTCGAGTGTCCTGCTCCAGGTCGGGGCGCGCAGATCGCCACGCGCGTCGTGTTTCTGATCTCGGGGATCGGCATGGCGGCGTGGGCGCCGCTGGTGCCGTTCGCGAAGTCGCGCGTCGAGGTCGGCGACGGCGTGCTCGGCTTGCTGCTGTTGTGCGTGGGCGCCGGCTCGACGGCGACCATGCCGCTGGCGGGCGCGCTCGCGGCGCGTGCTGGTTGCCGGGCGGCGATCGTCGCCTCCACGCTGCTGCTGTGCATCGCGCTGCCGTTGCTGGCGACGGCTGCGTCGCTGCCCGTGCTGATTGCCGCCCTGCTGGCGTTCGGCGCCGGTGTCGGTGCGCTCGACGTTGCAATGAATCTCCAGGCGTTGATCGTCGAGCGCGCCGCGCAGCGCGCCATGATGTCGGGATTTCACGGACTGTTCAGCCTGGGCGGGGTGCTGGGGGCCGCCGGCGTCACCGCGCTGCTGGGCGCCGGCGCATCGCCGCTGCGCGCCACGCTGCTCGTCGTGGTCGCGCTGCTCGTTGGGCTGGTTGCGGCCGCGCGCGGGCTGCTGCCCCGCCGCCCTGCGCGCGCCGGGCCGGCATTCGCGGTTCCTCGCGGCGTGGTGCTCCGGATCGGCGCGCTGTGCGCAGTGGCGTTCCTGGCCGAGGGCGCGATGCTCGACTGGAGCGCGGTGCTGCTCGTATCGGTGCGCGGGGTCGAGGCCGCGCAGGCGGGGCTAGGGTATACGTGCTTCGCCGCCGCGATGACCGTGGGCCGGCTCACCGGCGATCGCGTCGTGCAGCGATGGGGCGGCCGGCGCGTGATCGTCGCCGGAAGCGCGGCCGCGTCGGCGGGCGTCGTGGTGGCCGCTTTCGCGCCAGCGTTGACGATGGCGTTGGCTGGATTCGCGCTGGTCGGGTTGGGGTGCGCCAACATCGTGCCCGTGCTGTTCAGCAGCGCCGGGCGCCAGTCGGCCATGCCGCACAGCACGGCCATTCCAGCGATCATGACCCTCGGCTACGCGGGACTGCTCGCAGGGCCGGCCTTCGTCGGCTTCGTCGCGCAGCTCACGTCGCTGCCGGTGGCGTTCCTCGCCATCGCCGTGTTGCTGCTGTTGATCGGGGTGGTCGGCCGGCGCCTCGGGGGATGACGCGGTACGGGCAGCGCGTGATCGACCCTGTCCACTCGTCCTCGACTTGAAACTTCCGGCCGGCGTGCAGCGCCATCAGAACGTCTGCCGGTTGGGGCAGTCGGCGCCCGCGGACACGCGGTTGCGGCCGCTGTACGCGCGCTGGCAGCCGACGATGTAGTCGACGAAGTCGTCCGACTGATGCTGCTTCTGGAACATGCGCTCGTGGAACTGCTCGGCCCGCGCGTCGCCTCCGTGCTGCATGCTCGCCATGAACGACCGGTGCTCGCGTGCACGCGCCGCTTGCGCGAGGTTGCCCTGCTGCAACAGCGCGTCCGTTTGCTGGCGCGAGCGTTCGCCGATGCGCGCGGCCGTGAGCGCGGACCAGCGGCTCATCCAGTCCGGATTCAACGTGAGCCTGATCGACTGGAAGGTGGGGAGCAGCGCGCGCAATTGGCCGAGCGGGGCGAACCAGCGCGTCGCGAACGCCGAGCAGCTGTACTGGTGCCCGATCGCGGCGAGGATCGCATCGCTGCAGCTCGTGGTCACCGTATCCCACTCCTCCACCGGCTGGCCGTCGACTGCGTAGCGGACGAGGAAGCGTGCCATGTCGCCCGCGGTGCGGCGCATGCCGGCCGTCTGCCGGTTCTGTGCGTCGACGTTGCGGCGCAGGTCCGCGAGCTCGGGCACGGGCTCGTCGCCGACGTAGCCCACGCCGCGGCTGCGGATCAGGGTGGTCAGGTACTCGCGGGCGCTGAGCATGCGCTGCACAGGCAGACAGTCGGCGCCCGGGCGCGCCGCGGGCCCCCAGGCCCAGTCCACGCGCGGGAGGAAATAGGCGCCCGCGTGGCCGTCCGGGCTCAGGACGCGATAGACGGGGGTGGTCGCGGATACGCACGACGTGCCGGCCATCATGGTGGCGTCCGCGGTCCAGCCCGCCGGTATGGCGAGCGACCAGGCCGGCATCTGCAGCACGGGGTCGATCACCTGAACCGGATGCGTGGGCACTTGCCCGAAGGCGCCTACCGACGCGCCCAGGGTTGCGAGAACGAGCAGGACGTTGCGCTGCACAGGGCTGCCTTGTTTGACCGGAGGGAGGCGGGAGATGTGAACGGCGAGCGGCGGAGCCAGCTCGCGCCGGCGTCCGCACGCCGCCCCTGTTCAGGCCGTCAGTGGCGCAGGCTGTCCGGCACCTTGCCGCCATTGTCGGCGAGCTTCGACATCACCGCGCGCTGCAACGCCATGTTCTGCTCGGCGGTGCCGTCGCCGCCCGCGTGCACATCGAGCTCGGCCGCCAGCTCCTTGCGGGCGTTGAGGCTGGAATCGAGGTCGAGCAACTTGAGCAGGTCGACGATCGACGTGCGCCAGTTGCCCCCGCCGCCCTTCGACTGGGCGAGCGTCGACAGCACCGCGTCGACGTCCACCGCCTGCAGCCGCGCGGCCGGCGCTGTTGCACTCGGCGTGGCGCCAGGCGCCTGCGACTGCTGCGCAGGCAGTGTTTGCCCTGCCGCGGTTCCGGATCCAGCCGCGGTGCTGTGGTGAAAGATCTTGTCCATGATCGAGCTGAAGATACCCATTCGCGAGGCTCCTTCTGAATGATGCGGGAGAACACCCCGCGGATCGTGCAGCTTGGACGGGCGGGAGTGAACGAGCGACGCGCGAAAGGATCTCCCCGCATCGAGCAGCGACCTTCGCATCGAACGCGCGACGGGAGTATCGGCGCGTTGGGAATGCGTCGTAGGAATTGTGCTCGAAGCGCAGTGCGTCAGCGGTGCTCCGCTGCCCATTCCACCCACTGATCGAACAGCGCCGCCGCCGCAGGCGACAGGCTCCGCCGCAACATCCGCAGGCGCTGCTGCAGCTCGTCCAGCGCACGCTTTTGGTCCAGCTGCTTCAATGGGGCGAAGTACGCCTGCCCGCCCTGCGACGAGGATAACTGCGACTGCACGCCGCGCAGCTGCTTCTGCTGGCGGATGAGACCCTGCTGCTGCGACGCCCCGTCGAGGGCCGCCTGGTTGGCATTGGCCGACTTCATCTGGGTCACCGCGATGAGGCGCGAAATTCCATCGATGGGCATGACGAAGCCTCCAGTGGTTGGGCCGAAGCGGCAGCCCGAAGCTAACTCCGAATCGGGGCCGCTTCAATTGGAGAAATCCGTCTCCGCGATGCCTGTACCGCGCCACCACCGCTGGTCCGTTCCTATGACATTGTCATTGCACGCCGTCCGCTTTTCGCTTACGCTTTGGCCATGGTATTGCCCCGCATGTCGCTCCACACGCCGGCTGTCGTCTGCGGCGCCGGGTTGCCGTCCCGCGCCTGGCCCCGGCGTCGCGCGGCGCGAGCGTTGGCGGCCCTGCTCGGCATTGCGTGGACCGTCACCGTGCTGGCCGCCGCGCCGCGCCCCGACTTCGATGGGAACGGCACGACGGACCTCTTGTGGCGCAACAGCGTATCCGGCCAGACGACGATTTGGCTGATGAGCGGCACGAGCCCGGCCGCCACGGCGACGATCATCAGCGACCCGACCTGGCAGGTCACCGCGCTCGGGGACTTCAACGGCGACGGCAAGACGGATCTCGTGTGGCACAACAGCGTGTCGGGCCAGACGGCGATCTGGCTCATGAACGGCGTCGGCGTGTCGAGCAGCGGATTCGTGATGAGCGACCCGAACTGGGCCGTCACCGCCACCGGCGACTTCAACGGCGATGGCAAGACGGACCTCGTGTGGCGCAATGGGGCGACGGGACAGACCGCCATCTGGCTGATGAACGGGCTGGCGGCGGCAACCAGCGCGTTCGTCATGAACGACCCGAACTGGGTGGCTGCCTACACCGCCGATTTCAACGGCGACGGCAGGACCGACCTCCTGTGGCGCAATAGCGCGACCGGTCAGACCGTGATCTGGCTCATGAACGGCGCCAACGTGTCGGCCAGCGCCTTCGTCATGAACAACCCGACCTGGGCGGTGACGGCAACCGGCGACTTCAACGGCGATGGCCGTGCGGATCTCGTCTGGCGCAACAGCGTCACCGGGCAGACCGCGCTATGGCTCATGAACGGCACGACTGCGCAAGCCAGCGCGTTCGTGATGACCGATCCCAGCTGGTCGGTGAGCGCGGCGGCGGACCTCAACGGCGACTCGCGCAGCGATCTGGTCTGGACCAACAGCGTGAACGGGCAGGTCGCGGTGTGGCTCATGAACGGCGTCTCCGCGACGTCGAGCGCCGTCGTGCTCGCGGATCCCGCATGGACGCTGGCCCAGGTTGCCGATACGAACGGCGACAGCCGGGCGGACCTCGTGTTTCGCAACGCCGTCAACGGCCAGACCGCGGTATGGCTGATGAACGGCGTCGCGCCTTCGGCGACGTCGATCGTGCTGTCCGACCCCGCATGGTCGCTCGCCTACGACGCGGGAATCTACGGCTACCGCTCGGCCGCGCGCCTGCTCGCGCACGCCACTTTCGGCTCGTCGCGCGACGAGATCGTGCGCATGAACGCCATCGGGCCCGATGCGTGGCTGAACGAGCAGTTCGGCAAGCCGCGCACGTCCTTCACGGGATACGTCTACCCGATGCTCACCGGCGGCATGGAGGAATGGGAAGTCAACAGCGCCGCGATCTGGCGGCAGCTGTTCCAGGGCGATGACCAGCTGCGGATGCGCGCGACGTTCGCGCTGTCCCAGATCCTCGTGATATCGCTCGAGAACAACACCGTCCAGGACGCCTACTGCGGCCCGACGTCCTATCTCGACCTGCTCGCCGACAACGCCTTCGGCAACTTCCAGGATTTGCTCAAGGGCGTCGCGCAGCACCCGGTGATGGGCGAGTACCTCAACATGAAGGGGAGCGCGAAGAACGACGCCATCAGCGGGCAGATCCCGAACGAGAACTTCGCGCGCGAGATGCTGCAGTTGTTCTCAATCGGCACGGTCATGCTCAATCCCGACGCAAGCCTCGTCAAGGACGCCAACGGCAAGCCGGTTCCCACCTACGACCAGGCGGTCGTGCAGAGCTTTGCGAAGGCCTACTCCGGCTGGACGTTCGCGGGCCAGGATCAGACCAAGTCGTGGCGCTGGCTCTACCCCGACATCTGGGACACCGATCACCTCACACGCGTGCAGAAGGCGTGTCCGGCCTGGTCGCAACCCATGCAGCCGTGGCTCGCGCCGTATCGCGCGGCCGACAACACGCGCGACATCGCCGGGCCCGCGCACGATACCGGCGCCAAGCAGCTCCTTGCATATCCGAATGCGGTCAACGGCATGCTCGCCGCCGGGCAGACGCCGCAGCAGGACATCGACGGCGCCGTCGCGAACATATTCAACCATCCCAACGTGGGCCCCTTCATCGGCCGGCAGCTGATCCAGCGCCTGGTGACGAGCAACCCGAGCCCGGCCTACGTGCAGCGCGTCGCGAGTGCATTCAACAACAACGGCAGCGGCGTGCGCGGTGACATGAAGGCCGTGTGGCGCGCGATCCTGCGCGACCCCGAGGCGGTGGGAATGCCCTTCGTGGCACGCGCGAAGTGGGGTCGGCTGCGCGAGCCGATCGTGCGCTTCGTGCAGGCGCATCGCGCGTTCAAGTCGGTGATCAACAACGCGCAGCAGTACTACCAGGTTTGGGACCTGACCGATTCGAGCGATCTCGCGCAGGACGTGCTGCGGGCGCCGTCGGTGTTCAACTTCTATTCGCCGCACTTCGCGCCGAGCACGGCCTTTGGCGCCGACGGCTCCGCCGCGCCGGAGTTCCAGATCACGACCACCGATTCGGTGGCCGGCTATTCGGACTTTTCCAAGTGGGGAATCATCGGCGGCTTCCGCTCATGGGAGGCTGGCGTTACGCCCTCGTACTGGATCAAGCCCGACTACAGCTACTACACGGGCATTGCCGCGAACGCCACGCAGCTCGTCGAGGAGCTCGATCTCCTGATGGCCGAGGGGATGCTCGATCCGGGCTTCAAGCGCGCGCTGATCGCCTCGATCGGCAAGATCGGCGCCGGCAACGCCTCAGGCCGCGACGAGCGGTTCAAGACCGCGTTGTGGCTGCTGCTCAACACCCCCGACGGACTGGTCCAGAAATGAGCGCCCGCGGTTCCGACTCGAAGCTCTCGCCGGACCGGCGCCGGTTCCTGCGCATGACGGCCGGAGTGGCGGGCATGCCGCTCGTCGCTGCGCTCGCACGCTCGGCCCAGGCGGCAGGCCCGTTCTCGGATTACCGTGCGCTGGTGTGCGTGTTCCTGTACGGCGGCAGCGACAGCCACAACCTGGTGATTCCGACGGCCGCCGGCGAATGGAATGCATACACCAGCAAGCGCGGCATCCTGGCGCAATCGCCGGGCGCGGTGGTCGGGCTCTCGCCGCTCAATCCCAATGGGCGCACGTTCGCGGCGCACCCGTCGCTGCCCAAGCTCGCCCAGCTCTTCAATGTCGATCGCCGGCTGGCCATCGTGGGCGACGTCGGGCCGCTGCTCGGGCCCACGACGCTCGCACAATACAACGCGCAGTCGGTACCCCTCCCGCCGCAGCTGTTCTCTCACTCGGACATGCAGAGCCATTGGCAGAGCGGCAACCCGGCGGTGCCGTTCGCGACGGGCTGGGGCGGCCGGATGGCCGATCTGCTCTACACCGCCAACGGCGCGAGCGCGCTGCCGCTGTCGGTCTCGATCAACGGGTCGAACCAGTTCATGGTGGCGGCCCAGCCCGGTGCAGCGCCGTATCAGGTCTCGCCGAACGGCCCGATCAAGATCAGCGCATGGCGCGACTGGGACACGGGCGGGGCCAACCCCCAGCAGCTGTACGCGGACCGGTTGGTGGCCCTGCGCACGAACCTGCTCGAGGACGAGTTTGCAGACATCGCCGCACGCTCGATCGACACCGAAGCCGCGGTCACCGCGGCGCTCGCGCCGCTCGGCAGCTACCGCACGGACTTCCCCGGCACCGGCACCGATGCGCAACCCTCCCAGGTTACCAATGCGCTGGCGAACCAGCTCCGCATGGTCGCGCGCCTCATCGCCGCGCGGACGACGTTCGGCGTCAAGCGGCAGGTCTTCTTCGTGTCGCTCGGAGGCTTCGACACGCATGGCGACCAGGCCACCCTTCAGCCTGCGCTGTTGCAGATGATCGACGATGGCCTCGACGCCTTCTACCGCAAGACCGTCGCGCTGGGCGTCGCCTCGAGCGTCACCACGTTTACAGCGTCCGATTTCGGACGTACGTACACGTGCAACGGCAGCGGCTCCGATCACGGTTGGGGCGGGCACCACCTGGTGCTCGGCGGTGCCGTGTCGGGCGGCACGCTGTACGGCACCATCCCCGTCGCGGGCATCAACGCCCAGAGCGCGCTCACGCTGGTCGACCCCGGCACGGGTCAGAGCGTGGACGTCGGCCAGGGCCGACTGCTGCCGACCGTCGCGAGCGACGTCTACGCGGCGACGTTTGCACGCTGGATGGGCGTCACGCAGGCGAGCGAGCTCGCATCCGTGCTGCCCAACATCGGCAACTTCGGTACGCAGAACCTGGGCTTCCTGCCTTAGCGCACGGCGCGCGCCGCCTGGCTGCGGCGCCACGCCGCGGGCGGTGCGCCGAATTCGCGCCGGAATGCGCGGCTGAATGCCGTATCGGTCTGGTAGCCCACGTCCTCGGCGATGCGCGCGAGCGGGGCGTTGCTTCGACACAGCAGGTTCGCAGCCAGCAGCATCCGCCACTGCGCCAGGTATTGCATCGGCGAGCTGCCGACGAGTTGCTGGAAGCGCTCGGCCAGCACCGATCGCGAGGTATCGGCGGCGCGTGCGAGCGACGCGAGCGTCCATGCGTCGGCCGGACGCCCGTGCAGCGCGGAGAGCGCCCCGCCCACGACGCGATCACCCACGCCCGCCAGCCAGCCGGTCCGTCCCGGTCCCTGCTCGTTCATGTGGAGGCGCAGCACTTCGATGAACAGTACCTCCGCGAGCTTTGCCAGCACGCCGGCGCCGCCGGGGCGCGGCGAGCGTGCCTCGGCGAGCGCGTAGCGCACCGATGCCTCGAGCCAGAGGCCCGCATTCGAGCCGCGTACGTTGACCCGCACCATCGGCGGCAGCCCGGCCAGCAGCATGCGTGCGAGCCGCGCGTCGCAGGCAAGATAGCCGCATACGAGCCGCGTGGCCGGCCCCCCGCCGCCGTACACGAGCTGGCGCGGTCGACGCGACAGCACTTCGTCCAGCCGGGCACCCTTCGCGGGCGCCAGGCCGGGGGTCGAGTTCATCCGGTGCGCGTGGCCCTGCGGAAACAGCACGGCGTCGCCGGCCGTGAGCCGCACGGGGGAGGCGTCCGGCAGCTCCACCCAGCAGTCGCCCTCGGTGATGAGGTGGAAGATCACCACGCGCTCGGCGCGGGGCTCGAGCAGCGTGGCCGCAGTGTCGGCGCTCGGCGACTGGTAGCACCAGGGTGCGGTGAAGCGGGCGTGAATGAAGATGGCGCCCACCAGGCGCACGACGCGCAGGATCTCGGATAGCGCGTCCATGGAAGCGCCCTACGCGACCACGATGTCGACGCGCACGGCGACCGGTACGGTGTTGCGCAGCGCGTCGGGCACGGGCGAGCACCGGTCGCTTTCCTCGACCAGCGCGCGCAGGCGCGACGCAGCGACATCCTTCGCACCGATGCGCACTGCGAGCTCGACATCGAAGGGCCCGGGACCGATCGGGCCGGCGCCCGCCCCCACGCCGAGCAGCCCGCGCACGTTCGAGCGGCTGGCGACTGTCACCTCGAGCGTAGCGAGCTCGATGCCGGCCGCGGCCGCGCTCATCGCGATGCGGGTGGCCAGGCACGATGCAAGGCCCGCGCGCATCAGCCAGCCGGCGGTGACCCCGCCGCCGCTGCCGCCGAGCTCCTTCGGCATGTCGGTCTCGACCTGCGTGCCGTTGGCGTGACTGGACACGACCCGCAAGTCCCCCTGCCATCTCGACACGGCGGGATCGTCGTCGTGAGGGCCGAGCTCCGGACGCCGGCGCAGCGCCGCTTCCACCCGCTGCATCGCCGCCGCGATGTCCTGCATTGCCATGGCCCCTCCGCGGATTCGTAGCGCACGATTGTGAGCGAGGCGGCGCGCACTGCCAAGCCGGCACCTCGTTGCGGTGACCGCGCGGACGATTCGGCAACGCGTCCGGACGCCCGGGCAACCGCGCCGGGACTCCGCGATACGCGCGGACGATCGGTCAGTCGTGCGCGACGCGCGAGCAGGACGTGCGCGGCTGCCGCAACGCACAGTTGCTTCCGGCCGAGCGCGCGACGCGAAGCCCCAACGACGCCACCGATCGGGCCGGCGCGGCGTTTCCCCCCGTCATCAGGAGCACGAGCATGAACGCACCAGTCGAATTGAGCGCCCTCAAGAGCCGCCAGCAGGCGGCGTGGGCAAGTGGCGATTACGCCATGATCGGCACCAGCCTCCAACTTGTCGGCGAGCTGCTGGCCGAGGCGTGCGATCTGCGCACGGACGAGCGGGTGCTCGACGTCGCGGCGGGCAACGGCAACGCCACGCTCGCCGCCGCGCGGCGCGGCTGCCGGGTCACCTCCACGGACTACGTGTCCACACTGCTCGAGCGCGGCGCCGAGCGGGCCCGCGCGGAGCGCTTCGACATCGAGTTCGAGGTCGCCGATGCGGAGGCATTGCCATACGCCGATGCGAGATTCGACGCCGTGTTGTCCACGTTCGGCGTGATGTTCGCCCCCGACCAGCCGCGGGCGGCCGCGGAGCTCGCGCGGGTCTGCCGGCCGGGCGGACGCGTGGGTCTCGCCAACTGGACGCCCGAAGGCTTCGTCGGGCAGCTGTTCAAGACGCTGGGCCGGCAGCTGCCGCCGCCGGCCGGCGTGCAGCCGCCCTCGTCGTGGGGCGTGGAGTCGCATTTGCGCGAGCTGTTCGGCGCGCGTGCCGCCGCCGTCGCGGTGACGCCGCGCACCTTCATGTTCCGCTATCGCTCGGCGGCGCACTTCATCGAGGTGTTCCGCACCTGGTACGGGCCGGTGCACAAGGCCTACGCCGCGTTGCCCGCCGAGCAGGCTGGCGTCCTGACGCAGGACATCACGCAGCTCCTCGCAAGCCTCAATCGCGGCGGCGAGCATTCGCTGGTCGTGCCGGGCGAGTATCTGGAAATCGTGATTGCGATCCGCTGAAGGCCGACGCGGGCGCGCGTCGCTGGGGCATGCGCAAGCTGCCCGTCGACGCGCAGCCGCGAGTCCGCTAATGTCGGGGCGCCCGAGACTTCAGGAGCGCCTGGTGCCAACGTTCGATCCCGCCCAAAATGCCGTGCTCGCCATGCTGCCGCCGGCGGTCATCGACCGGATCGATCGCGGCGTCGCAGTGGTTACGGTCGAGACGGGCGATGTCCTCCTCGATGCGGGCGAGCGGATCGACGATGTCTACTTCCCGCTCGACACCGTGCTGTCGCTCGATCAGGCCACCGGCACCGATCCGGACGATCCCGCGATCGCACCCGCCGTTGCGCTCGTCGGCAGCGAGGGAATGATCGGCTTCGAGGCCCTGTTCGGCTCGGACACGTCGTTCAACCGCGTCACTGCGCGAATCGGCGGCCGCGCGGTGCGGCTCTCCCCCGTGATCGTGCACGACGAGTTCGCCCGCGCCGGCGCGTTTCACCGCCTGCTCCTGCGCTCGACCGATGCGCTGTTCGCGCAGATCGGCGCGACGTCCGCGTGCGAGCGAGCGCACACCGTGCAGCAGCGACTGGTCCGGTGGCTGTTGTCGTTCGACGACCGCGTGCCGGTGCGCACCCTCGGGCTCACGCAGGAATCGCTGGCCCAGCTCCTCGGCGTGCGCCGGGTCAGCGTTTCGGCTGCCGCCAGCCAGTTCCAGGAGGCGGGCCTGATCGCGTACCGCCGCGGGATGGTGACGATCCTCGACCGAAAGGGGCTGGTCGAGCGCTCGTGCCGTTGCTACCGCGAGATCCGTACCCGCTACGAAGGGTTCTTGCAGCCGGGTTAGCGCATTCGCGCGCCGCTTGCACCAGTGGTTGGAACGCTGTGTTCGGTGGCGCACGGAGCTGGCCTACGTGCGCGGGTAGTGTGCCTGCGTGGGGCCGCCGCACCGGGTGCACCAATCGCGTTGCCGGCGCGCGCGCCGGCCCGTGTTCTTCCCCTTACACAGGAGCTCGACATGAGGATCGCCACCGTTGCCGCCGCATTGCTGCTCGCAGGTATTGCGGGCATGCCAGTCGCGCAGGCCGCAGACGAGATGAAGAAGGACGGCATGATGATGAAGGACGGGATGAAGCCCATGACCATGCAGGAATGCAAGGATCACATGGCGATGCAGAAGGACGGCATGAAGAAGGACGACATGATGATGAAGAAGGACACCATGTGCGCCGACATGATGAAGAAGGGCGATGTCGGGATGATGAAGGACGGCATGCCCGCGAAGAAGTAGGTTCCAGGCAGGCGTTTCAGCACAGACCGCGCTTCCCCGGGCGCTTTCCTGACGTTGTCCCATGGAGGCCCTCGCATGATCTCGAAACGGTTGCGACACCACTTCGGCGCGCTGGTCGCCGGTTTGTTCGGAGCGCTGGCGCTCGCCGGCTGTGGCGGCGGAGACGGTGGCGACAACGGGTCCGACGGACCCAGCTCGGCGGAGGCGCCGGTCGTCCATGCGGTCGGCAACGTGGCGAACGGCCGGCAGGTATTCCGCTTCGAGACGTTCGGCAACGAGGGCTTCTGGACCGACGCGCTGCGCCTGCAGCAGGGCGTGATGGCGGCCGGTGTGACGCCGATGAAGGCTCTGCAGCTCGGCCTGATGGTGGATTCGGAAGCGCTCGATGCCGCGACGCTGGCGGCGATCAGCGCTGAAGCCCGGACCGACCTCTCGCCGGCGAATGCGCCGCTCCTCAACGATCCGGCGACGACGATCAAGCTGATCAACGCCAATGCGATCATCGGCATCGTCGCCAAGGATTCCGCGAACGCGGGCACCATCGACATCACCAAGGGCAGCAAGACGGGCGCGACCTGCGCCCTCTGCCATACCATCACCGATGCGTCGGTGCTCGCGGTGCCCAATGGCGGATCCATCGGCAAGCGGCTCGACGGCCGCGCCAACCACGTGCTGAACTTCGGCACGCTCGTCGCCACGGCGCTCAACTCCCGCGCCTACTATCCGGTGCTGCAGCTCGCGTTGCAGGCCAACGGCGGCAAGACGCTCGGCCGCGCCCCCACCGGCCTGACGCCCACGTCCACCGAAGCCGACGTCGACGCGTACCTGAGCAATCCAGCGTATTACCCCGTCGGGACGTTCGACGACACCATCGACGGCAACGGCGATCCGATGCACAACTCGGCGCTGTTCCGCACCGATCTCGCCGCGCCATGGGGCACGGAGGGTGGCATCGCGCGGCTCGACAACTTCAGCAACCTAGTCTACACCGCGCTGCTCGATCCCACCGTTGCCACCACGCCCGGCGGGCGGGCGTTCCTGCGCAAGTTCGGCGGCACGGCGGCAGGCACCGAGATCGCCGATGGGTACGTGCAGGTGCTGGCGGCGACCGGCGTGACCGGCTACCCGTTCGTGCAGGCGGCCGCCAGCCCCGCCGCAGGCACCGAGGATGCGCCGCTCGGCGTGCGCGTCGACAACACCAAGCTCATCGACATGAACGGCTATCTCAACAGCCTGCAGGCGCCGCCCGGGATTGCGGGGGATGCCGGGGCGATCGCGCGCGGGCGTGACATGTTCCGTCATAGCTGCACCGGCTGCCATAACGTCGACCAGGGCAAGCCCGTCCCGGCCTTCACCGTCGCGATGAAGACGATCTTCCCGGGCGACAACCCCGTCGTGTTGCTGGCGATGCGCGATCCGCCCCTCAATCCGATCCTCAACACTGTCGAGAACATCTTCGACGACAAGATGGCGGTGGTGAACGCGAGCCAGCGCGGCGGTATCCGGGGAACGGTCCTGCCGCTGCTGCTGGATCTGCCGCGCAAGCCCAATTTCCTGCACGACAGCTCGGTGCCGACGCTCGACGACCTGCTCAACCCGGCGCGCGGCGCGAACGCGCCGCATCCGTTCTTCTTCGCGGACAAGGCGCAACGGGACGACGAGGTTGCGTTCCTGCGCAGCCTGACGGCCGCAGCCGCGCCGTGAACGCGCCGCAAGGTCGCGTACGCCGAGTGCACCGAACACCCCACCACGAAAGTCCGCCGTGACCACCGTACGCAAGGGCCAGGCGCCTGGCGACCTCGAGCGCGCCGAGTTCGGCGAGCGCTTCCGCAACTCGTTCGTCGACCCCGCCTTTCGCGCCGAGGATGCTGCCATCGGGAAGCTCGAGACCATCGCCTGGGACGCGTACAAGGATGGCCGCAAGTCGCCGTTGACGCGCAAGGCGGGCAAGGGCTACGCCGACCCGGGCTATGACCTCGCGGTGGAATGGCTCGATGCCAAGGAGCGGATCGAACGTGCGCAAAGAACATGGTCGGACCCCGCCACGCCCACGCGGGCGCTGGTGATCTGCGGCTCGCCGCGCAACGACGGCACGTGCCCCGGCGAGAACTCGAAGACGTTCAGGCTCGCCACGCTGGTCAAGGAGGAGCTCGAAAAGGCCAGGATCTCGGTCGATTCGCTCGACCTCAGTCTCCTCACCTCCGAATATGGCCGCAACATCCATCCGTGCAAAGGCTGCGTGTCGACTGCCGAGCCGCTGTGCCACTGGCCCTGCAGCTGCTACCCCAATCACTCGCTCAACCAGACGAACGACTGGATGAACGAGATCTACGAGCGGTGGACGCTCGCGCATGCGGTGGTGATCGTAACGCCGACCCACTGGTACCAGACGTCGAGCGCGCTCAAGCTCATGATCGACCGGCTGGTGTGCGCCGATGGGGGCAACCCCGATCCGACGTCCACCAAGGGCAAGGACCCGGCCAAGGCGAAAGCGCTCGAGCTGAAAGGATGGGATTACCCGAAGCATCTCGACCAGCGCGTCTACGGGCTGGTGGTGCACGGCGACGTCGCCGGGGTCGGGGGCTCGCGGCGCGCGCTATCCGACTGGCTCGACTGGATGGGTCTCGTGGATGCGGGCGACCAGGCGCGGCTCGATCGCTACATCGGGTACTACGAGCCGTACGCGACCAGCCATGATGCCCTCGACAAGGACAAGGGCGTCCAGGAAGAAGCCCGCAACGTTGGGCGTGCGGTGGCGCGGTTCACTGAAGCGTTGAGGAAAGGCGAGCTCAAGGTCGAGACCGCCAAGCTGGAACGGCCGCGCGCGAAGTAGGGAGCCTGGTCCTTACTCGGAGCCACGGTTCCGGCGGCTCCACACGGCTTCAGTGCATCGTACGGTCGGCGTGCAGACGCTCCAGGTCGACCAGCCGCTCCAGCAATCCTGCGGCGGTGCGGCGCGCCGAGTCGGCGGCCATCTCGTCATCAAGGTCGTAAACCGCGTCGGCCAGCCGGTCCGCCAGCGTCCGCGCACGGGTGGCCAGGCGGTCGAACGTCCCTTGGTCCGATGCGCGAATGGCGCACACGGCCAGCGCGCGCAAGGTCGTGCGCAACGCGCCCTGAACGGTTGCGATCTCATCGGCGGGGTTCGCTACCGCGAGTGTCGTTGCCCCTGAAGCTCCAGCGTTGCGTGGGTCGTCCATCGGGATCTCCTCGTTCGACAGTTCCAAGGATCGTGGGCGGCGCCGATGCAGGGTATCGGTGTACCGCCGATACCGGTGTCGGCCGGCCACCGAGGTGGGCGACGGTTGCGGCCGATGCCCCCGCCTGAGGAGCTTCTCAGAACGGGCGTTCGTCCTACGTACACTCGGGTCGATACCGGCGATACTTCGGCTCCGCGCCACGCTGGCGTCCAGGACCCCTAGCAAAATGTTCTCCTCGATGCTCGACCTGACCCTGCGTGGCCGGACGTGACCCGCGCGATGTCGCCGGCGCTGCCGATGACGATGCTCGCGTGGTCCCGACTCGCCTGGCGCACGGGAGAGATGATGCTGGCGTCCTCCGAGGTGATCGCCACGCGTTCGGTGCGACTTGCGGGGGCCGGCGTGAGCCCGTCGCCCCGCGATCGCGCCGAAACGACGCGCATGGTGCAGGAAAAGGTCGACGCGTCGTTCGAATGCGCGAGCGCGGTGGGAACGCTCGCTGTCGAGCAGGCGGTGCGCGGCGCCGGCCGCTTCTGGGCCGACTTGTGGCGCCTCAACGCCGACCTTGCGATGCTGGTCACGAGCCGCTCTCCGGCCGAGGTGATGCAACGCTACGTCCGGTCGATCGCCTCTGCCGCGCCGGCGGTCGGGCATGCGGCGGTCGGGCATTGGGCGGCCGATGCGGTCGCGCTGTCGGCGCAGGGACTTGCGCCGCTGCATCGACGCACGGCGGCGAACGTCAAGCGACTGCGGCGCCGCGCTCGCTGAGCCGTTGCCGGCGGCCCCGGCGGTGATGGCAGATCTTGCTATACTCCGGCCCCTGCCGCGGGCACTCGCCGCGCGGCGCCAAGTGGGTCGTTAGCTCAGCTGGTAGAGCAGCGGACTCTTAATCCGTTGGTCGTAGGTTCGATCCCTACACGGCCTACCACTAATTCAAT